>BBFE01000031.1 GCA_001313085.1 Paenibacillus sp. JCM 18996 | reverse complement strand
CGCGGTTCTCCCGGCGCGCATCCCGGCGGTGCACGGCGGCTGCTCAGACGCCACGCTGGCAGAAGGGGCGGCTTCCGAGTTTGTGTCAGGCTTCATGCTAACTGTCCCCTTTTTTTTGTTGCACGATTTGAATTTTATTTTAAACCTGTACTCCCGCCCTGTCCACTCAGGGACTCCTCGTTTTTTTAATATCCGCGATTCTCTTCATGCCCCACTCATACATCATTTCAACGATAGGCAGCAGCGTCCTGCCAAGCTCCGTCAGCGAATATTCCACCCTGGGAGGCACTTCAGGATACACTTCACGGTGCACAATGCCGTCGTCCGTTAACTCCTTCAGCTGGCTGGTTAACATTTTATGGGTAATTTTCGGGAACAGCCGCTGCAGCTCGCTGTAGCGCTGAGGTCCTTCCTGCCCCAACTGCCACAGGATGACTACCTTCCATTTCCCGCTGATGATCGCAAGAGTCAATTCTTTTTTCGCAGTTGAACTCTCCGTTTTTCAGTTTGTCCAAAATTTCTTTTCGCAGATCCGACATCGTGTTCTCCTAATCCCGTTCAAAAGTAACTTTTTTTAGTAACCACCGTACAAAAAAAGTGCATTCTTCTCTATTTTTTTGCTGCAAGGCTTAATATAAATATTGTACCTACTATGTTAAAGGAGCGCCGGGAAAATGTCCAAAAAAAGCAAGGCATCACCGTTGTCATCCTTATTTTACAGGCGGATACAAGTGAATAGCTTCCTGCACAGTTAACCATACCAAAGAGGACATTAATTTTATTTTATAAGGAGCGAACCAAAATGGAACTTCAATTAGCGTTGGATCTTGTAGACATTCCGGAAGCAAAGAAACTGGTAAAAGAAGTGGAGCAGCACATCGATATCGTTGAAATCGGGACGCCGGTTGTAATCAACGAGGGTCTAAGGGCAGTAAAGGAAATCAAGGAAGCTTTTCCTAATTTAAAAGTCCTCGCTGACCTCAAAGTTATGGACGCTGCCGGTTATGAAGTGATGAAGGCTTCCGAAGCGGGCGCTGACATTATTACTATACTTGGCGCGGCTGAGGATATGACCATCAAGGGCGCAATGGAAGAGGCCAAGAAACAGCAAAAGAAAATTCTGGTCGACATGATCGGCGTCAAGGACATAGAAGGACGAGCCAAAGAACTGGATGCGTTCGGCGTTGACTATATTTGCGTCCACACAGGTTACGACCTGCAGGCGGTTGGGGAAAATTCCTTCGAGGACCTTCGGACCATCAAGCGCGTAGTGAAGAACGCCAAAGTAGCCGTTGCTGGAGGTATCAAATTAAGCACACTGCCTGAAGTCATCAAAGCACAGCCGGATTTGGTCATTGTAGGCGGCGGCATCACCGGAGAAGAGGATAAAAAAAGCGGCGGCTGCCGAAATGCAAAAGTTGATCAAACAAGGTTAATCCCGACCATGCCGACTACACAATATTATGAACAGATCATAGAGGAATTAAATCGCGCTGCCCGCCAGCTCGCCGATGAAGAAGCGGAAACATTAGCCGATCGCATCCTTCAATCCAGGAAGGTGTTCGTTGCGGGTGCAGGCAGATCCGGATTAATGGTACGGGCCTTTGCCATGCGGCTGATGCAGATGGGAATGGATGCTTATGTAGTGGGCGAAACCGTAACCCCTAATATGGAAAAGGATGATATCCTCATCATCGGATCCGGTTCTGGGGAAACTAAAAGCCTGATACCGATGGCCGAGAAAGCCCGAAGCCTGGCGGATCGGTCGCGGCAGTCACGATTAACCCGGATTCCACCATCGCCAAAATTTCGGATATCACCGTCAAGCTGCCAGGCTCACCTAAGGAGCAGGCGGGCGATACTCATAAAACGATACAGCCTATGGGGGCGTTATTCGAGCAGACGCTTTTATTATTCTGTGATGCGGTTATATTGAAGCTGATGGAGAAAAAAAAGGGGCTGAACTCCGGCACTATGTTCGGAAGACACGCCAACCTGGAGTAGCTAGCCCCAGAGGGCCGGCTTGGCGACCATAAACCACATCATCGTCATGGTAATGAGAAGATATAGGATCAAGCGCGCTTTAACTTGGCCACTAGCTCCGGCCGTTGGTGTGAGGCTTGCTTAACGCCCGCAGCACCGGGGAAAAGGCCCTTGCCAGAAAAAAACAACGATCCGACAAGGATCAGAAGCGTTGCAATAATCCATGGGGTGTTCCAGCTCCAGGAGCCAAGCCAAGCCAGCAGAACGCCTGTGGTCACCAACACATGGCCCGTATGCTTGGTCAGCCGCACCGTATGGCGAAAAGAGTCCAGAAACAGAGGCAGAACCTCTGGCGGGCTCTTTTCTATTTTGGAAAGCAGCGGATATAACACGAAATAAGGCCCTATGCTCAAAATTACGCTAAAAAAATATGGGCATACAGAACCATAGAATACCAAACAGACACTCTGGCCTCCCCTTTCATACAACCATCCCCAAAAGACGAACAGTGTGGATGGATTCGTCCACACTGTTTCTCCGGTATTACACTACCCTTCGGTATTCGTGCACCCAAACCGTCATATGCGGCAGCCAAGGCATTCCGGGATGCAGAGCGAGGATGCTCTGTTTATAATCTTCCACTGTAGGGTAGCCTTCTGCCCGGGCATCCGCGTCCGTTAATTCTCCCAAGGATTGGCGGTATACGCGGGTCACTTCGAATTCGTGGCCCCGAAGCTCCATAATTTCACCTACATCTGCATAGCGGCCATTGCGGCGGGTGGCGGTCTTTGCTCCGCTGAGCACCTTTTCCACTTCATTCTCCAAAGTAATCAGACGTTCGACGGAACACGTTTTTTGGCGGCAAAGCTTCTGACATCACTTGATCACTCCCTGCTCGTTGGACGAGCTTGTATTCATATCCAATTTTACCAAAGTTGTCCCTGGTATTCTAATTTCACAGTGATTGGCCGGCAGCAAAGGACCGGATTCCCCTGTCAGTAGGTTTAAGGCAGCGAGGATCCGGGTAAAAAAATGACATCATTCCTGGTTACTTTTTTGCAACTGTATGATCTTCATTCGAGGGGAGGAATTATTCAATGGACTCTAAACTCCAATCCGGCTCTTTTCTCTCTTTACTAAAAAAAAGGGAACACCTCGTCCGGCGCCGCCGCGCTGGGTAATGCCGCTATAGCTGTAATCAAGGGATTCGCCGCTGCTTTCACCGGGAGCGGAGCGATGTTCGCATCCACCATGCATTCGATAGCGGATACGGTGAATCAATTATTTGTGTTCGGAGGCAGCATTCTGGCCGAGCGTGAGGCGACCCGCCGTTTTCCGAGCGGTTTTGGCCGGGTAATTCATCTATTCTGCATGCTTGCGGTCATTGTGGTGACAATTATGGCCTATGAGACCATACGCGAAGGCTGGTACCTGGTGCACCATCCTATGCGTTCCGGCGGCTTTTGGATCAATCTGGCGGTGCTCGTGATTTCAATCGGGATGGACGGTTATGTGCTGATTAAAGCGATGAAAGAGATCGCCCGGGAGGCCAGGCTCAATGTAAAGGGACTCAAAATCGCCACTGCCGCGTTCCGTAACGTAAAAAAGGGCCGCTCCCTCCACCCGCCTAGTGTTTTATGAGGATCTTGTCGGGACGACCGGCTCCTTTCTTGCCCTGATTGCCGTAGCAGCCACCACTTTCACGAATGTCGAGGCTCTGGATGGAGTGGCTTCCATTGTGATCGGCTGTTTGATGATAGGCATGTCCTTCCGCGTTGGATACGACAATATGGTGGGCTTAATCGGAGTAGCCGCTCCGCCTGATGTGGAGGACCACATCGCGGATATCATCTTTTCCGATCCGAACGTCACGGACATCTATCAGATGAGAATAATGCAGGAAGGCCGCTACTACCATGTCGAAGGATTGATCGAACTGAAGAAGGGCCTGATGCTCGCGTCGGCGGATGACATTAAATTCAAAGTCCGTGACAAGCTGCTGGGCGATCCGAACATTTCCGACGTTACTTTGGGCATTCTGGAGGACAACGGGGTCAAAGATTGGGAGCCTACACATGGCCTGGGAAACGAGCGTTAGGAACAAATTCCTGCCGGTTTCCATCATTTACAACCTATGCTTGGTGTTTCACTTCCCATCCGGAGGGTAAACATATAATTAAGTTCTATAAGACTTGCACGGTAAATAGATAGGGGGAGCTTCATTGATACGTCTAGAACATGTGCGTAAAGAATATGCGGACGGCTTCGTCGCGCTCAAGGATGTGAATCTTGAATTTATAGACGGCGGCCTGAATGTGCTCATAGGGCCCAGCGGATGCGGTAAAAGTACGACCATGAAATTGATCAACCGGTTGATCGTACCGAGCTCCGGCAAAGTGACGATCGACGGTAAAGACATTTCCCGGATGAATCCTGTGGAATTGAGAAGGAGTATCGGCTATGTCATCCAAAATGTAGGCCTTTTCCCGCATATGACGATCGCGCAGAATGTCGCTGTCGTTCCCAGGCTGCTGCGTTGGGACGCAAGCAGGATCAACAAACGGGTCGACGAGCTTCTCGAGCTGGTCCATCTTGATCCGCAGACCTACCGGAACCGCTATCCTGCCGAACTGAGCGGCGGCCAGCAGCAGCGGGTAGGTGTGATACGGGCACTGGCCGCGGATCCGCGGATCGTGCTGATGGATGAGCCTTTCAGCGCACTGGATCCCATATCCCGGGAGCAGCTGCAGGACGAAATCGTTGAGCTCCAGCAGGAGCTGAAGAAAACGATCGTTTTGTGACTCATGACATGGATGAAGCCATAAAAAAATCGCGGATAATATTGTTCTTATGAAAGCCGGCGGGGTTGTCCAGCAGGGAACGCCGGAGCAAATCCTGCGCAAGCCTGCCAATGAATTTGTAAAATCCTTCGTCGGCCTCAAGAGGCTGCAGCCCGAGCATGCCACTGCCGAGGAGCTGCCGAACGTCGAAGAGGTCATGGCGACAAACCCCGCCGTCGCTTACCCGTTCCGGGGTATGGCGGAAGCGGTAAATATGATGGAAAGACGGCGCGTGGATTCGCTGCTGGTCGTGGACCGGGCTGGAACGCTGATGGGCTACGTCACTATTTTTTTCAGGTGTTACAAAAAATACCAGGATGAGAATATGACGATAGGCACCCTGATGAAGCCCTTCCAGCATACCGTTCCGGTGGGTGCCTCTCTCGCGGAAGCGGTCCGTTTGATCACGGAGCATAAGCTGCCTTATGTCCCTGTCGTACGGGAAGCAACAAATTTGCCGGCCTGATCACCAAAGGAAGCGTGGTACGCTATATCTCGGAGCTGTACGGGAATGCGGAAAGCGAGGCGGAGACCTCATGAACAACGGCTTCCTGGCAAACCTTATAAACATATTCAATACCCGGATGGGGGACATCCTTCATGCTTTGGGGGAGCACATGCTGATTACGGCCGCAGCGGTAATATTCGGCATCATTATCGCCGTTCCGCTCGGTATCGCCATGGCCCGGACAAAATCCGGCTTGCTCCGCACCACAGTATTCACGGCGGCGAATGTTCTGCAGACTATCCCGAGCCTCGCTCTGCTGGCCATTCTTATTCCGCTGCTCGGCATCGGTACGAAGCCTGCCATCTTTGCGCTTTTTTCTCTACTCTCTGATGCCGCTCATGCAGAATACATATTCCGGATTCCGGGCGGTGAATGCAAATGTAGTGGAAGCGGCGCGGGGGGATGGGTTTCAGCGCAAAGCAGCTGCTGCTGCAAATCCAGCTTCCGCTGGCCGCGCCGTACATTATGACGGGTATTCGCGTGACCACGGTATATATCGTCAGCTGGGCTACCTTGGCGGCGATGATCGGCGCGGGCGGCTTGGACGCCTTATTTTCTCAGGGATGAGCGTCAACAAGAAGGAACTGACCGTGGCAGGTTCGATCGTGGCCGTTGTTCTCGCTTTGGCGGTCGATTTGATCCTTGGCCGGTTAGAACGGAGAATAACGAGCAAAGCCGGCGGCGCAGAAACTTCCGCTCAGAACAAAGGGGTGGAAGCATGATGAGGAACACGCGGCTGATTGGCCTTTTTTTCTCGTGCTGCCGCTCTGCTGGGGACTCCTCACGGGCTGCGGGAACGCCAATACGATGAGGATCGGCACGCAAACCTTCACTGAAACCAAAGTACTGGCGTATATGTACAAGCTGCTGATTGAGGACCGCACTAAGGTGAAAGTCGACGTACTGACTGATCTCGCCTCCTCCAGCGTGGTGCTGGATATGCTGAAGCAGAACCAGCTGCAGATGGGTACTCTTTATTCCGGTGTCATCTTTGAGAACCATTTTCCCGTAAAAGAGACCCGTGACCGCCAGGAGGTCCTGTCGCAAGCGCAGGCCGGCTTCGATAAATATTTTAACTTGAAATGGTATGACCCTTACGGCTTTGAGAACACTTATGCATTTACCGTGCGTAAAGACCTTGCCGAAAAAAAAGAAAACCTGAAAACCATCTCGGATTTGGCTAAGTTTGCCGGTTCCTACCGTCTGGGAGTGGACACTTCCTGGCTGGAGCGGCCGGTTGTGGGCTATCCCGCTTTTACCCAGCACTATGGATTCAAGTTTAAGGAAACGTTCCCCATGGAGATTGGTCTGGTCTATAAAGCGGTTGCCAACCGGGAAGTGGACGTAGTTGTGGCTTATTCCACCGATCCCCGGCTAAAAGAGTACGATTTGGTGACTCTGCAGGACGACAAACATTTTTTTTCCCGCCGTACGATGCTTCACCAGTGTCACCAAAGCGTTCCTTCAGCAGCATCCCGAAGTGGATGACGCCGTCAAGCTGCTTGTAGGAAAGCTCGATGCCCAGACGATCATTGATCTCACTTACGAGGTCGATGTCAAAAAAACGCAACGAGAAAAGGGTGGCCGAGGAGTATTTGAAAAAAGACGGGACTGCTGAAATAGCAGCTTTTACAGAAAGGAGGCAGACCATGTCGCAATTTATTGCTTATGTACAGGAAAACTGGCGGGATCTGATCGGCTTGACTCTCGACCATATCCAAATGGTAGCCGCGGGGCTCATCCTGGCCCTTCTTGTCGGGATTCCACTGGGCGTACTCGCCTCCCGCAGCCGCAGGCTGGCCCCGGTCATCCTGACCGTGGCCAACATTATCCAGGTTATACCCAGCCTGGCCTTGTTGGCTATGCTGATGATCGTATTCGGACTGGGCTTCAGGACCGTCGTCATCGGGCTGTTCCTTTATTCCCTGCTCCCGGTCATCCGCAATACCTACGTAGGATTGACCCAGGTCAATCCCGCCGTGACCGAGGCGGGCAGGGGCGTAGGCATGAGCCCGCTGCAGCTGCTCTGGATGGTCCGGCTGCCCTTGTCGCTGCCGTTTATCTTGACCGGCATCCGGGTGGCTGCGGTCATCGCCATCGGTGTCGCCACCATCGCCCCGCTGGTCGGCGGCAACGGCCTGGGCCGGGAGGTGTACTCCGGCATCACAATGGACAATCCCGCGCGTATCTACGCGGGAGCGATTCCGGCCGCCGCGCTGGCCATCCTGGCGGATCTTTTGTTCGCCAGGCTTCAGCGGCGGACGCAGGTGAAGTCTTAGCAGCGCGGTAAGCCCGGCCGCTGCAGGGAACCCGTTAGGCCGTGAGCTTTCCGCGCGGCCCGCGTGTGCTCTCCCGCGTCACAGACTTGCCAGCCTCCTATAACATCCACATATCAACCAATTTAATAACGAAAAAAACCTTCCCAATGTTTAATAATCCTTTGCTTCGTTTCGTGTGCTCGAAAAGCTGGTTTTTTTTATAAAAGTCAAAAAAAGACTGGGCAAGACGTCACTTAACAGATAACTGCCCGTTCATGGTGAAAAAAAATAAGCGGCTGCCGAAACAGCCGCCATGCAGTGTCGTTCTGCGTTAGCGTAATGGATAGTATAAGCCAACCGGCCGGCGCTCATAGCCCCGCTAAAAGGACCGCAACTTTCCGACAGCGAGAACAAAATCACCCTGCGGGTGAATAAAGACGTGTTTCTAAGGACCAGGACTGTCTTGTTCATACATTATAATCATGGATAAGTGACGAAGAACATACCGTTCCATTCTGGCGAGTGGAAGCATTCTGTTATATGGAGGGTTATGAGAGACTGACTTGGCTGGCCGTTCCCGCCGAAAAAAAATGTAAAGCGTCATTTTAAAAAATTGATCATAAGACGGCGGTCTTGATGTGGAAAAAAGTTATGTACAGAAGGCTGGCTGCCCCCTTCTTTCCGAGGCAATGGTGAAAAGGATTGCCCGGAATGTGCCGGCCCGCGGAATGCTGGAATATTAGAATAACCGCTGATTTTGATGGCACTTTTCCAGTTAAATACATCTGTAACCAAATCGAAGTCAAATTAAATGGAGGAATTCCCTTTAATTTTTTTCCAACCCGCGATTCTCCTGGGCATTGCGACAGTGCTCGGCGGGTGCTCAGACCGTTAAAGCAGGGGAATATCCGCTGAAGCTAAATCGATCCAACACCATTATAACGAAGGGGGCGCAAAGGTGATCTTCTGGATTGGAATAGAGGGGATTTGACAAAACAAGCATCTCCCAGCGAATGAATGTATCTACCCACAGTTATCCACAGCCACCGAAAATCATAATTTCCTATACAACGAGAAAAGGGGCCTGGGGGCCCTCTCGGAACATCAATGCATCGGATCCATCGCCGCATGGTTGACGACGACGCGGCGGATGAAGAACGCCATGGCCAGACCGATCAGCGTCACAATCATCGCGAACCAGAACACGTTCTGCGAGCCGAACGTCATCGCGTTGGCCAGCTCGGTCGGCTTGGTCGGCGCGGGGGAGTCGTGCAAATACTTATTCATGCCGCTCGTAAGGATGCTGATCGCCACCGCCGTGCCGATCGCACCTGCAACCTGCTGCAGCGTGTTCATGACCGCCGTGCCGTGCGGATACAGCTCCGGTGGCAGCTGGTTCAGGCCGTTCGTCTGCGCCGGCATCCACACCATGGAGATGCCCACCATTAGCCGATATGCAAGGCGACAATGAAAGCGAGCGAAGACGCGGGCGTAATGCCGGAGAAAAAACCATAACATCGCTGCTACGACGACAAGGCCGGGAATGACGAGCCACTTCGGTCCATACTTGTCAAACAAACGCCCCATACGCGGTGACAGGATGCCGTTCAGCGCACTGCCCGGCAGCAGCATGAGCCCGGCGGTAAACGCGGAAAGTCTCATGCCGTTTTGCAGATACATCGGCAGAATAATCATGCTCGACAAAATGATCATCATGCACGACAGCACCATAAGCAGCCCTACTAAGAACATCCGGTACTTGAAGACGCGCAAGTCCATCAACGGCTCGCTCATAAACATCTGCCGCAGCGCGAACAGCACGAGCGCGACCAGCCCGATGACTATCGATGTGACCACGACCGCGCCGGTCCAGCCTTCCGCGCCTTCGCCCGCCTTGCTGAAGCCGAATACGACGCCGCCAAAGCCGATCGTGGATAATATAACGGACAGCAGATCGATGCGGGGCTTCGAAACGTCGGTAACGTTTTCCAAATACTTCAGTCCTACCAACAGCCCTATAACCAAAAAAACGGCAGCGAGAGCCAGAAGATGTAGTGCCATGTTAAATACTCGATCAGAAGACCCGCCACAGTCGGGCCGGTCGCCGGCGCGAACATAATGACGAGACCGACGAAGCCCATCGCCGCCCCGCGCTTCTCCGGCGGATAAACGACGAGGATCGTATTGAACATGAGCGGAATCAACAAACCCATACCGACCGCCTGCAGTACGCGAGCGACCATCAGCATTTCGAAATTGAACGCGAGCGCCGCGATGAATGTGCCGACGATCGAGCTTGCCAGCGAGCCGATGAACAGCTGTCTCGTCGTAAACCATTGCAGCAGCAGCCCGGTCATCGGCATCAGAATGCCGAGCGTCAGCAGAAACCCCGTTGTCAACCATTGCGCGGTCGCTGCCGAAATTCGGAACACATCCATTAAATTACTGATCGCGATGTTGAGCGCCGTCTCGCTGAACATGCCCACGAAGCCGCATATGAGCAGCGACGCATGATGGCTCGTGTATTGTATTGCTTCATCAATGTTTCACTTCCTTCTTAAGAAAAAAATGTCTAATTGTACGAGACTCTCATATTCGGTCCCTGAAGAGAGGCATCGGGTGCTCGACGCCTGGTTCGTGCCAGAAGCGGAGACTCCCCCAATCTCCTTCGGCTGCGGTGAGCGCCGGGCAGTCGTGACCGTGCTTACCGTTGACGTCAACGGGACTTAGAACGAGTTTGAACTCGCGCTCGAACGCCATATCGGCGAGAACGAAGATTTGTCGCGCAAGTCGCCCGACTTCGTCCTCACGTGCAACAATGGCAGTAACACATTTTACTTTACAATATCTCTCACGAATTTTAAAGCAATCGGTTGTCTATAGGAAATTTAATTGTGGTTTTTTTGTTGCCTCATAGGGCGACAATTTTAGTTTAAAAGCATCTTTTGGCAATCCGGTCTACGGGAAGGAATACTCGGCAGCCGGCATATACGTGGACGGCGGCAAAAAATGTAACCATCACGAACAACGACGTCCATGACAACGACTACGGGATTGAGCTGGCAAGCGAGCATGCCGGCGGTCTTACTTCAGCAGTGGAGGTATCGTTCAACCGGATTTATCACAATCGGGCGGCAGGCATTACACTTGGCGGCTATGACGAAAGTCGAGGCGGGACGAAGGATTGCATCATTGCAGGAAATACAGACAGGGAATGACCTGCATTCAGATTTCTCGATGATCTCTTCGAACGAGCGTAAAACGGCATTAAGCCGGTTTCACCAGTAAAACCATCCATTCCTCAAGGTCGAGAGACGAATAATTCCCATCGTTCAGGATCAAGCCGAAATATTCACTGACACGCTGATCACTGGCCGAGATGTACTGTACAACCGTCTCCTCCTGCTCCTGCGACCGGGTAGTGCGTTGAACCCAGGCTTGAATGCCAGGTTTTTTTTTCGCACGCGTGAGTTTAGCACCTGAAGACCGGCCTTCTCCATCCAAGTAGTCCATTCTCCGGAACGGTAACAGCGGACATGGCTTTCGTCCCGCAGTTTCTCCACCGTGTTGATAAACACATCGAGTTCGTCGTCGTCGGGCGCTATGTTGTCGATCAGCAGCAGCTTGCCGCCGGGCTTTAATACCCTGGCCGCCTCCTGGACAAACCGTTCGGGTTGCGGAAAATGATGCGCGGCAATCCGGCAGGTGACTGCGTCGAAGGAGCCGTCCAAAAAAAAGGAAGGTTTTCTGCATCGGCTACTATAAACCACACATTGTCCGCATGCTGCGTCACATACCGATGTGCCGAAACCAACATTTCGCGAGTTAAATCGGTGGCGAAAACCTGGGCGACATGGGGGGCCAGACTTTTGGCCGTATGCCCGCCGCCGGTCGCGATGTCGAGAACGCGCCAATCCGGCTCCGGCTCCAGCAATTGCACGAGAAGAGCAAGGTCCTCGCTTTTCCCATGTGATTCACTGGTGACGTATTTATCTGCGTTTCGGGAAAACTGTTCTTTTACGACGTCTTTAATCACCTTGTCTTGGCTATCAGGCATCGCTGCTTCACTCCGTTCTTAGGATTTCCTACAATTCATATTACCTCCGAAAAAATAGAAATTACCTAATTCATAATCGAGGTCAACGGCGTTTTTTTAAATTGTGCGGCACATTAGTTATGAGCTCGGTCTTCACCCTACCACCTTTAAATATTTCGGTTCCTTCGGATTGAGCTCGATCTTCTCGGGATTATGCGCACGTGGACGGCCACCGTGTTATCCGCGTTGAACGAAGGGTCTTTCCAGACCTTTTCATAAATTTCATCAATCGAAAATATTCTTAAAAAAAATTTCTTACTAAGCCTCACACCCCGGTCCTGTCCAGTACCTCCACTCCCGTATCCGTCCCGATAATCACCCTGTCCGCCATAGAAAGAAACAGCCCCGTCTCTACGACACCCGTGAGCCCTTTCAGCTCCGTATGAAGCTCTTCCGGCCGTTCAATGCCGCCCAGCAGACAGTCCAGAAGGTAATTGCCGTTGTCTGTAACAAAAGGCTTGCCCTCCCGCATCCTCAGCTCAGGACGGCAGCCGGCCTGCTCCAGCCTGTACATGGTGGTCTGCCAGGCAAACGGGACGATCTCCACCGGCAGCGGAAAAGCTCCGAGCCTGCTTACTTTCTTGGATTCGTCGGCTACGATAATGAGCTGCTGGATGCCCGGGCGATCAGCTTCTCGCGCAGCAGGGCCCCGCCCCCGCCTTTGATGAGCCGCAGCTCCGGATCTACTTCATCCGCTCCATCAACGGTAAGGTCCAGCTGTTTCACCTCGTTAAAAGAAGTCAGCGGGATGCCCGCTCCCCTGGCCAGCTTCTCCGTCTTTACTGAAGTGGGGATTCCCCTTACCTTCAGTCCCTGCCTCACTCTTTCTCCGAGCTTCATCAGAGTCCAGTACAACGTGCTCCCGGTGCCCAAGCCGATTGTCATTCCGTCCTCGATATAATCTAACGCTTTTTTCGCCGGCTCTTTGCTTTTGATCCATATTTTAAAACTCCTTTTCCTAAAAAAAATGTAGTAAAACCTTTACTATCAGTTTACCTTATTTATCAGGGGACAAATATCCCTCAGCTTGAAAAGAGGAACTGCGAAGCCGCTTGTCGAAAAAAGGCAAGAGCCTGTGCGGCCGCCCCGCTATCGGCGCGCGGAGCCGCAGGCAGATGCAAATGAGCCGAGAAAGGTGAGATGAGATCAGATGAGTGCGCAGGAGAAAGACAACGCGATGAAGAACAACGCAATGGAGTTAAGCCGGGTTATTTTTTTGTCGGGCGAACCTGGGGAGAGTATTTGAGGATGTTTGATTTGTCCGAGCGGGACTCAGGGGCTTGCCGTACTGGATTGCCCGGCCGGAGCCTGCTCTTTCACCGCGCAGGGAAACCGGAGGGGCTTGAACGTCACCGCATGCGACCTCGCATACCATTTTTTCCATAGATCAATTGGCGGACAAAGGCCTGGAGGACATTGAACTTGCAGTTGCGGGCGTGGAGAAGGCAGACGACTGCTTCCTATGGGATGAGATCCGTTCCCCTGAGGAACTGCGGCAACTGCGCTCCCGGGCATTAAGCGAATGGACGCAAGACAGATTGCTGCATAAGGAGGCTTATGTGCCGGCTGTTTTGCCTGAGCTGCCCTTTTCGAGCCGTCAATTCGATATGACGCTGTCCGCGCATTTTCTCTTTACCTATGCGGACCGCCTGGATTATGCTTTCCATCAGCAAACGATACAGGAGCTTGTTCGCGTGACAGCACGGGAGATCCGTATTTTCCCAACGGCGGATTTGTCGGGAAAGCGATATGGGCAAATGGACCGCCTCCTCGCCTGGATCGGAACGCTGGGCTGGACGGCCGAGGAGATTCGCGTCCCGTATCTTTTTTTTCAAAAAAGGCGCCAACACGATGCTAAAGCTTCACGTGGAACATTGCTAAAGCTCCGCGGGTTTGCCCATGTCAAACTGGCAGAAACATCACCCGTGAAGCTTCACTTAGAACAACGCTAAGGCTCCGCAGGAGCGTACAAAAAAAAGGCTGCCCCCTCAGTGGTAACCCACTTGCGGGACAGCCTTCCCTTTGTATTCAGGCCGGTTGTTAAGACAGGTGCTTCTGCAAAGCGTCAGTCAACTGGTCTTTAGGCTTATAGCTACCAGCTGATCCACCATTTGTCCTTCTTTGAAGACAAGCAGCGTCGGAATTCCCATTACCCCGAATTTACCCGGAGTCTCCGGATTTTCGTCCACGTTCAATTTCACAATTTTCAATTTATCTCCCATTTCCTTGTCAAGCTCTTCCAAAACAGGAGCGATCATTTTACAAGGTCCGCACCATGGGGCCCACAAGTCCACCAGCACTGTTCCTTCTTTTACTGAATCGGAAAAAAAGTTGAATCGGTAATCGCATTAACCGCCATCTGAAAATCCTCCTTAGAGTCATCTATATATAAGTGTGTGTTGCTTATGTATTAAAGATACCCCTCTTTCAAATATTAGTCAAATTAATGTCTTTAATATATAATATTAGTAATAACTTATCTAAAAGGCGGTAGTAAAATGACTTTGCCCCAGCTCGAAGTTTTTTTCTGGCGGTCGTGGAGTCCCACAGCTTTACCAAAGCGGCGGAAGCGCTGAACATGTCCCAATCGGCGGCAAGCCAGGCAGTGTCCTCCCTGGAGGCCGAGCTCGGGGCCACTCTGCTGAACCGCAGCCGCAGCGGGGTAACGGTGACGGAAATCGGCAAAAAAGGTGCTCGTCCACATCCGGGAAATTATCCAGCGCACGTCGCTGATCAAGCAGGAGGTCGCCGGGTTGACGGGACTGGAGGCCGGCACCCTGCGCATCGGCAGCATTCCAAGCGTATCCGCCAAGCTTCTGCCCCGCATTATAGGTTCCTTCCGCAACCGCTACCCGGGGATCGAATTAATCCTTTTCGAAGGCAACTACGAGGAAGTCAATCAATGGATTGAATCTTCAGTCGTTGATCTGGGCTTCGTTACTCTGCCCGCCGAAGGAATCGATACGATCCCGCTCATGCAGGATAAGCTCGTCGTGTTTCTGCCGGCAGACCATCCGCTCAAGGATCAGGCATCGATCCGGCTAAAGCAAATCGCCGCAGATCCGTTTATCATGCCGAACGGGGACAGCGACGAGTTCATCCGCTCCTTGTTCCGGTACAGCGGGATTACACCCAATATTCAGTTCGAGGTGCGGGATACCGCCACGATTCTGGCTATGGTACAGGAGGGCCTTGGTGTAACCGTCCTTCCCGAGATGGCCATTCCCATGAGCTCCCCAAGGTGAGCTCATCTTACCTGAATTCCCAGAGGCAGCGGAATATAGGGCTGGGCGTCCGAAACCTGCAGGCCGCGGCTCCGCCGGTGACGGCTTTTATCAAGGAAGCGCAGGAGCAGGCCAAAGAGCTGTCGTTCAAGTTATTCAACAGCTATCAATCCACCTATAAGCCGGATTAGCTTATTTGTGAGACGCCTTGTTGTGGTATTAGAAAAGCCGGGCTCCAAAAGGAGTCCGGCTTGAGCTGAGCCGCCGATTACCAGCAGAAAGTTCTGAGGATGATAACCAAAAGAATGAACAGTACCAATATAGTACCGACGTTGCTTCTATATCCTCCTACAACTCCACAACCTGCTCCATAGGACATTGAATTTCCCCCTTTCACGTAGTATCCGGTTCAATGAGGCTTATACTACCAGAAGTAGCCTGGTCCGTAAAAGCCTCCGCCATATCCATAGCCGTAAGGTCCGTATGCGTAAGGCTAGTGCCTATCGCCAGCAGATCGAACAGCACTAAGGGAATGATGGCGCTTGTTTTTTTACCGTTTTACCTTTTTTTGGGATGCCAGCACCAGCTCATTGCCTTTAATCCGAAGCAATTTGCCTTCAACGACGGTTCCATCTTTTTTTCAGCGCATAAACCTGTTTGCCAATCAGTTTTCTGGCCTGTTCTTTCCGTACAGCCGATTTCAAAAGACTCCACCTGCCTCTCTCATTGCGAATATTCAAAAGTCACTGCTCTGTATCTTACGAATAAAAAAACCGGATAGTGATTGGATGCTTGCCATTTGTCCACACAAAATGAGCGGCTGTCCACATACAAAAAAAACCGTGAGGAACAAATCATCCTGACGGTCCTTATTGGCGGTAACATAAATCCTCTATATTTGCCTGGCAAATTTATACTTTCCATTAGCCCAAAAAACCCCCTTTCACCCGCAGGCAAAAGAGGGCCGCTCACACGCTGATCTGCACGTTCAAGCTTTGCGGAGCCTTCCCAGCTCGGTTGTAATGGCTTCCATCTCGCTTATGCTAAAAGAGCTTTTGTCACGCACCATCTCATAAAGGTCTCTCAAATCCTCGTACTTTTCCTCGTCAAAGTTGGACGCTTTCAGCGCCGCACCGGTGGCCATCCGCAGCTTTTTTTTCTTTATCTCCTCGATCATGAACTCGATATTGCCCGTCGAACCGTTCGATAAATCCATTTCTCTCCACCCTTCCCTGCCAATAGGACACCCGAATTACGCATCCGCCGCTGCAGTCAGCTTTTGGCTTTATTATACCATGTTTACCCGCAAAATACTTCCGACACCCGCAAAGCGAAGCAAAAGCTCCAAAGATTAATCCACCGCTTTGCGCTTCAGCCCCGCAGTACCTGCCCCTCTACACAGGAACTTCAAAATTACCACACAAAAAATTTCACATGCTCCTCCGCCATATGCTTTACCTGCTCGTAGGTCTGTCCGGTCTGAATTTTGTACGAGATGAATCCGTGCAGCGACATAAACAAGCTCCAGGGAAGAGACTCCGATTTCAATTCCCCGACAACCGATGCAAAAAAGATCCAGATAATGCACCTGCTCACTGCGTGAATAGCGCTGGAGCTCAGGTTCATTGATAATGAACATCATCTCGTAATGCTTGGGGTTCTCCAGCCCGAATCGTATAAATTCCAGCATCATCTGCTGAAGGCAGGGAACTCCGGAATCCTTCGACTTCCTGATGAGCTCCCTGTGTTTCTCCAGCAAGCCGTGAAAGTCCTCCATAACCAGCGCGTACAGCAGCTCGGCTTTTTTTCCCTGAAATGATAATAAAGCGCGCCGTGGCTGTAGCCCATCTCTTTGGCGATTCCCCGCATGGTTAAGGACCGATAGCCGTGTTTATGGAACAAATGCCTGGTTCCTTCGAGTATTCTTTCTTTGCTAAGCTCCTGGCTCACTGCCTTCCTCGCCATTGATATTCACCCAACCTCTCTACCCTTTTGGTAAAATCGCATGTGCGATATATCTGCTTTGTCCGGTTTCTACCACGCTCTGTCCCTGGGTCAAATCCGTCATCCACTCTATAAAATCCGGCGCCTCCTCTGCAAGAGGAAGACAGCTTAAAGTAACTTTGTCCGTAAACCGGGTGTTACCCATCCGCATGTCACGATTTCTCAGCTCATTCTCCACTTTTCCGAGCCAGTTGTAATCGATTTCAATGAATACTTCGGCATGCAGCACCATTTGGACAGCTTCCGCTGCGGCGACAGCCGCCACTGCACCATCCGTGTACGCCCGAATCAGACCGCCGGCACCCAGCATGATACCGCCAAAATAACGAGTGACTACAACAGCAACATTCTTCAATCCCTGGTTCTTGATCACTTCCAGAATCGGTTTGCCGGCCGTCCCGCTCGGTTCCCCGTCATCCGACTGCTTCTGGATCTCATCCTTTTCCCCGATCATATAAGCCGAGCAGTTATGGGTCGCTGAGCTGTGCCGCTTTTTTGACGGCCTCGATGAAGGATACAGCCTCTTCTTCTGAGGCAACGGGCTGGGCACAACCGATAAACCTTGATTTCTTGATGACGATCTCCGATTCTGCAGGACGGCTCACCGTTTTGTACTGTGCAATGATACGAATCCCACCCTTTTTCTTCTGCACTCTGCCCAAAAAAAACTATTTTCATTATTTTAACGCTACAAAGCGTTAATGTAAATCATTAATTATACGTCTCACGATCCAACTGGCTGGGCCGATCCGGCCGAAGGATGTAGAACGTCATTTTGAGATCGAACATAGGACGGCGGTTCTGATGTTAAGAGTTTTATGTGTAAAAGGCTGGCTTCTCCCTTCTTTATGCCGCAGTGGTGAAAGGGTCGTCCGGTATGTGCTGGCCCGCGGCATGCTGGATTACTTTGATTAACGGGAAAACATCCTGCTTTTTTTGTTTGCCTGATTGCTTTTTTTTATGCAAATAGATGGAAAATCTCCCGTTAATTCAATCCCTCTCAGTCTATTATTAGAATAACCGCTGATATTGATGGAGGTTTTCCAGGTAAATGCAGCTCTAACTATATCGAACTCAAATTAAATGGATGATTTCCATTAATTTTTTTTCCCTACCTGCAGTTCTCCTGCGCGTGGCGGCGCTGCACGGCGGGCGGTCAAACCGAAATACCGCTGAAACTGAATCGATGCTGCACGATATAAGGGCGGGGGCGTAAAGGCGATCTTCTGCATAGGAAAAGGGGGATTTGCGCAAAAAAACGTCTCCCAGTGGACGAATGTATCTAAACCCTCATTTATCCATGCAACTGCCCAGGTACCCGAAGGTACCTTAGCAGTTACAAATTATCGACACTTTATCCACAGCAGTCGAAAATGATAATTTCCTATACAAAAAAAAGAGAGCGGTTCTCTCAAAAGAGAACCACTCTGCCGGCGCCCACCGGTTTAGCCGTTTAATCTTGCTTCCAGCTCCGCCTTTTGCTTTTCGAAGCCGGGCTTGCCCAGTAAAGCGAACATGTTCTTTTTTGTAAGCCTCGACGCCCGGCTGGTCAAACGGATTGACACCCAGCAGGTAGCCGCTGATGCCGCACGCTTTTTCGAAAAAAAGTAAACCATGTATCCGAACGTGTACGGAGTCATGTCGGGAAGCGTCACGATCAGGTTCGGCACCCCGCCGTCCGTGTGGGCAAGCATCGTACCCTGGAAAGCTTTCTTGTTGACGAAATCCATCGTTTGGCCGCTTAGGAAATTGAGCCCGTCCAGATTTGCCGGATCCGTGCCGATCTCGATCTCGTGTGGAACCTCGGCCACCTGGATCACCGTTTCGAACAGCGTGCGGCTCCCCTCCTGAATAAATTGGCCCATGGAGTGCAGGTCCGTCGAAAAAATCCACCGAAGCCGGATAGATGCCTTTGTAATCTTTCCCTTCGCTCTCGCCGTAGAGCTGCTTCCACCACTCCGATACAAAATGAAGCGACGGTTCGTAGTTGACCAGAATTTCGATGCCTTTGCCTTTACGGTACAGTGCGTTGCGCACGGCGGCGTATTGGTAGCTTTCATTTTCCTTCAGGTCCGGGTTGGAATAAGCGACTCTGGCGTCCGCCGCGCCCTTCATCATCTCCTCGATGTCGATTCCTGCAGCCGCAATCGGCAGCAAGCCGACCGCCGTCAATACGGAATAACGTCCGCCCACATCGTCAGGTATGATGAAAGTCTCGTAGCCTTCTTCGTCAGCCAGTGTTCTGAGAGCGCCTTTTGAAGCGTCGGTTGTGGCGTAAATGCGCTTGCGGGCCGCTTCTTTGCCATATTTGTTCTCAAGGACGTCGCGGAAAATGCGGAATGCGATAGCCGGCTCGGTGGTGGTGCCCGACTTGGAGATCACGTTGACCGAGAAATCCTTGCCTTCAAGAAGCTGCAGCAGATGAGTCAGGTAAGTGGAGCTTATGTTATTGCCCGCGTAATAAATGGCCGGCGTTTTGCGCTGACCGTGCGGCAGGTTGTTGTAGAAAGAATGGGAAAGCATCTCGATTGCCGCCCTGGCTCCCAAGTAGGATCCGCCGATCCCGATCACTACCAAAGCCTCGGAGTCCGATTGAATCTGCTTGGCAGCCTTCTGTATGCGGTCGAATTCTTCTTTATCGTAATTGACCGGCAGGTCGATCCAGCCCAAATAGTCCGATCCTGCGCCAGTACCGTTATGTAATTGCTCGTGTGCCGTACGTACTGCGTCCGTCAAATAATCGACTTCATGCTGCCCGATAAAAGACAAAGCTTTGCTGTAATCAAAATGAAGCTTTTGCGTCATAGTGAAGCCCTCCTTCAGATTTTTTACATATTCATAGAATACTTACAATCCTTAGCAAAAGCAAGTTAAGTGTACACAAAGAAAACCAGTCCTTCCCCAGCCTGTATTCAAAATGCTACAATGGGATTACCATTCATACGAGGTGATTGCATTGAAGACAATCGGGTTTATCGGTCTTGGCACGATGGGAAGTCCCATGGCGACGAATCTGCTTAAAAAAAAGGCTACTGCGTCACTGTATACAACCGAACAGCGGAAAAAGCGGATGAATTGGCCGCCCTGGGAGCGAGGAAAGCGGAAACGCCCGCAGAGGCGGCCGGCAAATCGGATATTTTAATTACGATGTTAAGCAACGATTCCGTTCTGCTTGAGGTGTTCCATGGAGAGAACGGCATAATGAAGGGAGTTCGGGAGGGGCAAATTATCATCGATTCCAGCACCGTTTCTCCCGCTGCGAGCCAGAAGCTGCACCAGGAGCTTGCGGCTTCGGGCGCAGCCTTCCTGGATGCGCCTGTGACCGGAAGCAAACCGGCCGCTGAGCGCGGCACGCTGATTTTCATGGTCGGCGGGGACGCTGAAGCATTGGAGGACAGCCGGGAAGTGCTCTCGGCAATGGGCAGCAAAATCATCCATATGGGCCCGTCCGGGTCCGGCTCCTACGCCAAGCTGGCGCATAACACGATGGTCGGCATCAACATGGCGGGCTTGGCAGAGGGGCTCGCCATCGCCACGCGGGCCGGCCTTGACCCCGAAGCTTTCCTGCAGGTCGTGCTGAACGGCTCCGGCAACAGCAGGCAAGCGGAGCTAAAAGGAAGCAAGATCGTAAACCGCGACTTCAGTACAGTTCTCCCTTGGCCTCATGCTGAAGGATCTGCTGCTGGCCTCCGATCTGAGCGGTCAGTTCCAGCTGCCCACGCCTATGCTGAAGACGGCCTCTTCGCTGTTCCAGATGGGCTACAGCAAAGGGCTCGCTGACTCCGACCTCTGCTCGGTGATACAGTGCTACGAGGATTGGATGAAGCTTCAGGTGATCAAGCGCGAGGAAGACGAAGCGAAGCCGAATTCCAAGAGCGCCGCAAAAGTGTGCGAATACCGATGAACGTGAAGCTGCTGCTTGCCGTCCACCAATGGGAGCAGGAAGGCTCTTATTCCGGCCAGACAATCGAAGGAACACTGACCGACCTTTCCGATGCGGGTATGCAGATCGTTTCTTCCATCCCGCTGTCCGAGGACATGTTCGTGGTCATCCATTTTCCTCCGGATGCGGAGCTGCCGCCGATTACGAGTAAAATCATCCGCGCGGTAGTCAAGGGCGGCCAGTATACATACGGCTGCATGATCTCCGGAATGACGCCTTATGTGCGCATCAAACTGGAGCAGTATCTGCGCAAAGTTTCGCAGTAAAGCGGAGCGGCCGCGGAGAGTAGCGTGTGCTGGTTGCACAACGCTTATCTACATTTATCCACAACCGCCGAAAATCATAATTTCCTATACAACCAAAAAAACCGGTGTGCGCATAATGCGCCGCACCGGTTTTTTTTGAAAAGCAAAGCCGAACTGGTCGGTCATGACTGTTTTTATTCCTCGATGTATGAGCAGCAGTAGTCGGTGACCGAGAGTACTTCCAGACTGAACTGGCCCTTGCCGGGAGCCGTAAATTCCCCGGATCCTCGGATCTCCAGCCATTCAGGCTGGTCCGGAAGCTTGACCCTCAAGTCTCCGCTCACAATTTCCATATGCTCTTTGAGGTCGGTGCCGAACACGTACTCTCCCGGAAGCATGATGCCTAAGGTTTTCTTAGTCCCGTCTTCGAAAAGTATGGTGCGGCTTGTTACTTTACCCTCAAAATAAACGTTAGCCTTCTTCTGTACTGTAACTCCTTTAAACTGATCCATTGTCGGTTCCTCCCCACGATTCACCATTGCATTGGCATGACGCTGACGGCATCGATCCCGGCTTACAAAACCGGACGCTGCGGCGTGTTACAGCAGAGCCTTGACTTTGGCTACCACGTTATCTACAGTGAAGCCGTACTCCTGGATGACACGGTCGCCTTTACCGGATGCTCCGAACGTAGTGATTCCCAGAACATCCCCCTGGTCTCCGACATAACGCTCCCAACCCAATGGCTGAGCCATTTCAATCGCGAGACGGCTTTCACATCCGGCAGAATGACGGACTGCTTGTACTCCTTGGACTGCTTCTCGAACAGTTCAAGGCTCGGCATCGAGACGACACGGACCTGAATGCCTTCTTCCGCAAGCTTCTTCTGTGCGGCTACAGCCAGCTGCACTTCCGATCCGGTAGCGAGCAGCTGTGCCTGCGGCTTGCCATTGGGCGCTTCCGACAGCACATAAGCCCCGCGCTTCAGGTTCTCTCTGGCTAATTCGGCACTGCCTTCGAGAATAGGCAGGTTCTGGCGTGTCAGCACCAGAGCAACCGGTCCTTCCTGATTCTCGATAGCATAGCGCCAGGCTTGGGACGTTTCGTTGCCGTCTGCGGGACGCAGCACGGTAATCCCTGGAATGACGCGCATAGCCGGCAGCTGCTCGATCGGTTCGTGCGTCGGTCCGTCTTCGCCGACGCCGATGCTGTCATGCGTCAGCACGTAGATGACCGGCTGCTTCATCAGTGAAGCCAGACGGACGGCTGGGCGCAGGTAATCGGAGAAGACAAAGAAGGTGGCTCCGAAGATCCTCACTCCACCGTGCAGCGAAATTCCGTTCATGGCCGCTGCCATCGCAAATTCACGGACACCGAACCAAATGTTGCGGCCGGAATAATTCTCGGCATGGAAGACAGCGGCGCCTTTGATTTCCGTATTGTTCGAAGAAGCGAGGTCTGCGGAACCGCCGAACAATGTGGGAAGATTCTTGGCGATGCCGTTCAGTGCGTTGCCTGAAGCAACGCGGGTCGCCATCGCCTTATCGGTTGGCGCATAAACCGGAATATCGGCATCCCATCCCTCGGGAAGTTTTCCCGCAGCCGCCATATCGAACTGCTTGGCCAGTTCCGGATGCGCTTGGCGGTACTGCTCAAGCATGGACTTCCATTCTTTCTCCGTCCGGATTCCCTTTTCTTTCACTTCGTTGTAATGCTCCCGCACTTCTTCCGATACATAGAAATCCGGGTGATCCGCCCATTGGTACACCTCTTTGGTCAATTTCACTTCGTCCGGTCCGAGCGGGGAGCCGTGAGTTCCTCCGTGTCCGCCTTTGCCCGCCTTGTTCGGTGAGCCGAAACCGATCGTTGTTTTCACTTCGATCAAAGTCGGACGGTTCGTCTCCACCTTGGCCGCCTCGATAGCACGGTTGATGGCGGCAAGATCGTTCTGCTCCTCCACGCGAAGCACCTGCCAGCCGTAAGCCTCAAAACGCTTCTGCACATTCTCGCTGAACGCCATGCTTAACTCCCCGTCCAAAGAGATGTCATTGGAGTCGTAAAGCATAATCAATTTGCCCAGCTTGAGGTGGGCCGCCAAAGATGCCGCTTCGGAAGATACACCCTCCATCATGTCCCCGTCGCCGCAAAGTGCAAAGGTATAGTGATCGATCACATTAAAGTCATCCTTGTTATATGTAGCCGCCAAATGGCTTTCAGCCATCGCCATGCCGACAGCCATCGCCACCCCTTGTCCCAAAGGACCGGTTGTTGCATCCACGCCTGCCGTGTGGCCGAATTCCGGATGGCCCGGAGTTTTGCTTCCCCACTGGCGGAAATTTTGAATCTCCTCGATCGGCAGGTCGTATCCGCACAGATGCAGCAGCGCATACAGCAGCATAGAGCCGTGCCCCGCAGAAAGCACAAAACGGTCGCGGTTGATCCACTGCGGATTGGCCGGATTATGCTTCATCTGCTGAGTCCACAGTACATACGCCATAGGCGCGGCTCCCATTACAATCCCCGGATGGCCGGAATTCGCTTTTTTTCGATCGCATCGATGCCTAAAGTTCGAATCGTGTCAACGGCAAGCTGTTGCACCGTTTTTTTTGGTTACAGTCATGAAACTAAAACCTCCTCTAAATTGTAAATCCTTGTCTGCCTGCGCAATAGCATTATTGTATCATTTGCTTTGAGGCTTCGCCACAACAACCTGGAAAAGCATGCTCAAACGGTTATTGCTTAATCGATGTCGCAGCCGTTTTTTTTAATATACAACAATTTCCGGCAAATAAAAAAACCCGCTAGTCCAGTGCCTTAACGGGCTGTGGTATAATGTGGTTAGGGAAGCTTCAAATGGATTGAAAAGTATTCGCCTGCTTGTGAAACGCTCAACTTTAATTGTATAAAATACAATGCTTCCCCTCCAGCCCATAGAGGAGATAATCAAATTCGCCAAATCCTGTCTATTCCACAAAAAAAGCCCCGAAGCTTCTTTCTAATGCTTTTCATGCTTTTCATGCTTTTTTCAAAAAAAATGTTACCCACATAAAAAAAGCTATCGCAGTTAATTAAATACTACCGTTTTATTCTCGAACACGAGAATACGGTCCTCCACGTGCCATGAAACGGCCCGGGCCAGCACGGTGCGTTCGATCACGCGGCCGATCCGCTTCAAGTCCTCGACGTTGTCACGGTGGCTAACGCGCTGGATGTCCTGCTCGATGATCGGGCCCCCGTCCAGCTCTTCCGTCACGTAGTGGGCGGTTGCCCCGATAATCTTCACGCCCCGGTTATACGCCTGCGCGTAAGGCTTGCCGCCGACAAAAGCCGGGAGAAAGGAATGATGAATGTTAATCACCCTATTGCGGTAGTGCTCCAGAAACTTCGGCGAAACGATCTGCATGTACCGGGCAAGCACGATCAGTCGATGCTTTCATCGATGATCTCAAGCTGCCGCCGCTCGGCTTCGGCCTTGGTGTCAGCCGTGACAGGGATATAGTGGAAAGGAATCCCCATCGATTCCACGATATCTCTCATATCCTGATGGTTGCTGACCACCATTGCAATGTCTGCATTGAGGTCGCCCGCCTGCCACTGCCACAGCAGCTCCAGCAGACAATGATCCTCCTTGGAGACGAACACGGCGATCCGCTTCTTCTTGGCGGCCGTCGTCAGCTTCCACTCCATCCGGAACCCCTGCGCCACCGCGGCGAAGCTTGAACCAAGCTCCTCCAGCCGTTCCTGAAGCAGCTCTAGGTCAAACTCGATGCGGATGAAGAACATCCCGCCTTCCGGATCCATCGTATACTGGTCGGACTGCACGATATTCGCACCCTGCTCAAACAAAAAAATCTCGAAACCGCCGCGACAATGCCCGGTTGGTCCGGACAGGAAATGAGCATCCTCGCCCTCTTGCTGTAATCGATCCCCTGCTTGCGGTCTCTTGCGGTACTCATGGAACCCATCTGACTGAACTCCTCCATCCATTCGTGCGGCTTTTCATTTGACGCCGCTGTTCTAGACATTATAAATTCCAACTAAACGGTCTGCAAAGCTTCTTCCCCCGACAGCCATACGGTAATCCGCTGGTTCACCTGTTCTTCCGACAGCTCAGGAACAATCCTTCGTCCTCCACCATATCGTACAAACGTTCCATCGGCTCGCGCTTGTCTTCCTTTTTTTCGCTTTCGCGTCATTCTTCAGCAAATCCCATGTCGTTAAAATATATGCGCGTGAATCGATCTCATTCTTTTTTAAAGAAATCTCCCAGTTTCTCCACATCCGCCACGAATCCTTCGCCGAACCGCTCCTGCACTTTCCCGCTTAGGAGCGCGATCTCCACCTCATACATCGGGCGTTGCTTCTTGTCGTCCTTGCCTATCCAGGGAGTCTCCAGAATCATCGGCAGATGAGCCAGCTTCTCGTGGCCCACCAGCGCATTCATCGCTTTGAAGCCGATCATCCCTGCGCCCACCGGAGCGTGGCGGTCCTTGCCGGCGCCTCTCGGATTCTTGCTGTCGTTCAAGTGAACCACAGCCAGCCGGTTTAAGCCGATAATGCTGTCAAAATGCTCCAGCACCCCGTCCAGGTTGTCCACAATGTCATAGCCAGCGTCATGGATGTGGCAGGTGTCCATACAGATGGTGAGACGCTCGTTATGAGTCACCTTTTCTATAATCGAAGCCAGCTCTTCAAAGCTCCTTCCGATTTCAGTCCCTTTGCCCGCCATCGTCTCCAAGGCAATATTAACATTCGTCTCCTTCACTCCATCCAATACTTCGTTCAACCTTCGGCAATACGGGCGATGCCGTACTCCGGGTCCTTTTCCGTGTAAGCTCCGGGATGCAGCACGATGTTTCGGACCCCCAGATAATGCGTGCGGTGAATCTCCTGCTGCAGGAAACGGACCGCGAGCTCGTACGTATCCTCCTTGAACGATCCCAGGTTGATGATATACGGCGCGTGGACCACGATTTCGTCAATTCCGTGCTTGTCCATCAAAACCTTGCCTTCCTCGACGGACATATCTTCTATAGGCTTACGGCGTGTATTCTGCGGTGCGCCGGTATAAATCATGAAAGTACCCGAGCCGTAGGAAATCGCCTCCTCTGCGGCGGTAATCAATCCTTTATTGGAAAAAAAAGAAACGTGTGAACCAATCTTTGGCATACCAGCATGCCTCCTTTACAATTTAGCACTGCCTCTTATTTTACTAGCAATCTCGAAATAAATCTAGAAATAAGGTATAATGTTGCCGAGGTGAACTATCTTGAGCAGTGCTCCTAGCGTTCCTTTTATGTGGTTTATCTTTTTTTCTGGGTATTTGTGCTGGTTGCGTTTATCTCGGTCGGCGGCTTTTTTTATGTTCCGCAAATTTCTCAAAGTGCTCCCCATGGCGGACGGCAAGTCCAAGCTGGATTGGCAGAACCATTATGTAGAGGCTTCGAGAGAGCTGTGGACCGACGAGACAAAGGAATTCCTCGATGTGCTGGTTTCTCCCGTACCGACGCCGTTTCGTGACATCGCCAAGCATTCGATAGCCGCCAGAATCGGCCAGCTCGCTTTGGAGCGGGGCGCGAAAGAAGTAACGAAAGCGCACTGTCTGGAAGGCTATATCCTGGCTACTCCGAAGAGAGACTACAACAGCTTAATTTCATTTCTGGAAAAAAATAACATCGATTACAGCCCGTATAAGCACCTGCTCGGCTGACCCGTTACAGACTGCGTTTTAGGAAAAAAAGCTTGGCGACGTCCGTTGAAGTAAAGCAAACTATTGCGCGTGGGAAGAAAAGGGTACGGGGCACCAGCGGTGTTGTATCGTGTTTCTTGATGAGGTTAAGCATCGGGAAAAAATGACACTAAAGGCGGCAAATGAACTTAACCACCTCACACCCTTTTTTCTTTTTTTTGAATTTACTCCGGACTTCCCGCTTCCTGCATTATTTACCGGTTGCTCCCACAGAATTTCCCCTGACGGGACTAATCCAGTCGCTTTCCTCAAGCTGTCCTCCCTCCCCTGACTATTTCCCGAAATTAGAGGAATTTTATTCCGCTAATGCGGTATTGTGGATGCTCCACTCCTCCGGATGGGGCCGGGCAGCGGTTTCATGAATTTTTTTACAACCCGCTGCAGCAGCCGACTTGCTACATCTATATGCCGCCCATAAAACAAAATATCCCTCCTCCCGTGCAGAAGAGGGTTCTACAAAGTAGAAGAAAAAAATTTATCCGTAATTGCAAACCAAGTGTTCTCCATACACTTCGTTTACTAAATCTTATTATAAAGCATTGTTCGTTATAACGAAACGCACAAATATTGGCAGTCACATCCGTTCGGAAACGACCTTTGCCTGTGTGAACAGCAGCAAGTAGTCACGTCCTCCCGCTTTTGAATCCGTCCCCGACATGTTGAAGCCGCCGAAGGGATGGACGCGACCAGGGCTCCCGTGCATTTGCGGTTGAAATAAAGGTTGCCTGCATGGAACTGCTCACGGGCCTTTTCCAGATTCGTCCTGCTCAGCGAAAACACCGAGCCGGTCAGGCCGTAATCGGTATTGTTGGCGATCTCCAGTGCATGCTCGAAGGAAGACGCCCTGATAAAAGCGAGCACCGGCCCGAATATTTCTTCCTGGGCTATGCAGCTTCAGGATGCACATCCGCGAAAACGGTCGGCTCGATAAAATACCCCGACTCGTCTCCCGTGCCGCCTCCGAGCGCCAGCCGTCCTTCCTTTTTCCCGATTTCGATGTATTGCTGAATTTTCTTGTAGGCGTTGTTGTCAATCACGGGCCCGGTGAAGCACGCTGGATCTGCGGGATCGCCGACACGCAAAGCCTGAGCGCGCGACACAACTTTGTGCAGCACCTCGTTATACACAGAAGAATGAACAATTGCGCGCGAGCAAGCGGAACATTTTTGGCCGGAGAAGCCGAAAGCGGAAGCGGCGATTGCCTCGGCTGCAAGCTCCAGGTCGCTGCCGCTGTCCACGACAATGGCATCCTTGCCGCCCATCTCCGCGACGACCCGTTTGATCCACTTCTGGCCCGGCTGGGCGCGGGCGGCCCTTTCATTGATGCGCAGCCCGATCTCCCTCGAACCGGTGAAAGAAACGAACCGGGCCAGCGGATGGTCGACCAGCGTGTCTCCGATTTCGCCGCCCGCCCCCGGTAAATAATTGACCACGCCGTCAGGCAGGCCCGCCTCATCAAGCAGCTCGACGAACTTCGCCGCTATGACGGGGGTGGGGCTGGCCGGCTTCAGCACCACCGTATTGCCTGCCGCTACGGCAGCCATGGTCATGCCAACCGTAATCGCCAACGGGAAATTCCAGGGAGGGATCACAATGCCGACGCCCAGCGGAATATACGTCAGCTCGTTATCCTCGCCGGGAATCCGGGTGAGCGGCTGCCTGCTTCCCAGCCGCTCCATCTCGCGGCCATAAAATTCCAGAAAATCGATCGCCTCAGCCGTATCCGCGTCGGCTTCCTGCCAGCTTTTGCCGGACTCCAGCACCATCCAGGCGGAGAATTCATACTTTCTCTGCCTTAGCAGCGCCGCCGTTTTGTATAAATAGCGCGCTCTTTGGCCGGGCTTCACCCGCGACCATGACGCATAAGCTCCGCTGCCCTGCTAACGGCTTTGTCCGCGAGCGGCTTATCGGCCTGGTATACTTCCCCGATCACCTGCGAAATTCGCGCCGGATTGATGGAAGCGGATTTGCGGCCGGTGAGAATACGCTCCCCGCTTATAATAACGGCATACTCCTGTCCAAGCTGCCGCGTAACCTGGTCTAATGCGGCCCGGAAGGATTTTTTTATTGTCCCCGTCTGTGAAATCGGTGAAAGGTTCGTTGCGGAACGGCTCCATCATGTTCTCTTTCATCTCCCTTGCGAATTTCTGGTGCGCTGCGGTGTCTACTAATATGTATGACACATATATAGAAATTAGCAGGAAATAATCAGGACGCCACTACGACGGAAAATGCACTGGAATGAACAAACATGGATAGGAGTTCGAGCATATGGATTTTAAAACAAGAATATTTCGCGGAATGCTGCTGGCTCTTGCAGGGAATAAAGCCGCCGAAGCGGCTGCTCTCAAGTTCGGAATGAAGCTGGGCGCAGGAAAATTCGTTGCCGGGGAAACTATGGAAGAAGCGATGCAGGCGGTCCGTCTGCTGAACGAACAGGGGATACACGCCACCTTAGACTATTTGGGCGAAGGAGTCTCGGATTTATGGGAGGCGAGGACATGCCGGAACGAGTATATAAAGCTGCTGGAAGCCATTGAACGGGAAAAAATTGCGCTCCAATGTTTCGCTAAAGCCCACGCAAATGGGCCTCGCTCTGGATCGGGAAGCGGCCTTCGCGAATATCCGCAGCGTCGTTGTGCGGGCCCGCGAGTTGGGCAATTTTGTAAGACTGGATATGGAGAACAGCCCCTACACCGACGGTACGATAGACATTGTGAGACGCCTTCACCAAGAAGGGCTGGGCAATGCGGGCGCCGTCATTCAAGCCAGCCTGTACAGGTCCCACGAGGATGCGAGGCAGCTGACGGACGTAGGAATCAGTCTCCGGCTGGTAAAAGGCGCTTATAAAGAGCCTGAGAATATCGCTTACCGTGAGA
Source organism: Paenibacillus sp. JCM 18996 (assembly GCA_001313085.1). Next base: position 16,510 of record BBFE01000031.1, on the reverse strand, counting down.
TGTGGGAGGTGAACTACAATTTCCGCAGCTGATCGCCGCGTGTTTGGACAGCGGTGCCTATACGGCAGTGGCGACCCATGACGAGGAGATCATCGAATGGACCAAGGCATACGCCGGTAACATAGACAGCTCACGCTTCGAGTTCCAGATGCTGTATGGAATCAGGACCGGGCTTCAGGCCCACCTCGCTTCCCAAGGCTATAAGGTTAGATGCTACGTTCCTTACGGCCGTATGTGGTACCCGTATTTTGTCAGGCGTCTGGCGGAGAGGCCGGCGAATGTATGGTTCGTATTGAAAAATATGGCCAAAAGGTAAGCATAAAGGAGGATCCCAGTGACACAGACGAAAAAAGATTATCGAAGAAACGGAAAAAAATACGGCGCTCCCAACTATCACCCGCTCCCCGTCGTCGTCGCCAAAGCCTCCGGCGTGTGGGTCGATGACCCGGAGGGCCGCCGCTATATGGATATGCTCAGCGCGTATTCCGCGCTCAATCACGGCCACCGCCATCCGCGGATCATTCAGCACTGAAGGATCAGCCGAGCAGGTGACTCTGACGTCGCGGGCCTTTTACAGCGAGCCGCTCAGCCGCTTCTATGCGAAGCTCGCCGCCTATACCGGTAAACCGGCGATTCTGCCGATGAATACAGGAGCCGAAGCGGTGGAAACCGCGGTCAAAGCGGCTCGGCGCTGGGGTTACAGGCACAAAGGCATTCCGGACGGACGTGCGGAAATTATCGTCTGCGAAGGAAATTTCCACGGCCGCACCGTCACCGTCACCTCCTTCTCCTCCACAGAGGAGTACCGCGACGGCTTCGGCCCGTTCACACCGGGCTTTCGCCTCATCCCTTACGGCGATCTCGAGGCGCTGCGCGGAGCCATAACACCCGACACGGCGGCCTTTCTAGTAGAGCCGATTCAGGGCGAAGCGGGCATCGTCATTCCGCCGGACGGCTACCTGCGGGAAGCCCGCGAGCTGTGCCGCCAGCACAAAGTGCTGTTCATGGCGGATGAAATCCAGACCGGCTTCGGGCGCACCGGAAAAGCGATGGCCTGCGATTGGGAAAGCGTCGTGCCCGATCTCTACATTCTCGGCAAAGCGCTGGGCGGCGGCGTCTTGCCTGTTTCCGCCGTAGCCGCCGACCGCGAGATTCTCGGCGTGTTCACACCCGGCGCGCACGGCTCCACCTTCGGCGGCAATCCGCTCGCTGCGCCGTCGCGTGCGCCGCCTTGGAAGTGCTCGCAGAGGAAAAGCTAGCCGAACGGTCCCTTACGCTCGGCGCCTATCTCCTCGGGCGGCTGCGGACAATGACTCATCCCGCCATCAAGGAAGTCCGCGGCCGCGGCTTGTTTATCGGCGTCGAGCTTACAATCGCGGCCCGCCCCTTCTGCGAAGCGCTCAAAGAAAAAAAAGGCCTCCTCTGCAAGGAGACCCACGAGAACATCATCCGCTTCGCCCCGCCGCTCGTCATTACGAAGGAGGAGCTGGACTGGGCCATGGAGCGGATCCACGATGTATTCGCAGTTCCGTCAGAATAAATCCAGCTGCCTGGGAGCAAGTCCGTCATAGTCCAGGCCCAATAAGGAAATCAGCTGCCTGGCGTTAGCCGCCGCGTGGCCGCCTGAATTGTTGTTGAAGATGACGCACAATTGCTTCGTATTCTCCAACAGCCGCTGCAGATTGTCCTTCCACTCCAGCAGCTCTTCTGCGCTGTAACGGTACAGATATCGCACCTCCCGCCAATTGTCCTGACCGTTCCGGTTCCATCCCTGGACGTTGCGTCCGTGGAACCTTACCACCGTCAGCTCTTCGTGTGTCGGATGAAGCACAGCGGGAATCGAGCCGATGCCGGCCTGCGGTTCGTCGCAAACGCTGTGAATCCAGCCCTCCCGCTCCATAAAGGCCAGCGTCTTCTCCCTCATATTCGGCGTAAACCAGCTCTGGTGTCGAAACTCCAGCGCGGCGGGCAGGCTCTCCATCATCCTTTTGGCTCCCCGCAGCGTGTCCACGTTCTCCCACGTGCAATCAAACCAAGGCGGAAATTGGAACAGGACGGCCTTCAGTTTCCCGGAATCTACAACCGGTGCGATGGATTTTTTTAAACTCCCGGAACATTTCCTCCGGGTTGTCGTAAGGAATCTTCCCTCTTAGATGCCCCGTCATTCCCTGATATGCCTTGATGAGAAAGCCAAAGCCGGGAGCGTCTCCTCCACCCATTTAGTGTAGTTTCTCTGAGGCTGCACCGCATAGAACGAGCTGTCCACCTCCACCGTGGGAAAATACGCGCTGTACATTTCCAGCTTGCTTCGGCCGCCGGTTCCTTCCCCGTACAGGTCCGCATGATCTCCCCAGCCCGCCAACCCTATTTGAATCGAATTCTTCTCCATCCGTAAAAAACCACCCTGTGTTTCCAAAGTGAGACAGCTTCAAGGCTTATGCCGTAAAATGCAGGCGGACGTTGGCACCTTCTTCTATTTCCTTTACTCCAAAGACGCCGCTCTGTCAACATCCTGGCCTGGTTATATTTCAAAAAAAATAAGCATCGGACTCCCGAAAAAAAAGTACCTCTAAAAGCAAGCAGTAACAATGCGACGGACAGAATCCGATATAAAAAATAGAACCAACGGTACATAGCCATTAATTTGGAGGGATAACCATATGAAGCTCGCTTCTACTCTCGCAGCCCTGCTGCTGCTCGCCTTCCTTGCGCCGCTGTCTCCCGTCCGCGCCGCGTCAGGCTTCATCGACATCGATGATAAACAGTACGCCTGGGCATTGGATTCAATCAACTTCATGAAAGACCGGAACGTTATCAACGGTTATCCGCCCGACGGCAAATTCAATCCGGCCAGGGGAGTGTCCCGCGCGGAATTGACTGCGATGATCCACCGCCTTTTCGATAAATACCGGCCGAACCTGGGCGCCGCAAACAAGCTCACCGGCTTCAACGATGTGCCGGCGGATCATTGGGCTTATAATGACATCTCCGACTTGTACGACGGTACGTTTGTTAACAACGGCTTATTTTATGACCCCGATACGGGTAAGCTGCTGTTTCAGCCGGACCGTCAGGTAAGCCGGTATCAGTTCGCAGAGTGGATGGGAGTGTTCTTTGACGGGGCTTTGGTCAATCATGTGGAGAACGGCAATGCGGTGTGTTCCGTGATCACATCAATGAAAGATGTGGAGTTCAAGGTATTCGCCCGTCAAGAGGATCAAAGCGGCGCGGTGCAGGCGGACGGAAGATATGGGACCACGGGTCGCGCGGTGGACGGTTCCTTGTACGGCAAAAGCGCCATCTATCCGATTTACATGATCAAGGATACAACAGGCTGCAGCATCACCGACGACGTCTCCGCGATTAAAGCGCGTGCCTTAGCCGGATTGCATACGAGCGGCATACTGACCGCCGACGCGCAGGGAAAATTCAAGCCGCAGTCAGCCATCTCCCGGGCGGAGGCTGTGACGATCCTCCAGCGGATCTTCAATTACCTGTCCGCCAAAGGTGTCATCGGACAGTATTCCAGCTTCCCTCCGGCTCCGGTGTTCACAGCCGCGCAGCCGCAGCCGAAACAGCCAAATTCCGCGAGACCAGTCCCTGACTATCCGGGGCAGAACCCGAGCCAAACGCCTTCTCCGGTGCAGGCCTTCGACGGAAAGGGAGGCATTGTGCAGGACCTTTACAAGGATGGGGAGATTAATACTGCAATAAACACAGCCGGCTACACTTCGGTTACCCTGTCCATCGTGTCCAACGATAAGGTGGATTTGAACCTTCTGTTCGACGGCAAACAAGGCTTCCTGCACTCGGAAGAGCTGCCCAAGACGATTCCTTTAAACGGCATTCAAAGCATGACCCTGATCACCCAGCTTAGAGACGCCAAATCCAACCGTCCCAGCGGGTATTATTTATCCAGCTTGATCGTCAAGCTAAATAAATAAGACTGCCGCCGGAAGAGCATGGCGATGAACTGACAAATCCGGCTGAGTAGCACAGGAAACCTGCGCGCTCAGCCTCTTTTACTATCTATCGGGTGCATTATGTACGATACTCGGTGAGCAGATGACCAGCCGGTCGGACCGATAACCTCCGGTCAGACAACCGCCGTCTTCGAACTCTTTCCGGCACTCTCGACCTCTTGTAGAAATTCTCCGACCAAACGGTCATACTCCTCCGGATTTTTTGTAATAAGCCTCGGCATGGTCTGCATTGGGAGCCAGATAGAGCTTCTTCAGCCCTTGCTTAGCTTTAAACATGTCAATGCTCATTTGCGGGGGAATATACGTGTCTTCCTTGCCGTGTATGAAAAACATAGGCGTCGTCAAGCCATCCAAGTCCCGGATTGGCGAAATTTGCCGCAGCGACATGCCCGATCTCAGTTTGACGAATAAGTCGGCAATGAAAAGCAGAGGGAACTCGGGGAGCCCGTATTCCACTTTCAGGCGGTACGCCACCTGAGCGAAAAAAGTCCGAGTAAGGGCAATCCAGAATATAGAACGCCGCCCGCGGATCGATCGCTGCATGCTGCAGAGCCGTCGCCGCTCCCATCGATTCTCCGAGAATGCCGACTTCGCTGTCCGCTCCGCATTTTTTGCAGCACCCAGTCTGTGCACGCTTTGAGGTCCACCTTCTCATAATACCCGTATGTCGTATCGGTTCCCCCGCTTCTTCCGTGCCTGCGGTGGTCGTAGATCAGCACGTTATAGCCCCGTTTCAGAAACATATTCATATACTTCACGGAACCGTACAAAGAACTGGTCACTCCATGGGCGATAATTAAAGTTTTACGGGAACGCTCGACCGGAAAAAAAACAACCCGTACAGCTTGTAGCCGAAAGGCGATTGAATCGTTACCTCTTCTCTTGTAAGCGCGTCAAAAGCAGCCTTGTCAATCCGGCCCGCCGCAATTTCATCCCGCAGAATATTCTCGTTCGGGACGAGTTTGATTCTGATCACCAATCCGGAAAAAATAAAAACCCACAATGGCCATCGCAATCAGCAGAACCGCTATAATCCACCATATCCAGCTCATGCATACACTCTCCTGCAGCTTTTCGCTTAAATTGCTGCGCGAAGGCTTTCGGCACTATCCCTCCACATCATATTCCAGATATTTCCCAAATACAAGAGAGCTTCCCAGCCGCTTTTTTTGCGTCAAGATTTTTTTTAAAAAAAGATGTTTCAAAAGGCCGCTCCCGGTGTAAATAATATATGCGCGCTTTTGCAGACCATTATTATGTGTAAAAAAAAGTCCTGCCCTTGGGGCTTTTTTGCTATTTTAGGCGATGGATGTTCATTAAAAAAAATTTACAATTGCAACTCCCACAAACCGGGCAGGCTCTTCGAATCATATGATGGGTCGCGTCAATCCGGTTGTGCCCGGTACCCAATTACCACCACATCAGTGATACATAATGGAAGCTCAGAAGAACATTAGCGTAGAACACCGCCGTAGTCTTTGACTAACAAGAAAAAAAAGATAAAGGAGGTGCTGGAAGGCATGAATTTCAACAACCTCGAAACTAATGAAATCTTGGATGACGAATGGGCATATCTTATTCTGCAGGCACGCAGTATGGGTTTTTTCGATCGAGGAAATCCGCGTGTTCCTATGGGAAGCCTCGGCACAAGAGAAAACCGACCAGGAATCTGTCCTCTACAATTCTTAACCGGGCGTACATAAGGCGCAGTTTCCCCGTTGTTTTCAGTATGTCCGCGCCGCGTGAGCCGACCTTCTTCTTTCCCCTTGGCAGCTAAGGACGAGAGCTTGCAGAATATCCAGCCGGCGAGTTCTCGCCTTCAGGCATGGAATAAATCGGCTTAGGACAATTAGGCTGTCTGAAGACAGCCTAATTGTCCTATATTTTAACATATTTTTTTGTTGCAGTTATATTCCAAACTGGTACAATCGAACTATGGGACAAGAATATAAATGAAGCCGGAAACGGACTGCGGTCGGTACCAACCGGCTAAGATTCTAAGGCTTTAGCCATATGGAGTCTCACCGGTATCCGTATGGTTATGTTATCGAATTATTATTGAATTATTAAGGAACATCTGCACAAAAGCGCTATTTTTTTGGTACAATGTTATTATTCTTAATTATTTATTTATTAACCCACGGTTCGATTCAGGAGGAGTAACAATGATTGGTAAACGGGTAAAACAGCTTCGCACCGAAAGGGGACTCTCTCTGACCGAGTTGGCCGAGAAAGCCGGTGTAGCGAAGTCTTACCTTAGCACGATAGAAAGGGACATTCAGTCCAATCCCTCCATTCATTTTCTCGAGAAAATATCCGAAGTTCTGCATGTGCCAATCGAGACGTTCCTACATACCCCTAAAGTAACTTCCTCTGAACTTGAATTGGATCCAGAATGGACTCAGCTTGTCCGCGAAGCGATGGCCTCCGGAGTATCGAAGCGCGAGTTCGAAGAATTTCTGGAGTATAATAGATGGAAAGCCAATCAAACGAAGTCTTGAGTAACGCAGAGCATCGCATATCTTATTGCAAAAGGGGCTGTTCCTTGTTAAGGAACAGCCCCTTTGTAAACCTTTCAAGCGTATCTCACACGCGGCCCTGCACCGGTCAGCGCATCAATTTGACTGGCTCACGGAAGAATTCTCTGCAGCCGTCCAATTTTGCTTCAGAATATAATAGCTATTCTTCAGACGCTCCGTGTAGCGCACCTCATTCCAAGGCGCCCATTTGTAAACCGGCAGCTTGGACACTGCAAAGGTGGAACCCGGTTCTCCCAATCCTTTGATTTCATGAGTCGCGACGTCTTCGATCCAAGGCACGAACCGAATTCCCTCCACTTGCTCGCTGGCGGGACGTCCGTCTTCTCCCGTCTTATAGCTCAGGGCCGTGAGCGAGCTGGGATCGGTGAATCCCAGCAGCATCCAGGGAATCCGCATCTCGATGACATTCCCTTTGGACTGCCACATGGTCATGGAATCCCCTGGTCCCGCCGTTCCTCTGCGAAGCTGTCCGACTTGGACGTCCTCAAACGGCCCGTACATTTTGGAGTCCGGCTGCTTCTGCTCAAGGTCGACAGCCAGCTTCCAAGGGCGGAACAAGCCGGAATCATCCTTCAATTCCTGATCCTGTACGGGAATCATGCCATACTTCCGTCCGTACAGCCGAAGGTGCGGATCATAGTTGGAAGCGACCGTAACCTGAGTCTCCTCGTCCTTGCCGAACGTGATCAGCGACTCCAAGCCTTCATCGAGCTTATGGCTGCCAAGCTCCTGGGAATGCTTGTTGCCGCCCTTCATCGTGTCTACGCCCAGCTGAATCCGCTGTTTGGCCGGATCGAAATTATCGGACAGTTCCACTGCCAGGTAGACATAGGCTTCGTCATGCGCAACCTGCATCGATTTTATGCCCGGCACATTCACATCCAGCTTCGTCTTGTCTTTCTTTGTCAACGAATTCCAGTCGTTCAAATCGCCGTCAATATGGATCAAATCCGCTTTGCTTGGATCGAGAGCCAATACGCCGAACATTTTCTCATTCGTCAGTACATTGAGCCAGTACTTTCTGCGCTCCGCGGGCTGCTCAAAGAACATGGTATTCCATGTCTTCTTGAACCACTCATCCTGCCAGGTAAACAGGATAGCGCCGGCATAATGCTGACCCGCGATGTGGTTATACAGGTCGGCGTCGATCTTACCCTGCTCTTTCTCGTCGTGACCCCCTTGGTCTCTGTTCAATGTCCCTTTATGGGCCATCCCTAGAGAAGAAGGCACTCCATATTCCGTGATCATGATCGGCATTCCTTTATGGTGCTGCTTCAACTGCTGTAAATACGCCAGGTAAGAATCCGCTTCTCCCTTTTGATTTTTTGACCGTCTGCAGCGAAGCGTCCTTCCGGAAGAAGTCCGGGTAATACGGGTAAACGTGATAGGAGGCGTAAAGGCCTGCACTTCCTTCTTTGGCCGTCAGATGCATCGGGTCCACGCTGACGAGGTCCTCCTGGATGAGCGGCTCGCCCGGATGGGAAAGGGGATCCGTCGTTACCCAATCGGCAAAAGCCCATGGGTGCTGCCACCCCTGTTTCGTTTCCAATCCGGCCAATGTGTCCAGCATCTCGGCCAGCATAATCTCAAATGGCTCTGCCTCAGGCTTGGACTGGACATACTCGCCTTTATAAGGCTGCATCCCTTTATGCCTGTCGTTTGTGTTCTTCACCAAGAGCGGATCCCACTCGGTACCGACTATCCAGCCGGCCAGATAAGGTCCGGCATTCGCGGTATATTTGCCGCTCGCTTTACCGAACTTTGCGGGAACCGTCCCCGTGCCGTACACCGCCTGTACAGCATGGCCGATTTCATCCTTGAAATCTTGGCGCACATCAGGGGTCAGCGCGTCTTTCTCTTTATTAAACGCCTCTTCAGGCGACCATATTCCCTGGATAAAATACAAAGGCTTGCTTTCATGCTTGCGGTTATATTCAACCAAAGCCTCATAAAATTCAGGCTTCAGGATAGTATACACACGAATCGTATTGGCCCCCATGTCCTGGATCTGGGAGAACCATTTCAAATATGTCTTTTTTGTCGATAGGCAGCTCCCCCGGATCATGTCCGGGAAGAGCTGCGCCCAAATTGACGCCCTTTACGAAAAAAGGCTTCCACTGTTGATTTTCATATACTTCGACATTTTCCGCTTGAGAACGGAATTTAATAAGCGTGCCGGAATCGAGCTGCATGCTTTCCACCTTTTTTTAGGCGGCCAATAATACCAGGTGAGAGCGCTGATTACAAGAACGGACAGCCCGATCGTCATCCAACTCAATGAATTTTTTTTCCCTTGGATCTCATACCATCTCACCTTCTAAGCCGGAGGCTTTTAATTTATTAATCTTCTTATTCTAGCCTCGAGCTCTACAGGAGAATAAGGCTTTTTTTCACATAATCGGCGGCGCCCAAATCGAGGCAAATACTTACGTCTTCCTCCAGGCGGTGATCCGTCAGCACCATAACCTTGCTGTTTAATTCCTCGTTCTTGCGGATGCTGCGAATGATATGAAAGCCGTCATAGACCGGCAGCGACAGCTCCGTAATCACCACATCGGGTTCCAGCGACTCCGCAAGCCTGAGTCCTTCTTCGCCGTCAACCGCGGTGTGCACTTCATACCCTCTCATCTGCAGGCGCATATTGAGGATTTCTCCCGAATCGGGGTCGTCGTCGATGATCAGGATCGTAGCGGGCTTCACTTCATCCATCGCTTGATGGTAGATGACGATTTCCCTGGCCTCCGAGGGCGACAGCTTGCCCATCATATCCGCGAAGCTCTCCTGGCTCCACTCTGCGGATCCGTCGTCGCTGGTGATGACCATTGAGCTGTTGAGCCATGCGTTATTGTCCATTAGACCTTATAGAACAATGCCAGCCGATGGGTTTCGCTCAGCTTCTTTCCTTCCAGCAAAATGCCCAGCATGCCGGAATCCCGGTCATACAGGTAATGGGCTTTCAACGAAGGGTCTTCCAATCCGGCCAAGGTTTCCAGATCCTGCAGATCCTCCGACTGGAGGCCGCATTGTGACAGGATCAAACCATAAGAGTCCGCACTGCCGATGTTCCGGATGTTCTCAATCGTATGAAAAAAAAGTGCGCCAGTTTTATTTACCTTCGAATCGATCTGCATAATCATTATCCATTACTCCCCTATCCTGCTTGATTTGTCATGGCCTGCGGCTTAAGGCCCGCCGCTTGAACGGGAACGTCCTCATTCCAGCTTTTGCGTTCCATAACGCCCCATGTTTCTTTATTGCGGATGTAGTCCACATGCCCGAGAAATTTCCACCAGTTGTTCAATTGGTCATACCCGAAGGACATCAGGACCGAATAAAGCATCAGCTTGGCCAGATGTGAGCCTTTCGGGAACCGGTTGAAAGCCATCTCTTCAATAATGAGCGCTCCGCTGCTGAACAGGATGCCAAGAAGCATATTGATGCCGATAAACATAAGGATAATGTCCAGATTGCTCATATCCATCAGAAAATACCCCAAAAGGGCGATATACCCGGTCAGCTTCAAATAGGGGGCCAGCGTTTCGAAAAAAAATATCGTGTACGGCAGCGACAGGAATCCCAGCGCCTTGTACTTGGGAATAAAAAAAGCATATGGCGGAACAACAAGATGTTCTTCAGGTTCCCCCGGCTCCAACGTCTGCGCTGGCTGGCAAGAATCTCCAGCGAATCCGGCGCCTGTGTCCAGCAGATCGCATCCGGGCAGAACAGAATGCGGTAAGGCTCATTGCGCTCAAGCATATATTGATGAAGCTTGAGAATGACATTCATGTCCTCTCCCGGAAATCCGCCTCCATACCCGCCGACCTTCAGCAAATAATCTTTACGGAACAATCCGAACGCCCCGGATACGATGACCAAGCCGTTCACCGCGCTCCAGCCGATCCGGCCGCCGAGAAACGATCTCAAATATTCAATGCTTTGGAACAAGGGAAGAATCTTTTTTTCGGCAAATTCACTTGCTTCACGATCCCGCCTTCAACCAAACAGCCGTTGGCGACGCGCACATTGCCGCCGATCGCAATCGTCTCGTCCGGGCTTTCCATATACGAGCGGGCCAGCCTCAGCAGCGCGTCCTTCTCCAGCAGCGAATCAGCGTCAATCGTACATACCAGAGGATGGCGGGACAGGTTTATACCGACATTCAATGCGTCCTCTTTACCGCCGTTGTCCTTGTCGACGACGATCAGCTTGGGATATGCCGGATTGACATACACCGCTTTGACCGGTTTCGCCTTCAACGTATCCTTAACGGAATAATGCGAAATTGAAGATAAATCATATTCGTCGATCAGCTTTTGCAAAGTGCCGTCCTTCGAGCCGTCGTTTACGACAATGACCTCATAATTCGGATACTGCAGCGTCAGCAGAGAACGCACGCTTTCCAGAATCGTCAGCTCCTCATTATAAGAAGGCACCAGAATCGAAACCGGCGGCACATGCTCAGAGCCCGACATTTCCCGGAACTTCGAGAACAGGAAGCTGTTCAGCATCGACCAGACCTGCCTGTGGGACAGCAGCAATATTACAGTGTAGATGATATACACGGCAAACACCGAGCACATCGCAAAAAAAAGCGCGTAATATAACAGAAAATCCTTCATCTTGTCCTCCTTTCTAAGAGCTTAGCCTATCGACTTCAGTTAAAAGCGGAGTTTCCTCCCGGAAAAAAAACTGTTTATAAATATGCAGCTGCATATTATATTGGAGAGCATTGTCAAGATTGTCGCTCATCAGCTGATCCCGCTTCATTTGTTCATGGATCATTTCAAGCGCCATATCCGATGACGGCAAAGGATTCTCCGCGGCAGCCACTTCGCACAGTGCCTTAAAGCCCGCTTCCTCCAGCTGCAGCAGACTTTGGGCCGCATTAAAGCGAACGATCCCGTTAGTCCTCCAAACACGACTTCAGAAGCTCTGTAAAAAAAGGGATTTCCCGACGCGCCCGCCGCTTCCACAGCTTCAGCGCGTATCTCCCAATCTTCATGCCTCAGCCATATTGGAATATGCGGCACAGCCGCGGAGCTGTCCTGACGGATACATGCCTGCACCGCCTTCAGCCTCAGGTCCTTGTCCTCTGAATCCGATAACCGGATCAAGCGGTCCAACACCTCGGGTTCGGTGCGTCCTTTCATGCCGGTCAGGGCGATTTTCTGCAGGTAAGGATCCTGCTCGTTCAGTAAATCTATATACAGCGGAGAAAGATCCATCCAGGATTCTCCGAGAATATCGACAATCAGCTCATAGTTGTTTTTTTACGGTGCTTGGCCAGAATGTTGACCATTTCTTTAAGATGGGGAATGACAGCGGCGCTTTTGGCCACCGATCTGGCAATCACAAACAGGGACGAACCGAATTTCTCCTTATCCAGTAGCTTTAACAGCTCCGGCACGGTTTCCTCCGTCCTCATCACACCCAGACGGTAAGCCGCGGCAATTCTCGCTCCACGGTAAGTGGGTAAGCCGCTCGATGTCCTTTTGGGCAAATCCAAGCTGTCTGCACACATCGGCCAGCTTCGCCCGGCCTGTGCCCCTTATATCCTCAATCCACTGAAACAGCTTCTCCTGTATGACTTTTTTTTCTCCAAGGAAGAGAGGGTTCCGTACGGCACCCCAAGATCGTCGTTATCGTCCAGATGGGCAGCGAGATAAGCAAAATAATCTTTATGCCTGGTCAGCACTTCCTCCGTCCGCCGCTCGTTCCGGGCTTTTCTCATGCGCAGCGCAGCCAGTAAGGCAATTGCGGCCACAATCATCACCGCCAGCACATACAGGATATCCGCCGTTTCTTTTACATGGTCGGCCACCAATGATTCCTCCTCCACATATGAATTTCACTCCGTTACAGCAAATCTCCCAATCCGTCGGTTGTTCTCTCTGTCTCTCTGACTAGCTCTTGCTTGTCCATATGGCACATCCATGTGTTCAATATATCGAACAAACAAGGCCTTATGTACACTGCAGCCAACCGTCTGTGCTCCCGGGCCCATTCCGGCACCCAACCGATTACTCGGCCCTTGCGAACCTTTCAGATTGTTCTATCAACACAATCCCGATTTAAGTATAGGTCAATGAAAGGAGTTTTGAAAACTCTAAAAAAAATTTGGGATTTGTTCCATTTACAGAACAATTTCCAACGTTTTTTTCTCCCAAATCCCGCCAAATCCTCATAATGTTGTGACTTTATAGCGAACGATTCGTTCTATATAATGAATAACTGGAGAGCTGCATACTATTTGAAAGGATGGTAAACCAATGAATTTACGCAACACCGAAATCCCCGTAAAAGAGAGAGAACTCAGCGGGGCAGCCGGCGCAGCCTATGCACTTGTATCTTTCTTTGCGCTGATGCGGCCGAAGCAGTGGACCAAAAACCTGCTCGTTTTCGCCGCGCTCATTTTCTCGATCAAGGTATCCAATATGGATATGCTATGGAAATCCGTGATCGGCTTCTTGCTGTTCTGTCTGGTGTCCAGCTGTGTGTATGTCCTTAACGATTATATGGACAGGGAGGCCGACCGCGAGCATCCGGAGAAGAAACACCGCCCGCTCGCATCAGGCGCACTCAACTCATCTCGCTTTGGCGGCCGGGGGCGTCATCCTCACCGGGTGTCTGGCCACGGCGTTTGCGTTTAACCCGTTGTTCGCGCTGGTACTGGCCGTTTACTTCTCTATGAATGTAGCTTACTCGATCAAATTGAAGCATGTCGTCATTTTTTGACATTTTAATCGTAGCGGCCGGGTTTGTCCTTCGTGCGGTAGGCGGCGGCCTTGTCATAAACGTTCCGTTTACGCCCTGGTTCCTGATTTGTACGATGCTGCTGGCTTTGTTCCTGGCGGTAAGCAAAAGAAGGCACGAGCTGTATCTGCTCCAAAACAACAAAGGCTCTCACCGCAAGGTGCTTGATTTTTTACTCTATGGAAATGCTGAACCAACTGAACAGCATCGTCACCACTGCCACGATCATTTCTTACGCGCTGTTCACCTTTACTTCGGGGCATTCCATTCAATTGATGTGGACTCTCGTATTTGTCATCTACGGGGTGTTCCGGTATTTGTACCTGATCCATATGGAGGACCGCGGCGGCAAGCCCGAAAAGGTGCTGCTTGAAGACAAGCATATTCTTGCGACCGTCATGCTCTACGCTTTGTGTGTCGTCCTGATTTTATTCTACTTCGGTTAACCACTACAACTGCGGGGAAGGAGGAGAAGTAATGAAGTTCCTTTTGCTGGCGGCATCCATCCTACTGGGAACGTTAGGCCAGATCCTGATGAAATGGGGCATGGAAGCTCCGAAGCCGATCCTCGCTAATGCAGGGCCGCTGCTCCGGACCTTCAGCTCCTGGCCTGTGCTCGCAGGATTGTTCTCCTACGGGCTGAGCTCTCTTTTCTGGTTGATGACTCTCAAAAGAATGGCGCTCAGCACTGCTTATCCGATGGTCAGCCTCAGTTATATCCTGGTCATGGCCGCGGCTGGTTCCTGTTTCAAGAAGCGGTAACGGCGCCAAAAAAAATGGTCGGGGTCGGCTTAATTATGGCGGGAGTATTGTTTATTTCAAAATCGTAAATTCGCGTCACCGTATTTCAGTAATGGAGGAGAATCATGCAATTACACAGCTTTATTTATGCTATCATTCCCTTTTTTGGCCTGGTTCCTCTCCGGCGCCCTTAAATTTATGTTCAACTCCATCCGCTACGGCAGTGAAGCGAAAAAAAACCATATCGGCAACGGTGGGTTTCCAAGCACACACACCTCGGTTATTTCTTCCATCACGATGCTCATCGGATTTACCCAGGGTTTTGACACTGCGTTATTCGGGCTTGGCGCGGCATTCACTTTCATAGTGATCATCGACGCTACGGGAGTCCGGCGTGCGGTTGGGGAATCAGCCAAGCACATCAACAGCCTGAACCGCAGGATGGAATCCGGCGAAGCCGTTATACTCCGCGAAAAAAAACAAGGACATACGAGAGCGGAGGTGCTGGGCGGTCTGGCAGTAGGTACGCTCATCGCCTGGGTAGGATCACTGTTCATCACGTTATTTTAAATGAAGGAGAGAGTGAAGTGAATAACCGAATCAATCTGAGACAAACCAGCCTTTTGCTAGGAATGACGGCACTGATATTTATAGCTTCCATCTTTGTCGTCTCATCGCTGCTGTTCCTTGCGGGAGTTCATATCACGCCTTTTCATCTGCCGATTGCTCTGCTTGTGACTATGCTGTTTACGTGGTTCGCCGGACGGACCTATTTCCCGGATCACAAGATTAAGGCGCTTGCCGCGGTATGGATCGGCTTCGCCGCTATGTTCTTCCTTTTCCTGTGGATCAGCGGCCAGTTCTACGACTTGTCCTATGACGGGCAAACCTACCACCAGGAAGCGATCATCCATCTCAAAAAAAACGGTTGGAATCCAGTGTACGACGCCCCTCTGAAGCTTGGAACCGGGCAGGACATCTGGATCAACCATTACGCTAAAATGGCGGAAATTTGCGCGGCGTCGCTCTATACGCTTACAGGCCATATCGAGCTGAGCAAAATGTTCAACCTGCTTCTTATCGGCGGATCCTTCTTCATATCGCTCGCCGCGCTGCTTTATATGAACGAAGCGAAAAAAAGGCACGCGCGTTTGCGGTTGCTCTTCTGCTCGCTTTAAACCCCGTCTCCATCTACCAAAGCTTCGGCTTTTATGTGGACGGTCAGCTGGCATCGCTGCTTTTGTACATGCTGGCCTTGGGTTATTTAGTGTTCAAATTGTCGGACAAGTGGACGATCACCGTATTCTGCGCGGCCCTGATCCTGACCGTGAACAATAAATTTACGGCTGTCGGTTATGCCGGCGTGCTGTGCATCGGACTTCTCATTTCGCTGTACATGGCAGAAAAGTTCAAGCTGATGAAGCGCATAATGGTGCTTGGTCTGGCCAGCGCAATAGCTGGTGTGTTTATTCTGGGGTTCAATCCCTACACCACGAATGTAATCCGCCACGGCCATCCTTTTTACCCTTTAGCGGGACAAGGCTCCAGAGACGTCGTGGAATCCTTCACGCCCAAAAGCTTTTTTCGCCATGAATCGTGTCCAGAGCATGGTGATCTCCAACCTTTCTCCGACCGATTACAATTCGACGACCAATGCAGGTCCGGAGCCCAAGATCCCGTTCACGGTGTCAAGCAAAGAGCTTCGTCCTTTCTCGGAGCCCGATGTGGCGATCGCCGGATTCGGTCCCCTGTTTGGCGGGGCCCTGCTGGTGACGGTGCTGGTCCTCCTGCTCCTTATGAGGATCAATCTCACCAGGGCGCTCATTCTGGCCGGAGTGCTCGCCGTACTGCTTGTGTCGGTACTCATTAATCCGGCGGCCTGGTGGGCGCGGTATGTCCCGCAGCTCTGGGCGGTTCCGCTCCTGTGCGCATTTGTCGGGTTAGGCGTCGATAAAATGAAATGGGTAAAAGGCGTCTCCTGGGCGCTTGTCGCGATACTTGCCGTCAATGTCGGGCTTGTGGCCCGATCGTATGTCAACAGCCAGCACGCCTGGAGCCAGGAGCTCAAGCAGCAGCTGGCCACCCTGCAAAATGCGAAACAACCGGTGGCCACCGACTTCTCTTACACCTGGTCCAACCGCGTACGTTTTGAAGAAATGGGCATCGCGTATAAGGAAGTGAAGGAAGGCCTGACCTGCGCCGATGCGAAGACGCTCGTCCGCTCAGGCACGCAGGTGTGCTCTGCCGGTACTCCTATGGCATCGAAGAAATAAAAAAATCCCGCGTACGGTTGTACGCGGGATTTGTGCTTGAGGCGAGAAACAATCAGGGCTCCAACAGGCTATAACGGATTCCGTCCGCTGTTCAAACTGTGTTCTCTTATTATATTTAGCGGAATGAACACAGTTTGAAAGGCGGAACGTGAACTCTACATCCGTTATACCTGCCTCCGCCCAGGGTTTCTCGACCGCCAAAAAACCCCGCTGCCAAAGT
>BBFE01000030.1 GCA_001313085.1 Paenibacillus sp. JCM 18996 | reverse complement strand
GCAGCTGCTCCCGCAGCTCGGCGGCTGGATCCTCCAGCTTCGCGCGGTCAAAATGCTGGCGGACGCGCACCATCTGCGGCACCGGAATATCGCGGACCAGCTCAACAAGTATACTCATCGTGTTTCCCCACTCCCCAAAAAAAGTTATGGTCCAAGCTTCTTCACCGACTGCCTGATCAGCAGTTCAGTGCGGAGCGATACCTTTTGCGGGCCGGCTCCCTTGTTTTCCAATAGCTCCAGAAGCCTTGCCGCGCCTTCCTTGCTCATTGATTCTATAGGACGCTTCACCGTTGTCAGTGCCGGACTGATATACCCGGAAACCAGGTTGTCGTCAAACCCGGCGACCGACAGGTCGTCAGGCACCCTCAGCCCGGCCTCCGTTACGGCTTTCACCGCACCCAGCGCCATATCGTCGTTAAAGCAGAACACTGCTGTCGGCAGCTCCGGCGAGGCCAGCATCTCCTTCATTGCCGCATAGCCGCTTTCCGCGTCGTATTCGCCTTGCTTGCGCCACGACTCCCGGCTGGTCAGGCCGTGCTGCCGCATCGCCTTGATATAGCCCGCTTTGCGCGCTTCCGAAGAGCGGAACCCCCGCTTGCCTTCTATAATCCCTATTCTCCGGTGCCCTTGGCCGATCATGTGTTCCACCAGCTGAAAAGCGCCCGCAAGGTCGTCGGATACAATATTGGTAATGCGCTCATTCCCCACGTCGCGGTTTATGACCACCAGAGGAATTTCCTTCGCCAGAAGCTCCTCGATAAACGGCTGGTCCGCGTCGCTTTGGCTCATTACCAGTATCCCGTCGAACGACTTCTTGGTCAGACCCTGGTAGTGGGTGTAATCGTCGATCCCTTTGACAACCAGGTTGTAGCGGTCTTTTATGACACTGCTTGCTCCTCGTACGGTTTCATGAAAAAAAACACCGGGGACGTGCCTGAATAGAGGGTGGAAAAAAAACAATCCCATGTTGTAGGAGCGGTTAAGCACCAGGCTCTTGGCGCTGTAATTCGGCGTATAACTCAGCTGCTCGGCGATCGTTTTAATCCGTTGCTTCGTTTCTTCGTTGATCAGAGGGCTGTCGTTCAAAGCTCTGGACACCGTCGTGTGGGATACGTTTGCCAGTTTGGCGATGTCTTTTATCGTTGCGGTCAATCTTACCACCCCGGCACCATCATACCATAGGATGCACACGTTAACAATAAGCGAAACCGGACAACGCAAAATCGCCACTCCCCCGGGAAGCGACGATTTTCATTCCGGATCCATTTTCACCAAAGGCAGCTCCTCTTCTTCCGGTTCAACCTTTACATCTCCAGCAGCAGCATTTCCTGCCTCAGCAGGGCAAGCTTTTCCTTGCTGCCGTCCACCTGCTCCGCGTCACCGGCTTCAAGCGCGTCAAACAGTAGGGCCAGCTCGTAATCCAGCTCCATCCGCAGCAGCGGAATTCTCTCCTCCGCCCTTTTGGAGCGGAACGCCTGAAGCATTTCCTCCACCGTAACCGTCGAATCCTTCTCATACAGCACCTTATGCTCGACTCCGGATATTTCCACCGTCCTGATAATTTCGCCGAACATAATGTTTTCAATCAGAATCTGCCGGTCCCTGAACCGCTTCACTATCGCATGGCCCCGTGTATCGCCGATCATCCGTTCCATCAGCTCCGCGAGCTTCTCGTCCTTGAAAGAGTAGTCGCCGACGATTTTGAAACGCTCCCCGATCCTTTGGAACTTCAGTTTTACCAGCTTCCTTCCCGTGCGGATGGAGATGATAAAATATTGTTCGCTTTCGTTCCAGTACAATGAATACCCTTCCTGGATCAGTGCCTTGATGAAGATGCGGATTTGCCGGCGGTCAAATCTTAACTCTAGGTTGCAGTATTCCACTTCATGACTTTTGCTCACGGCAATCCCTCCTTTTTTTTATCTGTTTAAGGATGAATGATGGAATTAATCCTCTTTTTGGCAGAATGTTCTGACAATTAAATAGTTCTTGTTCTTATCTTATTATGATAAATATGTTTTAGCAACTTGGATTATTGACGATTTTTTTTCAATGGAACGATATTTTTTTTGACAAGCTTATACCCTTTATTGTATTTTATCCCCATTCGCGGAAATAGAAACCTGTTTCCATGGCAAAAAAAATCCCCTCAGCGCGCTGTGCACGGCATAAGGGGACGTCAACTTGGCAGAGTGAAGCGAAACTATTGAAGCCTTTTCCTAGTGCGCTGTTTTGGCGGCAGCGGGGGAGTGAGGGGTTCGATCAATTCGTTGTTATATGAGGTCACTTCATAGCTGACGACGGGGTCCCCGGGCGCTCCTCTTTTTTGAGGTTTGAGAACGATCCTGGACCTGGCCAGCTTGCCGTTGATCGTATGCAAATATTCAT
The DNA here is from genome assembly GCA_001313085.1 of Paenibacillus sp. JCM 18996. The sequence goes on along the minus strand of BBFE01000030.1, from coordinate 45,974 downwards.
ACTCGTTCTCGGCGTCAAGCCGTTCGAAAAAAAACCGGACGCGAGTAATACTCGATTTTCCCCAATGTGAACTGTCCCGTCATTCGGGCGTATTTATTCAACGCTTCGATCTTCTTTTTTATCCGTCTCGCCCGCCACAAGCACAGGGTTGATCGCGTCAAATTCCGTGTAAGCGTAGCCCGGCCTTTCCTTCCACACTTTCTGCAGTTCATTTTCCGTTACGTAAAGCGCGCCGGTGTAGATCTCCTTCGCCTTCTGCAGGCCCCTGGCATCGATGCCCATTTTCTCGACGTCGGAAACCCGGTAATACAACCCGCCAGGCCCGCCAAACTGCAAAATGATGTAGTTCCTCCCCAAGTACTGCACCTGGACCGGCTGGGGATTCGACATCTGGACCTCTTCATACAATCCTTTCTGAGGCTGCTGTGCCTGCTTGTCCGGATAAATGATCCTGTTCACATAGATCGTTTTGGTATCGTCCTTCCAGCTTACCGTCGCTCCCAATAAGGAGGCAATAGCGGTGAAAGGCATATAGCTCTTGTCGTTATAAATCAGAGGAGGGAATTCCAGCGCAGCCGGTTTGCCGTCCACCACCACCTTAAAATCGGGCCGCAAATAGGCCGTTACTTTGATGACCGAATCCTGAGCATAAACGCCCGCCGTAAAACTGAGGCCATCAAAGCCGCCAGCATTCCGCCTTTTTTCCATCGAGATTTCATGCCTGCATCCTCGCTCCTTCTCCGTGATATATGATTCTGCCAATGCTCCCGCATCGGACAACGTGGCGGCTGCTGAAAAAAAGGGGTTGTGGCGTTGCACGGCGGGTGGTCAGACCCCACCTACTCCATGACTGCCACTTCAGCCTATGCTCCCCACCCTGCACGCCCGCCGGATGATTTCCCAGCAGCAACTGTGATATCATCTATATTAGTTGAACTGCTATTTGAACCAGACGTGTTACTTCATTACTCTGCAGCCATCGGCGCGACAAGGTACGCCACCCGCTTCAGCGTAAAGCACCCGACAAGACCAGCAGGAGAAGCTCCGGCTAACTTGCACGAATGCACTCTATAGGCTCCTTTTACTGGAAAAGCTGCAGCTAATCTTGCCCGGATGCACTCTATAGTCTCCTTTTGCTGGAAAAGCTCCCGTTAATGTTGTAGAAAATGTCTCCTGCATGGTCAGCGTGCCGAATTACAGGCAGAAATTCCCGTTAAATCCCATACATATGTCTAAGAAAGCAGATTAGAGGGAGCTTTCCTGATACTTGATGCGGTAACCGTATCCATTTCAAACTTTCAACTTAATAGACTTTTTTTTCATACAAAAGGATGGTACAGCTATGAATTTTATCGGATTTACACCGCGCGATTTTGATACCTTTCAAATTGAAGGCCTGGAGGCCCGTATGGAAGCGATACGTGAACGGATCCAGCCTAAATTCCAGGCGCTTGGAGAAGCGTTAGTCGATGATGTGGCGATGATGGCGGGGACGGAGATGCATGTCCATATCGCAAAGCACGCCCGTCGTACCATTAATGCGCCTAAAGATACGTGGATGGCGTTCTCCCCCAGCAAAAAAAGGCTATAAAATGCACCCCCACTTTCAGATTGGCCTGTTTGACGACCATTTGTTTTTTTTGGCTAGCGCTCATTTATGAACTTCCTCTTAAAAAAAGAGCATCGCGCAAACCTATCTGGACCATTTGGACGAGGTGCGCGGGCTAATTCCGCCGGACTATGTCCTCTCCTTCGACCACATGAACAAGGAGGCAGTGCGGGCCGGGAATTTGAGCGGGGAACAGCTGGAAGAAGCGTTAATCCGTTTTCGCGACGTCAAAAAAAGCGGAGCTGCTGATCGGACAGCATATCGAGCCGCGTGACCGGCTGCTGAGCGATCCGCCCGCCTTCATGCAAAGCGCCGCAGAAACCTTTCGCTCCCTTGCCCCCCTTTATCGGATGGCGTCCGGCTCCGCGGTTAATGAATTAATATGAATTTAATCTTTCATTAAGTTTGTTTTAAGCGGCGGAGGGTAAACTAGCGATGCTGTACATAAATTTCCAGAAGGAGGATCACCGATGAACAAGGAAAGCGCCAGAAAAAATACTGGTCAGCTCGCTGATCGCCTCCGTCGCGTTAGGCGGGGGTTGGCTGTACGCTTCCCGAAGCGAAGCGCATGCTGAGACTCAAACGAATATAGCCAAGCTTGATGCAACCAAAGCCGCTGTCGGCAGCGAGAACCACGCCGGAAATACCGGCAAGAGCGGAACAATCGACCGCGTGAAGGATCTGCTATCACGGAAGAAGCCGCTTCAGTCCTTGGCATGAAAGAAGCCGATCTGAAGAAAGAGCTCAACTCCGGCAAGAGCATTGTCGACGTCGCCAAGGCGAAAGGCGTCAGCGAAGCGGATCTGACCGCCAAGCTGCTTGACCTCAGGATGAAGAAGATCGACGAAGCCGTCAAAGCCGGCACGCTGGACGCGGTCAAAGCGGACAAGATCAAGCAGCATATGTCCAAGCATCTGACCAAGATCCTGAATCATAAAGGTATGCTCGAACGGGAAGGCAAAGCGCATGGAAAGCACGAAACCGTATTTTCCCATGAGAAGCTGGCGGAAATCCTCGGAATCACCAAAGCCGAGCTGGAGACCCAGCTGAAAGCGGGCAAATCCTTGACCGAGATCGCTCAGTCCAAGGGTATGACTAAGCAGCAGCTGATCGACAAAATCAAAGAGCAGATGACGCCGCGCATTGAAAAAAAATGGTGGACTACAAAAAAAGTGGACGGTAAACAGAAGACGCAAGCAAACTAATAAGCTTGTTCTAGCAAACCGTGCGGTAAGTGCCTAATGTGAAAATGACATTCGAATGTAACAGTTCGAATGTCATTTTTTTATATCTTATGGTAAATATCAAAAATAATCAGATCAAATACTTTATCTGGAACAAAGTTATCCACGGGTCCACCGTATAGCGATTATTATAAAATATTTTACATAAATGAGTGATTACTCACTTCAATAATTTCCGCACTTGAGTTATGATTAATTCATCCACAATCACAGAAAACGGAAAGGAGTTACTAACCATGTCAACAGCTGTGCAGGTAGAACAGGTTTCGCAGCGTTTTGGAAGTAAAACCGTGCTCTCGGAGATTTCCCTTCAGGTGCGGGAGGCTGAAATTTTCGGGCTGCTCGGTCCCTCCGGTTCAGGCAAAACAACGCTGGTTAGGATGATAGCCGGTATTGATGAGCCTTCTTCGGGCTATGTGAGTGTTCTTGGGTATCGCATGCCGCAGCTTAGTGTAATGTCGGAGATTGGCTACATGGCTCAAGCCGATGCTCTCTATTCGGAGCTTACCGCTCAAGAAAATTTGGAGTTCTTTGCCGGTCTTTACGGGATACGAGGCCAAAAGCTGAAGGCAGAATCGGCGAAGTGATGGAGCTTGTTAATTTAAGCGAACACCTCAAGAAGCCTGTGTCGCAATATTCCGGAGGTATGAAGCGCCGACTCTCGCTTGCCGTCGCTCTTCTTCATGAGCCGAAGATCCTTCTCCTCGATGAACCTACTGTCGGGATCGATCCGTATTACGTAAATCCATTTGGCAGGAGCTTGGACATTTGTGCGCAAGCGGCACTACGATCCTCCTTACCACCCATGTTATGGATGAGGCGGACAAATGCCACAGACTGGGAATGATTCGGGACGGAAAGCTTATCGCCGTCGGAACTCCCGGCGACCTGAAGCAGAAAACCGGCACGCATACGATAGAAGAAGCTTTTCTTCATTACGGAGGTGTTCAAGCATGAGAACGTCCGCAGTCATCCTTCGAATTATCCGCCAGTTTCTGAAAGACAAACGAACGATCGCTTTGCTCTTTGCTGCGCCTCTGCTCGTTCTGACTCTGATGTCCTACGTCTTTAACTCGAATTCGACGGAGCCGAGAATCGGAGCCGTCAATGCTCCTGAAGCTGTCGTGCAAAAGCTGTCGGAGCAGCGCGCAAAGGTCTCCTCCTTTACCAGAGAGCAGGCCGCACAGGAACTGCAGCGGGGCGCATCGATGCCGTGCTTGAATTCGAAGGTATGAAGCCTAGCCTGACTCTGGAAGGCAGCGATCCCACAGTGAACAAAGCAGTGCTGATGCTGCTGAACAAAACTATGGCTGGGCCTCAGCCGGCGAATGCTCCAGCCCTGTCGGTCACTTATTTGCACGGCTCGGAGAAAATGGAACTGTTCGATTCCTTAGGCCCCGTCCTGATCGGATTTTTTTTGCTTCTTTTTTCGTTTTCCTTATTGCCGGCGTCTCCTTCCTTAGAGAAAGAACGAACGGCACGCTAGAAAGATTGCTGGCCTCACCGATCCGCAGATGGGAGCTCGTTCTCGGTTATGTCGTCGGCTTCGGGCTGTTCACGATGATTCAAGCTGCTCTTATCACCTGGTATACTATTTATGTATTAGGAATGATGATGAGCGGCTCCATCGGTTATGTGCTGCTGGTCACTTTGCTGCTTTCCTTGACGGCCTTGACGTTAGGAACGTTAATTTCGGCTTTTGCAAACAACGAATTTCAAATGATCCAGTTCATTCCGATTGTGATCGTGCCGCAAATCTTTTTTCAGCGGGCTGTTTCGTCTGGAAAATATGGCCGGCTGGCTGCAGTGGCTGAGCAAATTGATGCCTCTTTACTATGGCGCCGATGCGCTAAGAAACGTAATGGTCCGCGGCAAAGGCTGGGCGGATATTTCCTTCGACGTCTATGTTCTCGCGGCCTTCTCAATTGTGTTTATGCTGCTCAATGTGTTAGCTTTACGTAAACACCGCAAAATTTAGCGAAGGGGGTGATGCGGATGCCGGAGAAAGAGCCATGGTTGGAGGAGTTGCTGAAGGTTAATGATGAAACTGTGAAAATGACTGACAAACAAGCCAAGATCGTGCAAGCCGCCGTGGAAATCTTCTCGGAAAAAAGGCTACTCCGCCACGTCGACAAGCGAAATCGCGCAAAAAAGCGGGGGTAGCGGAGGGCACGATATTTCGCCATTACAAAACGAAGAAAGATCTGCTCCTATCCATCGTTACTCCGATCGTCGGCAAGCTCATTGCTCCTGTGCTGATGAAGGATTTCGGCAAGGTGATCGACCTTCCTTATTCAACCTACGAAGATTTCCTGAGAGCCATAATCCTGAACCGGATGGAATTCGCCCGGACGCATATGCCGATGATTAAAATCCTGCTCCATGAAGTCCCTTTCCAACCGGAAATCAGAGACCCATTCAAGGAATTGGTCATGGAGATCGTATTCAGCCGGGTGACCCTGGTGGTGGAGTATTTTCAAAAGCAGGGCCAGCTGATCGAAATGCCTCCGGCCACGGTGATAAGGCTGACGGTTTCGACTATGGTCGGATTCCTGCTGGCAAGATTTCTGCTTGCGCCCGATTATGCGTGGGATGACGAGAAGGAAATCGAAAATACGATTCAGTTTATTTTATATGGACTGACTCCGCGGCAGCAGACAATTAAATAAGGGGGGAACCCTTAAACTGACTGAAGGGAACCCGGCTGCCCTCAGATTTATCTTCCAAAAAAAGCTTCTGTCCACTCTAGGTGGCAGAAGCTTTTTTTGCGTGATTTGGCTGCGATAGTCGGCAGCGCTGTACAAGTAGAGCAGAATCAGGGCGGCGATGCACAGGACGGCTCCGCTGAGGAACGGAAGCGAAATATTGTACCCGTACAGGAACGCGCCGAGCAAAGGCCCTAGAATCCTTCCGAGGCTGTCCATCGAAGAGCTCAATCCTGTGGCCACCCCTTGCCCCACCGTCGTTTTCTGGGTAATCAGGGAAGTCACACAGGGCCGGATCAGCCCGTTTCCCGCACCGAATACGGCAAGATAGAGCCCGGCTGTAAATACATTCGTGGAAAACAGCAGAAGAATAAATCCCAAAGCGGACAATACAAGTCCGATGCGATGAATGTCGTCTCCCCGCCTTTTTTTTACATATTTTCGGATGACGACCCCCTGGATCAATGCCCCGATCACTCCGTTAACGGCGAACATGATCCCGATTTGATAGGGTGTTACTCCGATCTTCACCGTTTCAAAAAAAGCTGCAGCGTCGTCTCGAGCCCTGCCAGCGTAAAAGACACGAAAAAAAAGAAAGGATATACAAATATTTCATCAGTCCGGTAAATGCAGTCCAGCGTGAAAGGCGCTGCTCGCCGGCATTCGTCCGTCTGTTCAGCGGCAGCGATTCTTTCAAATAAAGAAACGCGAAAAGAAAGGTCGCCAAAGCAAGTCCGGAGGAAACGAAAAAAAAGGCAGCTCATACGAGGAGACGCTCAGAATGCCGCCAAGCGCCGGACCAAATATAAAGCCAAGCCCGATGGACATGCCTGCCATTCCCATTCCCTTGGTGCGGTTCTCCACGGTAGTGATATCCGCCACATAAGCGACAGCGCAGGAAGTCACGGCCCCTGAGAATAACCCGCCTAGGATACGGGATATGTACATAAGGACGAGATTGCCGCCTGCGAGTCCGAAAATGAGGAAGCTGGCGCTGAAACCAAGCGTACCGAGCATGATGACGGGCCTGCGGCCGACCCGGTCCGAGAGCCGTCCCCACACCGGGACATAAAGAACGATGCTGCGGAATAAACGGATAGCAATAAGCCAGATGCACTGCGTCCACAACCGCCGGCAGCACGGGAATGACGACCCCGAATCCGATGAAGGTGGTCATGAGCAGCAGCATGACGATGCCGATTTGTTTGTTCATAACGGATAGGCTCTCCTGTGTAATTTTTTACTGTTATCGTATCATATTTTCCCGCTTGTTGGAAACCAGCCTCGTCATGATCAGCAGCAGCATCAGTACCGCCCCGCTCGCCATAAAAGGCGCATGGCTGCCTATCCTCTCCCATAATATTCCCGCCGCGATCGGTCCTATAATCATACCCGCGCCCTCAATGGTAAGAAAAAAAACCCCAAATCGAGCCTTTCTTCTCGGGAGGAACCAGGCTGGCAATTAAAGCGTTCCAGGAAGGAATGAGAAGAGCGTATCCGAAGCCCAGGATGACCACGAGCAGGAAAGCCCCGAGCCGGTTATGCACCCATGGAAACACCAGCATCGACAGCGCGCTGATCGCGCAGCCTAGGGTAAGGGTCACTCCGGTCCCGCGCTTGTCCACCATTTTTCCTACAGGAACCATCAGACCTACGGTCACTCCTCCTCCCGCAATGAGAAACAGGCTGTACTCGTTCGGAGTGAGATGCATCACGGTTCGCGCATACAGCGTCAGGATTGGAGTCAGCAGCCCCAGAGCGAAAGTTTGGGCAAACAGCGCGGGATACAGCCATCTGCTGTAATTCAGGGAAGCTTTCAGCTCCGTTAAATAGGCGGTTATCCGCTGTTTCACCGGCACCCTGATCTCGGCTCCCTTCATATCATGCAGAGCACTGATTGCGGCCCGAGGCCCGGCAGCATTAACGGAACGTCTTGGCAGAAAAAAGCGCAACCATCACCACGACCGCCATCATGCCCATAAGGATGCGCAGCGCCAGCGAGTAATTGTTGCCTTTTATAAATAAATTGATCAAGACCGGACCAGACCCGGTTCCGATTAACCACGCCATATAGACTACGCTCATGATAGTGCCTCTTGAATTGTCCCCGGCAGTTGCTGTCGTTCCGGAGATAACGCCTGGCCATAAAGGCGCAGTCCCGATCCCCAGCAACGCGCACGCTAGCACAACCAGATAATAATTGGCGCTGAATGAGATAAGGAACACGGATACAAAAGTTACCGCGACGCCGGAAAGCATACAGACCCGGTATCCCAGCTTGTCGATCAGCCAGCCTGAAGGCGTGCGCATCAGATTATCTCCCAAATATTGAACGGACAGCGACCATCCTATGATGAAGGCGGAGGCGCCGAGCACCGAACCTAGATAGACCGGCAGCACCGACAAGAGCAGGGCCCCCTTTACAAACTCCACCAAAAAACATGATCACGAGCAGCTTCATCACAAAGGGGGTAAACACCTCGCGCAAATTCTTTTTTGTTTACCGGAATCGTATCCATTGTCCACCGCCTGTGCAGAATAAAGATTAAATTGTATGGTTTCCAAGATCGGACAAACTAATTTATAATTTCTAGTTGCATCCAAACCTTAATTTGTTATACTCAATTTTGTTCGCAAATGGATGTTCAACTTTAACGACAGAAGGGAAGATGTTTAAAATGGACCACCAACGCACGCCCCTCTTCACAGCGCTGCGCCGCCACGCGGAAGCCAATCCCGTACAATTTCACATTCCAGGCCATAAAAAAAGGGGTAGGCATGGATCCAGAATTTAAACACTTTATAGGAGACAACGCCCTTTCCATAGATTTGATCAATATCGCACCGCTGGACGACCTGCACCAGCCTATGGGAGTCATCGAAGAGGCGCATAAGCTGGCCGCCGACGCTTTTGGCGCGGACTATACGTTTTTTCTCCGTGCAGGGTACAAGCGGAGCCATCATCACGATGATTATGAGCGTCTGCTCGCAGGGAGACAAAATCATCGTGCCGCGCAACGTACATAAATCAGTGATGGCTGCGATTATTTTTTGCCGGGGCCAAACCGATCTTCCTCTCCCCCGTGCGGGACCAGCAGTTTGGAATCGACCACGGAATCACAAAGAAATCGGTTAAAAGGGCATTGGAAATGCATCCGGACGCCAAAGCGGTGCTTGTCATCAATCCGACTTATTTCGGCGTTTGCACCAATCTCAAAGAAATTGTGGACCTCGTGCACAGCTACAATATTCCGGTTCTTGTGGACGAGGCGCACGGAGTGCTCATTCATTTTCACGATCGGCTTCCCATGTCCGCTATGCAGGCCGGAGCCGATATGGCCGCGACGAGTGTCCACAAGCTGGGCGGCTCCTTGACCCAGAGCTCCGTACTCAACGTGAAAGGACCCCGCGTCAACACCAAGCGGATCCAGACCATTATGAGCATGCTGACGACCACCTCTACGTCTTACATTCTGCTGGCCTCGCTGGATGCTGCCCGCAGGCATCTGGCGCTGAACGGCCGCGAGCTGGCGGAAAGAACTCTGGCCTCGCAGACTACGCGCGCAAATCGATTAACGAGATTCCGGGCTTATACTGTTTCGGGAAGGAAATTCTGGGCGAGGAAGCCACTTACGACCTGGATCGTACCAAGGTTTGCATCCATATCCGCAAGCTTGGAATCACAGGTTACGAAGCCGAGAACTGGTTAAGGGACCGCTATAACATCGAAGTGGAACTAAGCGATATGTACAATATCCTCTGCCTTGTTACGCCGGGCGACACGCAGGACAATATCGAGACGCTCCTTACCGCGCTAAGAGAGCTGTCCAAGGAAAACTATAGCATTAAAGCCGAGAAGGATCTGGTCGTCGTCGAGATCCCCTCGATTCCGCAGCTTACGTTAACACCGAGAGACGCCTTCTACGGCGACACCGAAGTGATCCCTTTCAAAGAGTCGGCGGACCGGATCATTGCCGAATTCATCTATGTGTATCCTCCGGGCATTCCAATTCTGCTGCCAGGAGAAGTGATCTCCCAGGAACTGATCGATTATATCGTGGATCATGTCGACATCGGCCTGCCGGTGAAAGGTCCTGAGGACAGGAGCGTCCAGAACGTAAAGGTGATCGTGGAGACCAAGGCCATATTCTAGCAGCTGAAGCGGAAATCAGTCATCTGCAGTGGAGCGGCTTATCAAAGCCTTATTAAAAAAGGCTACGTTAATTCTCATGTTGATTTTCAACCAAAAAAATATAACCGCCCTGTAGAGGGCGGTTTATTAAGCTATCGTATCCGCTTAACCTTCAATAGTTATTTGATTTTCTCAGCCAATTCCAAAATAATCCCCTCTGGTCCACGAACGTAGCATAACTTATAACTTTCTTCATATTGTTGTATCTCACTAAAGATTTCCGTGCCCTTCTTTTTTCAATTTGGCAACAATGGCTTCAATATCTTCAACAGCAAATGCAATATGTCGGATACCCAGCGTATTTGCAAAGGGTTTCTGAATATCTTGTTCATCTGACGGCGTATAAAATTTGACTAGCTCTATCCATGCCTGATCGTCTGGCGTTCGCAATCCTACACATGCTGTTTTAACGTCAGTAAGCCCAACTACCTCACCCAACCACTCTCCTTCCATTTCCCATTCCCCTTGCACTTCAAGTCCCAAATCGAGAAAAAAAACGCTTTAGCTGCTGAAAGATCATTTACGTTTACACTCACATGATCTATTCTATTGATCTTCATATCCCATACCTCCTAGTACCTAAAATTAACACACATGTATTCTAAAGATTTCTTCTCGATTGCTAATAGATTTTCCTCTTTATCCAACAAACTGGGGCGTTTGTTATCAATTCGGCGCATTTGCGCAGCGAAAATCCTTCAATCATGAGTTCGATAATCGAACCCATAAATGAGGTCGCCGTGTCCGCTGGATAGGAGTATTCGTAAGGTCATTGAACGTTTGGAGGCATGTTTTGCAACGGTAACGCTGGCGTTTGACTGCTCCCGCGCGTGTTTTAATAACGTACTTGCCGAAACGCACGACTGCTCTATTTTGACAATGCGGACAGACCAGTCCCTCTTTATGTTTTTTTGCTCTTGAATTTCATCAATCACTCGAATAGGTCCCATACTACCCTTGGTTTCTGACTGCAAAAAAGAGAATAAGCTGTTGCTTATCCTTATTTTCCAAGCCCTTAGCAAGTTTAATCAGTTCCTTCAAATCCATAGGGTAATCAGCTCCGAGCCATATGATTATCCTAATAATAGAACAAATGTTCGAAAACTTCAAATATCAACAATAAGATTTATCATAGCCATTAAAAAAAAGGAAGAACGACCGTACAGCACACATGGGGTGCGATGCAAACCGGTCCGTCTTCCTTTCTGCTTGCCCATTCATTGCGGTTAATACTCCTGCCCCGTCGGCAGAGAGGATAAGCGGGTTTGAAGAAACTCTGCGAGCTGTTCGGCATCATGGTGAGACCGGATTTGAAAGGTTTGCATCAAATATTCAACGAACTTCAAATCCTGGAGATCCAGCAATGCCGCGTTGCCGGTCTGCAGGCATACAACCAAAGGCTTCCCGAAGACTGATTCGTATGGATAATGCCAAAGTCGAACCTCTCATTGTCCGTTATGAAGCCGACAAAATCCACCTTGGGCGTTTCCGTCTCATCATAAAGCGTCATGACCATCGCTTTTCCCTCCAGGCTTAAATTCCAACGGTAATCCTGTCTAATGAAGCATCAAACAGGCTTAAAGCTATTTACCCGCCAAATCAAACAATTAAACCACGACTTTACATTTTATTCCGGTCAATCCACCGCACCACATCTGCGACTATCCTTTATATGGAGGCTGCTCCCTCTCTCCTTTCATTATACTATCGCATGATCCGCTTTATGAAAGATTGCCCGGACGCCGGACAGCATTGTCAACCCCATGCTTCCATGCTATGATGATTCCAATATGGGTTAGGGAGTGTATACATATGGCTCAAAGCGCTTACATTCATTTTGTTGAAGGCTCCGCCGTCGCTTCCATGACAATGGACGAACTAAAGCAGCAGCTTCTGCAGTTCAAAGAACAGCTGGAGCGGACTGGGAAACAACTGGGCTGGGATTATGCGGAGGCCGGATTCCCTTATACGATCGAAACCAAGCCGGACAGCGGGGGCCGCTGGTTTTATTTGAAGGGAACGAACTCCTTATATAAGTACATTGTTCTGGGAATGGCGGACTCCCAGGCGGCAGAGGGCACCGGCGCGAGGGAAATTCAGGTGGTCCTTCCCGACGGCTGCACCCATGGGGACAAAAGCAAAGGAAACGAATTGTGCAAATATTTGGCCCGGAAGAACAAAGCCGAGCTGAAACTTTTTTTAACGGCAGGACGATGTATTTCAACCCGCGGAAATAAAAAAAGCCTCCCCTATGAGGGAAGGCTTTTCTCGTGCTTTATTGATTCTCGTCGTTAATAATCTCTTCATACACTTGAGAAACGCGGTTCCATTCCTCTTCGTCCTCAATGCTGACCAGGTAAGCTTCATCATTCTCTTCTTCAATGCGAAAAAATGACGCCGTCCGCTTCAGGATCGTTGCGGTCCAACAGCACCGCATAGGCGTTGTCATTGGATTCAAAAGTGTACACAATGACCATCTCGCGCTCTACCCCGTTATCGTCGGTAACCAGGAATACCTCTTCTTCGTGCTCGTGGTCGCAGTTCTCATCATGTACGTGATCGCTCATCGGAAAGACCTCATTTCGAATGGATTGATTCTTCGTTGACAACCGGAGCTGCTGAGAGCGGCCGTCAACATCCCTTATCGTACCAAATCCTTCAAAACAAATCAATGAACACGCGGACGGCCCAATCGCTTATTGGGAAACGATCGTTTTCTCCGCAATGACGGTATAATCGCTGTTCTGATCCGGCTTGATCGAGAACTTGATGGTGTACTTGCCGCTTTCCGCAAAGTTTACTTTATAGAACGGCCAGGGGTACCAGAAGCTTTCCTTTTCCCCTGCTATAACCTTCACGTGAGGCTCAACCACTTCTTTGCCGCTGGGTGATTCTATAGATATTTTGAACGAATGGAAGCTCGTCTTCATGTTGTCGACCTGCGCGAACACCACGAAATCCAGAGTATCACCGGTCTTTACCTTGCCGAACAGCTGCTTGATGGAATAATCCTTGCTGACCTCCAACGCTGTAAATATCGAAACGTTCGGTTTGTACACGGACACCGTCTGTGTGGACGGCTCCCATTTGACAAGCGAATGCAAAGATTCGGATAACGCATCCACGGGTACCATGGCTTTGCCTTTCACCATAATCGCGGGGACATCGGATTCGGAAAACTGTTTTTTCCGCGTTGTTGACCATCACTCTGATCTTTTCAAATCCCTGATAATCTCCCCATAAGGAACTTGCAAACACCGTCACTCCGCTCAGCGTGAAAAAACAACCCGGATATTACAATTAATCTTTTGACCTTCATGCAAAAAAACCTCCAGCGTTGATGTAGCTTTTATTGCTAGTTTATACTCCGTAATCGACAAAGAGTTGCGCCTGAGAAAGTATTTTTTTTAACAAAGTCGAATTGTATTTTTTTATACCAATTATGTTATATATCATGTATCACTGTAAAAAATCTATGTGAAAGGCGGCCGCCACGATGTCCCCGGTACTCACTCTGGAACTGCAAATCGAACAGCTCAAAGAGTCTCTTGAGAATGCGGCGGTACAGCACAAATATAACTTCCACCATCCGAGCGTACTCCAGATCAGCGAAAGATTGGACGAGCTCATCGTCGAGGCCATGAAGCGCAGGAATGACGATCTCCTTAACTGACCGTTTCAGCGGCTCCTCTTGCTCCGAAGCACCACCTGAAAGATGCGGCGGCCGAGTGACCGACCCATCATGCGAGACTGTGCCAAATCCTCCGGTACGGCGGCTCCCCCTTCAAATTCGGCAATAAGCCGCGGAGCTTCCCGTCACTTTGTGAGGATATTTTTTGCGAGTAAAAGGATTCAGGGGGTCTGTCTAGAATCCTATACAAAGTAAAGTATAGCTAAGGAATCGGAAATTTTTTTTACTGGAGTGGTCTTAATGTTCTTTCAGTGGGCGAGCCCGGTTTTTTTATCGTTTACGTTCTATTCAGCTCCCTTGTGTTGCACAAATCACAAAATCCAATATGGTTGGTTATCCTTGCGGCATTATATATCGCCATGCACTTCGCAAGAGGCACAAAATCGAAGGCCTATTATTGGACCAAGCTTCCTGTTCTCGCGTTGTTTCACTGGGTTTCCTATCTGCTGGTGCGCACCGTTGTATTATTTAATGGCGGGGGAGCATTTGTTTGAAACAAAGACCACACGGGGCAGGATAAGTACATTCATCGTATACTGTGCGTGTTACACGATTATTGCCTGCACGTTTCGATTGGAAGACCGTCAATTTTCCGCTTCGGAGCTTTTATTCACTGTGTTCGAGATTCTTTGCTTCATGTTCATTGCCTTTATCTTTCAACTTAAGACCTCTACCGACCAATATACAAGGCTGGCCAGCGTGGAAAATATGCGTTTAGCTTCGTACGATACTTTGACGGGTTTATATAACTACGAGGAATGCCACAGACAGCTGGAGACGCTGCTCAACAAGAAAATGAAGTTAGCCGTTGTCCTGATGGACTGCAATGACCTGAAATCGATGAACAGTTCCAAAGGTTTTCAGGGCGGAAACCGCTTGCTTCAGCAAATTGCCCAACTGTTAAAGGTGATGTTCCCTGACGCGCTGCTTATAGCTCGGTACGGAGGAGACGAATTCCTGCTTGCGCTGCCTGTTAATGAACTGTCCTCCATTCATAGGCAGCTGGATTCGGCGTTCCCCAATCTGACCGGGATTCAGCTTACCTACGGGATGGCCGTATATGGCATCGACGGGTATGGCAAGGATGAACTGCTGCTGGTTGCGGAGAAAAAAAAGTTGTATGACCAAAAGCGCGAGCTGCAGCTGAAAGAAAAGGAGCATCTGCACCGGTCGGAGAAGCTTAGGGTTGTGGGCGAGCTTGCGTCGGGAATGGCCCATGAAATCCGCAATCCCCTGACGACGATCAAGGGCTTCCTCCAGCTTTCCAAAGTGAACGGGTACAATGTGGAGAATTGGTACCAGCTGATCATGCTGGAAATCCAGAGGATGAGCGAGCTTACAGCGGAATTTCTGCAGTTCTCAAAGCCGCATGTAACGCATTTCAAGGAGCAGCCGCTGCAGCAGATCACACAAAGAGTTGTCTCCTTGATGGAAACGGAGGCCGCCCGGCTGGGCCATCAAATCATCCTGGAGCAGCCCGAAGAACCGGTCAGAATTTTGATGGACGGGGATAAAATGGTCCAGCTGTTTCTGAATTTGATCAAAAAAAATGCCATCGAAGCGATGAAACAGGAAGGCACTGTGAGCATTCAGTTATACACGAGCCAGACCCAAGGGATCATCAAGCTGACGGATACCGGGCTTGGAATCCCCCAAGATCAGCTCGATAAAATCTTCCATCCCTTTTATACGACCAAAGAGTCCGGAACGGGGTTGGGGCTTTCCATCTGCCATAAGATCGTGCAGGACCACAACGGGACGATGGAAGTCCACAGCACAGTCAACGAAGGGACCACTTTCGTGATCTCCCTCCCGATCTACGGTCCGCGGAACAAGTTGAAGAACAGGCTGTCATACAGGCAACATCCGCTTCCTAGAGAATGGATTTCACCATCCTGACATGCGGAATGCCGGCGTCGTCGAAGGCTCTGCGGAAACCGTCATGTAGCCCAGCTTCCGGTAGAAATTTTCAGCCTGGCACTGGGCATCAAGGACGGATTCCCGCTTTCCGCATAGCCGGGCGTCTTCCTCGAGAGCAAGCAGCAGCTTGGCGCCTATTCCAAGCCTCTGTACCGTTGCCGCACGGCGATTCTTTGCATCTTCGCCTGGCCTTCGCCGTAAGGCGCCATCGGGCAGCAGCGGCTTCCTCGCCGTCCAGCATAATAAGGAAGTGACGGCAGCTTCCGCCCAGCTCATCGAATTCGTCTACTTCCTCCTCCGCGGGAACTCCCTGCTCATCAACGAAAACTTCCATACGGATTTTAAGGCACTTGTCCAGTTCTTCTTGCCCAGCGACATGAATAACGTCCACGGCCAGCCCTCTCTTTACTCTAAAATATTTTGAACTTCTCTTTCTCGACTGCTCTCTGTATCTCAGCGAATCGCCAGCCCGCTTTGCTGCTAAGGCAGAGCCGGCAGACTTCACTTCAAACGCGGCGAGTTCTTTGATATGATGGGTAATGGAATAGAGAATCCGCTTTTATTGAAGGGAGTTTTTTAACGTGAATATCGCTTTTTTCTTACTGCCTAAGCGGGAGGTCATTACCACAACCCTTCATTCCACATTGCGACAAACTTTGGAAAGAATGGAATATCACCGCTACACTTCGGTTCCGATCTTGTCGGAAGACGGCAAATATGTAGGAACTGTGACTGAAGGAGACCTTCTTTGGTTTCTGAAAAAAATACCGAAAATATCACTTTTGAGAATGCACACAGACATACGCTTGCGGAAGTCCCGTTTAAAAGACACAACACGCCCGTCTCTGTTCAGGCTGACATGGAGGATCTGATTGAGCTCGCCAAGGTCCAGAACTTTGTGCCTGTAGTTGACGACTCCGATAATTTCATCGGCATTGTCCGCAGAAGCGACATTATCGATTACTGCGCCAAAAAAAGCTTTTTCACACACAATCGACCCAAACTAGCTAGCGCCCTGCCTGCCAGGCTTTTTTCAAAGGGCCGTATGCGGATCGCCCGGAAATCTGATCGAGAATGCAGCTTTGACCGGCCCTCCAGGGTCGGCTTTTTTTTAAAATTGCCTGCCGAAGCTAACACAGCTTGCGGAGCGCATCCTCGATCTCAGGCCTGGGCAGGTTTCCCGCTTCCAGTTCTTCCTCGGTTTTCTCCAGCAGCCTTTTATAGAAGCATTCCGCTTCATCGGTCCATTGGATATTTAGTGTCCGGTCCGCTTTCCTCTCTTTCAGCTCGTACAGCAAATCCTCGGCTTTGGCGAATTGACCCTGCTGTTCATTGTACAGAAACAAGCTGTATAAAGTCTCCTCCGGCAGCGAGAAAGATTTCATTTGGTGAATGAGGTTGTCCAGAGAGTACCGGTATTTTGCGGTAAAATTCTTGTTTTCAAGCAGGGCGACTCCAAGGAAGAGATTCAGGGCTTTGAGATTGTCGTTATAGCTTTGTTGCGTCCTGCCTTGAGCCTCGCCCAGATCCGCTTTTTTTCCTTTAACAAACGGGCCAGTATGAAGCATTTGTCCGGATTCCACGTGTCCCCGTAGCTCACAAGCTTCGCGAGTTCCTTATACGAAAGCGCGTCAACCGTTTTTTTGCGTTGATCCCGAGCAGCTCTTTGAGCAAATCGTCGGCCTGCTGGCCTGCCTCCTGCAGCTTATTTTCGCGTTTTAACCCAAGAATCCGGGCTACTCCTCTGGTCAGCTGTTCGATATACCTCATGAAAAAAAAGTCGTCTCTGTGCAAATCTCACTCCACCTCCAACCTATTTCATCAGCTCTCAGGCTGTGTTTGCCGCGTTTCTTGCGATCGGCGTAAGCCTGTCTCAGTTCCACGATTCTGGCAAAATAAGCTTCAGCCGCAGGATCGGGCTTATGGCAGGGGATTCGATACGCTGCAGCCAGCTCGCCGTTTTCCAAAACCATTGATATAGAGGAAGAATCCCCTTCCAAATACAATATGGGAATATTCCAGCTTCCTTCGTTCGAACTTTTTTTTGAAACCAATTCATGCGAATGCAAAAAAAAGAACAGGTATAATAGTGACCTCTATGACAAATTCCCGAAGGAGTGACAGCCGCCTCATCCGGAACCCATGCTTGCTCGACTGTAATCATATGTAAAAAACGCTCCTTAAGTAAGATTGAGTGCAAGTAATGATATCGCGGGAGCGCTTCATTTGGCAAGACAGCGAGGCCGGCAGGTGCGATTTACCAAAACCTCTACAAAATAAGCTGATAAAAAAAATGACATCCTGCCACGCGTCGAATTTGTAGCCGACCTCCTGCAGGCAGCCCACATTTGTGAAGCCGAAAATCTCATGCAGCCTGATGCTGGCCTGGTTGTTTCCCGTTATCGCGGAAATGACTGTGTGATGGCCAAGCTGCTTCGCCTGCCTGAGGATTTCGGTCATGAGCTGCTTGGCGATGCCTTGGCCCCAATGATTCGGGTCTATATACACGGAAAGCTCCACCGTCTTGGAATACGCAGCTTCGTTCGGAACATCGACAGGCTGCTGTAGCCCACAACCTTGCCATCCTTGACACCGACAATCAGCGGATAGCGCCGCCATAATGAGAGAACCATTCCAGCCTCTCTGCCAGGTTCTGTTCCTGCAAATCGAAAGTGGCTGCCGTTTCACAAACAGCGTAGTTATAAATATCCAGTATTTGCGGCACATCTTCTTTTACCGCCGGTCTGATCTCTAACATTTTCCCGTCCGCTCCTTCTGTTTGCTCTAGGCAAGACTACTCTCTTAGAGCATCTCTCAACCGATCCGACATTTCCCGCGTCACTTTCTTCAACTGCTGTCCGCGCGCCTTGGCCAGTTCCTGCTTCAGCCGTTCGTTCTCCAAGTGAAGCTCTTCGAACGCAGTGATAAAATCAAGCAGCTCCCGGCTCGTATAACCCGCGTCCTCAAACAGCTTGTCTGCAATCTTACGCAGCTGTGCGGGACGTGTGATGGAAGAATCACTCATAAAAGGCCTCTCTTTCGAACGCTTGAATAAAATATAATTATAAACAATTTTCCGGTCAAAATATAGTTTCATCTTCTGGGAGCATAAAAAAATCACCGCCGATTTCAGCAGATGATTTTTTTTATTTCAATAGACGTCATTTTTTTTACAAAAAATTCGTATTTTCTCCAGACAATAAACGACTGTATTTTTTTCGCTTGGTTCCCCCATAATGAGATAAAAAAATACTAGAGAGAAGAGTGCAAGCGATGTCCGTGAATTCAAATCAAAATGTAAACACATCTTGTGAATTAGATATTCTAAAAGTTGCTCACTCTCTCGGAATAGAGCACGAACGTATGTTATTTTACATTTATTCAAATGAGGCTCAAGACACTGGTTCCGTATGCATATCAAAAGTGGATTCAGCCAACGCGATTTAGGAGGATATCAATATGAAGACGTTTATCGTAAAAGTGACCTATGGCAATGGCCAAGTTTCTATTCTAAGAGTGTTCTCTCTTGATGAAGTTTCGCACTTTCATAATGTGGTAAGCACAGAAGTGATAAAGTAGCCCCCATTCGGCCATTCATTCGCGCGTGATTCCAGACCAACTAAACCGAGAGCCTTCCCTGGCCCATTCCTCACTGCCATTTCTCACTCGATCTGCAAGTTAGCCAGAAGCTTTTGCCAGGGAAGCAGCAATCTCGCGTCCTGAAACAGCACCCTCGCTTCCGGATGAACGCCTCTTACTTTTTTTATTAATTCAAAAAAATCGGAACAAAGCGTTTGTAACTGATGAGAATTGTACCCCGTACCGATAATTATTATTCCCTTTTGTTTTCCACACAATAAAGCCGTACATCGGACCAAAAAAGAATGTGTTCCAATTTAAGGATGAACTCGCCTTCCGACGGAAAATTTAAATCGCTTTCAAAGCACAGCCCCCCAAGACTGATGTCCTCTACACGCACTAAAATTTTACGTGTGGTTATCTCTGTCTTTTTAATGCAGTGGATGGATAGAGAAACATGCAAAATTCCTTTTGACCGCTTATGCTGTCTTCTCTGATTGTAATCCAAGATATCTCTTCCCGCCTTTTTTCCAAAAAAAATCATTATATTGTAGATATCGGTCTTCAATTGGTAATTATTTAGAGAGATTTGCGCAGACCGGTGGACAGATTTTGGGGTGGTCTATCGCCGGAATAAATTTATTTTCTCTAATTATAACAAATCCAAAGCCGGAAACCGTTAAATGTAATAAAACCTCTAGACTAGGAGTCATGCATGGATAACGTGGAGAAATCAGAGCAGTCTTTAAGCAAGTTTCAGAAAATAATTTATCTGGTAGTTATTCCTCTTGTGTTCGCTTCTGTGCTTGCCGTGGTGGAAATTGGATTGCTGCAGCAAGCAGGAAGCAAGAGCTTTTCTGGAGCTTTGATGAACGTCGGAAAAAAGCGCTGCGTCCGGCGTGAATACTATTTCCAAGTTGGCAAGTAGTAAATCACCGGCAGACACAGCGAACAGCAAGACGCAGCCGGCTAAAACGACTGCACCTGGAACTGCCGACAGTGCCAGCAGAACAGTGGTCAATCCAACTCTTCCGGCACAGCCTCAGGTTCGGGTACAGCAGTGCAAGACCCGAATTCCGGGACGAGTGCGGCACCTGCAGACATGAATGCGGATTTCAAGAAAAAAAACTGATGAAGTTGCTTCCGCGTTTACCAAAATGTCGCCTGCGCAAGCCAGCGCAATTATTGGGAATATGTCGCTAAAAGACAGTGCTTTTACCATGTTGGGTATGAAAGCTCAGCAGCGGTCAGCTATATTGGCAAAGATGGATCCAAAAAAAAGGCGGCGGATATTTCCAAAACTTTGGCGGATTTCCCCCCTGACAGTACTGCCGATCCCGCTTCGGTACAAAAAACAATTGGATCTTCTCCCAAGTACGCAGAAGCCGGTCGATGACCTGGTAAAAACATACAGCCAGATGCCTGCATCCAGCGCGGCTTTGCTGTTATCCGAGTTAATGAAAGCAGATCAGAATAAAGCTGTCAGTATTTTTTTGCGGCAATGGATGCCAGCTCAAGATCTCAGATTCTGGCAGCCATGAGCAATACCAAGACAAATCCGGATGGTATTAAATACGCGACGACTATAACTCAACAACTTTTGCAAACAAAATAATAGCGGTGTGCATTAGCGTTGACAAGTTATTAAAGATTTGTTATGATACTTCTTGTCGCTATAACACATGACTTGATAGCTCAGCTGGGAGAGCACCATCTTGACAGGGTGGGGGTCGTCGGTTCGAGCCCGGCTCAGGTCATAAAGAAAAAACCCTTGCACAGCAAGGGTTTTTTTGCTTTTTTTCTGCAGAATTTTCAAACTGGACAGAGCGCGAGTTTTAGCCCTTGAGTAACATTGGAGTAACATTTTTTTCTTAAAAAAATATAGCTGTCCCTGTCAAATACACAAATTCCATAAACGCTGGCGTGCGCATAATTCCGTTCCGTACCTATTCAGCAATTTCACGCGGACACGAATACGCGGCTCTACATAAACGTTATTCCGAAAGCGTTCGGTCGTATTTGGCCGCCGAATTTTGAACAGCTTCAGACTGGACGAAAGATTGGGCGGCATGGAGTTCCTGTACGCAGCAAGTCGAGGTTGGTCGTATAAAAGAAGTTCCGCAGCAGCTTTTTTTCAAATCTTCGGAGTCCGCTTGGAGCATAATCCGTTTCGTTGCGCCGTCCCAATGGACCTTTGATTTAGAGCCTCGCCTACAAAACGAAGCGGCACCATTGTATAACCATTGATTATTTTTTGACGGCTTGTCAAGTACCACCTTATTTCCGTCCACGGCAGCCGTCCTGCTGTTTATAGCAAGCACAATGGTTTGGGCGTTCACCGTCAGCGTAACGCTTTGATCGTCGCAGTTCCAATCCACCTTGGCCCCCAATGCTTCGCCAATGAACCGGAAAGGAACCATAGTATAATTTCCGTCCAACACAGGAGCGCCTCAACCGTCTTTTTTGCTTCCGTCTATAATAACATCCGGGCTTCCTACCGTAAAAAAACAATCGAACCTGCCATCGAATTACTTGCTGTTATATCCTTACTGCCGGTAAATGCAAACGTTATGGATAAAACAGATGCCAAGAGCAAACAAACTATCATTCTACAGCTTAAGTTGAGCAATGGGCTACCCATTCATACACTGCATATCAATAAACACCCCCATAGATTGGGAGTGTTCATTTATAGCAGGAGCCTATAATTCTCTTGAATTAGTGCTCCACTCTTTTTTTGAATTGCTCTAAAAAAAATTGCTTCATATACTCCGTACGTTCATTTGCAATCGTTCTGCCTGACTCCGTATGCATTTCCTCGTTAAGCTTCAGCAGTTTTTTTCATAGAAATGAGTCACGGCGGATTGTCTTACACTGGGAAGCGGACTCCAATTTCCCAAGCTTTCATCAGGTGTAAACATAGGATTGCCATAGGCTCCCGCGTACATGAATGTCCGGGCAATACCGATAGCGCCCAAAGCTTCAATCCGGTCCGCATCCTGCAAAATTTTGCTTTCCAGCGTCATGTCGGCTTGATGACCCAGGAATCGATAGGACTCATGTTCCGCGATGCACTGTAATACTGCCTGTTTTTTCTTGATCTGCCATTTCAGCTTCGTCAAGAACCTCTTCGATCATTTTTTAATGCCTCGGGCCCCCAGTGGGGAATGCCGAATTGTTTTTTCTTCCGGATGACAATAATCGTGCAAAAGCCCGGCAACAAAGCATATGTTCAAATTTGCCCCTTCCGCCTTTGCAAATGCTCTGGCAGATTGGCTACTCTAACGACATGATAATAATCATGGCCTGTTGAGTCTTGACTTAATTTTTCATGCACTCGGGTATGAATAATTTGCAGCCCTTGATCCATTATCATGAATTAACCCCTCTTTACTGCGGGCGCAGTGGATCCTCGGATAATGAGAGGGAGTTCCATTACGCCTTCTTTGATTATCTTTTCGCCTTTCAATAAATTCATTAGTTGTAAGACACCCAGTTCCCCCAACTTGGCGGATGGAATGGATAAAACCGTCAATTCAGGTGTAAGCACTCGGGCAATATCCGTATCGTTTATACTTAACACTGATAATTCAGAAGGTATTTTTTTATTCCCAAATTTCGAGCCGCCTTATAAACGCCAACGGCAAAAAAAATCATCGTCGCAAAAAAATGGCGCTAACTTCAGGATGCTGTTTGATCAATTGTTCAACGGCTGAAGTTACATCATCCAAAGAAAAAAAGACTTTTCAGGTAGTACTGTGGTTTGACACATATTTTGTATTCTGCCATCACATCTAAATAAGCCCGTCTTCTATCAACCAATGTTCTTCTGTCTACGTCTATCGTAATATGCGCAATATTGCGATGTCCAAGTTCTATTAAATAACGCAGCCCATTTGTAACGTTGTTATAAAAAAATCTAATGAGATGTTGATTTTGTCATCAATATCTGAATCAATGGAAATAAATTTCCCTTTAATAAAATCAGGTATTTCTTCGTTTTTTCAGATCGAGCGAAAATAAAATAAAACCGTCCACCGCCTGACTCGCCTGGGTGTTCAGGATCAGTTTAAGCCAGTCCAGGTCATGCCCGACGTCGAGTAATAACAGAGTGTAGCCATATTGCCTCAACATTTCTGTCGCCTTTTTTTAATGGCAGGAATATAGACCGGGTTCTCGATATTAGGCACCACAAAACCGATCGTCATAGTAGAACCCATTCTTAGATTTCTTGCGGTTGTATTGATCGTATACCCTAATTCCTCGGCCGAACGGATGACTCTGTCTCTCGTTTCCTGCGACACCCGGCCCTTTTCTTTGCCGTTCATGACAAGGGACACTATAGATTGTGAGACGCCTGCTTTTTTTCGCAACGTCTTTACTCGTGGGGTAACTCCCGTTAGTTTGGCGCATGCGGTCCTCCGGATTCAGCACCTATACAACAGATTCTGTTACACAAGGTAAGTTTGCAGTTCCTGCGCTACTTTTACCTCTCCAGCGAATGTTTTTTTTCGCCTCTTGAATAATCCAGTTTTCATCTGTGTTAGGTGTAATGTGCGTGATAAGCAACGATTTAACTTGGGCCTCGGCAGCGATTTCCCCGGCTTGCACAGGATTCAGATGCGTTTTGTAAAAACGCCCGTTATCCGCATTTCCGGTTGCCTCGCATAAGAACAGATCGGCCCCTCGTGCAAAATCTGCAAGTGTGTCGCAAGGTGCTGTATCCGCCGAAAACACGATTTTTTATTCCTTTATATTCAAATTTCATGGCAAACGCCGGAAAGCCGTGGTTCACTGCCGCAAAAGATACGCGTAACCCGCCAAAGCCTAAAACCTGCTGTTCAACATAGCCGATTTTAGGCAGCAGAGCTGAGAAAAAAATCTTTTTTTTCGCCTGCGACAAGGCTTCGAAATTCTTCATAAATCGGACCGTACTCATCCGGTTTTCCGAATACAAACTTTGGATGGCCCAACACTTCGGAAATGCCCTCCAACACCGCCTGTGAGCCATCCGGCACATAAACGGGTATTCGTCTGAGCTTGCGCTCCGTGCTGACTGTCATGCATCTTTCCAATAACAAATAACCTAAAGGCACGAGATCCAGAATGTGATCCGCATGCACATGGCTTAATACGATGGCATCAATTTCATCTATCGCACAAATTTTCATTGCGTTGCTCAGCGCTCCGCTGCCGCAATCGATCATGATTTTGGTTTCATCCGTCTCGATCAAATACCCGGAGGAGGCTCCGCCTCCAGCCGCCGGGAACCCGGCATATCTGCCTAATACATGCAGCTTCATCCTAAAGCCACCTCCTGATCATTCAATTGTTCCAACAGCAGCTTAGCGCATTCCTCATTATTTCTCGGGAGGATGAAATTTTGCTCTTTGCGCAGCTTATAAAACAGTTCAGCGAGTACAGGCAGTTTGATTTGATAAGATTCAAGCAAGTCCTTTTTTTTCTTAAACGCGATCGCAGGATGTTCATCTAAAATTACTGCACCGCCCTCAATAAGAATCATGCGATTGCAGTACTCAAGCACCGCTCTCATTTCATGAGTGAGCATAATAATCGTATGTCCTTGACTGTGAAGTTTCTTTATATATTCGAGCATCTGCGTGGATGTCTTTGGATCGAGTCCTGTCGTTGGTTCATCTAGTATAATGACTTCCGGCTTAAGGATAACAACAGAAGCAATCGCAACTCTTCGTCTCTCTCCCCTGCTCAAAAAAAATGAGGATGCTGGTCACGGTACGACGAAATTCCGAGAACCTCCATAACCTCATCAACTTTCGCTTTTATTTCCTGCTCAGCAACTTTTCTCAGTCTTAGACCATAAGCAATCTCGTCATAACAAGTTTTATTAAAGAACTGAAAATCCGGGTTTTGAAAAAACGTAACCGATTTTCTGGGCCACTTCAATCCGCCGCATATTCCGCAGACGCTCCTCGCCCAGTAAAACGTCCCCTTTGCTCGGCGCCATTAATCCGGTTAACAGCTTGGCAGTCGTAGTTTTTTTCCCGCGCCGTTTTGCCCTACCAGACCAATAAAATCCCCTGCGTTCACAGTAAGATTGAGATTGCTGATGATGTTTTGCCCTTTGTAGTAACCAAAATCCACCTGATGCATGGAAAGCAAGGGCTGCCTGAAGTTTTCATTTTCATCTTGATGTTGAATTGGCTGTTTGCCGCACGTAAGTGCATATTTATTTATTAATTCATCCACTGTCAATGGTATTCCCCCGGAATGAGGCGTGACAGCAGCCAGCATTGAATCCAGTTCAACAATTTGAGGAGGCCGCAGTCCCGCTTTTATAATAAGCTCCTGATTACCAAAAAAAATCTCTTTAGGAGTTCCTACCGCCTGCAGCTCTCCTTGTGAAACGATCGCCACCCGATCCGCATAGGGAGACAGCATATCAATGTTATGATCGATGAATATGACAGTGAGTCCGAGCTGTTTATTTAACTCAGAAACCTTCTCAAGTACAGTCGCTTTTCCGATCGGATCCAGCTCCGCAATCGGCTCATCCAGCAGAAGAATCGGTGCCTCCAACGCCAAACAGGCAGCAATGGATATTCGCTGTTTTTTTGACCGCCGGAAAGTTTGTCCGGGGAGGTTTGCAGCAAATGCGATAAATTCATGATTTCCGCCACTGCTTGAATCCGCTGTTTAATTTGGGCCGTCGGAGTACCCAGATTTTCAAGTCCGAAAGCGAGCTCATCTTCGACAGAAAAAAATTTACAATCTGCCATTCCGGGTCCTGCAAAACAGTTCCTATGGTCTTGATCAGTTTGTTCGGATGATTGTCTCTTATCAGAAAGTCTAAAACCTTGATCTGCCTGCGGTTTCACTTCCCTCAATTTCATGAGGGATAATGCCGTTGATAGAAAATGCCAAAGTGGACTTGCCTCCGCCGCTCGGACCCATAACCGCTAAAAAACTCGCCTTCTTTCACCTCCAAAGAAATCCCCTTAAGGTTCAAGCTTTCCTCTTTGCCGTAACGGCAGCTGTAATCCTTGATTTCAACAACAGTGCGCTCCATGACAATTCACCTCACTTCCAATCAGCTAATAGAACGACCAGAATGATAACAAAGAAAACAACGATAAATCCCCAATCCGTTTTCCTGAATGCCGGACAAAAAAATTCTTGTTTTTTTTCCCCGGAATGCCAAAAGCTCGCAATGAAAGAGCGAAGCTCATCGTCCGAAAACGTTTCAGCATCAAAAAATGGCTGGTATGCTTGTGAGCATAATCCCATTTTTTTTAAGTTTAGCGAGCCTGGAAGCACCATCAAAATCAATACCCCTCGCTTTTTTTGAGCTTCAACAATCTTTTTTTTGATATCCTCCAGAATGTTTCCCCAGAACTTGAGCGTCATTCCAACAGCAACGGACACCTTATGGGGAACTCCCAACTTTTGCAGTCCGACCACGAGCTCTCTGTTAGTAGTCGTGGTCAGCAGCAGAATATAACCGAACACCCAGATGATAGATCTCAAAGACATAGTCACGGCTTTGATGACGGAAAATTCCTTCAGCCGGTAAGTAAAGCCAAACATCGTTGTCTGCCAAAGCACATGACCCCCAAGGTCGACAAAAAAAGCCAGGAAACGGCGGTAAGCAGTACAATGCCCCAGGCCGGGAAAAAAATAAAATAATTGTTTCTTTCCAATTCTGGCGAGCAATATGAAAAAAAGAACAGCAGAATCACCAATATTAAATTGGTGATCATCTGCTTGGTCAAGAGGGGGACAATCGCTAACAAAACGGCGAACGTAATAATTTTGGAGACAGGATGAAGCTTATGAAAAAAAGGAATTTCCAGGCGAATAAAAAACCTAATTCCCCCATTTAGCGCACGCCCTTTCTAAAACATAGCTGACTTAAAACATACTTTTGAATTTTAGCCCCGCCTTGCGAATATAAGGAGATACGACATTCAGCAAAATAGGACCGAGCGTAACCATCCAGATAATGTTGCCAAGAATTTGGATCGGATACAAAGTTTTTAATCCAAGCGAGAATGGGACCATGCCGTTCATACTGATATTCCATAATACAACCAGCAATTGCACGGCGGCGGTAAACAAGCAGATGATGGAAAAAAAACGCAGCCAATCTTTGAAATTGTCTACTGTATCTTTTCTGTACAATAGAGCAGGCAGCATGGCGGTGATGACTTGGGAAAGGTTCGCCGGAATCCATACCAAAGGATTCATGCCTGCAGGAAGCTGTGAGATATTAACCCCTAGGACCAAACCTAGCGCTCCCCAACCTTGAAACCAGATACCAAACGCGGGTGCAACTCCGGCTGCCGGATACGTGATCTGCATTCGAAATTTTCGGAGCAAACCTTGAAATATAGACTAAGGCAGCAAAAAACTAACGCGGATACAACTACAGCAACTACCCGGGTGGCCGCTCCACCTTTCAGCTCCGAAGGGGCTGTTTGAATACCGGATTGATTATCCACACTAAAGACCTCCAATAAATTAATTAAGTTATACGTATAACTTAATTAAAGATTATTATAAAACTATCATCGCAAAGTAAACTGCATAATAAGAATTAGTAAAGGCCATCAGTAAAAAAAACAGCCTGTCTCAAGGACGACTGATCAGAGATTTTTATGATTTTAGGAAGCGCTAGTTTCATCTTCACTTAGGTTAGGAGTAAATTGTTCTCTTCATTTCTCTATCAAAGCCTAGGCTGTTTAAAGAACTTCCTTAACAAATAGAATTAAAGAGCACGCTCCACAATTTCCGAAATATCCAGTGTCGCCACCCGCTCTTCCACTTCCTTAAAAAAAACCGGAGAATATCCGCATGCTTCTTGCTTTGGGATGGTGGCCGTAAAGCCGGTTCGTCTTTAGGTCGAGCGCCGCCAGTAAATGCTTGACGCCATGAGGCCGCGTATAAGTAGCTCGAAGACGCTTGGGCCGACGCTGTTGGAACCACCCTTTGCCGCGGTAGGGCTGAAGCGATAGCGGGCCGAATTCGTCGATACACATTTCCCGCTTCCACGTTTTTTGAATGCGTTAATCAACGAAAAAAAACAACCCTCCAATTGAATATCAGCACACACTTACTGCATAGCCTTTTTTTCTATTACCTACTTGAAAGAGGTCTTATGTGCCTGCTTATATTTTGAATCTCTATAAATCCGAAGCCTGTGAGCACAAGTGGTTTTGGTTTTTTTCCCATTCTTCAACCCGTTCACTCCACTTGTATTATTCGATTTGCTTGCAATTTCGGAGCGTCCGTTCTTCTCCCCATTTTTTCTTTTTAAGCAAATTGAGGAAAAAAATGGCTGTAGATAGCAGTAACTGACCATCACAGCCGTTTTTTTATGATCTTTTTTTGTCCAGCGAGTTTGATTTATAGTGTGATCTTCGCATAATTTTTTTGCAGGCATTTCTGAATCATAAGGAGGGACATATGGATAAACCAAGGAGGCAGCGGAGAAGTGAATGAATACAATCGGAACAATGGCAGAACCTCTCTATCTGTAGAAGAACTGCTTGAACAAGTCGAGGGAGCAACCATGAGGCATGTGAAAAAACAAAGAGGACAGCACCAACGAAGAACAACCGACGGCATCGGAAGAAGGTTTAACATAGTGCTGTATAACTCCGGAGCGAAGAAACAATCCTATAGCGGTTTACAACAATGACAGAAAGGACGAACCATAGATGCAAAACAAAACCGAGAACGCCGAACTGCGAGATTTAAAAAACAACTGCCAACGCAGCCGTGAACATGCACAAAACAATAAAAAACGGACAAACCGGTTTTGATCCAGGAAACCGACGGTCCAGGCAGAGTTATGGACAATGAGGGTGAACAATAGACTTCTGGTCACATGAAACCTATTGCGAAAAAAAATAAACATTCCGATGGATCGGAGTGTTTATTTTTTGTCCAGCTCATTTGATTAATATCCCCAGTCATAACGCACAACAATAATGGAGTTAAAGGAGCTTTTTTTGTGCTATCAACATATGCCGGTTTTTTCTAAGTACATATATTAGTCCAAGCATTGAATGATAGAAATTCATATAGTACCAACGTAATACAATTTCCACTTTTTTGACGAAGGGAGTTATGTGATATGAGAAGCGTTGGAGCTGTACTGGTTTTGTTTATTCTGCTGGTAATCATAATTCGTTCAGTATGGGTTTATTAATTTCGAAGTAAAGTACGGGAAATCAGCCCAGTTGTTTTAAACACTGGGCTTTATATTTGAACACCATTTATTAACACTTAAAGCTGGCTATCCATTCGGGATAACATACCTAACCGCAGTACCCATGGCGAGAAATCTCGCAGCTGAGCTTGCTATGGGCATGATCGTAACGCCTATGACCGCGTCCGCGTTATGTTGAACTGCAATTATAGCCAGCTCCTCCAATGCCGCTTCGTAATCTTCCATCTTCTCACCGCTCCGGACCGTCAGTATTGCTTTAATTAACTCATATTTGTGCGGCAGCGAATGGACTGTGAACACGGGGACAGCCAGTCCAGTATCCTTTTTTAACCAGCATGGGCAGCGCTCCTTTACCGCAAGAAGTGTAAGCGTTCAGACCTTCCGTATTAACTTTCATCACGAACAGTATCAGAAAATCTGCTTCCATATATATGCGTTTAAGTGACGCAGTATGCGCTGCCCGCTTAAGCGGAAACCGATTATTTTAATAACAGGCCTAACCCCCGCCCCCTGGCTTTCTGTAAATAATAAGACGCGATTGCGATATCAAATACGGCCATTCCCATAGGATTGAAAAAAACCGGCTCGCTGCTGTCCAGGAAGGCTGAAGGCATTGTTTCACGATCCCCGCAAATCAGCTCCTGCAGGGAAAACACATCGCTGGCGGTTAATCCTTTTTTTTCTTTGTGAAGCATCTCAATATCCGTATTTTCGCGGCACACTTCTTCCCAATCGTCGACAACCACCGCTTTGATCCCTTCCACAGCTTCAGCTGTAAAATCCCTTAAAGAAACGTTCAGCAGCAGGCTGCCTGGCTTAGGCTTACAGTCAATGTAGCGCTCAGGAGAAACCGTACAAGTCATGACCACATTTGAGCTGAGATAAGCTTGCTGCCAGCCTTCTACCCACTCGATTTTCTCCGGATGAAGCAAAACCGGTTCCTTATTATCCGGTCGTATGTCGTGGACTTTTACTCTTTCTATTCTGTCCCCGAACATTTCAATGCACATGCTATAGTGGAAACGGCCGATCGGCCCCCAGCCGATAATGCCAACCTGCGCTGTGGACAGGCCGCGGCTGTTCGTAAACCATTTCAACACGGTGCCGCTGACACCCGCTGTCCTGATTGCGCTTACCAGGGAAGATTGAATGATGGCCTCCGGCACCCCTGTGTCCGCGTCATTCAACACCACCACGCTGTGCGCTCTAGGCAGCCCTTTGCGCAAATTGCCCGGGAAGCTCGCTATCCATTTGATACCGGCCTGGTGAAAGCTTCCCCCCACGTAAGCCGGCATTGCAATAATCCGGTTCTCCGGCTGCTTATACCGCAAGTAAGGCTTGACCGGCTGGACAAACTCGCCCTTGCGCATGGCATTTAGCGATGTTTCAATCACCCCGATGATTTCCGGCCAGTCGATGCCGATTTGAAGGATATCCTCCTCGTTCAGATAGATCATTGTGCTCCCCTTTTCATTCCGGCTGCCAGCCAAAATTGTCAAGCACCCAAGTATCCGAGTACACTGTATC
Organism: Paenibacillus sp. JCM 18996; assembly: GCA_001313085.1. The sequence goes on along the minus strand of BBFE01000030.1, from coordinate 15,294 downwards.
CAGATATCTTTCTCCCCGGTCCGGAAAAAATCATTACACAGGTGGATCCGGCCGGAATTCTGTCCTTTAGCTTCTCGAACGCCGAGAAAACTCCTCCGGAGGAACCTCCCGCGAGAATCGCTTCTTCCGGACCAGCTTACGGCAGCCTTGAATGGATTCGATATCCGATACGTACACTACTTCTTCGACGAGCTCTTTCGGGCAAAGCTCAGGCGTTATTACCGCGCCAAGTCCCGGCAGCAGCCGTTTCGAGGGCGGCCCGCCGAAAATAGCGCTTCCTGCCGCGTCCACAGCAATCAGCTTGGTGCGCATGCCATAGTCCTTCACATACCGGGCGCAGCCGTTCAACGTCCCGCATGTGCTAACACCACAGAACAAGTAATCGATCTGCGGCAGCAGTTCGACGATCTCTTTCATCGTCGTATTGTAGTGGACCAGCGCATTCTGCGTATTAGCGTATTGATTAGGCCAATAGCTGTCCTTCACTTCAGTGAGCAGCTCCTGCACACGCTTCAATCTGGCGGTCAAAAAATTCCCCTGTATCCGGATCGGCTCGGATACATATTCGATCCTGGAATTCAGAGCTTGCATAATCCGCAGATTTTGCTTCGTTGTCTTCGGATCCACCACCACAATCAGCCCCAGTCCGTGATAAGCGCATACCTGAGCGAGCGAAATAGCCATATTGCCCGAGCTCGATTCTATCACCGTGCTGCCAGGCCGAATGATGCCGGATCGCAGCGCTTCCGCCAGAATAGCCGCTCCGGGACGATCCTTGGAGCTTCCTCCGGGATTCATAAATTCCAGCTTCGCGTACACTCTGATGTCATTTTCCCGTCCAATTCGGCTGAGCCTAACTAAAGGTGTGCGGCCGACTGCCGACAAAATCCCCTCTTGTTCGTACATAGCTTCCCTTCTTTCAAAAGCTTTAACTGTACAGCTTCTTGGATTTCACATTTCCCCGGCTCCAGAGCTCATCCTTCTCCATCCGTTCTATTTTGATTTCCTGCAGAATTCCGTTTGCGATCATTTCGCCGATTTCCGGGATCTGGTTCTGGATTCCCTGTCTGATGCGTAATCTTGCCTCTTCATCCATCGAACGGCTGCGTATATAAACGATGAGCCGATTATCCTTCACCCGGACCCGTACGCTGGCCTCGTTTAATTCTTTATATATAACTTCCTCGATATCGTATATCGAAATTTTCTCTCCATGCTTGACTTCAGTGCCGACTCGTTTAACAATGGCCTGGAACGTCTGCCGCTCCCTGCCTCCCACCGTCATCGTACACAAATCACGGACTACATCGTAGGTGACGAACCGGATGGCGGGAAAATATTGCCGTGTCAGAGAAGTTACCACCAAAATATCTTCCCTGCCGCCCAATGGCTCGATATCCAATCCCACTGCCTTCGGCTGAACGCCTTCCGCGAACAGCCCGTCAACCAGCACGTACTTCTGAATCGAATGGTCAAAATAAGCGACCGTGCCGATCTCGATCGATCCCAAAGTGTCCAGGATATCCTCCGGACGGATATTTAATAAGGATGCGGCTTTTTTTTGCCATTCAAGCGGCGCGGGCTCGCCCACCAGAATCACTTTGCGGATGCCTAGAGCGGAAGGTTCCTGTGCCGTGTAGAGGAGACTGTCAAGAATGGATGGCATCGTATACAGCAGCCCCGGCTGAAAATACTCCAGCTTCTTCACATGCTCTCCGATCGGGCTGTCAAAGGCGATGTCCAGGCTGGAAATACCCAGCTGCCGGCAAATTTCCGAAGCGGTGCCCGCCGCATGGCCGGTGCCCATATCCGACGCGGCTTTCCTGATCCCGCTGCCCGTAAGGAAGTCGCCGAACAATTTTACCTTCATTTGAATGTACCGCTGATCGTCTTCTTTTGAATAGAAATCGATTTCTTCGTCCTGAGCTCGTTCCGGAGGTGCGGTACACGCTCAACCCGTGCCCATGCATAGGCTCATTATAGTAATGCTTCTCCAGAAGCTCCGCGGTCATCAGCGGCAAACGGGCTATGTCCGCAGTATCCTTTTGCTGTAACAGGCTGCTGTACCAAGGGAACAAAGATGTCATTTTCTCCAGCTTATCCGCCAAACCCGCGTTCGTTATCAATCGACGACCTCCCGGTAGTTGCAAAATACCCTCTTGTCATATATATGTAGGCGGGTCTGACCGCGTTCTTTCAACACAGAACATTCCCTTAACAAAATAGTCGGGTGCCTCAATCAGAAAAGGTCCCATTCCCGTATCGTATAGAAGGACAATCATGACATCATCCGGTCAAAACAAAGGGGCCTGCCTATGGACAAAAAAAAGCCAATGCGTCAGCAGCAAGTGGAGGAAAACCGAGGTGCTCATGAAGAGCGGTGAACTGAGAAAGTATATTCCGGAAACGAAAAAAATGGAGTACGCAAACATTGAGGGAAATGCTGGACCGGTATATCATGGTGTACCTTAAGCCGGACAGGGGATCGTGCGGTGTAGGCGTCATGAAGGTGGAAAAGCTGGCCGGTCCGAAAGCGGATGCGACCTATTCCTATCATACTGCGCGTAGAATTCGTCAGTTTCAGAGACTGGAAGACCTGGAAGCAGCTTTGGAAAATCGAATCGGAGAGAAGCATTATTTAATCCAAAAAAGGCATCCGCCTGCTAAAATACCAGAAACGGAATGTGGATATTCGGGTGATGGTGCAGAAGAATCTTGAGGGCCAATGGGAGACCACGGGCATCCTCGGTCGGATGGGGCCTCCGGGCTCCGCGGTCACCAATATATCCGGCGGAGGCGATATTTTGGAAGTAGCGGAGCTGCTGGCTCCATATGGCCAAAGCAAGACGGTCAAGGACAAATTGAAGCGGCTCGGGCTTGAAGTAGCGGCGCATTTTGAGCAAAGCTTTCCCCGCATGAAGGAAATTGGGATTGATGTCGCCATAGACCGCAGCATGAAGCTGTGGATCCTTGAAGTGAATACGAAGCCTGATCCCCGATTATTCAACAGGCTGGACAACAAACAGACCATCCGCAGAATCGTCCGCTATGCCAAGGCTTACGGTCGTACAATGGACCTGACACCTTCAGCAAAAAGAAAAAACCCCTTTACCTTAACCCGAGAGATTCGGATTAATGTAAAGGAGTTTTTTTTGGTGCCGAGGACCGGACTCGAACCGGTACGGTAGTCACCTACCGCAGGATTTTAAGTCCTGTGCGTCTGCCAATTCCGCCACCCCGGCTTAGGATGTCAACGGAAAAGCGTTGATATGATGTTCGGTAAAGATTATTTTATTCCAATCCACCTATTAAATCAAGTGTTCGGCACAGGATGCACGCTGTATACATCAGGTGCGTGGAGCCTCAATGTAATGCTGGTTTTATCTATCACCGCCGGCTTCATTTGTGGCTGTCGTCAGTTAGTGCTAAGATGGGAATATCACGAAATGATTAGGTGGCATACAATTATGAGCATGATCGAATTAAAAAATAGCGGCTATCATCACTGTATGGTTAATTTTATACAAAAAAATTTTATCCGGTGATGTTAAAATGGATCAACATTACAGAGGAAACGGGCAATAATAGAGCTGAGTTGGCTGCACCGTCCTCGCATAGCCATAAGTCCTCGAATGGGGCAATGAGGTGCCGTAACAACGGTTTCGTGACCAAAACGTTAGCAAGCCCGCTGAATCGCTCTATTTTCGGGAGCAAAACAATGGGCTTGATTGGTATCTTTTCGATTAAATCCTTGTACAGCAAGGGTTTGATTAAGTGGGCCCTGAGGGACTCGAACCCCCGACCAATCGGTTATGAGCCGACCGCTCTAACCAACTGAGCTAAGGCTTATTGCCTTATATGACGGTTTTAATAAGTAAATTGGTTGCGGGGGCAGGATTTGAACCTGCGGCCTTCGGGTTATGAGCCCGACGAGCTACCGGGCTGCTCCACCCCGCGACAGTAGCTGTAATAGCGACAAAAAATAAATATACACTATATCCCGACCAGTAGTCAACTGTTTTTTTTAAGGATAAGTTAATGGATGTACCGAACGCCGAAACGCCCCTTTTTTTTCGAGCGGAAAATTTCCACCTCCTGAGGACACTCGTAGCCGTAAATCCACCAATCCTCTTCCATCCGTTTTGCCAGACAGCCGGCCTGAAATTTATTGTCGTATAATCGGGACCAATAGACCCATTTCATCGCCCATCTCTCCTGTTGAACATTTATCTGGTAAATGTAGTATAACCATTTTATATGCGCTTTATTGTGGTGCTTCTGCAGTGGATTTCTTTTAAATCGTTCTCGGAATATAATAAATAGAAAAGCTGCCGCTTTATTTTGAGGAAAGGTGGGGTTTCCATGAATTTCGGTACCGTGTGGTTTCCATCCAAAGAAGTGCAGGACATAGCTGACAGCTATCGCAAACGTTATGACCCCCATTACAACTTGATCGCTCCGCACATCACCGTTCGTGAGGCGGAAAATTGGGACGAGGCCCGTTTGAGCCAGGCGCTGGCGCATTTGGAACAGGTTACGGAAAAGCTGGCTCCATTCTCCATTTGCTTCAACCGCTTTAGTTCTTTTCAGCCCCAATCTCCCGTGATCTATCTTGCTCTGGACGAGACGCAGGAAATGAACCGGTTATACGGTCAAGTTTGTGCCGGAGTCCTGGCGGAGCCGAATAAGGCTGCTTATACCTTCACTCCTCATTTGACAGTCGGACAGCAGATGGGCCCGGACGAATTGAACGATGTGCTCGCGAGTTTGAAAAATATCAAGATCCACCTGGCCTGCAAGGTAGAACGGCTGGATCTGCTGCAGCAGGCCGAGAACGGCGTATGGAGCGTATATCAAACGTTCCTGTTACGAGGTTAGGTCACCTGCATTTAAAAGGACCGGCAGGGTATCATCCTGACGATCCTTTGTTTAGTATATGCTTTGCCTTATTGTTTGAAGGTTGCGACCAACCGCTTGGCTTCGCCGTTCGGCGTGGTGATCGACTCGTACACATTGACAGTCACCGGATACTCCATTTGCTCCGTGGTAGAGTCGAACATAATATTGTTCTCCCCGGAGATGATCCGGTTCGGACCGGTGAAATTCAAAGCTTTAGTCGAAATGACTCTGCCTGCCGTATCCAGAAGCTCGAATTGCAGCTTAGAGAAATTGCTGTCGACAATTACCTGGTCCGGACGTTTAATGTCAAGCCACAGCTTCAATTTGTAGCCGTAAGTCCTTTGAATTGTGAAATTGGAGCTGATTCTCCAATCCATAATTTTCATACTGAAGGATACATCGAAATCTGGTCGGGCTCAGGCAGGGCTTCCTTCAAAGCGACCCGGCTTGCGGAAATCGTCGTTTTGTACGGCGCAGCGCTGACAGTATCCTGCAGCTTCAGAATCAGGCTTTCTTTCGTTTCCGAAGGCGGAAGGATAAAAGAATAGCTTAAGGAAAAAAGCGGTATTCGGCATTACTTTCTGAGTCGTAATGTTCTGGCGGGCTCCCGTATAAGCGAATCCGTCTTTGCTGGCAAGCTCGGCCTGGAAGGAGGAATCGCCAGCGGACTATCGCCTTTGTTCATAAGCTTGAATTTGGCGATCGCCGTTTTATAGCCCTCTCCTTCGTTTTCATGCACATTGAGCTCCACCAGCGACACATCCATATCCGGAGATACAATCGGGTTCATCGGATCGAATTTCAAAGGATTGCCTATCTGATAGATCGCAGCAGCCATAGATTCTATTGGATTGGAAGAAGGCAGGATGACATTCAGCCGGCCAACGGTATATTGTACCGGTGCAGCCGCCGGGCTTTCCCCAAGGTTGAATTTTTTTTCCTGAGTCAGCAAATTCAGGGAAATCAATTGTGTGTCAAGCTCGGTAGGGATAGCATAATGGATGTATTTTTTTGTCTCCCGGCTCAACCGTCACAGGCCCTTGCTCCACCCTTTTTTTTCCACTGAACACCTTTTTTTTGTCGCTCTTACCGTCGATAACAAAATCAGGTACGGTTTCCCTTGAAGCCGTTCCATTCTCAACCAATAATTGGATCAAAGCCGTCGGAATCTGCCCCGAAACATCGTTTGTAATGCTCACCGGCGTATACTTGAGCGGAGATTGCAGGGACGGGATCGCAAAGCTTTCTCCCCACTTTTTCAAAGCGGAGGCGTCTTTAAAAACCGTACCGCTGCCCTGCCAAGCCTCAGCCGTGACCGGAACGTTCAGCACCGGGGTCTCCTGCTTGGGGTACACATACAAATCGACGTCGACCCAGCCGATTTCTTTAATAGTAACGGTATCGATCCGGTCAATGGTTGCCATATAGCTTAATTCCTGCTTGGTCTTGGGCTGTACCGATTTAGGGTTGGATGCGCTGGGCTTCAGCGTGTACTCCACTCCTTCGTCGGTACGGAACCGAAGCTCGTAGTCCGGGATGACGGGTTTCGAAGCGTTGTTTTTTTCAAGCGAATGACCACCCCGAGGCGGGTCCCGTCAGTCACTTTCTCATTGAGTACAGATTTGATCTCCACATCAAGCTGGTCGGTCAATTTATAGGAAGCCTGGGTATGTACGGAATCGGCAGCGGCGGGAGCTTCGTCGGCGAAGGCGGCGTAGCCTTGAGTCAAAAGGGTCGATGACAGGATGACGGTTAAAGCTGATTTTTTTTCCACTGGATTATCAAGTTGTTTCCCTCCATAAAATCGTGAATGATGAATTGGAACGATTACTGTTTGGCGAGCTGCACTTTCTCTTTATCTTTCAGTTGATGCTGCCCGGAGATGACGAGCTGCTCATTCTCTTTCACGCCGGAGAGCACTTCCTGGTAAAGATCGTTCAAGCGGCCTAACTGTACTTTTCTTTTCTCGACGGTATTATCGCTGTTATAAATAAAAAAAACGAAGGTGTCTCCCGCTTCCCTTACAATGCTGGATGTCGGGACAGACGTCACGATCTGGTCGTTGTCCTCAGTCAGCAGCAGCTGCACTTTCATGCCCGGCTTCAATTTGTTGTCACTGTTTGCGACTTCCAGTTCCAATTGGTACGCCTTCGATTGAGCTCCGATCACATCGGACAAATAGGTGACGGTTCCCTTTGTTTTCTCGGCGGAGCCTGGAAGGTAGAAGCTGATTTCCTGCTTCCCCCGGACAAGAGCTGCCGATACTTCCGTTAAATCCGCACGGATTTTGATCGGGTCCATCATTTGAATCTGCCCTGCTTTAAATCCCGGAGACAGTGTCATTCCCGTTTCAATGGGGAGATCTGTAATAATTCCGCTCGTCGGCGCTTTAATCTCCATATTGCTGATGGAACGGTCCACTTCCCTGATGGACAGTGCCGAAGATTCCACTCCGACCTGCAGCTGCACGAGCGGATTTGTGCTTTCCAGCGTCTTCAGCTCTTTCTGCGCCATATCGAGATCCAGCTTGGTGTTATTCAGTTGCGTTTCAAGTTGATCAAGCTGGAATTTGGTGACTAACCCTTGGTCGTAATCGTTTCTCATTTTATTGTAGCTTTTCTGCTGATCCTTCAGGGCCTGCTCGGTTTTCGTAATGCCGTTCTGCATTTTCGTTTTGTTATTGTTAAAATCCTCCTGGGCTTTTCTCAGCTGCTCCTGAGCACTCTTCATCCCCAGTTGGGCCTTCTCCTTCTGCAACGAAGCATCGGTCGTATCCAGCCGGAGGATGACCTCGCCTTTCTGCACGGAATCTCCGCGTTTTTTTCAAAATTTGCTGCACATCCCCTCCGGACTTGGCGACAATATCCATTTGGATGGAGGATACCACGTCCGCGATTTGCTCCAGCGGGTCGCCGATTTTTTTTGCTTCGTTACACCGGTGACTTTTACGGTCTTGATCTGCTCAGCCTGAGCTGCCGGCTTCGGGTCTTTGGCGTTTCCGGCGGCCTGCGCGGTGCAGCCCGACAGCACGGCGGCAGTAAGGACGACAGCTCCGAATAATTTAAAATGGCGGTCTGCGTTTGCTGACAGAAATGGATTCATTTTGTACGATTCTCCTTTTTTTCCCTCAAATCTTATTGTACAGCGGGTAAAGCAGTGTCTGCAGCCGGATTGTGCCTCTTCTTGAACAGCCGCGACAGGCGGGACATGACCGAACCGATGAGGCTGTATACTACGGGTACTACAACCAATGTAAGAATTGTGGAAGTGGTCAGACCGCCGATGACGACAACTGCCAAACCTTTGGAAATGATCGTTCCTTTCGATAAACCGAGCCCAAGCGGCAACAGCGCAATGATTGTGGCTGCCGCTGTCATGATGATCGGTCTGAGACGTGTTATGCCTGCTTCTACCAACGCATCCTTGATGGAGCAACCGGTCTCCCGCAGCTGCTGCACTCTGTCAACGAGCACGATGGCGTTGGTGACGACAATCCCGATCAGCATCAGGAAGCCGATCAGAGAAGTGATGTTAACCGATTCGCCTGTCACCAGAAGTCCCAGAAGCCCTCCGATCGCCGCAAGCGGCAGGGAGAAAAGGATGGCGAACGGCGCGCTCGCGTTTCCGAAGGCCAGAACCATGATCAGGTAAACGATAAAGATGGAAGCTCCCATGGCTATGAACATTTCCATAAAGCTTTTGTTAATATCGTCGCTTACGCCTTTTACTTCCCGGCTGATGCCTGAGGGCAGTTCAAGCGCGTTAAGTGCTGCGGATACCTTCTTGCTCACCCCGCCTTTATCGACGGCATTGATCTTCGCATTCACTTTCAGCACCTGGTTCTGGCTCTCCCTGCTGATCGCTACCGGGGCGTCCAGCTCCCTTACTTTTGCAATATCGCTGATTGCCACCGTTACGCCGGTCTGCGTCTTTATGGTGAAGGCGCTGATCTTAGCTACCGAGTTTTTTTGAAGCTTGGGTCCACTGTAACTTTCGCCTTGAACAGGATGTTGTCAAAACGCAGATCACCCAGTTTATCCTCTGTAATCCAGCTGCGTACCGTCTCCAGAACCTGCGCCGAAGACAAACCGTAAATCCTTGCCTTATTCTGGTCTACCGAGATTTCGATTTCTTTCTTTGATTCGCTAAGCGAATCTTTGATATCGCTCAGTTCAGGGAATTCCTTCATCTTCTCCTGCACCAATTGAGAAGCCTGCTGCAGCGTCAGCAGATCGTCTCCTTTCATAGAGTAAGAAAAGTCCGTGCTGCCCCCTCCGCCGCCGGAAAAAAAGCTATGATCTGCGCGGTGACCTTGGATTTGGCGGGAAGCTCATATTCGATCTTCTTTTTTGATGTCATTCATTGCCTGCTTCGCATCCGTCTTTTCGCCTACTGCGGTAAAGATGCTTGCGTGGTAAGGGACTTTCTCCGTGCTGCCGAAATTATATCCGACCATGGATTCCGTATAAGTGAACAAAGGCGCTCCGCCGCCATCCTTTTGTTCCTTGATCAGCGCTTCAATTTCTTTCGTTTTAATGTTCATCGATTCAATCGATGTTTCCCGCGGCATCTTGATATCGATGAGCATCGATTTGTCTTCGTTTGAGTCCGGCATGAAGCTCATGGCCAGCTTGGGAATAATCAGCACCATCGCAAGCACGAACACAAGCCCCGAAAGGAGCAGCGTTTTAATCCGGTTTCTGAGAGACCACAGCAGAGCCTTTTTTTATAAAGGCCCCCCACTCTTGAAACGCGGGTTTCGTCATGGTGAGGAATTTTCTTCGATCTGAGGACCATTACTTTGGCCAGCATCGGAATGACGGTCAACGCCACCAGCAAAGAGGAAAGCAGCGCACAGGCCAATGTAATTGCAAAAGGTCTGAAGACCTCGCCGACGACACCGCTCACCAGGCCGATCGGACCGAACACGCCGACAGTGGTTAAAGTGGAAGAGGTTATCGCCCCCGATACCTGCTTTGTCGCCAATTTGATGACCGACTCGTTGCGCTCGTGCGTTTTGACCAGTTGGCTGTAAATATTCTCGATCACTACGATACTGTCGTCCACGACCCGGCCAATGGCGATGGCCATGCCTCCGAGAGTCATAATGTTCAGAGAAATGCCGAGCGGCGCCATACAGAGCAGGGTAATGACAATGGATAATGGTATGGATACCAGTACGATCAGGGTCATTCTTATATTTCTCAAGAACAGGAGGATCATCAGAGATGCGAGCACCGCACCCATCGAGCCTTCCTGCACCATGCCCCGGATCGATTCTTTAATTGAAACGGCCCCGTTGAATATGCTGTAAAACTTGATGTTCGGCTCGGTCTTCTCCCACTTCTTGATCATTGCGTCAGCGGCATCCGCGAATTCGACTGCGTTGGCGTCTTTCGTCTTGTAAAGATGAACGCCGATAGCCGGTTTGCCGTCCAGGCGGGCGATAAACTTCGATTCGCTGATCGCTTCGACCTTGGCGATCTGGCTGAGCAGCACCATGTCCCCTTTGGGAGTGTTAATCTTCATATTGTCGAGGCTGTAGATGGTGTTGAATTCTCCTTTGACCCGCACCATCTCCGTGTTCCCGTTGAAATCGACGGAACCCGCCGGGCTTGACATCAGATTGGCTCTGATCAGCTGGGAGACTTGGCCTGGTGTCATGCCATAGTTGTTGATGGCGCCCGCATCCAGCTTCATGTTAAGCACCGCTTCCTGGTTGCCGACGGACTCCACATGGTCCACGCCGTTCAGTGAATTGAAACCGGGCAGGATGACATCGTTGTAAATTTTATCCAACTCGGTTTGGTTCATCCCGTTCTGGCCGTAAATGGACAGATAGTAAACCGGCTGCGAAGCGAAGCCCAATGTCGACACCTTCGGCTTCTCGGCAGACTGCGGCAGCTTCACGTTGGCCACAAGGCTCTCGACATCCTTTTTTTCACATCCTCGGGTTTCTTCTCTTGATTGAGCTCGAGAACGATCTGCGAGAAATTATCGTTGGAGGTCGAGGTTAAAGTTTTAAGGCCTTCGATGCTTGCGACGGACTTTTCCAAAGGCTTGGTGATGTCCTCCATAACATCCTTGGGCGCCGCCAGGTACTGGGTCGTGATGAAAACGACAGGAAAGGAGATATCCGGCATGCTCTCTACTTTCAGCTTGGTCGTTGAGTAGGCTCCTCCGGCAAACAGCAGCAGAATGATAATCACCACGGCCGAAATGTTCTTCATTGAAAAAATTTGTTAACTTGTTCATTCCCTCGACTCCTCTTAAACTTCTTCTTTCTGTACGGGTTACGGTTATGTATTGCTGCTTCGTTGATTATGATAAAAGCTCAGTGCGTCGTTAATCAGCTCTTCCCTCCGGTTGTTCCATTCTTCATCCAGACCTTTCATCCGTTCCAATACCAAGCTTTGCAAAGCGTACATTTCCGCGAACCGCTTGATTGAAATGTGATAAGACGATACCTCCTCCTCCCGTAATCCCTCTTCCGGCGGATAAGCTTCCAATGTGGCTTTCATGCCCGTAAGCTGTCCCTTTAGTTTGGAAAAAAAGACGACCTGAGGACGGTCAAATTAAAATCTTCAGCAACATAATAGTAGTCCTTCCGGTCATTCGCAGTGGCCCACTTGTAGCAAAGGGAGAGCTGTTCCAATGCCCTCACCTGTACGCTTACGGCGGCTTTGGACACACCGAGCTCGTCGGCCATCTCCTGAAGGCCAAGCGGCTGCGGGGCAAATAGCAGTAGCCCGAATATTTTTTTCCCACCAATGGGCTCAGCCGCTGCTCTCAAATAGTATGGATATTCTGTTAGTCACACCGATTTTAAAGTCATGAAAAGAACTCATCGGATCTCCTTAATTAATAAGTTTATATCGTTAAGAATGATGTTAACGATATAAACATAAAGCCGCAGGGGAAAAGTGTCAATATATTCCATGAAAAAATCTATCCAAATTTTATCTCTCATCCGTCCTCCTTTTTTTCTGGGAAATTGTTCTAATGACACCATCTTATTAGGAAAGCAGAGCAGGTTAAACAGACTGGAGATGGTTTTATAAACTGGACTTTAGTCGGGGAGCACCGTATCGAATGTACATACACTATTGAAGATGGAACAATGCCGAAAGAAATCATAAGGAGGTGCCGTGCGTCATGCATTTGCTGCTCATTGCTCCGGAAGCGATTCCCGTCCCCCCGCCGCGTGGAGGCTCGGTTGAAATATGTATATGGCTATCGCGCGTCAATTGGCGGTTCATCATCAGGTGACCGTTATATCGAGGAAGGCCGCCGGTTATCCGAACAATACGGTCCTGGGCAACCTCAAGATCATACGCGTTGCGGCCGGAAGTCAAAGAAAGTACCTACAGTCCGTTATGCGTTATGCCAAAGGCCGGCATTACGACTGGATCCAGATCGACAACCGGCCAAAATTCATTCCCGCGGTCAAAGCCGCTTTTCGGGCTACGCCAGTTTCTATCTTTCTCCACTCGCTTACGTTCATCTCCCAGCCTGTGATTTCGCAAAAAAAACGGCTGCCTTCTGCTTGTCCAAAGCCGACCTCGTAGTGGCCAATTCCGCTTCCGTGGCAAACAAAGTCAAGCAGCGGTATCCGGGTGTAAGCCATAAAACGAGACATGTACATCTCGGTGTGGATATGGTTCTTTTCCGTCCTCCCACACCTTTGGAAAGGGCAAAGTGGAGGCGTGTGTATGGCGTAGAGGCTCATTTACCGTAGCTTATGCCGGCCGCTTGATTCCGCGCAAAGGAATTCCGCTGCTGATCAAGGCTATGCGCCAGGTGAGGATGAACGTGCCGAATGCCAGGCTGCTCATCGCAGGGGGAAACGCGTCCGGTTCCTACGGCTCATATTTGCGCAAAACCGCCGCAGTCCACAAGGTGCCCGCCAAGTTCATCGGCACGCTTCCCCACCGCAGGGTGCGGCAAGCTTACTGGGCTGCCGATTGTTTTGTATGCCCTTCCCAAAAGCATGAAGCGTTCGGTTTGGTCAATGTCGAAGCGATGGCCTGCGGCCTGCCCCCAGTCGCTTCCAGGAATGGAGGAATCCCTGAAATTATCCGCCATAAGCGCAACGGCCTGCTGGTGGACGGCTACCGCAGGCCAGCTTCTTTTGCCTCAGCGATCCTGGCCGTGGCCCGCAGCCGTTCTTTCGGCCGGAAGCTGGGTCTGCAGGCAAGAAAAGATATGAAACTTAAATTCAGCTGGAGCCGGACAGCGCAGCAGCTTATTGCACTTTACCGCGGCAGAGGATAATTCTCGTCTTCGGATAAATTTAAGGTTATTTTAAGGTAATTTTCATGCTGCATTAAATATTTTGCCTTAAATTTAAGTTCCTTGATAAAAAAAATTTACAAAACAGAAAACTTCAGGATGGAGAGAAACCGTGCATGAACGATAACAGCACCTTACCCATCACCAAGAGCAGTATTCCAATCATACAAGCGATGCGCGGAATTGCCGTCCTGCTGGTTATGCTTTTCCATGCCTCCCAAATGTCGAACAAATATTTCCATTACAACTTTCTGGGTGTGAGCGATATGGGAAGATCCGGCGGCTACGCTTTTTTTTCTTCGTCCTGACCGGATATCTGATGTATACCATCTATCACTGTCATTTCGGCCGTCCCCAGATGCTCGGTACCTTCCTTATGAAAAGGATCATCCGAATTTATCCGGTTTACTGGATCGTAAATGCAGCGGTCATACCGATTTATTTTCTGTTCCCTTCTTTTGGTTTAGGAGATGAAACCAAACCGGCCGTCATCATTAAATCGCTGCTGCTCTGGCCCCAATCGAACGCGCCGGTGCTGGGCGTGGCTTGGTCTTTGAGCTACATCCTGTTTTTTCTATTTAATGTTTTCGCTCGCTTTTATAATGAATTTCCGGACGGTGACCGCCGTGTTTGCCGTGTGGCTCTCCATTATAGCAATGCATGCGTACGGATGGATCCATTTGAAGGAAGATCTGCTCACGCGCTTTCTGTTTGACCCGGTGTATGCCGAATTTATGCTTGGCGCGGTCCTGGCGTATGTGGTGAGAAAGAGGAACTGGCAGCATGGAGGCGCATGGATTGCGCTCGGCGCGCTGATGTTCCCTTTTGCCTGGCTTATCCGTTACGACGCTCCTTCACTGAACTATTCCAACGTATACTATACGATCGGCTCAAGCCTCGCCTTGTTTGGGGTTTCCACGATCAATCCGAAAAAATGTCCAATGGTTCGAACCGCTCAGCTTCGTTGGAGACGCGTCGTATTCCGTCCTGCTGACAAGCCTCCCCTTTCTGTCTATTACGCTCAAATTAAGCAGGGGTCTTCATCTCGTTAACGCGTTCGGCGTGTTGGCGACAATCCTGATCTGCTTTGCCGCTGCGGCTGCGCTGTGCTGCCTTTTCTACAAATTTATCGAAAAGCCTCTTGTGAGAATGATGAAAAAAAACGCTCTCAGGTACAAGACGGAAGCTTCCAAAGCCATATATAAAAAAAATACATAGAACAAGACCCGGCATGTCGTCTGACATCCGGGTCTTCGTTTTGCTTAGACCAGCATTATTTTCCGAACTCTGTAGGATTTTCCCTCCATGACCGCAGCAGTTGAAGATCCTCCGGTGCAATAGCTCCACGCTCTACGGCTACTTTCAGCAGTGTGCTGTAGTTGGACAGCGTATCCAAAGGAACTCCCGCGCTGCCGAAGGCCTCCTCCGATTTGGCCAGTTCGTAGGAGAATATGGCGAGAACGGCGAGTGCCCGGCCTCCCGCTTCATTTACGGCCAAAGCCGACTTTAATGAGCTTCCGCCGGTGGAGATCAAATCTTCGATCACGATCACCTTTTGTCCGGGGCGAAGGCTGCCCTCGATCAAATTCTCCTTGCCGTGGCCCTTGGCTTTGTCGCGTATATAAATCATCGGCAGATTCAGCTTTTGGGATACCCAAGCCGCATGGGGAATGCCAGCAGTAGCCGTTCCCGCAATTACATCCGCGTCGGGATACTTGTCTCTGATCAGCTGCGCGAAACCGTCCGCTATCAGCTCGCGGATTTCCGGATAGGACATGGTCAGTCGGTTATCGCAGTAGATCGGCGATCTGATGCCGGAAGTCCAGGTAAAAGGCTGATGCGGCCTTAGAGCGATAGCACCGATTTGTAAAAGCGCCACTGCGATTTGTTCAGCTTGTGCTGATGTCGGGTTCAAAAAAATTCACTCCTTAAATCTGTGCAGTCTTTTTGGGTTTTAGCCATCATTTGGCCAAACGGTGCTACCGCAGCCCGGACTCGATAGAAGCGATAATCGCTTCCAGCGCCGCCCGAGGGTCCGGGCTGGCCGTGATCGGGCGCCCGATCACGATAAAGTCGGTCCCCTGGCCGAAAGCTTCGGCCGGG
>BBFE01000029.1 GCA_001313085.1 Paenibacillus sp. JCM 18996 | reverse complement strand
CGGCGTGTACAGGCACGGCGCTGCGGGGACCGCGCCGCGGCCAAACGCCATGCCCCCGGCTCACTCATCGCCGGGGACATTATTGCGGAGCTGTAGCCGCTTTACAGCTCCTCCGGGAGCTGATCCCTGCTGATCCCTGCACATCCACCGGCTCCCACGCTGCGACAGCGCTTACAAAATGACCATTTTAGGCCTTCCCCTCCCCTCACCAGCCTTGCAAGCCTACAACTCCACAACGGCCTTAATCACGCCGGTTTCCGGCTTCAGCCAAGACTCATAATGCCCGATCATCTCGTCGAAAGCCGACCTGTGAGTAATGTACGAACCGATGTCCACCTGACCGGCGCTGATGCTCCCGATGACATGTTCAAAGTCGGCGCGGACCGCGTTGCGGCTGCTCATGATCGTCGCCTCTCTCTTGTGGAGTTCCGGGTCGCTGAAGGAAACATTCGCTTTTACCAAGCCTACATACACCAACCGGCCTCCATGGGCCAAATATTGCAGGGCGCTCTCCATCGATTTGACGTTGCCCGTCGCATCCAGCACTGCGGTAGGATAATCTCCTCGGGTAATCGCCTCGATCTCCTTCACCGGATCGTTCTTCACATTCACCGTAAAATCAGCCGGTACCCACCTTTTACAAAACTGCAGCCTCTCCTCGTTCATATCCAGCGCGATAACTTGGGTGCCCGCCAATTTGGCGTATTTCATAACGCCCAGCCCGATCGGTCCCGCTCCGATGACCAGCACAAACTCGCCTGGAACAACACCGGCTCTTCGAACCGCATGCGCGCCAATGCTTAAACATTCCACAACCGCGGCTTGATCGAGCGTTAGCCCGTCCGTTCTGATCAAATGGTCCGTCCGCACCGCCATATATTCCCGCATCCCCCCGTCTTTATGGACGCCAAGCACGCTCAAAGAGGTGCAGCAGTTGGGCTTCCCGTTCCGGCAGGCGACACATTGACCGCATTCAAAATAGGGCATTACGGTAACGAAATCGCCAGCTTTCAACCCCTGCTCATTGTCCTGCTTCCACTACCTCCGCCGCCAGTTCATGGCCCAAAATTCTCGGATAAACAAAATACGGCTGATTTCCCCTGTAAGCGTGCAGGTCGGTTCCGCAAATGCCGATCCTTCGTATCCTGATCACAGTTTCTCCTTCAGCGGCTGAAGGCAGATCCGTCTCCTTCAAGACAAAGCGGTTGGGTTCCTCACAAACGATCGTTCTCATACTATAACGCCTCCATCTTGATTAAAAAAATTAAGCGTTACATAGGACGATATTACCATAACAAACATCCTCTTTATTGGTCAATGTCAGTTTTTTTTCGACCAAAATAGAAACCTCCTTTATACGGGTAATAGGTTCACTGGTGAGGTCAAGCAGATCGTTCACCGGTATCCATTCATTAGGGGGAGGTGGGGGGTCCTGCTGCAGCTGCTGAGGCACGGCGTTTCGGTACTCGCGGACGAACACCGGATCCTTCAAGATCCGGTTGACATCTTCGTATCCGGAGGCCGCCCAAAACCCGCGTTCTTCTATAAAACAAAGCGGCTCGTGCTCAAGCAACTAAGCATAAAACGGATATGGATCACTGTGCAAGCGATTGGAATATGTACGGAACCAAGCTTTAATGTCTGGCTTTTCGAACGCTGACAGCTGCTTTTGCATCACTATCACACACCTTTGCATAAAATTCGAGGGCCCTTCCAAATTGGACACTGCAACTTGAAGATCTGTCAATATTTAATTCCAGCTGTCTCTTTATGTAGTGGTGAGGATCCCCAATTTGGGGCGTATATTCCATTCCATTATTTTCCGCTATTGCTAAGTGCCTCTCTGTTATAAATTGACATTTCTTGGATGGATAGTCAAACATTTTTTTACCACACTGCATGTGGCATACGAATTGAGCGCGTTTAACAACAAAAAAAAGCCTCTGAGACATAACTGTCGTTCAGGTGGCTTTTCTTCGATGCCTTTGATCAATAAAGCTGCTATTTCTAAGATGCGTTGTACGTCAACGTTTGCCTTCTGCATAGCCTCACGGAACAATGGAAGTTGGCCGGGATACCCCGTGTCTATCAAAATCACCATATCTTCGTCCCAGAGAAGCGTAGGATGGATAACATCCACTTTTCCCAGCATGGTTGCTGAAATTTGCAGCATTTCTACTCCAGCGGCAACTTGCATATGACCCCTCCATGCCGTTGTTTATTTTTCCCAAATCCGGACTAGGTTTTATCATAGCAAGCAATGAACATCATGCCAAAAGAATTTAATTCTATCATGTATTCGATAATTTGTCAACTAAAATTCTTCATGCAAAAAAAGTTTTTTTTGGTTCAGGCCAATAGCTTCATACCGTAAACAAATAAAAGGCGTAATCGGTCGGAACTCCAGGATGTCCGGATTGACGCAGCATAGCCGTCAGATTGCCGCGATGGTATGTGCCGTGGTTCACGACGTGCTGTACTAAGCCTGACAATGGAGTGTCAGCCGAACCGAACACGGGATGTGCGAGGGAGATAACCCTCTCTGGCTCACACGTAATCAAAAAAGTCCTTATACTCAGCCTCTGTTTCCATGAATCGCTTTTCCATGCCTTCCAAGCTCTCCATTTTTGATTCCTCAATCAGCCGCATTACTAGTGTCCTCGCCTCGTCGAACGGACGTTCACGCATTACGCTAAACCACATCGTGTCCATTGCGTAGATATGCGACATCAATGAACACACAGATGGAAACACGCTTATCATGTCCTTGGTCCATAAGTCTTCCGGCAACTTCCGCAAATGCTCAAACACGCGCCGATTGGCCCAAACATGATACTCGTACAACTGAATTATTTGATTCGGCATAAAAAATCCCTCCACTGTTCGGTCGTATAACTTTATTATAAACAAAGACGAGTTCCCATTCACTTTTCTCCAATATGTCTCACCGACTCCACCTCGCGGTCGCTGATTTCTTTATCTCCATACCGCACCCGCTCGTACAGTGAAACCAGAGGCCAAGTCCTTGTCCGTCCTCCTTATTCCAGCGCCGGATATCTTCATCCGTTTCCTTCGGCGTAAAATACGGCTTGAGTCCATACCCTTTTCTTACAGTCTGCCGCAGCACGCTTTGGTATAAATAACGGATCCGCTCCTTATTGCCGTTCAGCTGCTCCCAGCGCTTTACAGTCCGGCGGCGGCTTTTCGGCCTACCCGGCCACCGCATCCGGCCCCAATCCGCGATACTTTCCACCTCGTCCCGGTAACCGTTTCCGCTGCGCTCCTTATAACCCGATTGGAACACCCGAATAAGCCACACAAAATAGCGCCTGAGCATGGAGAAGATCACTTTGCCTGCTAAATAAAGCAGCACTAACCCGATAATGACCGCCATGGCCGCTGCGGCTCTCTCCAACCAAATTAGCCAAGCTGCAGGCGGCGCAGAATGCCCTGAGCCGAACAGGTTGTTCTGCGCTACAGAATCCGGCGCATCTTTTTTTGCGGCAGCGGATGTTCGGCGAATAGCCTGAGCAGCAGGGCGAACACCAATTTTTTTTCAATTGATCGAAAAGCTCCGCAAGCTGCCGATACAAAGATACCGCAACAATGACGCAGAACAGAAGCAGCACCCAAACACGGTTCTGCCAGAGAACGACGGGAGTCAACGCAGCGCCTTTACCTCCGGACAGGGTTTCTGCCTTCATATTCAGCTGGTTGCACACAAGAAGAGTGACGACAAGCGCCGCCAAACCGCCCCAAGTGAGAAGCGGGTAAAACGGAAAATCCGCGATAAACCGAAAAAAATAACGGATGACACGAAGTAAGTGATCAACCCGACAATATAAAGAACCGCCGGAAACGCATCCGACCAGGCCGCCGACACCAGCAAAGCTCCCCTGTAAACCGCCAAACAGCAGAGCGGCAGCATCAGGAAGAAAGCATAGGAGCGCCGGACAAGGAATAGCTGCAGATTGCCCCCGCCAGAAGGGACAGCGAAGAAACCTGGTATACCCGCTGCAAGGGCAGTAAGCTTCTCGCCGCAAAACCCGTCAGGTAGCACAACGGCAGCGCCGCTATCCACACCCAGACGGAAGAAGGAACAGGCAAAAAATAGCCCGCCGCGAGAAGCACCGGCAGAAAGAGCAGAAGCTCGATTCCCCCTTTTAAGAGAACAATAAGAAATTCCATCCATTTCTTTTTTTCATGTTCCGGCACCTGCCTTCCTTTTCTCCGAGGTCTCATCCTTCAGCACAATAATCTCCACCGTATTACCGTCATAACGAAGCTGCTCGATTGGGGCCTGCATTTTGCTGCTGACAAACGTTGTAATGATAAGAATGTCCTGCCGGGTACGTGCGCGCAAAGCCTCTTCCTCCAGGAAAGTGTCAAAAGGAATACTTCTGGCCACCACCATTCGTGCCATGGTTTCGAGCAGGGCATTCATCTGGTCCGATCCGCGTGCGGGCTCGATCCTGATCGCCTTCTTCGTGGCATCGATCAGATGCGCGTTGCTGCCAAAACCGACCTCCATCCCGCTATCGACAGACTGCTGAGCGACGGCTGCCGCATAAGAGATGCCTTTCTCGATCAAGTCCTCATTTTCAACCTTGTCCCACATATTCTCGTGGTCTTCCACATTCAAATAAATCATGAAGCGGTTTTCCGCCGTGTAATCGTGATTGTGAACCTGCAGGCTGCCGATTCTCGCTGTCGCTTTCCAATTGATGCCTTTCATCGGATCGCCGAAGCGGTACGGCCTGACACCGGAAATCAGGAAAGGATCGTCGACAATCCAGCGCCTCACTGTCATATCCCCGTGCCAGCTGCTCGCAGGCAGATTCAATTCTCCGGCATTCGCAATGGACGGATAAACCAGAAGCTCGGCATCCAAGTCAACCTGCAGCGTGGTTTTGTGCAAACCCATCACGTCCCCTGTGGTCAAGGAAGCCGTGTGAAGCCGGTAGCACCCTCTGCGAAGGCAGACAACCCTGTGCCGCCTTGTAATCTGAGTGTACGGCAGCAGGCTGAAAAAAAAGCTTTTGTGGTTCTGGAACCAATGCCCATCGTTGATATCGAGGTTTTGCTGGCGTTCAAACTTCAGGCTGGCATGCAGCAGCGATTCGAGGCGCAGCCATGGCACCGGCAGCAGCTTGCGGTTCGCGATTTGCTCCACCATCTCGATTTCGTCTCCCTGAAAACACGCATTCGTGCTGAAGTATCTTCGATAGCTCAGCCTTCTGGTTCCAAACTTGCGAGAAACAAACCCCTGAATAATAAGAATGATGGCCGTTATAAAAAAAAGAAACCAATGGATTCCCATACCACACGTCCTATCTCGAAAACAACTGTTCTTCCGCGGGCACCGGCACTTCCTGCAGGATGCCGTCGATAACCGCCTCTGCCGAGCCGCTTCTCGCTCTTAATGCGTTCTTCAAAAGAATGCGGTGCGCAAGCACAGTCTTGGCATTCGCTTTTATGTCGTCGGGCGTAACGAAATCGCGTCCCTGCAGGATGGCATGCACCTGTGCCGCCTTCAAAAGCGCCTGCCCGCCGCGCGGGCTTACCCCTATCGAAACTTCGCTGTGCTCTCGCGTTTTGTCTACAAGCCTGATCAAATATCTCAGCACATCGTCATCGGCTGTGACCTGGGAATAGCTCTCTTGAGCGGCAACAATATCTTCAGCGGCCACCACCCCTGTAATCGTTTCCAATGGATTGCCGGACTTGAATCTTTTGAGGATTGCAAGGCTCTCGTCCGGGCTCGAATACCCCATCCGTACTTTAAAAAAAGAAACCGGTCCAGCTGCGCCTCAGGCAGAGGAAAGGTACCCTGGTTCTCAATGGGATTCTGCGTAGCGATAACGATAAAGGGCCGGTTAAGCGCTCGCGTTTCCCCGTCGATAGTGATCTGGCGTTCTTCCATACATTCAAGGAGGCTGGACTGCGTGCGCGGTGTGGCCCGGTTGATCTCGTCGGCAAGCAGAAGATTGGTAAAAAAGCGGCCCTGGGCGGAATTCAAACTCAGACTGCTTTTGGTTATAAAAAATTGATTCCGCTGAGATCCGAAGGAAGCAGGTCCGGCGTAAATTGAATGCGTTTGAAGGAACCGTTGATGGACTTCGCTGCCGCCTTGGCGAGCAATGTTTTCCCTGTGCCGGGCACGTCCTCAAGCAGGATATGCCTGAGGCGATGATAGCAATAATAAGCTTGTCGATCACTTCTTCTTTACCGACGATGACCTGGCCCACATTCCGTCTGATGGCTTCGGCAATTTCCCTGATTTGCGCAATGTGCACGGAAAAAAAACCCCCTCTTGGCTTTTGTTTGTCCATCATATCAGATATCCAATCTCAACCAACACCGCTCAGAACCAAGTATTCACGTAAACGACTATTATTGGGCTTGTTCCAGATTTTTTAAACTGGTTGAAGAACATATCGTGATACTCGCCCTTCTTACGAATTAATTCATCATGGCTGCCTTTTTTCCACGATTTCTCCGTGGTCGATAACCATGATCGTGTCTGCTTCGCGTATTGTATTCAGCCTGTGGGCGATGACAAAGCTGGTCCTCCCTTGCATAATTTTCAACAAAGCATCCTGGATATGCAGCTCCGTCCGCGTGTCAATGCTGCTTGTCGCCTCATCCAGAATGAGTATAGAAGGCTTGGCCAGGATGACCCTCGCGATCGCCAAAAGCTGCCTTTGTCCCTGGCTTAGATTCCCTCCATTTTCCGTCAGTACGGTTTCATAGCGTTCGGGTAGGCGTTCGATAAACGAGTCGGCGTTGGCTGCGGCGGCTGCCGCCTTCACTTCCAGATCTGTCGCTTGCGGGTGGCCGTATTTGATGTTTTCCTTTATTGTGCCCGAGAATAAGTAAGTGTCCTGGAGGACGATTCCGAAGCATCGCCTCAAGCTGTCCCTCGTATACTCCCTGATGTTCCTGCCGTCTATGTAAATGGCACCGCCCGTGACGTCATAGAAACGGGTTACCAGATTGACGATCGTCGTCTTTCCGGCTCCCGTGGGTCCTACCAGTGCGGAACTGGTCCCTTCCGATGAGGCAAAACTGACGTTTTTTCAATACAGGCACTTCCGGCCGGTAGCCGAAGCTGACATTTTCAAAAAACGACATGGCCTTTGGGATTGTCCAAAACGACGGTTCCCGGCGGATCCGCGGGCTCCTCTTGTTCATCCAGTACCTCAAACGCCTTTCCGCGCCTGCCACCCCGGATTGCAATACGTTATATATATTGGCGAGCTCATTCAAAGGCCTGACAAACTGTCTCGAATAGCTCAAAAAGCTGGCGATAACCCCAACCGTTATATTTCCTTGCACTGCAAGCATCCCCCCGACTATGGCGACAGCGGCAAAACCGATATTATTGATGACGCTCAGCAGCGGCATTAGAAAGCCCGACCAGATCTGCGCCTTTAATCCGACTTCGAACAGCTTCGTGTTCACCGACTCGAACTCTTCGACCGCTTTTTCCTCGTGGTTGAAGGCTTTGACCATTTCGATGCCGGAGATCGTTTCCTCGATATGGCCGCCGAGCTTCCCAAGCTGCGCCTGCTGCTCCTTGAACAACACACCCGTCCTGCGGGTTATGGTTCGTGCGAGCAAATACACTAAAGGCACCGTAATCAGGCTCGCCAGTGTAAGCGTAGGCTAAGCCAGAGCATCATGGCCAGGGAGCCCGTCACAGCAATGCATCCGGACATCAGCTGCGCCATGGATTGGGAGATTGAGTTGCTTACGTTATCGATGTCGTTAGACAGCCGGCTCATTATTTCCCCGTGCGGACGGGCGTCGAAAAAAGACAAGGGCAGCTTTTGAAGCTTATCAAACAAAGTGCGCCTGAGATTCATTACGATTCTTTGGGACAACCCTGCCATTAACCAGCTCTGCAAAAAGGTGAGCAAGCCGTCCATCAAATAGGATGCGATAAGAGCGGCAAGGGCGATTTCAAGCAGCCTGAAATTGACGCTCCGCCCGTCAACGCGTCAATCGAAACACCGATGAGATAGGGGCCGGCCAAAGTAAGCAGAATCGAGCAAAATAAATAAAAAAAAGACCGTCAAGCACAGTTTTCTTTCCCTGTCCAGGTAAAGCCACAGCCTTCCAAGGGTCCCTTTGAAATTCTTCGGTTTCGCGGCAGCACCTTGAGCGCCGCGGCCGCCCAAGCCTGCCGGCCTGCCCGGTGCGTGCAGAAGAGGGGCGTCCGGCTCACTTCGACTGGCATTCTTCGGGCTATTCGGCTTTGACATCTGCACGCATCTCCTTCCCCGACTGGGATTGGAATATTTCCCGGTAAACCTCGCAGCTTCGCAAAAGCTGCTCGTGAGTGCCGATGCCTGCGATTTCCCCTTGCTCCAGAACCACGATTTTATCCGCGTCCATCACAGAAGTGATCCGTTGGGTGATAAGCAGGCAGGTCAGCCTGCGGCGTATTTTTTTCAAGGATTCTCTGATTCGGGCCTCCGTAGCAACATCAACCGCACTCGTACAGTCATCCAGTATCAGGATTTCCGGCTTTCTGATCAAAGCCCTTGCAATCGAAACACGCTGCTTTTGCCCTCCGGACAAGTTGACCCCGCGCTGTCCCAACCTCGCCTGGTAGCCCTCCGGAAAAGATGTAACAAATTCATGGGCTTCGGCGATCTTCGCTGCGCTCTCAACCTCTTCCAGCGTCGCGTCTGCTTTTCCCCATTTGATGTTTTCCATGACAGTGCCCGTAAAAAAGGACGGTTTTCTGCGGAACGACCGCGATCTTCTCTCTCAGCTTTTTTTCGGATCGATCTTCTTTATATCCACTCCGCCGACCTTGACTGTACCGCTGACGGTATCGTAGAACCTTGGAATCAAGCCGACCAGCGAGCTTTTCCCCGAACCGGTGGACCCGATAATCCCAACCGTTTCTCCCGGCATGCAGGTGAAGGTTATATTTTTTTAATGACAGGCGCTCCTGACGGACCCTCATATGAGAACGAAACATTGTCGAAATCCACCCTTCCTTTTGCATCGGGGTTTGGTGAAGCCCCGTCCTTCCATTGCATGCTGTTGACCTGGAGAAGACTTCTCCCATCCGGCTGGCTGAAGCCCGGGCCCTCACAAACATATTGAACACCATGGAAATCATCATTAAGGCAAAAAAAGAATTTGCGTCATGTAGTTGATAAACGCGATGATGTGCCCCACCTGCATTTGCCCGCGTTGCACCCCCAAGGCGCCCAGCCAAATGACAGCGATTATTCCGAAGTTCACCGTAAGCATAATGGCGGGATTAAAGATGGAGGTGAGCCGCATAACGCGTACGGATTTGTCCTGGTATTCAGCGTTAGCCGCATTGAATTTATCCGTTTCGTAATCAAAACGGTTAAAGGCTTTGACAACCCTGATCCCGGACAAATACTCCCTGATGACTCCGTTTACTTTGTCAAGCGCCTTTTGGACCCGCATAAATCGCGGCAAGCCGACTTTCATATTCCAGGCGACCAGCAGGGCGATAACGGGCACGACTACAGCCAAGACTATGAACAGATGCGGGTTCAGCCGCGCGGCCATGATCAGGCTTCCGATGCACAAAAGCGGCGCTTTCACAAAAAAATGCGCATAAGCCCGTTCACAAAGTTCTGCACCTGTGTGACATCGTTGGTCAGCCTGGTCACCAGAGAAGCCCTTTCAAAATGATCGATGTTTTCAAACGAAAGGGATTGAATTTTCTTGAACATGTCGGATCTCAGTTCCGTACCAAAGCGCTGCGATACATGGCTGGCCACGATGTTGCGGGAAGAAGCGGACACCGCGCCCAAGGCCGTGATAAGCAGCATAAGCCCTCCCATGCGCAGAATGTAGTCCAGCTGTCTGTTCGCTACGCCCACATCGATGATTCTGGACATAATGGTCGGCTGCAGCAGATCGCACACGGCTTCCAACGTAACGCATGAAACCGCAAGACAGAACAGCTTCCAGTATTTCCGGATATATTTTGTCATGAATTGCAACCGGCTTTCCCCCCTCGTCAAGTTAGCGATTCTGCATTATAGTGACTTCATTTAAAAGCATCATATCTTTCTTATTCGATTTGCTGCTCTCATAATCCTTGCTGAATATTTCGGAGTTTTATAATAGATGGACGGATTGGACTTCATATGTAGTTTATTGTTGGAAATTCACTCCTTTCATTAATACTTGAGAAATATAGCTCAAATAATGACATGATTTCCCGGTGTTATTACATGGAGATTTTGGTTACCACAATGTAATGCGGGATGTCAAACCATCCCAGCACAACAGTAAAAAAAGAATCATGAACACTATAAAACTCATTGCCCTACTCCCTCCTGTGAACTGCAAACTTATCCGTTAATCCGGCTGTCAGTACCTCCAGACCCAGATCAAAAGTCGAATCCAGTCTCCCCATCAACCCGTCCGCGTCTTCCTCAGAACTGATATAAGTGCCGATCATCCCGTGCAGGAGAAAAAAACATAAACACGTGAAGAAGCCAGCAGCGCATCGTCATCCATACCCTGCCGCAAACACTCTTTCAGTGCCTTACCCAGCATGGCGAACAGCTGGTTTCTTAGCTTCTGAATTTCTGATGCGGGATGCTCTTCATCCACCCTGGACGCTTTTGCATGAAAGAAAATATTGAACATAGTCCGGTTGACGAGACAAAAAAATAGATGAATTTTTTTGCCCACTGATTTCAGCCGGTCCGCGGGAGATAACTCTTTGTTTAATAATTCCGCTTCCATTTGCAGCTTTAACGCTTCAAGCGGCCCCTTAGAAAGCTCATGCAGGAGCGCTTCTTTATCTTTAAAGTAAATATAAATGGTCGTATGAGAACATCCGGCTTCCTTGGCGATCTCCCGCATGGTTACCCCTTCATATCCATTCTTTGCAAATAATTGCCCCGCTGCTGCTAAAATGGTCCTTTTGGTATCTTGTGACCGGCTTTCCAGTCTTCTTGGCATAATTTTATCTACTCCTTTCAAAAAAAACTGAATCGCTTTCGGCTAATCTCGGCAAATGTGAAAAAAATAACCAATGGTTACCTGTAATGTCAATAATAATATTTCAGTTGGCTTTTCATTTCGCTTTAATCCTTTAACGCACTTAAACATTCTTTAACGTTAAGAAAAAACACCCGTTTACCGGGCGCTTTTCAAACAACACGAAATCAAACGACTAGCCTTTCACGGCTCCCGACGTCAACCCAGAGATAATTCTTCTCTGGAATATAAGCACCATCACGATAAGCGGTATCGTTACGATAACCGAGGCAGCCGAAATATCTCCCCATGGCAGGTCGTGTTCTCCCTGAAACATCGCGATTCCAACGGGCACCGTTCTCATAATGTCTTTGGACATAAAAGAAAGTGCAAACAAAAAAAATTCGTTCCACGCTCCTATAAAGACAAGAATAGCGGTCGTAAATATACCGGGAGTGGCGAGCGGAACGATGACCCTCCAGAATGCGCCGAGACGGGAGGTACCGTCGATCCTTGCAGACTCCTCCAGTTCGGATGGGATCTCTCGAAAGAAGCTTGCCAGAATCCAGATGGTCAGCGGTAAACCGTGTGTCGTGTAGGGAAGGATCAAGCCTTGAAACGTATTTAATAATTTGAAGTCCCTGAGCAAAATATAAAGCGGGCTAAGAATGCTATCGCCGGAAACATGGATACTGTCAGGACCACCATCAGTATCACATTTTTCCCTTTAAAATGAAGCCGCGCAACGGCATACGCACACAGCGATCCAAACACGACGCTGTATAATGTGCTGGCTGACGCGACAATCAGACTATTCTCCAAATAAATGGTAAACGGGTGCTTCGTAAAGGTGGATATATAGCTGCCGAAATAAACGGGGGAAGGAAACCAGTCAGGAGGCATTTTGTACAGCTGCTCCGGCGGTTTAAACGATGTAATGATCTGCCAGAAAAAAAAGGAAACATGATAAAGAGCACGAATAGCCAGACGGCGGCATGGAACAGTACGGTTTTCAAGCGATCAATGAGCAACGGGAATCCCTCCTACGCCCTCTTATCTGTATTGACTCCGAGGAATCTAATGTAAAAGAAGCTGATGAACATAACGCAAAGAAAAGTAATTACGGCTAAAGCGGACCCTTTACCGAAATCCAGATAACGCATAAGGGTCGTCTGCGCATACATCGACAGCGTTTCCGTCGAATTGGCCGGCCCCCCGCCGGTCATCACGAATACGACGTCGAACACGCGGAACGCATCGAGCGTCCTGAACAGCAGCGCCACCATAACGGCGGGCTTTACTAATGGCATCGTGATTCTGACAAGCTGCTGGAAACGCGTCGCGCCGTCAACCTTGGCAGCTTCATAAATATCGGCCGGGATTACCTGCAGGCCCGCCAGGATCAATAAAGCCATAAAGGGTGTAGTTTTCCATACATCCGTGATAATAATAGCCCACAAAGCGGTCCCCTTGCTCCCGAGCCAAGCGATATAATGGTCGAGAATGCCCGCTTTCACCAAGAGATCGTTCACAATCCCCAGCTGGTCGTTAAACATGAATTTCCACATCATGGCGGACACTACAGTCGGGATGGCCCACGGCACAAGCACGGCCGCTCTGACAATCCCCCTGCCCGTGAAGCTGCGGTTAATCAAAATCGCTATCGCAAATCCAAAAAACCAATTCAAGCAGAACCGAGAAAAAAGGTGAAATAAAGCGTATTCCAAAGAGAAGCCCAAAATCTTTCATCGGAACCGATAACTGCGTAATGTTTCACACCGACAAACGGATTTCCCAAATAAGGCATATTAAGCTTTAATTCGTGCAAACTGAGCCAGACGGTGTTTAAAATCGGATATAACGCAAACAAACCGATCGTCAGCAGAGCCGGCGCCACCAACAGGTAAGCCAGAAGCGATTCCTGTCTTTGGCTGTTGAAGTACCGCTTCTTGCTTGCGTTGACGGACGGCCCCCCCAAATTTACAGGCTGATTCTTCACGTGCAAAACCTCCCTGCTTACATTACGCCTTCATCGCCAGGTCTATAGTGAAAAGTTCGAGGCGAATCCGGCACTGATATCTCGAGCGAAGAAAGGAAGCAGCCCCTGCGAAGGGCCTGCCCCATTTTATGAGTGCTACTTTTTTTTGTATTTGGCCAGCAGGTCGGTGATGTCTTTTTTTGCATATTTTTTTCAAGGATTGATCCACAGGTTGAGCACCCGTTATCGCTTTGTGCACCTGAATCTGCATAACGTCCGAAATCTGCGGGTAAATCGGTGAAACCGGACGCGGCTTAGCGTTGATAAACACATCGTAAAGAGACTCAAAGTGCGGATTGGCTTTCAGTACATCGGCGTTTTTTTTGAACAAATCCTTGCGCACCGGAATTCTGCCGCCGTTGACAGCCTGGAATATTTGGGCCTCGTCGGAAGTCAAGAATTTTACAAATTTTACCGCAGCGTCTTTCTTTTCCTTCGAAATGTTAACGTTGATACCGAGATTCCAGCCGCCAAGCGTCGCGGACGGACTTTTGCCTGACGGACCCATCGGCATCGGAACGATTCCGACCTTGCCCTTAATCTTGGAGCCTTCCCCCTGTGAGGCTGCCCAAGCGTATGGCCAGTTTCTTAAAAAATACGGATTTTCCTTCCGTGAAAACAGCGAGTGAATCCGCCTCCAAATATGTGGTGATTCCTTTAGGTACGAGATCGGATTGTGTCATGCCGGCGAACAGCTTTAAGGCTTCTTGGTTGTTAGGGGAATCGATGACCACTGTTTTGTCCGGTCCGAGAACATCTCCACCGTTGCCCCAGATATATTCCAGTACGTTGCACACAAGCCCTTCGTACTGATTAGCCTGATAAACCATGCCGAATTCGGTCCCGCCCTTGCCTTTCAAGGTTTTGGCAAGGTTATTCAGCTCGTCTAATGTTTTGGGGGGCTTAACTCCGGCCTCATCCAGAATATCCTTTCTGTAATAAAGCAGCCCCGCATCGGTATAGTAAGGGATGCCGTATAATTTGCCGTTATAGGTGTTGCCTTGTACCGGACCAGGGAGAAATTTGTCCAGCTCCTCTTTCGTAAAGTAATCGTTCAGCGGTTCCAGCCATTGGGAAGCGCCGAATTCCGGTGGCCAGATAATGTCGATATTCATGACATCGATACTGGTATCTTTGGAAGACAGCTTGGTTACATAATCGTTGTGCTGGGCGTCGGATTTTGAAGGCTGTTCCATGACATTGATTTTGGTGCCGGGGTTCTTCTCTTCAAACATTTTGGCCAGCTTTGGACTGACCCCCGTAGCGTCCTTACCAAAAGACCAGTTCAGCGTAATTTCTTTTTTTGCTGTGCCGATTTTCCCGGGTCATTGGTTTTGGCGGGTGCCGCTGTGTCTTCACTCCGGCTGCAAGCAGCCAATGATGTTAACGCCATAGATGCGGTGAGCATAATAGAAAACGTTTTCACATAACTATTCATGTTTGACCTCCCATTTCTATAAAAAATAATACATCATAACCATTAATAGCGCTTACAATCTGGTTACTAGATTAATATAAACCTTTCCAAACAAAATTAAAACAAGTAAATTTTCGAAATTACCCGATCCTTTTGCGGTCCCGACAAAGAAAGCAGCGGACTGGCTAAGCCCCAACCGAAAAAAACCCCGCTCCCTGCTGTACGGCCCCCTGCAACGCGGTTGCATTGAACAAAATCTTGTTGGGCACGAAATGAGGCAAAAGCGAGTTGGAGCACGTTATCTGCATATTGAAAGAGATCCCTAACAAAAAAAACGCTTAGGATAATGACCCAAGGTCTTGCATATCAGAAGCTTAGAAGCAGCGCCAAACATCCGATGTTGCAGGCGCCGAGCAAGAAAGAGAGCGTCAATAAGCGCCTCCTCACATAGCGATCGACCAAGACGCCGTCCAAGGGGCCGAACAATACGCCCGGGATCATGGAAGCAAATACAGTCGTCCCCACAAGAGCAGTAGATTGAGAAAGCGAATAGACCAGCCAACTGGCTGCAACGGTAAATGCATATTGTCCGCTGTTCGCCATAGCCGTGCCGAACCATAAAAAAACGAAAGTTTCTGTAACCGGGTGAAGAGAATGTTTTGGGCAGCATCACCCGACCGCTCCTCTTTTATGAATCGTTACCGGCTCCACGCCAATCGTCCAACAGCCTCCATTGCGCTCAGCGAGCCAGCCCGTCACAATGATTGATAGCCCCTTACAGCGTCCGCCAATTGGTTTAACGCCTTTTCCAGCAGCGGCCGAGGGCACGCAAAGTTAACGCGTTGAAAGCCCTCCCCGCCCGGTCCGAACATGTGGCCTGCGTTCAGGGATAAGCCTGCTTGCTCAATCATAAACCTGTCCAGCTCCTCCTTTCCTAAACCCAAGTCTCTGCAATCCAACCATACCAGGTATGTGCCTTCCGGGGGAATGACTTTTATCTGCGGGATATGCGTGGAGATGAACTCAATCAAATAATCCAGGTTTCCCTGCAGGTAACGAATCAATTGATCCAGCCATTCATCCCCGTGCCGGTATGCGGCTTCCGCCGCCACAGTCCCAAACACATCGGCGCCCCCGATAAAAGAATTCGACAGCTCCTGATCATACCGCTTTTTTAAGGTCAAGGTTCGGAATGATCACAAACGACGTGTGCAGGCCGGCCAGGTTAAAGGTTTTGCTGGGGGCTATGCAGGTTATACTCAGGTTTGCAAATTCCTCGGACACTGACGCCAAAGGGGTGTGAGCAAACTCTTTAAACACCAGGTCGTTATGGATTTCATCAGACACAATGAGAATATTGTATTTTACGCAAATTTCACCAAGCCTCCGAAGCTCATCGGGAGACCATACGCGGCCGACAGGGTTATGAGGGCTGCATAATAGCAGCATCTTGGTGCGTTCCGTAATGACAGATTCCAGATTCTCAAAATCCATTTCATATCGTATGCCGTCAAAACGTAAAGGATTTAGTGCCAACCCGCGGTGCTGCTTCTCAATAACGTCATAAAAAAAGGGTGGTAGACAGGCGGTTGAATGATGATTTCATCTCCAGGCTCGTGAAAGCGCGAACAATGACACTTAATGCCGTCACGACGCCGGGACTATGCGAAATCCATTTCCTGTCGATAAGCCACCCATGCCGGCGGCCCAGCCATTCGACAACCGCATCCAGGCACGAGTCGGGTCGCATTGCATAGCCGAACACGCCGTGGGTTGCGCGCTTGACAAGCGCCTCCACGACGGGCTGGGGAGACATAAAGTCCATATCGGCCACCCACAGCGGTATCGTATCCTTGCGGCCGACCCGCGCTTCATTGGCGTCCCATTTGGCAGCGCCTGTGCCGGTGCGCTCAATCCATTCGTCAAAATTATAATCCATCACAAAAAACCTCCTTCTCGGTTCTTTTCCCCGTATTCTCTAGGTGTTTATTCAATTATAACCGGTTTTGCGTGTTTCAACTTAAGAATCCGGGCCGGATTTCCACCGAAAAAAAACAAATGCATTCGCCGGGAAAACTCCTAAAGAGCTCACGGGCTAAATTAGCAGGAGCTTTTCCTGTTCGTCTTGCCTGGTGCTCTGCGCTGAAGAGGGTGCCATGCGATGCTGCGTCGATAGCTGCAGAGTAATCAAGTAACACATATGATGCATAGCAGTTCAACTTATATCTGCGTGGCTTCATCAGATCGTTCGTGACACCGAGCAAAAAATTGTCTCATCAAAAAACACACCGAACGCACTGATCATTCTAGAATACATAATCCCGCAATATGTGTCCACCCGAAGTACACATTCAGCCGAAATTCGACTGAATACCGCACAATTGACAAATATATTTTCCCGTTTTAACATGGTCAATGAAGTAAGAAACCGGAAAGATATTTTATTAAATTATTAACGGGGCAATTTACCTTGGCGAGGCGGCTGCCGCCTTACAGCTTTCATTCATTGGTCGAGCAACGATGTGCCGGGGAGCTGTTGGAGTGGAAGAAGAATATTAACGGATGACACAGGTTCCAAAGTGAAAAAACACTAAATCAGAGGGAGTTGAAAGTGGGATGCAGGTCATTGATAAACATTTAGTTCAAGAGAAGCTGGATGAATTTCTGGACCGGAAAGTTTACCTTCATCTGGAAACAACCAACGGGTCGTACGCCTCCCTGCAGGGGGAGCGTGCAGTTTCTACATGCGCCTTCATCCGCAACGGCACAATAAATTACCAGCGCGGTCAAATCACAGGCAGCGGTCCCTATTGCGTCGGATTGAAAATGCAGCTCGGCTGGGTTTACGCCGAAGGATTGACCGATTATGAAGTTATGAACGGAGAGCAGCTGCTGCTTGCCGGACACGATGATGACGGCCAGCTGAGAATCGCCTCCATCTAAGCACTGAGCCGTTTGAAATATAACCGCCAGACAGAAAGGAGCAAGGCATATGACTAAACCTATATTGGCTGTATATCCGCATCCGGACGACGAGACTTTCGGCAAAGCAGGTACATTTGCCATGCATGCCAATGCGGGCGTGCCCATTACACTGATCTGTGCCACGTCGGGCCAGATGGGGCGCCGAATGGGCAAACCATTTTTTTTGCCAACCGGGAATCTTTACCGCTAATCCGCGAGCAGGAACTGCGTGACGCTTGTCAAGTCATCGGCATACAGGACTTGCGTCTGTGGCGGCTGCGCGACAAGACTCTTCAGTTCGAAGATCCGGAAGAACTCGCTGACAGGATATTTGAAGTGATTATGGAAATCCGTCCGTTCCGCATTTACACTTATTATCCGGAACATGGCGTGCATCCCGACCATGATGCTCTTTCGGCAGCTGCCATCCGTGCGGTCCGGCGTCTGCCGGAAGCTGAAAGACCGGAGATTCACGGTACAGCATTCTCCAAAAAATTGCCCCGAAGTGTTAGGCCCGCCGGACATCGTAATAGACGTATCGAGTGTGATCGACCGCAAAATGGCCGCCATACGAGCTCACCGCTCACAGTCGGAAGTTTTATGAAGAAACTGGAACTCGACATTGCCGAAAATCCCGACCGTAAAGAAGAGATTTTGGCTATGCAAATGACTGAGAGATTTTGGACTTACCGCTGGCCAAAGGCCGAGCTAACCGCTGAATAATCTTTATTTCCTCGTCGATAGTTATACAAATAAAAAAAGCAGACCCTGCACGGCATTCGGATCTGTTTTTTTTTCAAGCAAGTCCTAATCCATTTCAGCTACCCTCATCTCATGTCTCAGCTCACAGGGGAGTATGACTTCAACTGTCGTGCCCCTGCTTTCCTCGCTGAAGAACTGGATGCTACCGCCGTGTTCTCTCACAATTTTGTGGCAAATGGTTAACCCCAGCCCGGTTCCCTTTTCTTTGTTGCTGTAGAACGGTTCGCCTAACCGTTTCAATCTTTCTTCGCTGATTCCGCATCCGTGGTCGATGACACTGATCTTGATTTTCTGTTTATCCAACAGTTTCGTTTGTACCAGCACTTTGCCATCCTGGGGCATGGATTCCAGCGCATTTTTTTACAAGATACACGAACATTTGCTTCAAATGATTTTTTATCCCCGATTATCTGCATGAGCCTATTGTCGTATTCAGTAATGATTCGTACATTATTAAGAACAGCTTGTCCCTCCAAAATCAGCAATACCTCTTCCAAAAGCTTTTCCAGATCCGCAGGCTCGTGTTCAGATGTTTGCGGTTTGGCGAGCATAAGAAATTGATTGATTATGGATTCAAGAGATTTAAATTCCGAAAAAAATGATTTCAAAATATTCGGCTTTAACCTTCTCGCGCCTTAATAGTTGTACAAATCCTTTAATCGCTGTCAGCGGATTACGGATTTCGTGGGCCACGCCCGCAGCCAATTCACCTACCGCGGCCAATATTTGGGATTTGCGCAAAAGCTCGTCGGCTTCTTTCCTCTCGGAAATATCGCGGGAAACAACGATAATGCTGTCCAACTCGCCGTCTTCCCTCAATACCGGGGTGCCTTTGGCTTCAACATAGGTCCTTTTCCCGTTTTGCAGTTTTAATGAGAATTCAGCTTGCTGGGGGGACTTTGTCATCAGCATTTTCGAGAAAGCTTGTTCAATGCCGGGTTTATCGGCAGGAAGCACCAAATCGAAAATCGATTTCCTTTCAATATGCACGGGCAGGATTCCTAAAACCTTTTCATGGGAAGGCGAGGCATACCTTATTTCCCCGTTCACTTCCAGCATCAAAATCAAATCCGACATGTTATCCGCAATGAGCCGGTATTTCTCGTTGGTTTTTTTTAATCGCCGACTCCACTGTCTTTCTCTCGGATATATCACGCAGTACGCCGGCAGCTGCCACGGTAACCCCTTTTGAATCGCGGACAGGCGACACGGTCATGTTTACGTCGATCACTGCGCCGTCCTTACGGGTTCTCACCGTTTCATAGTTGGTAATGACATCGCCTTTTAATAAAAGTTCAATCAGAAAACAAAACTCATTTTCGAACCCCTCGGGTATATAAGGTATAGTTTGGCCTATTAACTCGTCCGAACTCCAGCCGAACATTTTTTTCGAAAGCCTGATTCACCCTGAGCACCTTCTTCTGCAAATCAACGATCCATATGGCGTCAGAATTGTTGTCGATGAAGGACTCGAGTTGATCCTTGGTCGCCTTAAGCTCCTCCTCCGTGCGCTTACGTCCTGTGATGTCCACACAAGAAGCGATCAGCTCGACCACGCTGCCTCCGCGCCTGATCGGCCGCAGGGAGGCCATATACCAAATCCCGTTCAATTCGCTTTCGTAGGTGATTTCCTCTCCTGTCCAAGCCCTGCTGTAATAGTAAGTCTTGCGGACGGCCTGATCTTCAGGCAAAAAAAATCGAAAAGCTCTTTTCCAATAATTTGCTGCGGAGAGAACCCCAAACGATAAAGCAGCTCACCGTCACACAGCGTATGAATAAATCGCCCGTCCTGCTTTTTAATCTTGAAGGTCATTCCCTGCTGCCGACGGACCGTATCTTCCAGATCCTGCCGGGCAGCGCGAAGCTGTTCCTCGATCCAGACCTGCTCGGTGACAGCGTTGTCCATCCCATACTCCTGCAACTTGTTGGGCAATTCAAAGAAGAGCTGCTCCAGTTCCCCCGCTGAAAGCGGTTTGCTAAACAAATAACCCTGTGCCTCATTACACAAATGCTGCTGCAGAAATACAAGCTGTTCCCTCGTTTCCACGCCTTCCGCGACCACATTCAGATTCAGATTATGCGCCATGGAAATAATGGTTTTGACAATCGTGGCGTCACTGGCGTCGAACGGGCATTCCTGTATAAAGGATTGATCGATTTTCAAGCTGTCGATGGGGAAAAGTTTAAGGTAAGACAGCGAACTGTAACCCTTTCCAAAATCGTCCATGCTAATATGAACGCCGAGCGATTTCAGTTTCTGTAAAGTGCTAATCGTGCGATCCACGTTCATCGCCATCGTCTCGGTAATTTCGAGATCAAGATATTCTGCAGCAAGACCGGTTTCATGCAGTGTGTTGATGATCACATCGATAATATCATTCTTCTCGAACTGGCGGGGAGAGAGGTTTACGGACATAACCATCGGCTCGTAGCCTGGTCCTGCCAAGCTTTATTTTGTGCGCAGGCAGTCTTGAGCACCCACTCTCCAACAGGATAGATCAGTCCGGTTTGTTCGGCCAAACGGATAATTTCATCAGGGGCAACCATGCCCCGCTCCGGATGCTTCCAACGGATAAGCGCCTCAATCCCGACTACTTTTCCATTACGGATATTGACTTGCGGCTGATAAAAAACCGTCAGTTCGCGGCGCTCCAAAGCCCCGCGCAATTCCTTCTCCATTGAGGACAAGCCATTTTTTTATCCATTTCCGTGCTGTAAAAGCTGTAATAACCTTCATGATTGTTTTGGCATACGCCGGGACCAGGTTCTTCATTCATAGCTTATGCACCTCCTGCTGCTGCCAGCGTAATGATCCTGCATCAGGTTCTATCGAGTAGGAGACAATACGCAATATCACATATAATTGGTTTCACAGAATTTTAACAAAAAAAATTTTCATTTGACAGAAAAAAAATCCGCACTGTGCACGGATCAGACGATAACTTTATTTTATCATAAGTTCACTGTTTTTTTTATATACGCCGGAATATTCAGATAGCGTGGGTCTCCAGTCCTCTTATCGTGCTGGAAAGAAGCAACAACCCTGCAGAGAGTGTTGAAGTCGAAGGTCCTACCGAAGTAGAACTGGAAGACTTTAACAAAATCTTCATCGCTACCTACCACATTGTATCGTTTGGTCCGGAAATCTTGCCGGATTGACTAGGTTAAAGCTTCCAGACACTCTACTAAAACAAAAAAAACTGCCTGTCGCATCCATTGCGGCAGGCAGTTTTTCCCGAGGCCAAAATTTTAATCGACATTTAATCAATCTGTTATATAATCTTCATTGAAGCTAATCGACAAACAGGAGACTCTTCATGCTTAGAAAATTAAAACAATTGGATATCGGAATTCTACTTATTTTGGGATGCTTTTTTGGTCATCAGTACGGCTGTCATCTACAGCGCCACACACAACACCAAGTACCAGGGCTGCACATCAATAATTTAGTCACTTTTACAGTTCTGATGCTGCCCATGCTGGCAATTGCTTTAATGGACTATCGCTTCCTGGTGCGAAAGCTGTCTCCCTACCTTTACGGCGCGGGGATTCTCATGCTGGTCTTCGTTATGTTTAAAGGAATGAACATCAACGGCTCTCGAAGGTGGATCAACCTCGCGGTGATGCAGTTTCAACCCTCGGAGCTGATGAAGGTTTTTTATCGTTTTACTGCTCGCTAAATGGTTGGAGAAACGAAATGGGGAAGAGCTTCGGTTTTGGGGAGATCTTGTTCCTTTGGGAGCCATCCTTGCCGTACCTTTCATTATGATCTTTATGCAGCCGGATCTGGGAACTTCGATTGTGTTTGTATGTATTTTCCTGGGTATGCTTTGGCTCGGTAATATCAAAATGTCCCACGTACTGATCGGCAGCATATCCCTTTCAGCAATAATAGCTTTCGTGACTGGCTTGTACTTTTATGACTTTGCACTTTTCTCGAAAATCGTGAAACCCCACCAGCTGCACCGCGTGCAGACGTTCCTGGATCCTTCCAGCGACCCGGCGCACAGTTGGCACGTTGTAAATTCCATCAGCGCAATAAGCACAGGAGGAATGAAAGGCGCGGGATTTGTACAGGGTCCCCTTGTCCAGGCCGGGTTTATTCCCTACGATTATGCGGATTCTATCTTTGTCGTGATCGGAGAAGAGTTCGGTTTCGTGGGATCCGCGGTTTTAATCCTGCTTTATTTTCTGCTGATCTATCGGATTATACGGATTGCTATCTCTTGCGAGGATCTATCTGGGAGCTACATTGTCGTGGGGATCATCTCTATGTTTACTGTGCAGATTTTTTGAGAATATCGCCATGCATACCGGATTAATGCCTCTAACAGGCATTGCTCTGCCTTTTGTCAGCTACGGGGGAAGTTCTTTATTGACGAATATCATTTCGATCGGACTGGTGCTTAGCGTACAGCTGCATCATAAAGCCGAGCATGAATTACTTACTTTGTAATTTCATGCTCGGCCATTTTTTTGTTTGCTTTGTTTATAATCACGAGAAATATTTAATAGAATTCCCATACCGGACAAGCAAAAGAGTAAAGAAGAACCGCCATAGCTAATAAATGGAAGAGGTACTCCCGTGATCGGAATGCTTCCCGTTACTCCACCCAAGTTAATGAGAGCCTGTACGGCAATCATGGAAATGATACCGATCCCCACCAACGTGCCGAATTCGCTGGAGCAGCGAAGGGATACAATAATTCCTCTCCAAATGAGCAGCAAGTAAATGAGCAGAAAAAAAGCACGCTCCCGATGAGCCCCAATTCTTCGCCGATAACGGAAAAAAATGAAATCGGTATGGGCTTCCGGCAAATAAAACGCCTTTTGAATGCCTCTTCCGAATCCTGCACCTCCTACCCCTCCATGTGCAAAAGCGTAAATCGACTGCACCAATTGATAAGAAGAGCCCTGCGTATCTTTCCACGGGTTCAAATAGGAGGTGAACCGCTCCATCCGGTAGCTTTTTTTGCAGATACGATAATGACCGCGAGAGGGGAAAAGACCAGAACGATTCCGAGAAGATGCTTTACATTGGCCCCGCCGACAGTAATTAAAATTGCCGAACTTAGTACAATGACAATCACCGAACCGATATCCGGCTGCATCATAATTAACCCGCAAACGAGGCCGATGATGATAATGACCGGCAGCAGCCCCTTTTTTTTAAAAAAGATAAAAAATTGTCGCCTTTTTTTAGTAATGAGAGCGGCCAAATAAATAACTAAAGCCAGCTTTGCAAATTCAGTAGGCTGGATTCCGAAAGAACCGATCCCAAACCAGCTTCTATGTCCGTTCACCTTAGTTCCCACCAGAATAACCAGGACAAGCAGAAAAGAAACAATCGCAAAGAGCGCCAAATACCATTTCCTTAATTTCAAATAATGCAGATTCATAAAAAAAGAACATGGCTGTCATGCCCAGGCACGCCCACATTAATTGTTTTGTCTCGAAATGCCAGGCATCCTTGAATTTAATGATCGATGTCATCGAGCTTGCGCTGAATACGACACACAGGCCTATACAAACCAATAGAATGGTTAAAAAAATAAAAGAATAAAATCTGGCGGATTCCTTTTCACTTGATCCATCTCTGTTCCTCCGGGTATAGCAAGATTGACAAATGGAAAAAAAATAGTTAAACGTCACGCCTGCTTTAAATTTTCTATAAACCTGTCGACGAGAGGATATGATTCTTTGCAGCGAATGGTCCGCATGTTTCCCAACCTTTTCACCTTATTGAATTTAGGCTGCGGGATCCTCGCGCTGGTGTTCATCGTCCATAATCTGCCGATCATCGCCCCTGTTTTGGTACTATGCTCGGCCCTGTTTGATTTATTTGACGGAAAAAAATAGCCCGCACCCTGAAAGTCACCAGCGAATTTGGCGTCGAGCTTGATTCTTTGGCGGATGTCGTCAGCTTTGGAGTTGTTCCGGCACTCGCGCTGTTTGAAACGGTCCCCCATCAAATCGCTTCCACAGCCGCTTTAATGGTATTTCCGATGGCGGGCGCATTGAGATTGGCGCGATTCAACACCCATCCGACCAAAGGATATTTTGAAGGTTTGCCGATCACGGCGGGAGGATTGATATTAAGTGTGCTGCTCTGGTTTCCCGCAGTTTACGGTTTCGCTGCCTACGCCGCGCTGATCCTGGCATTTTTGATGATCAGCAAAATACGCATCAAGAAGCTGTAGCCATCCAATGCGGGCGCCATAATTATGCGATATTAATGGCCCGGGCGGTTAAAACAGGGAAAGAACGAACAGCAGTAGCGATAAAACCACCAGAATGACGATGGTCACCCAACCGATCGCGTTGTTCCATGTTTTGTTGGTAAATTCGCCCATCACTTCTTTATTGTTGACCAGGAGCATCATGCAAATAAGAACCACCGGAAGCAGGATGCCGTTGAATCTCTGGGACCAAAGCGTGATGGAAATGAGCGGAGCGTTCGGTATCAAGATGATCCCTGCGGACAGGATAAGAATGATCGTATAAAGCGTGTAAAATTGGGGCGCTTCCCTCCACTTTTTTCTCGATACCGGCTTCAAATCCGAACGCTTCGCATACATAAAAGGCTGTAGCAACCGGCAGGATCGTTGCCGAGAAAATGGAAGCGATAAACAGGCCGAATGCGAAAACCTGTGAAGCCATGGCGCCGGCAAAAGGTTTCAAGGCTTGCGCCGCATCCTTGGCATCCGTGATCGGCGTGCCGTGTCCATTGGCATAAAGCGTCGAACCGCATGCAACCATAATGAAAAAAAAGCAACCACAATCGTAGCCACACAGCCAACCGTTACGTCGAGCAGGGTGTATTTGTAATCCTCCACTTTAAGACCTTTCTCGATGACTGCGGACTGCATGTAAAACTGCATCCATGGTGCGATCGTCGTGCCGATGATGCCGATGACAGTGGAAATGTAATCCAGATTAAACTTCATTTCCGGGTGGCTCACGGCGTGACCGATCTCGGACCAATCGGGTTTGCCCATTAACGCGGATACGATATAGGAAAGCAGGGCCACGCTGAAAATCAAAAAAGATTTTCTCGCAAACCGGTACGTCCCTTTGACGACCAACAGCCACACTGCCGCCGCGGCAAGCGGGACAGAGATATATTTGGTAACGCCGAATACTTCCATGCTGCCCGCGACACCGGCAAATTCTGTCATCGTATTGGTGATATCGGCAAACAGCAGGCCCACAAAAATGAAAAAGGTGACCTTTACGCCGGCATTTTCACGGATGAGGTCCGCCAAACCCTTTCCGGTGACGATACCCATCCTGGCGTTCATCTCCTGCACGATTAAAAGCACGATAAATGCGGGGATCAGTGTCCACAAAAGCTTATATCCGTAACTCGCTCCCGCTACGGAATAGGTTGTAATGCCCCCGGCGTCGTTATCCACGCTGCCAGTAATGATTCCCGGACCGAGCAGTGCTAAAAAATACCAGCAACCGGCTCCACCAATTCGATTTCTTAACCCCGCTCATTCCCATGGCCATTTCCTCCCTTCTATGCTTTTTTTTCTTCTCGATTTCAGCAGGTTATATACTACATCGTTAATGACGACCGTTCCCAAAAGAACCATCCGGCCGTCTACCACCGGCACGGACAATAAATTATACTTGGATAGCGTCTCATACAAGGTGTCTAATTCTTCATCGTCCGTGACAAAGACAATCTCCCGGTTCGCGATTTCTCCCAGTATGCTGTCCGGTTCCGCCAGAATCAAATCCCTCAATGAAAGATGGGCAATCAGCTTTTCGCCTTCATCTACAATATAAAGGTCATACACGGTGTCCGACTCCGGCTTCAGCGTTCTCAGTTCCTGAATCGCCTCGCTCACTGTCGTCCGTTCAGTGAAA
Source organism: Paenibacillus sp. JCM 18996 (assembly GCA_001313085.1). The sequence goes on along the minus strand of BBFE01000029.1, from coordinate 26,297 downwards.
GCGATGAAGTCGGTCGTCATGAGACTGCCGACTGATTTCTCGGGATATTCCATGAGCTCGCGGACTTCCTCCGAGATTTCTTTCTCCATTTCATTCAATATTTCCTGCGCCTTGTCTTCATCCATTTCCTCCAAAATATCCGCCGCTTCATCAGCAGGCAGCCGCTCCAGCATCGTCGCCGCTTTATCCACGGAAAGGCTCTCGATCACGTTGATCTGGGCGTCCGTTTCAAGCTCTTCCAGCACATCGGCCGCCTTCTCTTCGTCCAAAGAAGCAAAAACTGCGAGCTGCGTGGAACGATCCAAATCCTCCAGTATGTCCGCCAGATCGGATGGATGCAGTGTGGACAGCTTCGTGTACGACTTGGAAAGCATAATGCCTTATGCTGAAAATCGATTGTTTCCACGTCGTCCCAAAGCAGCAGCTGGCTCGGTATGCTGATCCCCAGCGGCTTCAGCATGGCTTTGAGAGGCTTTGCCGCACCCAGCCGCCTTAACAGACCTTCGAACCCGACATCCGCGGCGACCAGATAGATGCCGTCCGATAGAGCGGCAAGACGAAGGTCGTTCACCCGGACCACTTTTCTCCCGAACATATCGACGATTTGTTTATCGAGCACATGCTTGACGAGAAACAGCGTATTTTCGCAGGTACGGCAATGTCTCTCATATTCACACATTCGATGTAATACTGCTTGCTCCTCTTCGAAATCGTGAAATCCGCAAAATCGACGATTTTTTACCTTATTCGCCATTTTAAGCTTAACCGCAATCACTCGCGGCCGGACCGCGCTTACGTCGACAATGAGATCGGCCAGCTTTCCCGCCGCTTCATCCCCTGCCCATACTTTATTGCCGAGAATTCGGCTTAAATAGAATGTTTTTTGCTGCCGGCATCGCGACTTCCTCCCTATCCAAGGTAGTAGTACCGGCTGCTGCATAGAGCCCTCTGCCCTTGGATTTATACTTTCTTGTCTTAGAACAAAAAAACCCCCTAAACAAGTTAGGGGGTGAAAACTTCAACACAAAACGAAGTCAGCATCCCCCTAGTTTAGCTTTAGCACTATACAACGTAGAGCAACTGCTTTGGCTCAGCCATGTTAAGTAAAGCCTTAATCCGGCAATACCTGTTCGACCCATTGGCGTCTTTCGACGTTTCCGGGCAATGGCCTGTGTTTGTATAGTAGCCTCGCCTAACGAGAATTTAATGTAAGACAGTAAAATAATTTTACGTCCTGTTTACTGACATGTCAAACGAATTTACTGTAAAGCCGGTTCAAGCATTGTTGATTAAACGGGCGGTAAACATCGATCTGGCAATGCAGTTCCCTTTGCTGAAAATTTCAATGTCCATTTTGCAAAACCTTCTGCTCATCTCAATTATGTTCGGCACAATATCGATGATGTCTTCCATTTGAACCGGTACGAGAAAATAATTCGCATTGCTGTCCACAATCAGGTCGCCCTTCTTATGCTCCTTGACGGTGTGATAAGCGGCGCGCATCAGCAAGGTAACGAGTACCCCTTCGGATACCATTCCGATGTAATTGGTCATCTGAGGGGAGACGGCTCCGCGAAAATACACACTCCCTTTCTCGTCCCGCATTTCCTTGAATCCCGACCAGATCATATCCTCGAAGGTCCCGCCGTTCTGCGGCTGCATTTGAATGGACTGCATCGCTTTGAGCACGTCTTTGCGGGTAATGACCCCTACCATCCGCTGCTCGGGATCCACGACCGGCAGCAGCTCTATCCCTTCCCACACCATCGTATGGGCTGCTGCGGCAGCGGAGGTCTGGGCCGTAATGGTAAGAGGGTTTTTTCGTCATATAATGATCGATGATTTCGCCCGGATTCGCCGCAATGACGTCTTTGGTCGTAACTACGCCAATCGGCCGTCCAGCCCCGTCCAGCACGGGGAATCGGGTATGGCGCGTCTCTTCAACCAGATTCCGCATGTCCTCGACCGAGCTTTTTTTCCCTTAAAGAAACAATGGGTGTATCCCGGCGCAAAATATCCTCGACGAGAATAATTTTCTTCCTGATCAGCCGATCGTCGATTGCGCGATTAATGAGCGTCGCCACCGAAAAAAAAGTATCGTAAGAACAGCTGATCACGGGAAGCTCCAGTTCATCCGCCTTCCGTATTACTTCAGAACCGGGTTCGAATCCTCCTGTAATCAGAACCCCTGCGCCCTGGGTAAGAGCGTTGAACTGAGCCTTGGTGCGGTTGCCCACAATAACAAGATTACCCGGCTCGACATAACGCAGCATCGCTTCGAGCTGCATGGCGCCGATAACAAATTTGTTTAACGATTTATTCAGTCCGGCGGCTCCGCCCAGCACTTTTCCATCCACCATACTCGCGATCTCGGCAAAAGTCAGCTTGTCGATCTTCACATTCTCTTTGCGCTGCACTCGGATCGTCCCCGTTCTTCCTTTCGTGCTGACGATGCCGAGATTTTCCGCTTCCTTGATCGCCCGGTAGGCGGTGCCGTCGCTCACTTCGAGTTCCTTGGCTATTTTGCGGACGGACAACCGGGTTCCTACTTCGAGAGATTCGATATACTGAATAATTTGCTCGTGCTTGGTTACCAATTCTTCGTGATTATCTTCACTCATATAGAACACCTCAGCCAAAACTGTATTATACTGTTTCAGCCATTATAACCTAAAACAGAAAGAAAAAACAGCTATTCCCGAGAATAGCTGCAAACAAACTGTATTACTCCTGTATTAGACTGTTATACAATGTCATATATAGAGGCGATAAAGGATACAGCGCGGTCTCTGTGCAGCTCCGGCATTCGCTGCCACCGTGTATAGCCGGTTCTTCGTGCGTTTCGCCACAGCTTGGGCAGTCCACCGATCTGCGGGCTGTTTCTGTACTCATCATTATCCGTCTCACTCCTTCAAGAGATTAATCCAGATACCTGTAACCCTGCAGCGTCAAAAAAAGTCCTCGAAATCATCGGCCGCGGTCATTTTGTCAAACAATTCGACGGCCTCGTCAAACTTTCTGTCAGACCGCTCCGCAGGCGCCGATTCGTTCTTGATCGCTTCCAGCTCCTCACTCATCATCTGACGGAATAATTCAACGGTCAATTTGCGTCCATCATCGAGAATCCCGCGCGATGGCGGATCCATTGCCACAGCTGCGCCCTTGAAATTTCGGCTGTCGCTGCATCTTCCATCAAATTGCGGATCGGCACCGCGCCATTTCCTCTAAGCCAAGCCTCCAGGTATTGGATGCCTACGCTTATATTTGTGCGTACCCCCTGCTCCGTAATAGGTCCCTTCGGAACCTCGAGCAGCTTGGAAGCGTCTATATTAATCGAGTCAAGCTGTTTGTGAATTTGGTTCGGCGTCGGCATCGCTTCGTTGAATACGTCCATCGCCACTTTTACCAGTCCGGGATGCGCCACCCAAGTTCCGTCGTGTCCATTCCGCGCTTCGCGCAATTTGTCGTTCCGCACTTTATCCATAGCTTCTACATTAGCCTTGGGGTCGCCTTTCACCGGGATTTGGGCCGCCATACCGCCGATGCAATGCGCATTGCGCTTGTGGCAGGTCTTGATGGCAAGAAGCGAGTACGCCTCCATAAAAGGAGATTCCATTGTAACGAGGCTGCGGTCCGGCAAAATGACATCGGGCTGGTTGCGCATCTTTTTTGATATAACTAAAAAATATAGTCCCAGCGGCCGCAGTTCAATCCTGCCATATGCTCGCGCAGCTCGTATAAAATTTCATCCATCTCGAACGCTGCCAGGATCGTCTCGATCAGCACAGTCGCTTTAATGGTGCCTTTGGGCATCCAGAGCTCCTGCTCGGCGAACAAAAAAACATATCATTCCACAAGCGTGCTTCCAGATGGCTTTCCATTTTGGGCAAATAAAAGTAAGGTCCGCTGCCTTTTTTTCAATCAAAGTCCGAGCATTATGGAAAAAAGAAGAGTCCGAAATCGAACATGCTGGCGGAAACCGGCGCTCCATCCACGTACAGATGCTTTTCTTCCATGTGCCATCCGCGGGGGCGGACTTTCAGCACAGCTGCGTCAGGCTGCAAGCTGTAGGTCTTTCCGTCGGGATTCGTGAAGCTGATCGTACCGTTAATCGCATCCCTGAGATTGATCTGACCGTCCAGCGTGTTTTCCCAAGTCGGCGAGTTCGCGTCCTCAAAATCTGACATATAAACCTTTGCTCCTGAATTGAAGGCATTAATGACCATTTTCCTGTCGCCCGCAGCCCGTAATTTCGACTCGGCGGTCCGTCAAATCCTGCGGAATCGGAGCAATCTTCCACTCTCCGCTCCGGATATGCCTGTGTCGGGCAAAAAAGTCGGGCAGCTCACCAGCATCTATCCTCGCCTGCCGCTCCTTCCTTAATTCCAGCAGCTTTCTGCGCTCGGGTCCGAACTGTCTTTCTAATTTTGAAACAAATTCAATCGCTTCCGGAGTAAGAATATCATCATAGCTATGTTTGCCGGCCGTTTCCTTAGTTTGTATGCCTTCACCGTACATTCTTCCATCCCCCAGTCCGATTAAAAGCTGCAGTTCATTATGAACTGTTCTTCTTCCGTTGAGCCCGATAATGCTGTTGTCGTTGAGCTTCCGCCCGCAATGATTTGCGACACCTCATCAAAATACCCCGTTCCAACCTCTCTTTGATGACGCGTTGCCTCGTAGCCGCGTACCTCACTTGCAAATTCACCCTGCTGGAACTCGGAGTAGGCGGACATGCCGCGTTCTTTATAATCCCTGGCGAGCTCGAACATGCTGTGGTTCAGAGTGTGGAAGCCTGCAAGCGTTATGAACTGGAATTTGTATCCCATCCGTCCGAGTTCTTTCTGGAAGCTCGCGATGGTTGCGTCATCCAGCTTCTTTTTTTCCAGTTAAACGACGGTGAACAGTTGTAGGCCAGCAATTTATCCGGATATCTTGCATGTATGGCCTCGGCAAAACGTCTCGCTTCCTCCAGATTCGGCTCGGACGTCTCGCACCAGATCATATCTGCGAAAGGAGCGTAGGCCAGGCCGCGGGAGATGGCTTGTTCAATGCCGTCATTCACATAGAAGAAGCCTTCGGGAGAGCGTTTGCCCGTCATGAAACGGTGATCGTAGTCATCCACGTCGCTCGTAAGAAGCTTTGCTCCGTTGGCATCCGTCCTTGCAATCAGCACCGTCTCCACTCCCATTACATCGGCGGCAAGCCTTGCAGCAATCAAATGACGGATCGCCTGCTGGGTCGGAAGCAGCACTTTGCCTCCCATATGTCCGCATTTTTTTCTCCGAAGCGAGCTGGTCTTCAAAATGTACGGCTGCGGCACCTGCTTCAATCATGCTTTTCATCAATTCGAACACATTGAGCGTTCCCCCAAAGCCCGCTTCCGCATCGGCCACGATCGGCACGAAGAAGTCGATGTCTCCTTTCTGTTCGGCATGCTGGATTTGATCGGCGCGCTGAAGGGCCTGATTGATCCGCTTCACTACTTGCGGCACACTGTTGGCCGGATACAAGCTCTGGTCAGGATACATATGGCCGGAAAGGTTCGCGTCCGCCGCCACCTGCCAACCGCTCAGATAGATCGCTTGTAAACCCGCTTTTACCTGCTGCACCGCCTGGTTTCCTGTTAATGCGCCAAGCGCCGGTACAAAATCTTCTTCGTTCACCCGCTTCCACAGCTTCTCAGCGCCCTTCTTGGCAAGCGTATGCTCCACAAGCAGCGAACCGCGGAGCCGAAGCACATCCTCCGGAGTGTAAGGACGTTTAATTCCTGCATAGCGTTCAGAGTTCCAGCTGTCCTGCAGCATTTCCAATTGTTGTTGACGATTCATCGTAACCTCTCCTTGTAAAAAAAGATTTTATTTGTTAAATCGTTGAACACTTGGATCACACTTCCAGATATCCGCTTCCATTGCATCTGGGGCATACAACGTTAACCATCCTGCCGGGCGCTTCCTTATGCGTGCCTTCGCGGTCTTCCTTCTCGGCAACAAAAGCGGGACGTTCCAGTTCTCCGTTTCCTTCGCAGTTCGGGCAGTCCATACGAACACCCCCTCTCTTGTTTTATGTACTATAACAGTTGTTTATTTATGTTTTTTATTATATATCACAATCTAACACTGTGCAATACTGTTTTTTTTAAAAAAATTTTATTGTTATATAATAAAGTCGTGTGAATCCGCTGATACTTCAAATAGACCAGTCTTCGGGGCGAAGTTGGCCAAGCCAATTGAACTGCCTAGCGATGTACAGGAGACTTTTACTCCTTAGTCGATTTCGCTGACAAGCGCACAAAAAAAGCCGTCCCAAGTGGATAAAACCACTAATAGGACGGCTCTTGTACAAGCACATTCCATACCCTTTCGCCGTTGTTTGCGCGAAGAGTACAGGCCTTACTCTTTTATTTTCTCAAAATGGGCGTCATACAGCCGGAACATCGTTTTATATCCGGATTGGTCCAACTTAATGCCGACATCCAATCTTCCGGTGATTTTAAGCGGGCCAGAAGTAAACCTCAGCTTCGTATCGTCGGGGACGAAGGCGATCATGATCTTGTTCCAATAAGATTCATCGCCATTGTCGAACGGGCATTCTGCACCCGGCTGGGGAATGATCAGAAACCAGTGCTTTTCAAAGGAAAGCACCTCGCCCATGAACCTTTGATCTGCACCGTTTTCCCATTTAAATCCCAGAATTTGTTTGACGGAGTCGTCTGCTTGTCGTTATCGAAAAAAATTCAGACCACTTAATCTCATTAGAGTTTGTTGCGCCAGAGTTTGTTGCAGCGGCCGCATTTTTCTTTTCCGGCTTCACCTCCGAAACGGGTGCTTCCTTCGCCGCCGGGGCCGGGTTAACCGGCTCCGCCTCTTTACTTGCGGGGGCAGTTTTATTCTGTGGAGCAGCCGGTGCATTTGAAGGCGCTGCGGGACTTGTCCCCTTTACAGCAGGTGTTTTCTCCGCTGCCGCCGCAGATGTCTGGACAGGCGCGGGTTGCGCAGCAGAGGGAGATGCTTCGGGAACCGCCTGAGCAGCGGGTGCCGGCTTGTGGACGTCAGCTTTATTAGTCTCGCTTGGGCTCGCAGAGCTTGAAGCACTGTTTGCAGCACTGTTGCCGGCATCACTCTGTGTGGCTTTGGGCTGATTATCCGTGCCTGAAGCTTGATTGCTCTGGGCCATCGAAAATGACTGCGGGCCTTTGTCGGCAACTTCACTTTTCTTTCCGCACCCGGCCATCACAATCAAGAAAGCCAAAGCAAATATCATATGATTTCTTTTCAATACAATCACCTCAAGATCTGAACAGTTGGAGAGGATCGACCCGATACACTTTCAAAGCCGGACCCAAAGATGCCAGGGCGCCAATAATCAATGTGCCGGTGATCAGCAACCATTCGCCTGATGCGAACGTCCATGCGTCGATTTGAATACCGGAAAAGTCAAACAGAGCATCGGTGCTCAAGAAGCTCCCAATATGACCGATCACCATACCTAAAATAAGTCCTGTCGCGGTCAAAAGCAAGCCCTCCCCGATTAAAACGAGCCAAACGAATCTTCTCGACTTTCCTATCAAACGCAGCAGTCCGACATCCTTTTTTTCCTTTCATTCACCGCTGCTATCAGTGACAGCAGAATGGAAATTGCCGCGAGCAGGATACAAATAACGGTTACGACACTAATCACCTGGGTTCCTTTATCGACCATATTGACCACATCGGCAACCGCCTTGCTCGTATAGACCGCCTGCACGTTATCGATTTTGTCGTATTTCAATTTAATGGTCTGGGCTCCAAGCAGCGATTTCGGTTTGACCATCAGGCGGTCACGTCTTTGTGTTCACCTTGCTGCGTGTTGTGCACAGCCCAAGCGTAGTCCAATGTCGTAAATACGGCGCGGTCGTCGGAAGTATTTAAATTAGGAAGAATGCCGACAATAGTGTAAACAAAATGGTCATGCTCGTCTTCGTCATGCCCAGCCGCATCGTGGCCAGCTGCATCCTGGCCCGCTGCATTATTGCCTGCCGCGTCATGCCCAGCCGAATCATGGCCGTCAGCGTGATGTTCTTCCCCCGCATGTCCACTCTCTTTTACCAAGCCATGTCCGCCTTTAAACGTATCCCCGACCTTAAGTCCCATCGTTTTGGCGACATAAGAGCCTACCACCGCTTCCCCCAGCTGTCCGTACAGCTTGCCTGAGGCCAGTTTGCGGTCGCCGTATCTTGTGTTAAAATAACCTGGGTCAATCCCCACGATCGGATATCCGTTGTAATTATCCCCAGTAGTCATTGCATAAGCAGCGTCAACCTGATCTTCCTTCTTCAGTTGTTCGGCGATCTCATAAGGAATATTGCCCGTCGGCGTGCCCACATGATAGAAAGTGTTCAAAGACAGCTGCGTTTTGCTGCCTTTTGCGCCGATGACAAGTTCGAAAGGTCCGTATCCTTTTTTTCGGCTCCATGCTCGACACCCGCGCTGCACAGCTCGAGAAAAATAATTAACGCCACTGTCACAGCCACGGAAAACACGGTAAGAAGGGAAAGCATTTTGCGGTAAATCATATTTCTCCATAAAAGATGAAGCAAACTCATCCTACCTTCTCCCCTTTACTTTCTTGATTGGAGTGTTGCTTATCCCTGTCGCTGAGGCCCAGCACATTAATGTCGGTCATGTGAACCTGTGCCGGAAAAAAAGCTTGGCCAAATGCAGGTCATGCGTAACGGTTATTAGCGTTGACCCTTCGGTTTCGCATAATTCGAGCAGCAAATTCATAATTTCGCCGGCTGTTTCCCAGTCCAGGCTGCCTGTCGGCTCATCAGCCAAAATAATCGGCGGATTATTGATCAAAGCGCGTATAATGGCTACCCTTTGTTGCTGGCCGCGGGAAAGCTGGGAAGGCAGATGGTTCATACGGTCCTGCAGCCCAACTTTTTTTCAAACCACTGATGTATCAGGTCCCGTTTTTTTCTTTGGCGCCTAATTTTCGCGGTAACACTAACTCCACATTTTGTTTTGCCGTCAGCGAGGAAATCAGGTGAAAATCCTGAAAAAAATGTACCCAACATTTGCCGCCCTGAATGCGTCGCGCTGGGATTCGGTGTACGAATGCAGAGGTTTCGAAGCAACGGCCAGTTCTCCGCGGTCCACGGCTATCACGCCTCCCAGAAGGTGTAGGAGCGTGCTTTTCCCGCATCCGCTCGGTCCGATGATTGCGATTCTTTGTCCTTTGTTAACGTTCCATTCTTTAATATCCAGGATGGGAACTTCCGTACCGTGCAAATAAAAGCTTTTCTTCATATTCGAAATCTCAATCATCACTAAACCTCCATTAGGAAAAAATCGGCAGGGAAGCATGCTTCCCTGCCGATCCCAAAGAATTTTCAAACCAGGTTAAATTACTTTACAATTCTCTCCGAAAGTTTATCCCAAGTCATATTCTTGCCGGTCAATTGGTTGAACGCGTCCAGGCTCATATAGAGCGAACCGTTATCCACTTGAGCATTAATGCTGCTGTCAGCTCCGTTGAGCATCAGCTTCTTGGAATCTACGTTATACTCAAATTTGTTGCTGCCTTGTGTTAGAACGGCGCTACGTGCGGCATCGTCCCATGCTACAGTTGCTCCCAATTCCGTTGCCAATGCTCTAACCGGGAAGAGGACTGCTCCCTCACGCGAAACTTTAAACATAGGGTATAAATATTTGGCCTGCAGCTCTTGTGTAGCGGCATTCAGATCCACACCGATCACTTTTGCTCCGGATTTGGCGATATCCGTGTTGTCGATATCTCCTTTAACCAGGTCGGCAATAGGGCCGTATGCCCAAACTCCTACGTCTACCCCAGTGTGGCCATGTCCGGTCCAACCTACGGAAAGTCTCTTGGACATAACCGCATCGTAACCGCCGGCACGCTTATAGGAAGATCCGTCACCGTTCAGGATCAGGTTGACTTCGTCGTCGGACAGGTCATTGAAGCCTGTATTGTCAGCAACAATTTTTTTCTGATCTCGTCGGCCGTTTTGGCCTCCTGGAGCATTTTATCAATGTATTCGTAAGAGTGCTTTTCTTTGTTCCACAGATCCACATTCAATTCGTAAACATTGTTGATCCCAAGCGTCATTCCGCCTGCTTCGTGGTCGGCTGTGACAACAACGGAGGTATTGCCGTCTTTTTTTGGCGAACTCCATCACCGCTTTAATCGTCGCATCCATTTCCAAAGTCTCTTGAATATTGGCAGGAAGGTCGTTGGCATGTCCGGCGTGGTCGATACGCCCTGCTCAATCATCATGGTGAAGCCATTTTTTGTTTTTTGGACAGGATTTCGATCGCTTTTTTGCGACATTTCCGGCAAGGAAGGCGTCTTGTCATTGCGATCCAGCACGTAAGGAATTTCGTTCATCGCGAAAATTCCAAGCGCTTTGTCGGTGTCGTTCGGGATGGCATTCAAACCGCTTTTATCATATGCCGTCTTATAACCCTTAGCTTCAAAATCGGCAATGATGGATTTATCCGTGCGCTTTCCTTTTTTTCTTCCTTCGTTACAAAATTTGTCTTGCCGCCGCCGAACAACACATTCACTCCGCTGTCCAGATACTGCGAGGCGATGGCATTCTGGTTGCTGCGCAGACGGACGTGAGTCGCGTACACGGAAGGTGTAGCTCCGTTAATGTTGTCGGTTGTCACAAGTCCTGTTGCTTTGCCCGCTTTGATGGAAGCTTCAATGACGGAAGCGAAAGGCTTGGCAACTTCGTTATTGGAAACACTGATTGCATTGTTGTACGTTTTATTGCCTGTCGCAAAAGCCGTACCCGCCGCTGCGGAATCCGTCACCGCACCCGATTCGGTGCTGTAAGGGCTCTGTTGCGAGTATGTAGTGGATTTCCCTACGTAAGTTCCATTATCAAACCCTTCCAGACGGTCCTTGCCCAAAAAACTTTTTTTTGGAATAATAGCGCGCAGCCGTTACTTGTGCAGGCCCCATACCGTCTCCGATGATAACAATCAAATTCTTCGAGGGAGCTTTAACCTCGGCTGCTTTGGCTACATCCTTGTACTGGGCAATGAAAGGAGCCGAAACTAAACCGAGGGCCAAACTGGAAGCCACTATAGTCTTTGTTACTTTCTTCAACGAAACAACCTCCGCTTTTTTTCTATTTAATTGCTTGTCTACTTCATAAGTGTAGTTTCAATTTGTTATCGCACTATTAAAATAATGTTAAGCGGATGTTTATTAATAGATATAATGTAAAATATGTGAAAAAAACTGCTCAGGTGCTGCATAAAACAATAAAACCCCGCCGGCTCCGAAAAGGCATAGGTATTTAACGGATATTTGCCGCCACTTTCAGACGCTTGGAAATTTCCAGGAAATCTTCGGCCGAAATACCTGGCGCTTTCATTTTGGGAGAGTTAAGCCATAGACGAACTTAAACTTTCTTTATGGTTAAAACAGCCTCCGACAGGAGTTTTTTGTTATTCTTCTATCTATAAATTTCCAATAAAAAAACCATTCATAAAAAAAATGAGCGGTAACTGAAAATATAAAAGGCTTCCTTCGGACTGAAAAAAAAGGATATGTCCCGGAAGTACACCTATTATGGAGGAATACGATGAACTTCCAACAATCTTTCCCAACTTCAACTGGAAATCGTTCCACCGGGATCGGTTCGATCGGCAGCGGCATGTCCCAAAGCTCCTTCGGCGGACAAAGTCTAATCGGCAGCAGCATGGGCAATGCAGGTATGTCCCAGGCCGGCTACGGTCAATACAATCCGTACGTCCAGCAATACCATGCGGCTAACTATCAAGGAGACCAGCCGGGACATGATCAGGACCTGCGCGGAGATTCCACCCGTCCGGCTCAAATGGGAGGCAGCGCGTACCTTGGCCGTACCGGCTTTACGGCTGGCGTGAATCCGGACAACAGACAAGGCGTACAAAGCTCCTACGGGATGGGTCAAAGCTCTTTTGGCGGAGGCATCGGACAAAGCATTTACGGAAGCGGCCTGGGTCAAAACACTTATGGCAGCACTATGGGTAATGCCGGTATGGGCAGAAGCTCCTTCGGCATGGGCCAAAGCGTAATGGGCAGCAGCATGGGCAATGCAGTCATGTCCCAAGCCGGCTACGGCCAATTCAACCCGTACGCGCAGCAGTACCATGCGGCTAACTATCAGGGAGACCAGCCGGGACATGACCAGGACCTGCGCGGAGATTCCTCCCGTCCGGCTCAAATGGGCGGCAGTGCTTACCTGGGACGTACCGATTTTACAGCAGGCGTGAATCCGGACAACAGACAAGGAGTGCAAAGCTCCTATGGTATGAGCCAAGGCTCTTTCGGTGGACAAAGCACAATGGGCAGCTCCATGGGTAGTGCTGGTATGGGCAGAAGCTCCTTCGGCATGGGCCAAAGCGTAATGGGCAGCAGCATGGGCAATACAGGCATGTCCCAAGCCGGCTACGGCCAATTCAACCCGTACGCGCAGCAGTACCATGCGGCTAACTATCAGGGAGACCAGCCGGGACATGACCAGGACCTGCGCGGAGATTCCTCCCGTCCGGCTCAAATGGGCGGCAGTGCTTACCTGGGACGCACTGGTTTTACAGCAGGCGTGAATCCGGACAACAGACAAGGCGTACAGAGCTCCTTCGGCGGATTCTCCGGCCGAACTTTTTTTAATTTCAGGCTTGGCTTCAGAAAGATCAAGTTCACCATTCGAACAAAAGTCCAAGCGGACCCGAAGCGGTCCGCTTCTTCACGTTCTCCCGCATCACCACTCGCCTGTTACTGCCTGTTGCATATTTGACCGCACAATAGCGAACCTTAACGTATAGAACAGCTATGGAGGTATTTCCATGATCGAAATGAAAGTCAGATACGGCCTGTCAAATATGGACTTGAAAATCAGCAACGTCACTCCCCGTGAAACCCAAGACAGCTATGTCCTTATTACGGCATATGATGAAAATAATAATGAAATTGCCTTTGCTCTTTCCCATGAACAGGCGGAGCGTCTCGAAATCGAGCTGTATGAGGCCAACCGCCGCTGGAGAGAGCATTCCGCCAACATGTCCATCCAATATGCGGAGCCGGGAACGGAATCGAACGAGCGGATGTTCGACACTCTTTGAGTTGCACGGCGGGTGGGCAGACCTGGTTCGGCGCGTATATCGATGTTATCCCCTTGAATGCACCGCAGTTGATTTTCGTACGACAAGATTTTCAATGACGGAGACTAGCTCTTTTGCGGCTTCGCTGCCTATTTCCTTCCCGTCGGGCAGCATTTATGAAAGCAAGGATCTTGACTATACCATTTCTAACCGTACAAGCCAAGCGGCAGTCCGAATGTGAAAACATGTTCGGACTGCCTTCGTTTTACTACAACGCCGAGATATTCCCCTCATCATGAATGATGTTTTTTCATTTTGTTCAGCTCGTACTTAAACGTCTTTTCTATAGTCGTCTTGTTTCCATAGATAAATAGAATATCTCCCGCTTGTATGGTCAATTTTTTTCGCGGTCACGTCGAATTTTTTTCATCGCCTCTTTGGATAAAAAGCAGCATCATATCTTCCTCCGGAACAAAAAAAACGTCAGCGATGTCTTTATCTGCCGATTCGGAGTCGTTATAAATATGCACTTCAGTTAGCAGATCCGTCTCCTTGATGTAAAGAATTTCTTGTATTGGCAGCTCATGGAGTTCAAAATCATCTATCATCTCCTGCTGAAATGATTTTGAGAGCATTCCGCTGATGGTTTTATTTTTTGACTACAAGCAATACAAGTCCGAAAAAAACAAAGAAATGCCTATCATCTGAGGGATTCGAAAGCTCTGCGCCAAAATATTGCTTATGGACGAAATCACTACAGCCAGAGAGAAAGCCCCGAATAAAATGAGGAACACCGCAATTTTCCGGCGTATGGGATGCCTTAGAATCAGCTCTGATTCTTTGGTCGTAAATCCTGTGGACGTCATCATCGAAACCACTTGAAACCTGGCAATCTGGGGCTCCAGGCCGGTGGTGATCAATAACGCGATAGCAATTTCCACAACGAGGAAAATCACGGCAAAATAGATCAGGATAAAAAATGAATCCTATATCGGCCCTCTCCCTTCCTTGCTGCTTTTTTATGAATAATTACCATCTTTCGCCGCGGTTAAACCTCCCTTTTCTCGTGTTTTGAGATCGTATCTTGCGGCGGGCTTGTTTTTTCTTAGGAAGATGGATAAAACTCCAGGATCGGGTGCCCATTTTTTTGCATTTCCTCCGGTGTTTTCATTCCCGCCAAAAGGATGTTCGATTATAATGGTTATAGCTAGCCCAACCAAATGATCGAGAGGGTAATGTTTCATGCTTTACGAGCTCCGTATTTACCACATGCACCCAGGCAGAATGCAAGCGATCAACGACCGCTTTGCGAATTTCACTTTGGGTATTTTCGCCAAGCACGGGATGCGTGTAACCGAGTTTTGGGAAGATATCGACCCTGATCACAACCGGCTTTACTATATCATGGAATTCGCTGACATGGAAGCGCGCGACCGCGGGTTTGAAGCTTTCCGCAGCGACCCGGAGTGGCAGAAAGTGAAGAGCGAGTCGGAACAAGACGGCCCGATCGTGGAAAAGGTGGAAAGTATCTTCCTGAAGAGAGCATCTTATTTTCCACAATAGTCGGGGCTTTATTTACCCTTTTTTTGTTCTTAAGGAAAACATGAAAGCCAGGCAGGTCTTTTATATGGTATAAAAAAAAGCGGACCTTTTTTTTCAAACATTATAATTGTAGATTGATGACGGAGGGAGGAATGCGGAATGGCAAATCGACAAAAAAAGACTCCAAGATGCAGCAGCAGCAGGAAAAGGAAAATATAAACCGCCACAGAGGCGAGGACACCAACGGTGACGGTAATATTGACAAAAAAAACTGGATGGTCCCAATTTTCCTGCCGATTAGTATAGCAGTTTCACAGAAGCCCGCCCTTGTCAGGGCGGGATTTTTTTCGTTCAAGCGCGGTTGCGATCCTCCTCCATCTCCCTGCTGAGGAGAGCGGGCAGACGAAGGAGCACCGTCACTCCGTTCCCAATGTCGTTATTTCTAATCTCCAGCTCGTACACCCCTTCAAAAAAAGGCCTCGAACCGTTCCCTCACGTTGCGGATGCCGTATCCGCCGGTACTTCGTTTCTTTGCTTCATCCCAGTTCGGTTTAAGCCCGACGCCGTTATCCGAGATGCGGACAGCGACCATTCCGTCTTCCTCCGCAGCTTTAATCTCTATCCGGCCTTCTTTTCTCCCGGTAAAGCCGTGCATGACCGCATTTTCCACAAATGGCTGCAGTGTCATCTTGGGGATAAAAAAAATGCTGCAGCTGTTCCGGCACGTCGATCTCTACCGTCAGCCCTTCTTCCCAGCGCAGCTGCTGGATTTTCAGGTAACATTCCGTGTGCAGCAGCTCTTCACGCAGTGTAATCAGGCTCTCCCCGTTGGACAGTCCGATCCGGAACATTGTACCCATCAACTCAAGGATCCTGCTCATCCGGTCCTGTCCCGCTTCGATGGCCATCCAGTTCAGCTGGTCGAGTGTGTTGTACAGAAAATGCGGATTAATCATCGCTTGCAGCGCTTTTATCTCGGCGCTGCGCTGACGCTTATACTGGTCCTCCAGTGACACATACAGCTGCTGGATCCGGTCGATCAGCTTCCTGTAGCCGGAGAAAAGGACACCGAATTCGTTCCGGTAATCCTCCGGCAAATTGATTTTTTTTCGCGCTGCCCGAGTATCTGCCATCTCCGCCAGCAAAAGGCGGATGGGCTTGAGGAACTGGTTTGAAAAAAAGTAAAGTGAATAACATGGAAATGACCACAGCAGATGCTCCTGCAGCCGCCAAAACAACCGCCGTACGCACGCTGCCCTGCGTAATCTGTGCCCAAGGCGTAAGCTCGACAAGAATCCAGCTGCCGTTAAAATGTTTGGCCCAGACGAGCAGATGCTCTTCCGCCTGTGGCTTGCTAATTTTCAGATAACCGGACGTGTCGTGCATGTTTGACAAATATTCCGCGATTTTCTGTTCGATAAATGGGTCGCCGACCAAGGTGAGAATCCGGCCGCCCGAGTCCAGCAAAATCCGGTTTACCCCCGGCCTCTCCCCGCTTATCAAATTTTGGATGGCGGACGCTTCAAGTTCAGCACCAGAATGCCGCGATAATCACCCGCTTCGGAATATACCTTTCTTGCGAAGCTTATCACGGGAATTTCTCCGTTGAAAGATTTGATCCTATGCTCACCCAGCCAGGCGAAATCCGCGTTCTCGATGGAACCGTACCATGGTTCATCCGGAGTTTTTTCATTATCGATAAATACCACCGGCCCTAGCGTGTCCGATGGAATTTCATGGTTGGTGTAATAATGGATAGACTGAATGACAGGTGTCGCATTGACGATGTTCATCAGGAACGACTTCAACTCTTCTCTTTTCCGATAATCCGCATAGGGGTCGCCGCTTCCTCCGGCGTATTCCGTTAAAACCGCATTCCGCGCGGCGGCAAGCGAAATATTTTCGACCGAACGCATCTGGATTTCGACTTTATTATACAGTTCGCCGAGTAAAGACTGCTGGTAGAAAGATGTATTCCTGGTGGTTTCCCGGGTCGACAGTGTATAGCTCAAACCGATGACCACAGCCAGCAGAATGACCAAAAAAAACCCGAGAAGCCGCCGTACAGCAAGTAATCTATCCGGTGCTTTTTTGAAGATGTTTTTTCACCTGCCACCCGCTCCCCGCTGCACCCTGTTATCTGCTCACATCGGCAGGTGTAACGCCAAAATACTTTTTTAAAGGTCGTACTGAAATAAGGAATGTTCCGGTAGCCTACGCAGTCCGCGATTTCATAAATTTTAAGCTTTCCTTCGAGAAGCAGTCCCTTGGCTTTTTTCCATCCTTACGCGGACGATGTAGTTGTTGATCGTTTCCCCAGTCGCGTTCTTAAAAAAAATTTGGCACAGGTAATTCCGTGACAGGACTACGTGCTCGGCCAGTTCTGCGATCGTCAGCTCCCTGTCGTAGTTCTCATGGATATATTGCTTGATAAAATCTACAGTCCGCTTATGCTTCATATTTTCCTGCCAGTGCCGGTTGTTGAAGATTCCGCTGACTTTCTCTTTTAACCAATGCTCCAATTGATCCGCCGTGCTGATCCGGTTTAGCTCAAATTCCATCTGCTCTTCCGGATAAATATCCTCCAGCCGTATTTCCTCGTCATTCAAAGCATACCGCAAAATGGCCCAAAACTGGCCGCCGATCTTCTGCAACTGCCCGGAGCTGTGTGTCCTGCCGTATTTCAGACCGCTGACATATCTGTCAATGATTTTTTTCGGCGTTTCTTCCCTGGGTATTTTTTAATGTCCTCAATCAGTTGATGATAAAATCTCATCGGCTTCAAAGAAGCCGGGTTTACCTGGCCGGGCAGCTCGGGAGAACGATAATATTCGTACGGCTCAGATGAAAGTATGCCAGGCGCTTCTTCCGACAGAAACTGGAACGCTTCCTCCAGCGAATCGGACAGTGCCGCCCAGCTTTCTTTCAAGCCGCCTATGCCGATTCGTATTTTGATATTGAGATAATTATGCACGGATTCTGTAATCCGTTTAGCTGTTTTCCTCAACTCCTGAATCAATTCTTCATAATCGGCCGATTTCTTGAAATGCAGTATGACCGCCGATTGATAACCGTGCAGCTCGACATAATCGAAACAGGCGTTCTCAGCTGCAAAATTTCCTGGATGATATTATGAATAGCAAACCGGAACAAATAGCGGTCAGACGCGCGCACGTTAGAAATTCGGGGCGTTCTCGCAATTTCCATTCCAAGCACAAGATGATTGCACGGTTCATCGTCCGGGAACAGCAGATCATTGCGGTTTTCGCTTTCCCACGTCCCGATAATCGCCGTTTTCAGCTGTTCCTTTCGCACGAAAGGTTCGTAAAGCATCAACTTATCGCGCAGCTTCTCCTGATCTGCTTTCTTTTTTTTGTTTTGTTCTTCCAAATCGCCGATTACCCGCAGCAGTACTTCCCGAATAGTCAGCTTGGAAACCGGCTTGGATAAGTAATCATCCACGTTCAACCGCAGAGCTTTACGGGCGAATTCAAAGTCCGAATAGCCGCTGTGGATCACTATCTTGCCGGCGTACTGCTCCTCACGCAAAATTTCAATCATTTTGAGCCCGTCCATAATGGGCATATAAACATCGGTAATGATGATATCAGGCTGTGTTTGACGCACGAGTTCCAGTCCTTCTGCTCCAGACATGCTTTCCCCTGCCCAGACGGCGCGGATCTCTTCCCAGGGAATAACCTGTTTCATGCCTTTGAGTACTTGTCTGTCATCATCGATGATTACAATTTTCCACATACGAACCGCTCCTTCGGCAAAAAAATGGGGCGAATTTTCCGGCTATCGACGAAAACATGCGATTGTAAGCGCTGGTATTTGTAGTATTAAGTCAAATCATACACGAATGTGCGGGGGATGTCGATGATCAGGGCAGCACGCCGCAGTCCGCAAATGGCCAACAAGCGACATTATCATCGATAATGGCGGCTTGCTTAAAGCTTTGGATCAAGCTTTGGAGAAAGATTGGGCGATATCCGTTTCCACCGGTTCCTGTATTTTCTTCACAAATTTGGAGTTTTTTGATGAGCTCTTTCAGGAGGCTCTCATATTCATCGGCATCGAACGGAACATCGACCATCCGTTTGGTGAAAGAAGAAAGCATGATGCCGTTGCCGATGGTTAGCCCCTTAATGCCCTCGGTGCCTTCTGCGATCAGCTCTCCTCCTCCGTTCAGCACGACCTTGACGAATTTATCAGCCACTACATCATGGCCATTCGGTACATTGGTATTCACCGGAATTTCCGTGTACCAGGTTTCGACATTGCCGAAGCCCTCTTTGGTTTCCTGCAGATACTTCAGCATTGACATGCGATTCTTGTATAGAACGAGCTTCTCATTCTCGTAGACAAGCTTACCGTGCTCCCCGATCACTTCAAAACGGTTGGTGCCCGGAGTCTCGGCCGTCGTTACGATAAAATGTCCGATCATGCCGTTATCATGCTCAAAGTAGGCCGTTACCTCATCTTCAACTTCAATGTTGTGGTATTTGCCGATGTGGGCATGGCCGCTGATGCGGGCAGGCATCCCGAACAGCCATTGATACATATCCAGATTATGCGGGCATTGGTTTGTCAGAATGCCTCCGCCCTCTCCGGACCAGGTAGCGCGCCAGCCTCCGCTATCATAGTAAGCCTGGGAGCGGAACCATGCCGTATTGATCCAGGTCACCCTCGTCAATTGGCCGAGCTCGCCGCTCGAGATAATATCCTTCATTTTCTTATAGAAGGAAGGGTACGTTCCTGGAACATCATGCCGAAAATGAGATTTGGATTTTTTTGCTTTCGCCTGCTCATAGGCGTCGATGGTTTTCTGCGCGTCGTTTACATGGACCGCGAGCGGCTTTTCGCACAGCACATGCAGACCGCGGTTGAACGCCTCTACGGTGAGCGGAGTATGGTAATAGTGCGGTGTGGCAATAATGACAGCCTCCAGCCCGGATTTGTCGAGCAGCTCGTTGTAGTCGTAATAGGCCGTAGTGTTCGCTTCCGCCGCATAGGTGTCCGCTTTCTCTTTCACGACATCGCAGACACCGACGAGTTCGACGTTATCCATCGTTCCAAGATACCGTATGTGGCGGTTGCCGCCGATATTTCCGAGTCCGATCAGGCCGATTTTCAGTTTCCGGTTGGCATCCATTGTTCAGCTCTCCTTTGGTTAATTTCTTAATTCCAGACAATACCTTCCGCATCGAGCAGCTTTTTTCAGCGCCTGGACGGCGCGGACGAACCGGCCTGGATTATCGAGATCCGGCAGATAGTTATGCAGATGCGGCTCAATGGAAAGAAAGCCCGAAAACCCGCTGTCCTTCAAGCTGCGGATGAATGGAGCGAGCTCCCCGTCCCCTTCCCCAGCCGGAACAAACATGCGCTCTTCGCCCAATGCGTCCTTGACATGCACGTATTCCAGGTATGGCTGCAGCTTGGGCAGAGCCTGGGAAACCGGCTTCACCCCGTTCATTACGAAGTTGCCGGGATCAAAGGCGAGACGCAGCCGCGGGCTGCTGCAAGACTCGAGAAGATCCAGGCAGCGGTCGTCGATGTCGCCGTACACATGGCTTTCATTTTCCAGCAGCAGCGTCACCCCGTAAACTTCAGCTGCGTCAATCAGCTGCTTCATGCGGGAGATCACTTCATCCTGTAGACAGCCGGCTGTTCCCCTTCGGGCATAAAATAAGAAAAAAACGCGTATGTAAGGGGCCGACAGATAGCCCGCGATTTCGCAGGCCCGCTTGATATTGCCGAGCTCAACCGAGAAATCATCCCGGATTCCGTATTTGCCCACCGGGGATCCGATGGAAGAAACGCTGAAATTACGCGAATTGAGCCGCTCCTTGACCTGTTTCAATTCTTCGTCCGTCAGCTTGAGCACATTTTTTTTCGTTTACTCCGCGGAATTCGATATGTGAAATACCCTCGGACTCCAGTACATTCATCTGCTCCTCGAGATGAGGAGAAATCTCATCCGCAAAACCGGTTAAGGTCACCATCACAAACACCCAGCTCCCAATTAATTTTAAGGTAACGATCCCCCGATCAGCTTGTAACCGCCTCAAAGGGGATCGAGCGTTAACCTTTTACAACCCTATATAGTGATCTTTAATTGAAGATTAAAGTCTTTCAGCTACGTGTTACTTCTCGTATTCCTTCGCTTTCTTCTTCAAATCCTCAAAGGACTGGTCAGCGGTGGATTTACCGAACATGAGCGCTTCAGAGATGGCTTTGAAATCTTTGGTCTCGAAATTGTTCCAGCCTTTGGCTCCCGGGTTGAACTGCTGCGCACCTGCTTTCGCCTTCTCGATCATTTCCACCGTCAATTTGTCGGCGGCGGTGAATTTCGGCTGCAGGCTGGAGACGATTTTGTTCGACACCGGGATTCCGCGAGTTGTGCCGGCAATTTCTGCGACCTCCGGATCATTGATAAACCATTCAATGAACTTCTTGGCCTCTTCCTTATTCTTTGAATCCTGGCTTACCCCGAAGAAGAAGGTCGACTTCAACCAGCCACCGCCCTGCTGGCCCTTCGGAATTGCCGCAACACCGATGCTGCCCGGCTTCAAGCTGTCCCAAGAAGAAGCCTGCGCCGCGTGAGCCGCTCTAAAGATCACTTTCCCCGTCACCATCAAGTCCAGCTTCGGATCCAATTCTTTATCGGATACGGCAATATCCGCCGGAGGAACAATACCCTGTTTGCGGAAGTCATCGAAAATCTTCACCCATTCCAGCCAAGTGTCCCTGTCCCAATTGAATTTACCATCCATAGTAATCGGGTGCCCTTTGCCCTTGCTCAGCTGGTAGGAGGAATAAAGGCCGCGATTGTTCGTTCCATCCATCATAACGTATTGATCCTTACCCACCTTGGATTTGATGTCTTTGACAAGTTGGAAGAACTCATCCCAGGTGATATCGTTCTTCAGTTGGAATCCAAGCTTTTCCAACGCAGACTTGTCATAAACGAGTCCCCAGGCGTTCTTGCCGAGCGGGACTGTGGTCTGCTTGTCCTTGTATTTCCCCTCTGCCAACAGGCCGGCGTCGACATCCTTCACATTGACGCTGCTCAGATCCGCCAATTGGCCCCTAGCATTCCAATCGGCAAGCCAAGCTGCATCCATCTGCATAATATCCGGCGCGTTTTTTGGCCGCTGCCTGCGTCGTCAATTTGTCAATGTAGCCGTCCCATCCGGAATATTCGGGCTCAAATGTGATATTGGGATTCTTCTTGGTGTAAAGGTCAAGGATCTTCAGCGTGGCATCGTGTCTTGACTGAGCGCCCCACCAGGTAATACGGAGCTTAACCGGTTTGCTGCCTGCTGCTGACGCATCGCCGGCTTTGGTTTCTGCCGGTTTCGCAGCGCCGCCGCAGCCTGTCAAGGAAAGGCCGAGCATGGCTGTAATAACCGTAAGAACCAGTTTGTTTCGCTTTGCTGTCATATTTTCAATCCCCTTTTCTCTGCTTGTACAGAATTGATTATTTTAACGATAAACGAAGTATAAATCGCTTAAGCGAAATGAGACTTCTTTTATCAGTGAACCCTGCCTAAAAGTCGCCCATCCCGGAAATCGCCTCGTAAGATTGGGCATCTTATCCCTTGATACCCGTAGTTGCGATCCCTTCCACAAAGTGCTTTTGCGCAATGAAGAAGATAATGGTAGACGGGATGACGGATACGAGCCCCATAGCCAAAAGCTGGCCCCATGCCTGGGCGGATTGGGAGTCGTTGAACATGCGGAGCGCGAGTCCCACCGTATATTTGTCGACAGAGTTGATAAACAGCAGATGTCCGAAGAAATCATCCCAGTTCCAGAGGAAGCAGTAGATCATCACAGTCACCAACGCCGGTTTCATCAATGGCATGATGATTCTCCAGTAAATTCCGAACCAGCTGCAGCCATCCATTTTTGCCGATTCATCCAGCTCGCGCGGAATTCCCCGTATAAACTGCACAAGCAGGAAGACGAAGAAGGTCCCGCCTGCGCCTGCAGCCAGCAGATGCGGCACATAAAAAAGGCAGATACGTGTTGACCCATCCGAATTTATGGAATAAAGAGTACTGCGGGATAATCGTAACCTGCCCCGGCAGCATAAGAGTCAGCATCAGAATGGAGAACCAGAAGTTTTTTTGAGCGGGAAGTCGAGCCTGGCGAAACCGAACGCAACCAGACTGCAGGAAATCACCGTTGTGAACAAAATCCCGATTTCAAGCTGAAAATTGTTGATGTAAAAAAAATCTGTGAACGAATGCCCGGGTATGGCGTGCCAGCTGAGTAAAGTTGCTCCACCTGGCATGGTCGGGAACAGGCCGGGCAGACTGAGTTCCTCGTTCGATTTCAAGGATGCCCCTATCCACCAAATGACCGGATAGATCATAATGAGGCTCATGGCAGCAAGCAGAAGATGGCGGCTTATATTTTTTACGCTTGAGCGCATTCATCATTTACTCTTGCCCCCTTCCGATTCATAGAAAACCCAGTATTTGGAGGTTAAAAAAAATAAGAGAGGTTGATGCCACGATAATCAACAGCATGATCCAGGCGAGACCTGAAGCGTAGCCCATCTGAAGCTGGCTGAAGGCCCGCTCGTATAGATAAAGGGCATACACGTAGGTAGCATTCATCGGTCCGCCTTCTGTAATAATCATCGCCGGTGTAAACATTTGAAAAGCCGAAATGATTCCCATTACAAGATTGAAATAGATAGTAGGGGATAGCATTGGGAGCGTTATGTTGAAAAAACTGCCTCACTTTACCGGCTCCGTCTACTGAAGATGCTTCATACAGATCGTTAGGGATTTGTTTGAGGCCTGCAAGGAAAATGACCATAGCCGAACCGAACTGCCAGACCACAAGTAAAACCAAAGTCCATAACGCAGTATTTGGATTTGTCACCCATCCGGTGCCTTCGATGCCCAAATAGCCGAGCAGGTGATTGATGTATCCTGTCTTGCCGAAAATATTTTTTCCACAGCAGGGATACGGCGATGCTTCCTCCGATCATGGAGGGAAAGTAGATTGCGGTGCGGTATGCCGACATGCCCTTTAGGCTTTTGGCCAGCAGGATGGCAATGAACAGAGCGGCAACCAATCTCAGCGGGACGGAGCCCAATACGTAGAGAAACGTAACTTTTACGGATTGAATGAATCTGTCGTCCGTCGTTACAATCTTTTGGTAATTCCGCAATCCTACCCAGCTCGGTTCCTCAAGCAAAGAGAAATCGGTAAACGAATAGTAAAGGGATTGGATCATCGGGTAAAGGGTCAACGTAAAAAAATCCAAGCAGCCAGGGGAGATAAACAAATATCCGGCAATGGGTGAATCCCAACGTTTCAGCTTGACGGCTTTACTTTTAGCTACCCGCATTGTTGTAAGGGCTTCCATTCTGGAGATCACCTCGTTTTGTCTTTTTTTTATTTCATTATAGAATCGATCGGGCAGCATGCCTATAAGGTTAGATTCCGATTTCTTTCAAAATATTAAGATATTGAGGATTCAATACAGAGGAATAATGGTAGAAGGAATATAAAGGATAAGTGCAACTAACCCGTGCAAAAAATCTCTGATTACAGGAGGCTGATTGTGTGAAAACGGAGCAGTCTATACAGGATGTCTTAAAAAAATTGCATATAAAAAAATCCTACAGCCTCCCTGCAGCTTGCCAAACAGTTGAATGGTTTTCTCGAAGGGCTGCATACAAACAGACGAATTGTGGTTGTCTGCTTAGGCACCGATCGTTCCACCGGCGATTCGTTAGGCCCCATTGCAGGCTCCTCACTTCGTAAATTCCGTTCTTCATTGTTTGATCTGTTTGGAACACTTGAAGAACCCGTTCATGCAATGAATCTCGATACAACACTGGAACAGATTTATTCCAACACTGCCTGCCTTTTATAATCGGCATTGATTCCTGTCTTGGCCAAGCTGCCAGCGTCGGCTGCATCCATATCGGAGAAGGTCCTATCCGTCCGGGAAGCGGGGTACACAAGGAATTGACTCCGGTGGGAGATATTCATATTTCGGGTATAGTGAATGTCGGCGGTTTAATGGAGTATCTAGTACTGCAAAACACTCGTCTTCATTTAGTTATGAGCATGGCCGAGCTGATTGCACGCAGTCTTTTCAGAGCGATTTCGACCGTTTCAAAGAATAATCTCCTAAAACGTTAAAAGTATTGGGTTGTACATATTGTTGCTGACAATGCGGGAGAAGTCATTTATGCGGCAACCTTAGCCGTAAAACATGGATTAACCGTTATCGATTTACGTGAAAGCCTTGCTCCGTATTTAACAATGGCGGAGGGATTGAAATTGGCGGCTATAACGTTAGATAAGGATGTTGGAAAATTATCTTGCTGTGCCGGATAGGAAAATTGACCAACCCGGAAGTAAAAGCCACTGCGTGGCATAATGGCGGAAATGACAGCGCATAACATCAAAAAAAAGATGTTCGAGTGGGCTACTCCGAAAACGGTTTGGCCGAAGCTCCAGCCATTGAACGATTGGGCCAACTCCATACAAGAACGCTACTCATTTTAGGAACATCCGATTTTGCTGATGGTTTCCGGATAGCCGACTATTTCCGGGCGGTTCCTAACATTCATTTTGTTGAAATTCAAGGGGTAGACCACAAGATCAACCTAACACACCCGGAAGAGGTTTATTCTTTAGTGAAGTAACTTTCTTCTTAGCTTGCGTGGTCTGTTCGGATTCCAATGATAACGTTAGCGTCCTGTTCTGCGGAACGAACCCATTTTGGAAGCAATCCGTATTGAGCAAAGAGTTCGGCAGTCAACGGCGCCTGCCTCTCGCTAGTTTCGACTAGGAGAAAGCCCCCCTTTGCAAGCCAGAGAGGAGATTCAGCTACTATCCTTCGTTGGACGTCAAGTCCATCAGCTCCTCCATCAAGCGCAATCCTTGCCTCGTGGACGCGGGCTTCCATTGGCATGAATTTTATTGCCTCGGTAGGTACGTATGGGGCATTGGCTATAATAACATTGACGCGGTTATAAAGCTGAACAGGTAGCGGATCGTAGAGATCCCCTTTATACACAAAGCTCTCGTCTAAATGAATATTACGACGGGCGCATTGTACTGCTGGAGGGTCGATATCAACCGCGTGCAATTCAATACGCTCCATCAAAGCGACTAAGGCCGCACCCACAGCTCCAGAACCGCAGCATAGGTCAACTACTATGTTTCCTGGTTGAGTGAGGGCACGGCCTGTCGAACAAGAAACTCGGTTCGTGGCCGGGGTACGAAAACTCCGGGATCCAACTGAATCTGCAAACCACAGAATTCCGCCCATCCGATAATGTGTTCAAGGGGAAAACCAGCAATTCTCCGATCCACCAGTTTGGCTAGTTCGGTAGAATTCCGTGAAGAAGACATAAGCAACCGAGCCTCATCCTCAGCAAAAAACACAACCGGCAGAACGAAGCTTCCTAACAATCGTTTTCCAAATGGCACTTCCATCATCGCAATAATCCACATATCATCCTACTTTGGCATGTATTTTGTATCAACACCAGTCTACATGTTATTGCCGTTTTCTCAAAAGATAGAAATTTCTTATATTTAAATTATCCTGCCCGATAGTTCAGCAGGCTGCCGATTATGCTGGCAGCCTGCTGTCATGCTATTGTCCTA
>BBFE01000028.1 GCA_001313085.1 Paenibacillus sp. JCM 18996 | reverse complement strand
ATTTAGGTGGTTTTATGTGAAACTTTGTCGTGAATTAGGCTAATGCGTCCTTTTTTTCAATAGCTCGGCTTTATCCGTACGCTCCCAAGGAAGATCCACATCTGTACGTCCAAAATGACCATAAGCTGCGGTTTGGCGGTAAATCGGTCTGCGCAGGTCAAGTTCTTTAATGATACCGGCAGGCCGTAGGTCAAAATGTTTGCGGATAACTTCGACGAGTTTCTCTTCGCCAACTTTGCCCGTGCCAAAAGTATCTACGCTGATCGAAACCGGTCTTGCAACGCCAATGGCGTAAGCCAGTTGAACCTCGCATTTATCCGCAAGTCCCGCTGCTACAATATTTTTTTAGCCACATAACGGGCGGCATAAGCTCCGGAACGGTCAACTTTAGTCGGATCCTTACCTGAGAATGCGCCGCCTCCGTGACGGGCATATCCGCCGTAAGTATCCACGATAATTTTTTCTTCCGGTCAATCCGGCATCCCCTTGGGGTCCGCCAATGACAAAACGGCCTGTGGGATTGATAAAATATTTGGTGTTTTCATCAAGGAATTCAGCTGGAACGACCGGCTGGATCACTATTTCTTTAATGTCTTTCTGGATTTGCTCCAGAGTGATCTCTTCCGCGTGCTGGGTTGAGATAACGATAGTGTCAATACGCTTTGGAGTATCTCCATCGTATTCGACCGTCACTTGAGTCTTTCCATCCGGACGCAAATATTCCAGGGTACCGTCTTTGCGCACTTCGGTCAAACGCCGGGCCAGTTTATGGGAAATCGATATCGGCAGCGGCATGAGTTCCGGAGTTTCGCTGGATGCAAAACCGAACATCAATCCTTGGTCTCCGGCTCCGATGGCCTCAATCTCTGCATCGCTCATTTGGCCTTCCCTGGCTTCCAAAGCCTGGTTAACCCTTGCGCAATATCGGGAGATTGTTCATTTAAGGATACCAATACCGCACAGGTCTGGTAATCGAATCCAAATTTCGCCCGGGTATACCCTATTTCTTTAATGGTTTGTCTTGCAATCGCTTGAATATCGACATATTCCGAGCGTGAAGTGATTTCTCCAATCACCAGAACGAGTCCTGTGGCTACAGAAACTTCGCACGCTACACGCGCATTAGGATCGTTTTGCAGAAAAGCGTCCAACACGGAGTCCGAAATCTGGTCGCAAATCTTGTCCGGATGTCCTTCTGTGACTGACTCTGAAGTGAACAAATGTCTTCCTTTAGCAACAGCCATGTTATCTCAACCTCCTACTACAATAGTATCTTATAAAGAAACAATACCTAAACAAAAAAAATGAACCTTTCCCGGCTGGAAAAGGTTGTTATGCTGTTGACAGCATATATGAGGGAAAGCTTGGAAGCCGCCGCAACTTTTAACCTTCGATACATTATCTTAGCGGATTTGTTGAAATGTGTCAAATCATGAATTACTTATCTAAAATTTTATGAGATCTTGTGCTTCATAAAGTAAATAACGTTTCTTCCGCCTTGCGAATCAAACGGCTTACAATCGTTCCACCTACCGCTCCGGTGTTGCGGGAATTAATATATCCCCAATAATCTTCCTTCATTGGAAACTGTGGGATGGCGCCTAACTCCGAAGCAAACTCTGTATCGGTTTGAGCAAAATAAGACTGTCCAACAGGCAGACCCATTTCAGCTGCAATTTCATACTTTAGTGTATCCAGTGCTTGATTGCTTCCAGGAACCAGCTTTTTTTTATTATTTTTTAGCCACTATGATCCACTCCTTTTGTCGGTGTAATCATAGTATGTCCGAGCACTCTGCTCTTGTGCGCATAAGTTATTGTAAAAAACGGACAAAATTATGGAGAAACCTTCGTGCCATCCGCTTTCATAATTGAATAATTGCCGCGCACCATAACATAAATTTGCGTTTGATTTTTTTGGTGTCAGGCTTGATTCCTCTGCCTTCCCGCGGGAACAATAGCATGTGGTTTAATTCAATTGCTGTTCCTGCAGCAATATCTTTGCCTGAGGTAACATCAGGTATGCCGTTGTCGTCGCTGCTTACAGCTACGGCTTTACCTGACCTCAGAATAATCTCGCTGCCCGCACCGGCATAAAGGGTTTGACCGGCCTGCAACTGGACCACTGTCAGAGTCTGCACTGATGTATTAGTTGAGTTTGGCGCATTGCCGCCCGGCGCACCTGTGTTGGAGCCTGTTGCCTGTTGCGTGATTTTAGCCAATTCGTCTGTAATCATCTGTCTGACTTTATTTTCGTCTATGCTGCTGCCGGCTGCCCCGGTAGGCGTGCCCGATTTTTTTGAGATACTGTTCCAGATAGCTCTTGGTGATTAATGGATCGTCTGCGTTGCCTGGCTGCGCAGCTTCATTACTTTTAGCAGGTTCAGGAAAAAAACAAATAGGTTCCTACCCCGCCGATAAGCAGCGCAATGATGGATGTTACGACCGTTCGTCTCATAATCGCCTCCGAATATAGAAAAAAGGGACCTTATTCAGGGCCCCCTCTCTAGAGATTGTTATTAAGAAAGATTACTTAACGTAGATTGTGCAAGATGCCATCTTACCATTAGGAGCAACTGCGTTGATTGTGAAGCTCGAAAGATTGCTTGCATCTCCGCTCAATACACCATTTACAGGATCGATAGATACTGCACTTGCAGGAGCTTGATTGCCGCTTATAGTCTTGGCGTCGGAAATGAAGTATCTGATTCCCAATGCTGCGTTGTAGTCATAAACAGCGGCTTGAACTGTGTTCTCATTTTTTTGAACTCATTTCCATACTGGTCTTTAACAGTAAGCTTGTTCATCAGGATTGCATCCCAAGCGTTTTTTACCGCTAAACGCGTTGCCGGATACAGTTTGAGAAGTCTTGTCAGAAGTAATCGAATCCACTGCAAGCGCATCGGCTTTAACTGTTACGTTGATGGAAGCTGTTTTAGTACCGTTTGGAGAGTTGTAAAGTACCGTCAACGTTGCTGTTCCTGCTTTGTTACCAACTACAGTTGCTGCACCATTCATTACTGGTTGCACCAAAAGTACATTTGCGTCACTTGAAACTGCGGATTGAATTTGACCGCTTGGAATAGCAACAGTATTGCCGCTTGCGTCTTTCGCTGTTACCTTAATTCCGTGAGCTACTTTCGTTCCGAAAAGTGGAGCTGTGTTAGTGTTATTGTAAGTTGTTCCAGCTACAGTAATTCCTTTATCTCCAGCTGCATACAATGTGTTGTCTTTTGCGCCGTCAACAGCAACGCCATAAGTCAACCCGATGTTGGAATCTGTACCTTTGATAACGCTAATCTGACGGCTCACTGAGTATACTTCTGAATTGTCAGTTGTTTTAATGATTTTGGCAGTCAGCTTCACATTCTCATCAGCGTTTCCTGCAATGATGTTGCTTGCCTTATCAAATACTTGGCTGATCGGAACATTAACAGCAGTTCCATTATCAGATACCGCATAGGTTGCACCAGCAACTGTAGTACCATTGATTACGGCAGCAGTACCGGATGTTCCATTGTTCTTTGTAAGAGCAAATTGAACCTGGTATGCATCCTGGTCAGCTTTTAATTCTTCATTGTATTGATCATAAACTTTGAACTTAAATTCGGAAGATGCACCGTACAAGATGGATGTAGCAGGTTCTTCAGTAACTTTCAGAACAGATGGTGTACGAGTATCCTGGATGGATACTGTCATTTGAGCGTTTTTTTGCCAGTAGCATTGATTCCTACATAAATTGTAGCGGAACCTTTATCAGTGATATTGGCAAGCTTGATTTTACCTTTGTTCTCTCCAGCTGTTTCGATAGTCACATTACCAGTAATGCTGTTTGTGGAGTAAACAGTGAAGCTTGCGATGTTATTAACGATATCGTCAGCGGAAAGCTGGTTTCCTTGGTTATCTTTAACAACAATTGGGATGTATTTGTTAGTGTCACCTTTTGCAAGAGTATCAGTGAAGTTACCGAACTCTACAGTAGCCGGAACTTTAGGAGCTACTACGTTGATAGTTTTGGAAACGGATTGTCCAGTTCCATTTGCGAACAACGTAAGCGTTGCTTGCTTATCTGCAGTTACGCTCTTGGATGTCAATTCGATTTCCGGTTGATCGTCTCCATCGTAATCAGTGAAACCAGTTACGTCGAAGATTCCAGTGTCGCTAACGACGCGGGTGATACCTCTGCTGGAATCCAATCCGGATACCACGTTGCCTTGCGCATCTTTAGTTTGAACTGTTGTTACCTTAGTTCCGTATTGATCGTATGCTGTGAACTTAACGTATGCTTTCTTGCTGCCGGATTCGAAGTTCTTCACTCCGGATGGAAGAATTACATCACCAAGCTCGATTTTGGATACGATTGGAAGATCGCCCACTTTGAAGACTTTGCTTGTAGAAACGCCGCTGTCAGTGTGGATGATAGTAACAGGGAAAGTAGTGTCCTTGCTCAAGCCTTTCAAGTTCAACTTGATTGCTTGTTTTCCGGTTACGTTGGTGTAGCCTACGTTACCAGTTTGGATATTGAAGTTAGTAGCGGACAGGTCTGTTTGCTCACCGTATTGATTAGTAGCTTTGAATTCTACCTGAACTCCGTCAGCTTGAGGCAGAACATCGGAAGCTGTCAGAATGTCGATTTTCTTGATTTGCTCTTTTGTTGCTACAACTTCTGCGGAAGCTTTATCGATTGCAGTTGCGTCTAAACCGCCTAAAGTGACTTTATATGTAGCGTCAGTCAATTTAAGGTCCAGAGCGATTGTAGCAGTAGTTTTGTCAGCGGACCATGTAGTTGTACCAGTTACAGGAATTCCGCCACGAGTGATTGCCAGGCTTGCTTTAGCTGTATCAACAGGTTGGCTCAGCTTCACTGTCAATGTTTTTTTGCGCCGGTAGCTTTAACTTCGGATACGGATACCTTAGCGCCAACTGGTGGTACGTATTGAGCTTTTGCAGCAGATGCGCTCAGTACAAGAAGATCGCGAGTTGCAGGAGTTGTTCCGTTGAACTTGCCGCTAGCTTCATTGGACAGAAGGCCCAATTTGATAGCCAAAGCAACATATCCTGTAGCCCAAGGAGATACAGTGCTGTCAACAACTGGAGTGATTGTCTTGGCGTCAGCTTCTTTACCCAATCCGCGGATCAAGAAAGTTGCCAATTGCTCTTTAGTTACTTCAAGAGCTGGAGCGTATTTACCGTCGGCATAGCCGTCAGTCAAACCTTTAGCGGCAAGTGCCGCGATGAAAGGAACTGCGTATCCGTTAGCCGGATCGTCTTTCTTCACGTCTGCGAACTGAGTTGGAACTGCGTTAGCGTCAACATTCAGAGCAAAGATTTTGGCCGCTACTTTAGCGTATTGAGCACGGTTCATTTTCTCTTTAAGACCGAATGTGCCAGTAGCTGTTCCTTCGAATGTACCATCACTGATAAGTGCGTCAAACTTGGCTTTTTTTGATCTGGAGTCAGATCTTTCAGATCGCTGAAATCAGCAGTGGACTGAGTCGCGCCGAATGCTACGGATGCAAACATGGAGAATCCCATAGCGGCGGATAGAATTACGGATAAACTTTTCTTCATAAACTTATTTTCTCCTCCTCGGATATCTTGCGTATGTTTATTATTTAATGAAATATAAGAGCTCGATTCCCTCATTTTCCGATTCACCCCCTTCCCAGAGTTGAGCATGAATTAACAATATAATTAGGTCTGTAACTCTTCGCTACAGAAACTTGTAAATAAAATGATAGAATGCATAGATTTACATATTCACACACTAAAACATTATACAACGCTTGCTGGGTGCCCGTAAAGCGAGAATTGTAAAATAAATCCATGCTGCGGAGCGGTCATCTGTCTGTATTGTTGATTCCACTGTATTAAACGCACGGTTTTGCAAAAAAAGTTGCGGTGCCCGCGAAATAATTTCGAAATAATGGAAGAATGATTTGACAGAATATTCTGTTCTTTCTGTTATATCATTACTCTTATTCCATTTATTTCACTGGTATTAGTATACATCCCTGACGTGACTTTCGTATCATGCAGTATTTGGAAGGAAAGGGTGTGAAAGGCAAGTTGATTTTTTAGTTTCATTAACGCAACAAACGTCCCGAATAGAGTCCGGGACGCCTTAAGCAACAATATTAATCGAAGTTTTTTTTAGGGAACACCTTGCTGCTGCTACTCTGTATTACTCTTACCGCAATTTGGGCTGCTTGAGCACGGGTCAGGTAAGCTTTTGGCTCAAAACGATAGCTTTGTTTCTGGCCCTGGAACAGGACGTTCGGTATGCCTCCATGATCTTGGCCTTGTAGACGCTTCCACCGCCGGTCTTGCGTAAGAATCGATCTGCGGACGGTCCGTGAATATTTTATCCAAAGAAGCATCGAGCTTATCTCCCCGCATGGAAAGCTTCAACTCATTCGCGCGGGCAATCATGGTCGCTGCCTGCTGTCTTTCCAGCAGCTGGTCGGCAGCGAACACGTTGTTCTCCATACCGGTGACAATCCCGGCTCTTGCGGCGGTTTCAATGCTGTAATAGTCCCACTTCGGAGAGCTGGAGCCCGACAAAAC
The DNA here is from genome assembly GCA_001313085.1 of Paenibacillus sp. JCM 18996. Next base: position 46,427 of record BBFE01000028.1, on the reverse strand, counting down.
ATCTACAAACGTGTTTTTTGTCATCGGTGATCAAAGGAAGGTTGAATGCTTTGACAAGAATTTTGGCGAATTCACCGCGGGTAATGTTCTCATCCGCACCCATGTCGTTGTAATACAATGCAGGCATATATCCTTTAGCAAACATTGCGGACAGTATATTTCTCGCCCACCCGTGCCTGGCAACATCCAGAAAGCTGCTTTTTTCCTTTTCCTACCATATAATATCCAAATTGATCGAATGGAACGGTAATGGTGTTCTTAGTCGTATCGACTTCGCCGCCTAGTATCTTCCATTGCCCCTGGTCGTTCAGCATAAGCACAGACACCACTGTTCCCGCATCCTGCACCACCGAAGGATCAAATTTCAATGTGATTGTACCTCTTTCGGTGGGTACCAGCCTTCTGCTTGTTAATTGCGGATCGGTAAATGCCCTGATATCCGTACCATCTTTGAAAATCGGCAGAACGCCATCCAATTTTTTATTTGTCGGAGATTCTCCATACCCTCCGGACAGCCAGTAAACATCAGAGATACGGGAAAAAAAATGTCTCAGTACGCTGGTAGCAGTAAAATTCGCGGCCAGTCCTTCATTGTTGTTGATGGTATTGCCTGCGTCGTCTCGGAGAGCGACGGCCCCCGTTGCCGGGTCAGCTAATCCGAACAGCAGATTCTGGCTTTCATAGAACTTGAAGTTCTTCGGATCGTTCGGGTTTGCCGATTTAAGAATCGTTCCTTTAGGGAAAGTCAGATTCAGTGCGCCGTTAAACACGGAGTGCTTGGTGGACAACGGCTCCATAAATTGCTCGTAATTCTGGTTCGAGTTGGTGTAATACACTCTGAGCGTATCGTTGATTGGAGCCGTGCTGTTCCGTTTGATCTGCAGTTTGATCGCATTCTCCTTATTGGGTTTCAAGCCCATATAAGTCGCCCGGTACATATCGGTGCCTGTCAGTCTCACAGCCGGCTTTCCGTCAATCAATACTTCCTGCGCGGCTTCCGCTTCGAGGATAATGTCCACAAAGTTTTTTTTGTTCACTACAATTTTATCGTCCACCGTAGGAACCGGCGATACCTTGCGGTAACCGGAAGGTTCTCTTACGATTTCCAGGGTTTGAGTGTTCTTGGCACCGTTTGAATTGGTTACTTCCAGAGTATAAATATGGCTTCCCGGGTTATCGAACAAACGGTCCTTCACCCTGATCACCGAGCTGGCCGATGTACAAGGATTGCACTCTACATTGGCTGCGGCGCCGCTGGCAAAGTTGGTTATAGGCTGGTCCGCAAGAACCTCGCTGCCGCCTGAGTCAACCTGACTCTATCAACTCCGCTAAGCTGGAATACAAGGTCATATTCTTTGAGGCTCGTCACATATTTGCCGGATTTATTCTGCAATTGTTCAGGCAGGATTGTAAAAAAAGAGCCGGATCTGTTAGGGCAACCCTGTCCAGTGTATTGTCCGCTTTACGATTTATATAAGAAGGCTGAAGCTTAAGGATCGTCGGTATGTTAGTGTCAAAAAAATAACGATTTTGATTTCTTTGCTTACTTCTCGCGTGCTGCCGCTCTCCTGATATCTACCGACAATCCGGATGCGGTTCTCACCCACATTAAGATGGGTTCCGATGACTGCATTAGCTGTGAATTTCAGCAATTGCGGTATACCGGTGGTATCAAGAGTAAACAATGGTGCGCTTGCTGCATTTGAGGGATCAACGTAAGTTGTTTTGCCGTTAATGAAAAAAATTCGTACTGTGGCTGTTGGACGCTCTCGAATCCTATGAACTGCCTTTAATCGAAATAATCTTACCCGGTTCGGACTTGGAGTTATAATTTACGACCTGGCCGTCGATCGGGTTTTCCAGATAAATATAGCTTTTGGATATCCTGGTAACCATCGTACTGTATGCGGATTGATTGGCCGTGTAATAAAACAACAGGCTGTTGACTCCGCTGGGCAGGTTGGTCACATGGTAAATTTCTTTGTTCTTGTTTAAAGTTTGCACACCTGATGCATTGGAATCATAGTAGTTCCAATTCGTTTCCGCGGTCAAAGACTTAACAGTTCCGTCTGGAAACTTAACTTGAAGCGTTTTACCTTGAGGAGATGCTGCATTATAATCACTTCCGATGGCTTTATCGCTTTCCACCACTACATAAAAAAATCGGACTTATTTACTTCTCCTTTATCCAGAGGGGTTGTAGCTGTGGTTCCAGTGATTTTATACTCCGTTCCTACCGGCAGGACATTTTCAGTGATAAGCTGAATGTTGGAGATTTTCGTATCTCCTGGGTAATATTTAAACCCGGAGTTAAGGGTGAGCAGCGAATTGTAGTATACGTTCAGAGTTACGGTTTGATTCGATGAAGCCGGAAAGCTGTATGGATTCGTTTTAAAATTAATCAATTTATAAGCATTGGTTACCCCGTCGCTGCCTTTAATTATTTCCTCTTTCAGGCTGGCCGGATCGAAACCGATATCACTGGCCTTACCTGGAGTAGCCGCATTGATGTTGATATATTGATTAGCGTCAGAAGAGGAAAACGGTGCGCTGCTGTAAGGCACCAACATTTCAATATCCAGATTGGCCCTCTCGTCATTCGTACCCGTCGGTGTCTGGCCCGTCAGAAGCGGCTGGTTGCCCGAGTCCAGGATAGAAGCCGGCAAATCTCCAATATGTTCAATGTTCACTCTGGAGAACGGATTGCCTGCGTCATACAAATAAACTTGTCTCTTAAGATCAACTTTGGACGTAGCTGTTTTTTAATGTCATGCTGATGGTGTTCAAACCTCGATTTAAGGGCACTCCCGAAATATAGAAAGTCCCGTCCGCCAGAGGACTGGTAGAGAAACCATTGATTACTGCTTCCGTGGCATTAGGCGCTTTACCTTGTAAAGAGATCAAATTATTGGTTACAACCGTTCTGACCCCCTCGTTAAGGTACTGGGGTTGGGCCGAACCGGAGAGCACTTGGAGATTCTGCAGATAAGGAGCCTCCTCGTAAAGGACAAAGAAAGTGTCTGCAGGCTGCGTATTTCCCTGTTTGCCCGAAATCGTAATCTGGTTATACCCCGGGAACAATTCAACAATATTCGCTTGGAAACGTTTTGAAGAATTAGCATCTAAAGTGACAGAAGCAATATTATAATGTGTTGGATCGGCTTCCCAACCGGCAGGCGACTTCTTCCTGAGCTGGTCTACTCGAATCGACAAGGAATTGCTTTCCACTCCCTGAAACGATCCGTTGATCGACATTGTTTTTTTCCGCTGGAAATATAGACGTTTGCCCTCTGCAGGCCGGCGTCTGAAGCCGCATTATCCTTTAAATCGATAAAATTGGCTGTTTTGCCAAGCTCCGCACTGTCTGGGAAAAAAGAACCGGCTCCCGTAGCTGCTTGAACCTGATTGCCCAACGACACGGGCAGAAGCGTTACTATAAGCGCCACGATCATTACCCAATGCAGCATCTTTTTTTCTTCATCGTTTAGAATTCCTCTCCTTTGATCTAAAACACAGTTTCTTACATGGTCTATATCGGCAGATACGAATCTTTTGTTTAGCAAAAAAAGACAGAAACTTCTTCGGACATGGCAAAAAAATGGAACCCCACGGACTCCCAATATTTATACTCTCTATTATTTTGAAAAAAAAACCGCCAAGCTTAAGCTTGACGGTTCGAAAAGAATACGATTTATTTCATTATTCGGCCTCTCGTGATAGAGAGGGTCTTGATTCCGATTTTATTGATAAGGCCCAGAACAGGTTTCTTGTTCTTGCTTATAATACCGATTGCCTCCGCACCCAGGATGAGGACGAAGAGCACCGCGGCCAGAATCACAATAGTAACGGTTAAGCTTGCCTTAAAATAGAACAGCAGCACGGCGCAAGCTCCAAACATTAAAGAGAGTGCATATATGATCAAAACGGTAACCGGATGGCTGAATCCCTGCTGCAGCAAGCAGTGGTGGAGATGATTCTTGTCCGGCGCCGAAATCGGCAGCTTGTTGACGTATCTCCTGAGGATCGCGAAGAACGTATCGGACAAAGGAACGCCCAGAATCATCACAGGCATCAGCAGCGATACCATGGTAGCCTGTTTAAAGCCTAGTACAGACAAGGCTGCCAGTGTAAAGCCCAGGAATAGCGCCCCGGAATCGCCCATGAAAATTTTAGCCGGATGGAAGTTAAAGAACAGGAATCCGATGATGCTTCCCAGCAAAATAACGCTCAGCAATACGACGGTTACGTTGCCCATCATCAACGCTACTACCATAATGGTTGAAGTAGCAATAGCGGATACTCCCGCCGACAGGCGTCCAACCCGTCAATCAGATTAATGGCGTTCGACACTCCGACAATCCAGAGAATAGTCAGTGGAATGCTCAGCCAGCTTAAGGAGATCGTGGTATCGCCGAACGGGATATTCAGAAAATCAATCTCCACTCCAAACGCAACGACAACGGAAGCGGCAATAATCTGGCCTAGCAGCTTCACTTTTGGCGACAAATCAAAACGGTCATCGAGCGCACCGACAATAACGATAATCGTGCCGCCTAGCAGAATGCCAAGCGCGACATTGAAATTAATAGAATCGATAGCAGGGGAAATGATGAGAAATGCACCGCAGAAAGCCAGGAAAATCGCGAGGCCTCCCAAACGCGGCATAATCCGGGTGTGAACTTTACGATGGTTCGGCGCATCTACGGCTCCTACCCAGAAAGCAAACTTCTTCACCAAGGGCGTGAGCAGCAGCGCCATAAGACAAGCAGCGGCAAAACCGATTCCGTATAATAAATACATTGATTGCATTGTAATTCTCACTTTCCCCTCTAAATCACTTATTGGCGAAATAACTTTCTCCCATTTAGCCTACTACTGAGTAACCAAATCTGAACAATTATGAAACCACAAAACTGAAATGCGGCATCCAATGAAGGTTAATTCAAAAGAGTGCCGCATTTATTATAACGTTCTTATTAGAGGAAGGCGAGCACCGTTTTCCACGGTTTTTTTTAGGCGCTTTTCTCTATATTGTAACAATTACCTTGGATTTTGCACCGTTTTCTTCTCGCGCATCACTTTGACTGCGAATTTCGGCAGTGCCAGCATTCGCTTGTATCTCCATGGCTCCTTGAGCAGACGGTAGAACCATTCCAATTTGAGTTTTTTTTGAAACAGCACTGGGGCCCGCTTCGTTCTACCTGACAGGACGTCGAAACTGCCGCCGACACCCATCATGACCGGGACGGACAGCTGCTTTTTTTTATATTTGTCGATCCATGGCTCCTGAGTAGATGCCGAACGTCCGACAAAGAGCAGATCAGGCGCCGCCGCTTTAATCTCCGCAATAACCTCCGCGTCCTGGTCCTCCCCGAAAAAAGCCGTCATGGGCTCCGACAACTTCAATCTTCGGTACATCAGCTTAAGCTTCGCCGCACTTGCTTGAATGACCTCACTTGACGCCCCGAGCAGGTAAACCTTCCACTGCTTTTGCTCGCCCGCCTTCATCAGCTCATGCAGAAGATCGTAGCCCGCTACGCGCTCAGCCACCGGATTGCCCACGTACTCCGCGGCCCATACGACCCCCGCGCCGTCCGGAACGATCAATTCGGCCCGTCTCATCATCTCCGAATAATTCGGATCTTCCAAAGCCGCCATCACCATAATCGGGTTAGCCGTAATGACTTGATGGGGTTCTTTCCGCTCGATAACTGCAGTTAAATAATCCACGGTTTGCTTCATATTCATTTTGGAAAAAGGAATGCCGAAGAGGCTCACTTTAGGTATACTCATCCATCTCATCCTTTATTTCGTAAATATACGGCAATCTGCCGGGCGGGCTCCTGGGCCTGTGATTTAAGTCCGTCGATCAGCTGCTTTTTTGGAGTCGATCCATTGCTGAGGATGGTGCAACAGCTCCCGCGCCTCGCCAGCCAGTTTATCTGAGGACAGGTTCGCGGCTGAAGCTGATGCAGACATGTCCAAACGGCGAAGAAACTGGTCTATCTTGGGGTCATACGAAATCCCGAGCATTGGTACGTATTGTGAAGCAGCGTATATCAAGGAATGCAGCCTCATGCCGATGAGCAGCGAACACCTTCCCACCTCTGCAAGCATGTCTTGAGGATGCGTGATTCCCCGCGCGGTTTCTATCCGCCCTGCATATTCAGCACCCAGCCGGTCCGCTACATAGCGGGATGCCTCTTCATCCGAGGCAGATGAAACGGCAGGAACCGCACCCTCACCTGTTGCTCCTCTGCCATAACGTTGCGAAGCGCCAAAGCCAGCCCGTCCAGTTCGGAGCGGTCCTCGTTCCAATAACGGACGGAAACTCCGATAACCGGTTCAGTGCCTTATGTTCAGAAGCTTCTACTGATCGCAACGGCAACCCCATGACAGGATCCGGCACTACGTCCACACGTGATTCAGACAGTCCAATCTCGCGCAAAAGACCCGCTGATTCCTTGTCCCTGACGGAAATATACTTGCTGCTCCGGAAAGCGGAGCGGATGAGCGGAAAGAAGCTCTTTCGGTTAACCGGTCCGATACCCTGGGAGTAAACGAAGGTAGCTTCCCTAACCACTGGGCCAATTTAATTACAGCGGTGTAATAAGGAATGGTTTTGCCGCTGGTCACATCCTGCAGCAGGCTGCCTCCCCCGCTGATTAATCCGTCAACGGATCGAAGGGCGCGAAGCACCTCCCTAGGTTTCATCCGGTGAACCGCCTCGACGCCGTACATTTCCCGGGTCAGCTCCGGATTAATGGACAGCACCAGCGGTTCAAAAGTGATTCCCTGCTGCGTTCCTTGTTCTTTCAGAGCAAGCAGAATCGATTGAAGCACAGCTTCATCGCCGCTGTTGTTAAAGCCGTAATAGCCCGAGAGGGCTATTCTTTTGACACCGGAGCCATCGGTTCCAACTCCTTGCAATAAATTCCCAGACAACTATAAACACGATGCCTGTCAGCACTCCGAACACAATACCGTAGGTGATCCTTATCGCCGAGATCATAACGGGAGTATGCAGGTGGGCAAAGGTATCAACGATGGATAATTGGCCGATTACCCCAATCAACATCACATACACCGCGTTCTTATATCTGACGGATAAGTAAGCGCCCAGGATAAACAGAGGATGGGCAATGAGGAATTCTTTAGTCCGCGGCCTTATTCTTAATGTGTTTTCCAGGAACGAGCGGAAGTAAATTTCGAAAGCCGAAGCTTGTCCCGCGTTCCCCGTTCTCGTCAAATAATAGTAAATGGCGGCCAAAGCAGCTCCCGCCACTATGATCCACAGCACATTGATGTTGTATTTCAGCACACTTCCCACTTTACCCGCCCTCTGCGACAGGGTAAGCGGCCGGCTGTAAAAGAGCAAATAGATAACTGTGATTACGATCGGCAGCAGGTGCAGCGCGCTCACGCCCCGGAACTGTTCAAGCAGCAGCGAGTAAGTGATTCCGTTCAGCAATCCGATAATAAACAAGACACCCATCAGGGAAGTCACCGTGGTTCTCAAGAAGAGCTGCAAGCTGAAGCCCAGACGAGACCCCGCTTTCTGTGCAGCGCCGCTTTCCACCGTGCGGATGGCCCGAATCATGGCCACACTTGGCGCGCATATGGCTGCGGCCAAAGCTAACAGCTGGGAACACAGGCTTGGAGAAACCACATAGAGTCCGGCAGCCCCAAATACCCCCAGCGCCAATACAGCCAGAGCCAGTGCAGGTTCAAAGTAGCTCACTGTCAAAGCAAGCAGCGAAAGGGCTGCAGCAAACAGCACGATTTTCGCAAATTTCATCCAGCCCGGAGTGACGGATTGGAAAGGTTGGGATTGCCCTAGTGTGAAGCCTGAGTGCTGAATCCGGTTCACAGCTCCATCGGGCCCTGCAGTGAAGCATAGATACTATTTAAAGGGTCCGCAATTTTGGCCTTATCCGCATTTTTTTGGTAGCGTGGGCGTGCAGGAAGACCATGCGGATGTTGCGGTCCTTCACTGCCAGCACGAAGCGGTCCGAAGTGGTCAGGATTTGCTGCTTGAGTGCCGCCCCGGATAAGCTTTCGGACAGCTTGTCCGAATCTTTTTTTCCGTAAAGGAATGGAGCCTTACTACATTATAGCCTATATCCTTGGCGACTTTGTCGAACCCTTTTTTTGCGGCTGTTTAAGCAGCTCGATCGCACTCAGCCGATGCCATGCTTCTTCAACAGCGCTGAGAAGTCCTTTAAACCGGATCGTTTCGGATCGTCGTTATACCCCGGCACTTCTTCACCGTCTATAATCAACCGGGATACTCCCAGCTTCTTCATTTCGCCCAACATGGCGTCGTATTGTTCCGGCACAAACGCCCTGCGGTTTGACAACCGTATCACAGGATGGATCCTTGCGCCTTTAACTCGCTCATGGTGGCGAAATCGGGGTCCATCGGTTTTAACACGGCTTCGTCCATGGGCATCTCAATAATCAACCCCGGTTGATTTTTTATAGCTCCAAGGCCGCGTGTTGACGCCGATCGAAGAAAATGCTTTTTTGTATCACCGGTTTATACTGCTTCTCCGCCTGCGCATCAGCAAACAGCAGATAAGTGAAGTTTTCGGTAGGTGAAATCGGCGTTTGGTTCAAAGCTCTGGCGTCTCTTGAATTAAACAACTCAATCTTGCGTTCCAGCTTCAGTTCGTTAAGGGACGATTCGTAGAAAGCCAAAGAATGCACGCCCGCCTTCTTTAGCTGATCTAACTGGTCCGCGACGAACCCGGCCGGATTGCTCCTGTAATCGGATATTTCAAGCAAATTGCGGTAATCGAAAACAAATTCCACCTTATTCGCCGACTGTTCCCGATTAATTCTATTCACTGCCATAGGGATGGAAGCCACCAGACCGGCGATGACAACCCACCATAATATTTTTTTGCAGCCTATGATTCCACTGCTTGTACCATTGGACCAACTCTTCCACTCCTTCACATGCTGTCGTACATTCTAAAACCCCTTCAGGACACTGCTGTCCTAAAGAGGTTTTTTTTGTTTCCAAAAAAAATTATCCGTCTACCCTCGACATCACAGCTTTATTCAAATCGTTCAGTTTAGCCGCCGCATTATCTACCGAGGAACCCTTTACGGCGAAGTAAACTTTAATTTTCGGCTCCGTGCCGGAAGGCCGCAAGCAGAACCAGGAGGAATCTTCAAGAATAAATTTCAGCACATTCTCTTTAGGCAGACCGTGTATGCCTTGTGCGTAGTCTTCCCTCTGGCGACTTTTAACCCATTCACTTCCGCCGGAGGGTTGTTTCTCCAGTCTTCCATGATGGCCTGGATCTGCTCGACGCCTGAATGCCTTTCAACGTCCGCGACTCCAGGCTTTCCAGGAAGTAGCCGTGCGTTTCGTACAGATCCTGAAGCACGTCGTATAATGTTTTACCTTGGCTTTTATAATAAGCGGCCGCTTCGCAAATTAACATCGAACCCAGCACAGCGTCTTTGTCCCGCGCGTAGGTGCCCGCCAAATAGCCGTAGCTTTCCTCGTAGCCGAACAGGAATTGATGCTCGCCCGTTTGCAGGAATTTGGTCATCTGTTCGCCGATATATTTGAACCCGGTCAGCGTGTCCATCGTCGCGACTCCGTAATGCTTGGCGATGACCGCCCCCATCTCGCTCGTCACGATCGTCTTGATGACCATGCCGGCGGCCGGCAGCTTGCCCTGCTGCTTCATGCTTGAGAGCAGGTAGTTGACCATTATCGCTCCGGATTGATTTCCCGTAAGCACGAAATATTCACCGTTCGGATCCTTCACCACCGCTCCCATCCGGTCGCAGTCGGGGTCGGTTCCGATGATGATATCGGCATTCTGCTCTTTAGCCTGTCCGATCGCGATGCGGAATGCATCCTTTTCTTCAGGGTTGGGAGATTTCACGGTAGAAAAGTTGGCGTCCGGCTTCTCCTGTTCCGGCACCACGTGCACCTGCTCAAATCCGATCTCTTTCAATACCGCGCGAACGGGCAGATTGCCTGCGCCATGCAGCGGAGTATAGACAATACGGAAATCCGGACTGATCTTCTTCACTGTCTCCCGATTCTGGCTGATAGCAGCCACTTCTGCGATATACGCCCGGTCGATCTCTTCGCCGATCCATTCCAGAATGCCCTCGGCTTCCGCCTTCTCCCGGTCAATCCTGCGGACGGACGAGAAAGATTGGACATCGTTGATACACCCGATCACCTGCTCGGCGAATTCAGGCACCAATTGGCCGCCATCGGCGCCATACACTTTATATCCGTTATATTCCGGAGGGTTATGGCTCGCCGTTATGACCACTCCCGCCGTCGCTTCCAGCTTTCTAACGGCAAAAGACAGCTCGGGTGTAGGACGGAGCGATTCGAACACATAAGCTTTAATTCCGTTGCCGGCGAGCACAAGCGCGGTTTCCAGCGCAAACTCGGGAGACTGGTTTCTGGAATCGTAAGCGATCACAGCTGAAGGCCGCACCGCTTTCTGGCGCAGGATATACTCCGCAAGTCCTGAGTCGTCCGGCCCACCGTATATTTGTTGATGCGGTTTGTACCTGCTCCTATAACGCCGCGCAAACCCCCAGTGCCAAACTCCAAATCTTTATAAAAAAACGGTCCTCAACTTCGGAACCTTGCTCCGCAATCTGCTTCAGTTCGGACTTCGTCGAGTCATCGATCATCGGATCATTCAACCACAGCTCATACAAATTCTTCACTCGATTGGATTCGCTCATAAGATTACCCCTTTTTGAATGAATTTTTAGAAAGGAGAAGTCAGCGCAAACATCAATTCTCCCTGGGCCGCTACTTTGTCACCGACTTTGGCCAGAGCTTGTCCTTTGCCGACGGAACCTTTTAATCTGGTAATTTCCACTTCCAGATGGAGTGTGTCCCCAGGCACCACCTGCTCACGGAAACGAAGGCCGTCTATGCCCGCAAACAAGCCGATCTTGCCCCGGTTTGCCTCCAAGCTCAGCATGGCGATAGCGCCCACCTGGGCCAAAGCTCGACAATCAGCACTCCGGGCATGACCGGATATCCGGGAAAGTGCCCCTGGAAAAAAAGGGTTCGTTTACGGTTACATTTTTTCAGCCCGACAGCTTTTACCCCTTCCTCCAGTTCCAGAATCTTATCCACCAACAGAAACGGGTAGCGGTGGGGAATAATCTTTTGAATTTCCTCAGCGTTCAACAAGTCCGAGTGCTCCTCCCACTAATTGGTATCGATTGGTATAAAAGGCTGCGACATAACTTACAATAACATTGTCCCTTCACGAGCTGCAGTAGTGGAGGTTGATATAAGGGAGCATTCGCCGGGAGTATTCCTTGCTTATGCTCTTTTTTTTCTGCAGTTATGCAAGTTTGGCGCAAAGACACCACTTACATTATACCTTCCCCGGCACAAAAAAAAAACTCCCCGAGGGAGTTGATATACCTGAAAGCGAGAGTTCGGCTGCCCCATCTGCGATGTGCTGCGCACACGGGGAAGTCTCTTTATGTGTTAGCGAATATCAGTTCGAATAGATGCTCCATGTTGAAAACATCCAGGCCTCGCGCAGGCTGCCTTTACCGATGTAAACATATCCGATCAACAATCCCGCTGCGAGAGTGAGCGCACAAAGCAGGGGAACTCTTAGCTCCTTGCAGATCTTCAGCAGGATAGAGCCTGAGCGCAGCAGCTTGGAAGGCGCACGTTTAGCAGGCTGAACGTCTTCCTGTTCCTGTTCCGTCATCGTTAAAGCTCCTCATTTTCGTTATCCGCGCAAGTTATTCGCGAGCCCCATCATCGTATCGGAAGAACGGATCGCTCTGGAGTTCAGCTGAAAAGCGCGCTGCACATTCATCATCTCCGTCATCTCCTGTGCAACATCGACGTTGGACTGCTCCAGGAAGCCTTGGCGAACCTTGATTGAATTGGGATTGCCAGGGTTCGGCAGTTCCGTACGAAGAACGTCGTTGTAGGCTGCTCCGGGCTGGAGCTCAAACAGGTTATCCCCCGACTGCTGCAAAAGCTGAGGACGCAGGACCCGCACCAGCTTGATCTGTCCTGCTCTTACAGGCGCCGTGCCGGGGGGCGGCGTTATTGTAAGACATTATGACTCCGTCAGGTTGAATCTCGAGCCGGGTATTGGCCGGAACCGAAACCGGCCGCTCATCAGCCCCGATAATCCGCTTCCCGTCCTTGGTTGTCAGCAGCAAAGTGCCGGGAGCCTGGGGATTGATCGAAAGCGCCAAAGACCCGTCCCGAGTCCATTGATTCGCGCCGACCTGCAGCAGCCCTCACCTTCAAGGGAAAGATCCAGGGGATTGCCGGTTTCCTTGACCGCTCCCTGGGACATGTTCAATGTTGCCGCGCCGAGCATGGAGCCGTAGCCATGAGTAATGCCAAGCGGAGTCAATCTGCCCTCTTCTTGAAAGCTTTTGGGCTGGCTGCTGATATTTGTCAAAACATCCTGGAAGGACGCCTCTTTCTTTTTTATACCCTACCGTGTTGACATTAGCAATATTGTTAGCCATCATATCCAATTTTTTGCTGTAAAGCATTCATGGAGACCGAGGCGCTTATTATAGAGTTATTCATTCAGGAACCTCCTATTTAAAAGGGCCGTCATCCGCTACACTCTTCCCACTTCGCTGACAGCCTTCTCCATGCTTTTGTCATAAAATTGGATCACTCTCTGATTGGCCTCATATGCCCGCAGCGCAGTATTCATGTCTACCATAGCCTGCGTAGAATCGACGTTGGAGCGCTCGATAAAACCCTGCTTCAGCTGGACTCCGGTAAAATCGGCCAGAGGAGCCGCCGTATTCTGGTCATCCGGGCTCACACGGAACATCCCGTTCCCTTCGCTGAGCAGTTTCTGCGGGTTGTCCACCCGGGTAATCTGCAGCGTCGCCACCGCTTGTCCAGTCTCTGTCGTTAAAACGCCGTTAGCCGCCAATTTTACCGGTTCCGTAATGGTAATAGGTTGATTCCGGGTGTCCATCACCCGTAATCCTCCAGCAGTGACGAGCTGCCCCAAGCGGTCTACGGTAAATTTGCCATCGCGCGTAAAGCGCTGCTCCCCATCCTGACCAAGCACGGTAAAGTAGGCTTGAGGCTGATAGACAACCGTTCCGTCCGCGTTCCTGGATTTGCCGGAAGCGTCAAAGTTCATGTTCGGCACCCGTATGTCGGATACAAGTGCAAAATCATAGGAATTTTGCGTTTCCATCAAATCGCCCTGTGTATAGATTGTCGGAATTTCTTCCGTGTATACTCCGGTATTGATTTTTTCCGAGGGGCATGCGGCCCTGGCTGGAATCATCGCGGATCTTCGCTATGAGCATTTCCGGAAACGAACGGGAAACGGAATAACCCTGTTTGTAGCCCGGTGTATTTATATTTGCAATGTTATTCGTGACTGTGTCATGTTTTCTCTGCTGTGTAATCATTCCCGACGCGGCGCTGTACAGGCCTCTTAACAAGTTCTTATCCTCCTTAGGCACAATGCGGCAAAGCGATATATTATCTATATCGGCAGGGATGTCGTTAAAATTTATGTTTGGATACTTTATCCAGATTATGAAGCATCGCCCCGGTTCCATTGACCACGCAATGCATTGGATCCTCAGCCACAATGACCGGCACCTTCAATTCGTCAGCCAGCAGCTGGTCCACGCCGTGAAGCAGGGCTCCCCCGCCTGTGAGGATCACGCCCCGGTCGATGATATCCGCCGATAACTCCGGAGGCGTCTGTTCCAGCACGTTCTTGGCCGCAGCCACGATGGAAGCGACGGGGTCCCACAGCGCATCTTGCACCTCAGCCGACGAGATGCTGATCGTCAGCGGAAGCCCGGAGACATATCCCTGCCCCGGATATCCATACGCTCGTCCCGTCCTTCCGCAAACACCGTTCCGATCTTCAATTTAATATCTTCCGCAGTCCGTTCGCCGATCAACAGCTTGTACTTATTTTTTTGATAAACTTCGTGATCGCATTATCGAATTTGTCGCCCGCAATCTTAATGGAGGATGCCGTCACGATCTCCCCCATGGACAGCACAGCCACGTCCGTCGTTCCGCCGCCGATATCCACCACCATATTGCCGCTCGGTTGAAAAATGTCCATACCCGCTCCGATGGCGGCCGCCTTAGGCTCTTCCTCCAGGAAAACTTCCCTCGCGCCGCAGCGCTCGGCCGCTTCGCGGATCGCCTTCTGCTCCACGGAGGTTATGTTTGTGGGAGCGCAGATCAATATTCTCGGACGGTTGTACCATCCTCTGCCTCCCACTTTTTTTTGAATAAAGTAGTTTAGCATCATTTCGGTTATTTCAAAATCCGCAATTACACCATCCTTTAATGGACGAATTGCAACAATGTTGCCCGGGGTGCGCCCACCATGCGCCGGGCTTCTTCCCCTACGGCCAGCACTTTCTTCGTTTCGCTTTCAATCGCTACAACGGAGGGTTCGTTCAATACTACACCGCGCCCTTTTACATGAATCAGAACATTAGCTGTGCCCAAATCAATACCGATATCCTTGTTAAACATCTTCCTTTATCCTCCTAAGCTAAGCCAAACGGAGCCGGTTACCCCGCAGCTCTATGCCAACCGTTCATCCAGTAAAAGCGGGCGGATCTGTCATCTATGTGTATAATTCGCCATATAACGACAAATTTCCTCTTTTTTTATGGATTGTATCCAACAAAATTATTATACGGCAAGAGAATAAAGAGATGCAAGAGATCAGGCATTATAATTTGGCAGTAATTAACTGCTCCGCTGCTTTGGGGCTTCTTGTTTTCCGATACTTGATTTTGGTCGCTTCTCCTCCGCGAAGGTGGCGGATCGACTTGTGGTACTCCAGAATGTGCTTCACTTGGTTGGCCAGCTCCGGGTTGATCTCTGGAAGTCTCTCGGTCAAGTCTTTGTGCACCGTACTTTTGGAAACTCCAAACTCTTTGGCTATGGTTCTAACCGTGTGTTTTGTTTCCACCAGGCAACGTCCGATTTTAATGGTTCGCTCTTTGATGTAATCGTGCACTCCCCTCGCCCCTTTCCTCAAGCTAGTTTGGTACATTATATGAGGAGTGCCACCATATATTCTCTGTTTCCAAGCCTGACAAGCTCAGTTTGTCATAATTATTTTCATTTTCACTAAAAAAAAGCAGCAGGGATCAAGTTTTCCCCACTGCTTATACGAGAAGATTTACTTCTGGCTAATCAACTGCTCCGGATTGACGGCGGCACCGTCGGCGCCTTGGCGAACTTCAAAATGAACGTGGACTCCCTGGTCCTTCTCCAGTTCACTGCGTCCCGCCTGGGCGATGGCATCGCCTTTCTTCACTTGGTCGTCTTTCGCCACTTTTACATCAGCCAAGCTCTGGTACACTGTAACATAACCGTTGCCGTGCGTGATTTCCACGATATTGCCCACCAAAGGATCCTTCTGCACGAGAGAGACTTTGCCGCTCATCGCTGCCAGCACATCGAACGGTTGGTTGTCGTTTCTGGCGAGGTCCACTCCAACGTGAGGAATCATGGTGTTGTCATACTCTACCATCGCGGTTTGTCTTACCTCGTTAGAGCCGTTCTTGTCATAGAAAGGAAGCACAACCTGCAGCTCATTCTTGTCCTTAACCGGCCACTGCATCGTTTCGGAGCTCGCCATAACCGGTGTGGAATCGGGTTTCGATACCGTGTCCGTTACGGATTTGCTGCTTGTCAGGCCTGTGGAATCCGCCGAATGGTTCTTTGTCCCGGAGCCTTGATAGACCCACATTAAGGTTAAGATAATTGCCGCAGCTGCCATGTACGTCGCCGGAAATACCCATTTCTTGGACAATAATCTTTTCCATCCAGACGTTGAAGCTTGTTGAGCTCCTTCTAGCAGTTTAGGAGACTCTTCTTTTTTTTTCGTTTTTTCTGGTTTTCATTCATTCTATCATCACCTCAGTAACTCATTGTTGCCAGAACCTGTTGTTTTATACTCAAGGGTGATAGATTTTTTGAAATAAAATATAGAAGAGTTTCTCAGGAGCCTGTCAGTGCTGCCAGAGGAGGGGCTTGACTGATCTCTACCCCGTCGTAATAATACCGCAAAATTTGTTCCGCCGTGCTGCCTTCCTTGGCCATTCCGTTCGCTCCCCACTGGCTCATCCCGACTCCGTGTCCGTATCCGTAGGTTGTAACGATCAAAGAGCCGCCCTTCCGGCTCCAGTCAAATTGTGAGGAAGGCAGACCCAGCTTCTCTCTTACTTCCCTTCCGGTGAACACCTTTCCCGCTACATTGATTTTCTTGATCCGCTGTCCCTGGCTTTTCTCTAAAACTTTCATTCCAAAAGAATTCGCGCTGGCCGGAATGGCCGAACCTGCTCCAAGGCTTTGCAGCACATGGCCGATCGACAGCGTCGTCGTCTGTTTATATTCGGGGGAGTTACGGTCCCAAGGGCTTGGCACACTGCGCAGATAGGGGATGTATTCGCCCCAGTAATCTTCTGCATTTTCCGTATACCCGTTGCTTGTGGAGAAAAAAGAAGGCTTGGATCGGCTTTCCCTCATACGTGATAATCTGCCCTTTCGTCTCCTCTACCGCCCGGTTCAGTTTGGCAAAGTAAGCGGCCTGTTCATCAGCGGACAATTTGCGGCGAAGCTCGTCCTCGGAAATAAAAGCCTGGTGCGCCACCGTATCGGTAATCCACGCCTCCTTGACGGGGACGCTGCTGAAATCGCGGTCCTGCAATCTGCGGATGAGGTAGGTCCTCGCAGCAATGGCCTGCGCTTTAAGGGCTTCCACTTCGAACTCCAACGGCATTTCAGCGGCAACTACTCCCCGGACGTAGTCCTCCAGAGGCAGGCTTTCCACTTTATGGGTTTGGCTTCTGTACACAGGAATAAGCACCGGTTTCTCTGCAGCCTGGGTATTCTCGGACGCTTGAACGGAGGGCCTCAAGGGTACTTGGGATTTGGGGATTTTTTTTAACCAGCAAGCCCGGCACCAGGAGGGTGGCCGCCATAAAACCTATCATTCCAACAAACATCCAGAGTGCAAAATTCCGGTTCAACGCAATCTTCATACTTACCTCCGTCTTCTGCTTAAAATAGACCATGACCGTTGGCGGGAATCACTGACTCTTGCTTTAGGCTGTACTATTTTATGAGAGACAAGAGGCCGATAGAACAAAAAAATAACCCCACAAAGTGACGTGAAGCTTCGAAGCCTATGCCGGATACTTTGCGGGGGGCCCCAAAAGAATGCCACAAAAAAAAGGCGCACTCTTCATTAAGAAGAATCCGCCTTCGTCAGTTTGTTTATGCCCAGGTCGGCTGCACGGTTAACCTGCCTGCATCTAGGGGCAGTTGGACGGGCGCCGGATCCGCCACTCTGAACAAGTCCGCGCCAAGCGCCCTGAACTTCTCTTCAATATCGATGTACCCTCTGTCAATATGGTGCAATCCGGTGATCTCGGTCTCCCCGTCCGCTATTAAGGCGGCAAGGATAAGAGCCGCCCCGGCACGCAGGTCGGTCGCACAAACGCTCGCTCCACTTAGCGGCACTTGGCCGGTGACGACTGCCGTCCTCCCTTCCACCTTGATTTGGGCGTTCATCTTCCTGAATTCCGCCACATGCATGAACCGGTTCTCAAAAAAACGGTTTCCGTCACGATGCTGGTCCCTTCTGCAGCGAGCAGAAGCGCCATCATCTGAGACTGCATGTCGGTCGGAAATCCCGGATGGGGCAGCGTCTTGACGTCTACGGCCCGCAGAGGCTTGTCGGCTCTTACAAGTATGCCGTTCTCTTCGTCAATGACCGTTACGCCCATCTCCTGCATCTTGGATATAACCGGAGTGAGATGGTCTGAGATGGCGCCTCAATGTAGATTTCGCTGCCTGTGATAGCCGCCGCCATCATATAAGTACCCGCTTCCACCCGGTCGGGTATGACCGTATGTACAGCGCCACTCAGTTTTTCCACTCCGTCGATGCGGATTACGCCTGTGCCCGCTCCCCGTACAATGGCACCCATAGCGTTCAAATAGTTGGCCAAATCAACGATTTCCGGTTCTTTGGCGGCATTCTCGATAATGGTCGTTCCTTCCGCGAGAGTCGCCGCGCTCATAATATTCTCCGTTGCGCCGACACTGGCTACATCCAGATAGATTTTGGCGCCGCGCAGACGCCCTTTTACCCTAGCCTCGATAAACCCTTGCCCGAGCTCAATTTCCGCGCCCATTGCTTCGAAGCCTTTCAAGTGCTGGTCAATGGGACGGGTACCGATTGCGCAGCCGCCCGGCAATGAAATTCTTGCCTGGCCCAATCTTGCGAGCAGCGGCCCCATAACGAGGAAGGACGCTCTCATTTTACGGACCAGATTATATGACGCTTCACATGTGTGAATCTGTTCCGCATTGATTTTTTACCGTTTCGTTTCTATATTCTAGTTGAACCCCCAAGCTTTGCAGAACTTGGTTAATCGTCATGACATCATCAAGTGGGGGGGCTTCAAGAATTACGCTTTGCCCCTCCGATGCTAACAGAGACGCCGCCAATATTGGCAGAACTGCATTTTTTGGCACCGCTCACTCTCACACTACCCGACAATTTTTTTACCACCGCGGACGATTATTTTTTGACATACGAGGTCCCTCCGCGCCCAAATTTTATTTGTATTTATTCACAGTTCGATACAGACTTAATTAGTCTACCATTCGCTTGTTTTAACCGGCAACTGAGAACACTTGGAAATTGGCTGTTTTTTCGGGCGCCAATCATACTATTCGTATGGAGAATCCGATTTGATACGGTAGTATTATCCATTGTTTACAAATTGCCATATTGTTATTCTCTTCTCCCCACTTCCTGGCTTTACATCCCCCCGAAGGAACCGAACGACAATTTCCAATATTCGATAAAAAAACTGTGCGATACCATATCCCAATACAATGGAGAGAAGAAGCTGCAAAATTTTTTTTCCCTGCACACTTCTTGGCCTTACAAGCAGAATGTCGAA
The DNA here is from genome assembly GCA_001313085.1 of Paenibacillus sp. JCM 18996. The sequence continues at coordinate 27,432 of BBFE01000028.1, read as the reverse complement.
ACGGAGGGCCTGCAGTGCCCACCAGGAAAGGCTTATACTTGCAAGGATTATGATAATGTGTATTACCCTGATCCAATAAATAGGAAACGCGGCCATTGGAAAATAGTTCATATCCTTCCCCTTCCCGATCTCAAAATTTGGGTTAACAATACAACAAATTCGGCCCTGGTCGTATGCTGAGTGGGGCGGAATGTCCCGTCGGGAAAGCCTTTGATCCATCCTTCGGCTTTGAATTGCTTAAGGATCCCTTCCCCCGGATGGCCTTTGGGAATGTCGTTGAAAGGCGGGAAGCCTCTGTACTTTCCTTTATAATTCAGGCAGTTTGCGAGCAGCTGGGTCATCTCCAGCCGGTTAATCGGCTCGTCGGGCACCAGTGTACCGTCAGGGTATCCCTTGGTAATACCCGCTGTCACTGCCTTGCGACCATATCGTAAGCCCAATAGGTCCGGGGAACATCAGAGAAGTAAATTTCGTTTTCCCTGGTCAAGCCAAAAGCATCCACGAGAATCGTCAAGGCTTCGGCTCTCGTTATTTCTTTGTCGGGATGGAACATGAGGTCTTCCTGGCCTTTTACCAAGTGCTTCGCGCTGAGCTCCAGGATCGCATTCGCGGCCCAATGTCCCGCCACATCCACATACCCGCCGAACAGCGGCCTAATGTCAGCCTTGAGCAGATACATTTGATTGTCAAAAGGCGAGTCGGTATGAAGCTTGATGTAATAGTCTCCGGCGGCAAGCCTCAGCTTGCTTTTCCACTGAGAGTTTTTTTCACCTCGTAAGAGTTGATCGGATTAATATTGCGGTCATAAACCGTCACGGCCACCGGGTGTCCGTCAGGTATATTGCCCAGATTGATTTCCAGCAAGCTCTCTCGATCCAAAGCCGCCCTGAACCAGTCTTCATCCTCCACCGTATCTAAAATTCCTTTGTATTCCGTGCCCGATCCCAGTGTTGTCGCTTCATAGCTTATCGTTCGGTTCGTTCGGGTCGATGTATTTCATGTTGTATTCCAGGCTGAGCGTGTATTCGCCTGTTATGGGCACGGCATTTCCCTGGGCATTGCTGACGCGGATATAATATTCGCCCGGTAAAATGTTCATCAGCTGGCTGGTTTCCGTTACTCCGTCGCCGCCCTGGTCAATTATCAGAGGTTTGCCCCCTTTGGGCTGGATATAGAGGACAGGATCCATCCGTCCCGTATCGGTGCTCACCTTGACGCGCAAAGTGCCGGATCTTTCTGCCACAAATTTGTACCAATCCTGGTCGTCCGCTTTTTTCGAACGCTCCTTTGATCTCTTTGGTATTCGGAGGCAGCGTATAAGCGGTAGATTGGCTTTCATTTCCAGCATAAGCGTCCGGACCGATCGTAAAGTTCGTAATCAGCGAGTACGGCACCGGGGCTGTCATGCTTAAATTCGCGGGCAGCTTGCTCTGGCTTGCACCGCCAGTTGTGGCCGGCGCTTGCCCGGTAGACGGGTTCGATTCTGCAGCGAGCTGCAGCATCAAGTAGCCTTTGCCCTTGGATACGGGAATGGAAACGGACTGCTTGCCCTTTACAAAATAAGTCTTCGGTTTGCGAGCCCCGCTGGCGTAATAGGTGATTTGAACGGATGTGTTGTCATTTGTCGCCAGCTGCAGCTGGACGGTGCCGTTATAATCGGATTCCAGCCGGAACCAATCCTGATCGGCCGGACTGCTGAACTCGGCGTCTATTTTCATATTAATAGACAGCGCTTTGGCCTTGTCTATTGAATTGTTATCCTCATACATATCCGCAGTGTAGGGTTGCGTCAAAGCGCGGTCCGCCCGGAGCAGGCCGTAGCCCGTTTTCGGATCCCATCCGGGCTCGCCGATATCCTGCGCCGTTTGGCGGAGAAGATTGCGGATTTGGGCAGGCGTCATATCCGGATATTTGCTCCAGGCCAATGCCGCGACCGCAGCCACTTGAGGGGCAGCCATAGAGGTACCGTCCTTGTATTCATAGCCTCCGCCCATCGCTGTCGTAAATACGTCCCATGGAGCCACTATATCCAGTTCCGGTCCGCTGTTCGATTTGGGGTGGGCTTTCAGGTCTGCGGTGACTCCGCCCACGGCCATGACAGTCGGATAGGCGGCCGGATATTTCACGGTCATTCCTTCGTTGCCCGCGGCCGCAACGATCAATACCCCTTTGTCATCCGCATACTTTACCATATCGTACATAAAAGGGGAATATTTATTGAGTCCCAGGGACAGCACCACTATTTTCGCACCGTGATTCACAGCATACCGGATGCCTTCCCCGAGCTTGGCTTCTCCTCCGGTGCCGTCCGCCTCTAACGCTTTAATCGGCATAAGGCGCGCATTTGCGGCGATTCCGGCTATCCCTTTGTCATTGTTTGCATTTGCTGCGATGATGCCCGCAACGTTGGTTCCATGTCCATTGTCGTCCTTAGGCGGCAGGGAAGGGAAGAGCAGGTTGCTGCCGTCCCCGATTCTTCCTTCCAAATCCGGGTGCTTCAGATCCACTCCCGTATCTACAACCGCCACCGTAATTGGCTTCTGGTTTAAAGGCACGTCCCATGCTTCTTCGGCGTGGATTTGCTGCAGATATTTTTTTTGCTTTACCAGCAGAGGGTCGTTTGGAACTGCAGTAACCTGTACCTTTGTATCGGGCTGCAGATAATCCACTGCTGGAGATGCGCTCCATTTATCGAGCCAGCTTTGTTGCTGCCGGGAAGATTTGGGCCGTGCGACAACGATGCCGAGCTCACGGAATTCGGTGACCACTTTGCTTTCTTTCAGAAAAGACGGTTCCACCCCATTCTTCCACTTTATGATCCAGGAGGAAACCGCCGCCCGATTTATCGTATCCGCATTTGATTTCCTTGTGATAGAGCAACCGGCCCACCGGTATTAAACGCCAACAGCAGAAAGCAGATAAACAAGAGTATATATTTTTTTTAAAATTCATAGGATCAAGCCCTTTTAATCTTTTTTTATATCGGCGCACACCCTAATATTCTACCTGATTTGATGGAAAAAAAAGCATAGAAACCATCCGTCCGTGAAGACAAAAAAAACCTTTCCCTCAAGAGGAAAGGCCCGGCCCTGTCCGGCAGTTACGTCTATAGAATAAACAAGTCTTTCTGGTAGGTAAAAAATCGTTTCGATAAACCGCAGCATCGTCTGTGGAAAAAAAGCCCCAAAAGCACCGAAGCTGCAGCACAGAGCCAGCAGGTTAATCCCAGAAGGAAAGGAACTTTCACTTCTGAGGGCCTGTCATCGCTGCGCATAAACATTTGGCGGATAAGTCCGAAATAATAGTAAAAGGAAATGACGCTGGTTACGATCATAATCGCCGCAAGCCAGTAGTGGTACGTTTGGACCGTCCCGAGCATGATGTAGACTTTACCGAAGAACCCGGCGGTCACCGGAATGCCCGTCAAGGACAGCACAAGCAGAACCACCGCTGCGGCCGTAAAAGGCGCGCGATAGTACAATCCCGCAAAGCCGCTGAGCTCCTCGTGCCCGTTAGACTGCTCCATCAGGATAATGACGGCGAACATTCCGATGTTCATCAGCGCATAGGCTGTCAAATAATATATGAACTCCGAGAAGTTGGCATAATGCAGAATGGCGAACTGGTTTGCGATCGGCACAAGCAAATAGCCCGCGTTAGCAACTCCGGACAAAGCCAGCAGCCGTTTCATGTTGGTCTGCCTTAACGCCGTCACATTGCCTATAACCATGGCGATGGCCGCCAGAACCATCAAGGACAAGGAAACATCCTTGGTCATATTGGCAAGCTCCGCTCCGGAAGGTTGGTTGAACAGCACCTTGATCGCTTCCACGCCGAACATCCCGTATATGATCCGGAACAGCATGGCAAACCCCGCTGCTTTGGAGACGACCGCCAAATAGGCCGCAATAGGTGTCGGTGCCCCTTGGTACACATCAGGCGCCCACATATGAAACGGAGCCGCAGCTATTTTAAAGCCCAAGCCCGCGAGCAGCAGGAAGAAAGCGACATACAACAGCGGCAGCATCGCCGTCGAAGCGTCCGGCAGAGCCGCGCTGATCTGCCGCAGATTGGTCGAACCGGTAATTCCGTACAGGAAGGACATTCCATACAAAATTACAGCGGAGGATACTCCGCCAAGGACGACATATTTAAAGGCGGCCTCGTTGGAGTTCGTATTCTTTTTTTCGCATCCCTACCAGAATGTAAGAGGTAATGCTCAGCAGCTCTAATCCAACGAATAATGTGATCAGGTCCCCCGAGCTTGCCATCACCATACCGCCCAGCGTAGCAGGCAGCAGCAAATAGTAATATTCGCCTGTGTGGGGAATGTCGCCTGTGTTGAGAGAACCCAGGCTCATCAAGATGATCAGCGCGGTGGAGCCGAGCAGCACCAGTTTTATGAGGCCCGCAAAATCATCCACCCGATAGCTTTGGTTCAAAAGCTGGACCGGCAGTTCAAGGTTCAATTGGAAGCAGACCAAGATGAGCGAGGCAAGAACCCCGGCAAGGGAAAGCCAACCAAGAAAGCTGCGGTTTGCGCTGCGGGGAAAAACCAGGTCTATCACCGTAAGCGCAACCGCCACAAATACGATCGTTAATTCAGGCCAAAGATGAGCCAGATCCGCTAATTGAAGCCGTACTTGTTCCACAGCTCTAACCTCCTATCTTCGCGGGCATGGTTTGAATGATATGGTCAAAGCTGCTCACGGTCTGCTGCATGATCCTGTGAGCGCCTGAGGATATACGCCCAATAGGAAGATAAATGCAACCAGCACGATCATTGGGATAGCCTCCATCAGCCTTGCGTCCTTAATCGATTGGTACGAGGCGGCCATGGGGCCGAACGTAATTCCCATTACTCCGCGAAGCATGTAAACTGCAGTCAGAATAATTCCGAGCGCTGCAATCGCAGCGGTGATTTTGGCTTTCTGGAACAGCCCGAGGAACGAAAGGAATTCGCCCACGAACCCCGACAAACCGGGAAGTCCCAGCGAAGCCATACCGGCTACCAACAAAATTCCGCTCATAAACGGAATAGAGCTTGACAGCCCGCCCAGCTGATCGAGCCTAGTCGTCTGTGTCCTCTCATATATGCTGCCTACAAGCAGGAACAGCAGAGCGGAGATAAGTCCATGGGAGACAAGCTGCACCATGGCGCCCTCCAGGCCGACCGGATTTAAAGCGGCGATTCCTATAAGAACAATGCCCATATGCGAAATACTGGAGTAGGCCAACATGAGCTTGAACTCATTTTGCACAAAAGCCAATACGGCACCGTACAGAATATTGATCACACCCAGGACGGCCAACAGCCAAGCCCACTGCCTAACCTGCTCCGGAAACATCAGCACGCCGAATTTGATCAACCCATAGGCTCCCATCTTCAGCAGGATACCCGAGTGAATCATCACGATCGAGGGCGGCGCTTCCGTATGTACCTTGAGCATCCACGTGTGAAAAGGGAAGATCGGAAGCTTGATTCCGAAAGCGGCGAGCAGCAGAAGGAAGAGGATCCCTCTGGCCGTTCCGCTCAAGTAGAATGGGTTGGAACCGTCCGGACTTGCTTGATTGACGAAGCTGTCCGCTTTTTTTGCAGCAAGTTATCCATCATGATCTGCCAGTCGGAGGTGTAGAAAACGGTGAAGCCCCCGGCTTATCCTGCTGCACGATCCCGGCCGTACTAATGAGGATGAGGAAGACTATAAGCATAATAGCGGAGCCCAGCCCGTTATAGATCAGGAACCGGTTCGCGGCCCTTTCCCTGTCTTTGTAGCCCCAGATTCCGATCAGGAAGAACATCGGGACCAGCGTAACTTCGAAGAACAGGAAGAACAGCACCAGGTCCTGCGCCATAAACACACCGTACATTCCGGTCTGGAGCAGCAAAAAACATAGTGTAGAACGTTTTCCATCTCTTTTTTTGATATGAATTGAGGCAAAGGCCGCCATAACCGAAACCAGTCCGGTGAGCAAGACGAGCGGCAAGGACAATCCATCCAAAGCAAGATGATACTTAATTTGCAGGAAAAAAGGAAGTCAAGTCCTGGTTCAGGGGCTCCTTGTTGAGCGGGATATTAATCCAGTCGAACTTCTCTCTGTACTGCATGCCTTCCAGGTTCATATTGAAATCGGTATAAATCCATGCGCTTAGGATTAGCGGAAGGATCGATACGCCTATGGTCACATTTCTCAGCAGTCTTCCTTTTTTCCTTGGGCAGGAAAAGGAGCAGCAGCATTCCGATAAAAGGAATAAACGCGACTAGAGAAAGCAAGTGTCTGTCCATCCTAGATGAACCTCCTTCCGGCCAGAGCGAGCATCAATACGATTAACCCCAGCAGAGTAACAAGGCCATAGGTCTGGACCTGGCCGTTCTGCACCCGGATGCCGACTTTGCCCAGCCCCACGGTGGAAAGGATCGACAAACGCACTAAACCGTCGATGATCCACTTGTCGAACCAGTTGAAAAAAAGAGCCGACAGCCTGCAGCGGTTTAACAATAACAGCCTGATACAGTTCATCGATATAATATTTGTGGTGTACGATCCGGTACAAACCGGGCGCAGGGCCGGAGACCAAATCTGCAGGAACCGACTTCTTGCCGTACATCAACCAACCCAAACCGATTCCCGCCACACCTGCAATATTGGACAACAGCATGACGGCAATGTTTGCCTCTTCATGGACCGTTTTCCCGGTCAGCCAGGACCCGAGCCATGGATTGAAAGGAGTGAACACGAAACCGGCTAGAACCGCCAGCACAGCCAGGACGACCAGCGGCACCGACATGGAGCCGGGGATTCATGAGCTTCACTTTTAAATCGGGGCCTGCCGAGAAAGACGAGAAAGAACAGCCGCGACATATAGAAGGCGGTGAAAAAATGCCGCAACCAATCCGATCAGGAATAACCCCATATGTTGATGATACGCTGCAGCGAGAATCGAATCCTTGGACCAAAATCCCGCAAAAGGGAAAATACCGGACAACGCCAGCGCACCGATGGCAAACGTCCATGTCGTGATCTTCATACTGCCTGCCAGTCCGCCCATTTCATGAATGTCCTGAGTATGTACCGCGTGAATGACGCTGCCCGCTCCCAAGAATAATAATGCCTTGAAGAACGCATGAGTAAACAAATGGAAAATACCCGCCGTATAACCCGCTTCCGTACCTAGTCCGAGCGCCATCATCATATAGCCCAGCTGGGAAACCGTGGAATAAGCCAGGATCCGTTTAATATCGTTCTGGGCCGTACCGATGGTAGCCGCGAAAATAGCGGTAAAACCGCCGATACAGGCAACAATGAGAAGGGCATCCGGAGACGCTGCGAAAATATCGTAAGTCCGGGCTACCAGGTAAACCCCCGCAGCGACCATCGTAGCGGCATGAATCAGAGCGGAGATTGGCGTGGGGCCTTCCATCGCATCGGGCAGCCAGGTGTGCAGAGGGAATTGGCCCGATTTGCCCACAGCTCCGATGAAAATAAGAATCGCGACCCAAGTGAGGGTCTCACCTGGAATTTTGCCCCCGGTCACCGCATTATGGATGGAATTGAAGTCCAGAGCATGGTCAGGCATGACCCAGAACAATAAGAGGATCCCGAGGAATAAGCCCACGTCCCTATGCGGGTGACGATGAATGCCTTCTTGGCGGCCGCCCTCGCTTCCGGCTTGGTGAACCAGAATCCTACGAGCAGGAAGGAGCAAACGCCCACGAGCTCCCAAAATATGTACAATTCAAGCAAATTTTCCGATATGACTAGACCCAGCATCGAAAAAAGTAAACAGCGAAATGTAAGAAAAAAAACACCGTGATCCTTGGATCATCCTTCATGTAACCAACGGAATAAATATTGACCGCAAGCGCGACTAGAGTGACGATCAGCAGCATTAGCGCGTTCAAATTCGTCACTTCGTAACCTATATGCAGCGTATAATTCCCTGCTTTTATCCAGTCGATTTGGTTCCAAGTATAATTAGCGGCCCTTTCTCCGGTGCGTGCGGCAAAAAAAACCGCTGCGGAAAGAAGAAACGAAAGCGCGGCAGCCGCTGCACTGATGCCGGGCCCCAGGCCTCTGGACGAGCGTCCGAAAGCGACGAGCGCCAGGAAAGCAGCCAGCGGAAACAGCGGAATGAGCCACACATAGGTTGAATAATCCGGTACCATGGATTGTCTGATCCTCCTTCATATTGCAATTCGTCCGTTCCGGCAACCTGAAGACTTACCGCTTCATGGAGTCCATCTCATTCACATCCGCAGTGCCTTTATTGCGGTAGAGCGCTATCAGTATAGCGATTCCAACCGCTGCTTCCGCCGCCGCAACCGAGATGGTAAACAGAGAGAAAATTTGTCCCGTAAGGAAGGCCTGACTCCGAACTTGGAGAAGGCGATCAAATTCAAGTTTACCGCGTTCAGCATTAACTCTATGGATAATAGCACAATTACCGCATTTTTTTTCTTGGTCAGAGCACCGTAAAGCCCGATACAGAAAAGAATCGCTCCCAAGGTCAAGTATGGCGTAGCTGTAGCAACCAAGCTTATTCCTCCTCTCTTTTGGCTATAACGATGGCTCCTATAAAAGCAACCGTCAGCAGCACCGACATAATCTCAAAAGGAATCGCGTATTCGTTGAACAGCCTCTGCCCGATTTCCATCGTATTCTTCTCGACTGGTACATATTCGCCTGAAGGGAGGCTCGATTTTTGAATCGCATAGAACAGTATCCCGAGCAGCCCCAAGGCCCCTACCGCTGTCAAAATATTGTGCGCAGGCCGCTTAGGCTTCTGTTCCTCCCCTTGATGCCTGGTCATCATGATACCGAAGATCATCAGGATCGTAATTGCGCCCGAATAAATCAACACTTGGACAAAAGCGATGAACTCCGCGTTCAGAATAACATAAAGCCCGGCCAGGCTGATGAAAGTCAGCGATAAAGCCATCACCATATGCACAACTTTTGTAAAACTGATCATATAAATCGCGCCGCCAATGGCCAAAAAAAAGCGAAAATGAAGAATGCGATGTTGCTCCCGCTTGAAAAAAAACGCAGCCCCATTCCCAAACATATCTATTTCGCCCCTCCTTTGACGGGCAGCGCGGAGTTGTTGTTCTCCTGTCGCACGTTGGTGTTATTTTCATTCAACCACTGCATGTTTTTTTGAATAGTTCATCCCGGCTGTACGCGCTCAGCTCAAAATTGTTCGTCATCACGATCGCTTCCGTAGGGCATACCTCCGTACATAAGTCGCACAGAATGCAAATTTCGAAATTGATATCGTACGTGTCGATGACCTTTACCTTTTTTTCTCGGGATCCGGGTTGGCCTTTCCTGTCAATGTGATGCATTCGGTCGGACAAATTCTCACACACTGGTTGCAGACGATGCACTTTTCCGGGTCAAAATACTGTATTCCGCGGAAGCGGTCCGGCATATCGAGCGGCACGTCAGGGTAATTGTACGTAACTTTTTTTTGGGTCATACTCTTCAGCGTTACCCCGAGTCCTTTTACGATCCCCTTCATTCGATAATCCCCCCTTGCTCTTCAGGCTTTATGATAAAAAAAACTGAATGTAGACAGCGGTAATGAAAATATTGAGCAGCGACAACGGCAGCAACACCTTCCATCCGAAGCTCATCAGCTGATCCACCCGGATCCTGGGCATGGTCGCCCGAAGCCAGAACAGGAAGAAGACGACGGCGGAGAATTTCAGCACAAACCAGATGAGGCCCGGAACCCAGCTCAGGAAGGCAAAAGGAGCATGCCAGCCGCCCAGGAACAGCACCGTAGTTAAAGACGCGATCGCAAAAAAACGTACACATACTCGGCCAGCATGAAAAAAAAGCGAACCGGAAGCCGCTGTATTCCACGTGATAGCCCGCTACCAGCTCGGATTCCGCCTCGGGAAGGTCGAAAGGCGTGCGGTTCAGCTCGGAGATAGCTGCAATGATGAACACGACAAACCCGATAATCTGGGGCAGGAAGTTCCAATGCCAGAATCCGCCTTCCTGTGCGATAACAATCTCCCTCAAACTTAAACTGCTGCTTGTCATAATAACGCCGATAACGGATAACACAAGCGGAATTTCATACGAGATCATCTGGGCGGCGGAGCGCATTCCTCCTAGCAGGGAATATTTATTATTCGATGCCCATCCGCCCAACACTATCCCTATCGTAGAGATTCCGGATAAAGCCACATAATACAGCAGACCGACATTCAGATCCGCGTTGTACAGGCTGTACGTGAAAGGAATCGTAGCAAGTACGACGAACGCGGGAACAAAGGTGATGATGGGCGCCAGGATGAACAGTTCCCTGTCCGCTTTGGCCGGTATTGTATCCTCTTTAAGCAGCAGCTTGAGCACGTCTGCCACCGATTGCAGCAAACCTAACGGTCCCACCCTGTTCGGTCCGATGCGGAACTGCATCCAGCCGATCACCTTGCGTTCGAAATAAATCGCATAAGTGACGAACCCGAGCACAATTAACAGCATAACGACGCCCCAGAAGGCAAATATGAGAAAATGCGTCCATGTAAAACCCTGATTCAGCAGATTGGCCATCAGCAGTCGACCTCCCCAACGACAATATCGATTCCTCCCAGGATGGTGATCAGGTTCGTCATGCTCTGCCCCCCAGCAGTTTGGGAGAATCTGCAAATTCACAAACGACGGGCGTCTGAATTTCAGACGGTATGGCTTATCCTTGCCTTTGGATACGATATAGCAGCCGATTTCTCCTCGCGGGGATTCAATTCTCGCATATACTTCGCCTTCGGGAGGACGTACCACTCTGGGCACTTTCCCCATAATTTCGCCCTCCTCAGGGAACTGCTCCACTGCCTGTTCCAGAATCCGCAGCGACTGCCGGATTTCCCCCAACCGGACAAGGTAACGGTCATAGCAGTCCCCGCCGCCTCTGACCACCGTATCGAATTCGAATCGGTCGTATATGCAGTAAGGCTGGTCTTTACGCAGGTCCCAGTTCACTCCGGTACACCTTAAGTTGGCTCCGCTTAACCCGTATGCGATCGCGGTATCCGCGTCATAACGGCCGACGCCTTTAATCCGTGCCAGAAAAAAATTTCATTCCCGCTCACCAGCCGGTCATACTCATCCAGCTTATCTTTCATATAAGGAATGAATTGCCGTACCTTTTCGATCCAGCCCTCGGGAGCATCCCACTTTACTCCGCCTACTCGCATGTAATTGTAAGTCAGACGGGCTCCACACAGTTCATTGAACAAATCGATGATTATTTCCCGGTCGCGAAAAGCAAACAGGAACGGCTCATCGCCCCAATATCCAGCAGGTAAGTGCCCCACCATACCAGATGGGATGCGACCCGCTGAAGCTCCATCACTATCAGTCTAAGAAACTCTGCGCGCTCCGGTATCTCCAGTCCCATCAGCTTTTCCACGGCATGAACCAGCACGTAATTGTTGGTCATGGCGGAGACATAGTCCATCCGGTCGGTATAAGGAATGATCTGCGTATAAGTGAGGTTTTCCGCCAGCTTTTCCGTTCCCCGGTGCAAATAACCCATAACCGGCGTGGCTCGGTGATCATCTCTCCGTCCAGCTTCACAATGATCCGAAATACTCCGTGCGTACTTGGATGCTGAGGCCCTACATTTAGTAAAAGTTCTTCCGTCCGTATCAAACTGTCACACCTCCGGATCAAACGGTTCGTAATCTTTGCGCAGCGGGTGGCCTACCCAGTCGTCGGGCATCATGATGCGCCTTAGATCCGGATGCCCGTGGAAATGGATTCCCAGCAGATCGTATATTTCCCGTTCATTCCAATTGGCTGTAGGCCACACCGGGGTCACGGAAGGAATCGCCGCCGCTTCGCGCTCCGTCTTCACTTTAAAGCAGTAATCCTGCTTGGTCTCCAAAGACAGCATATGATAAGCCACCTCCAGATGAGTTTCCTGGTCTGTGCCCGATACATTGCGCAGGTAGTTCATTTTCAGCTCCGGGTGGGACAGCAGCAGTCTAGCCGTTTCCAGCCAAAATTCCTTCTGTATAACCACATAGGGAAGGTGTCCGTCCCGCTCATTGATAAAAGCTTGCTCCACAGTGGAGGCACCGACGTTCTCTTTAATGATCCGACCAGCCGATCCAAAATGGGCTGCTTGGGGGAAGGAGCCTTGGGCGTATCGCTCTCCGCATCCGTTTTGGCAGCTCTGGCGCTTGCTCTTGCCGCCCGGGCTTCGGCAGCCGCTTTACGCTTGGCTTCTTTCTCGTCATCCACAGGCCCACTTGGCTGCTCCTGATTATCCGGAGGCGTGTTCTCATCGGTCATCGATTCGTCACCTGCTTCCCGGTCCTCGCTTCGTAGCGGATTTTCTCCTGCAGCTTATTGATCCCATAGATCAAAGCAGCCGGATTAGGCGGACAGCCCGGTATGTAAACGTCGACAGGCACCACTTGGTCCACACCTTTTACAACGGCATAAGATTTAACGTAAGGCCCTCCTGCAGTTGCACAGGAACCCATGGCTATAACCCATTTGGGCTCGGGCATCTGCTCGTACAAACGGCGCAGAAGAGGAGCCATCTTCTTGGTCACCGTGCCGGCGACGATCATGACATCCGACTGTCTCGGCGATGTCCGGAAGATGACCCCGAAGCGGTCTAGATCATAATGTGAAGCGCCCGTTCCCATCATTTCAATCGCGCAGCACGCCAGCCCGAATGTGAGCGGCCATAAAGAGTTGCTGCGTGCCCATGCCTTCAGCTGATCCAGAGTAGTCATAAACACATTGCGGTCCAGTTCCTGTCTTTCTTCAGGCGAAATGTTTTCTAGATTGAAGTCCATTGCAGCACCTTCTTCTTCCAGGCGTATAGTAATCCCACTAACAATAAGGCGATAAAAAATGAACATCTCACTAACGCAAATAAGCCAAGCTTCTTGAAAGCTACGGCCCATGGGTATAAGAAAACGGTTTCCACATCAAAAAAATAACAAACATTAACGCAAACAGATAATAGCGGATATTAAACCGGACATGGCTTTCCCCTACTGGTTCGTTTCCGCTTTCATACGTGGTGTACTTCTCTTCCACGGGCTTGCTGGGGCGCAGCAGACGGCCATGGTGAGTGCTGCGATAGGGAGCAGAATCCCCAGCACGATAAAGATAGCTACGATGACATAATTGTTGGTGTACATAGAAACCGCATCGCCTCCGTACAATTCATCCGATTGTATAAAACTGGGTAATGGTATCTTTAAATTATAGCAAATGAAAAAAAAGGTGTCTAACAATTTCCACCAATTCTATTTTATATTCATTTGAAAGCTCGGAAAAAAAACAAAAAAAAAAGACTGCTAACCGGTAGCAGTCTTCCCCATCACTTTCTATTTTCATGAACGTTAAGACGGTTAATCGCTCGCTGCAAAGCCAATTCGGCACGGCGATGCTCGTACTCATCTTTGCCCAACAAGCGTTTTTTCAGCTCGTTCCTTAGCTGCGCGAGCGCGTTCAACATCTATCTCTCCGGGCAATTCGGCGCTCTCAGCAGAATGACAACTTTGTCCTTGCGCACTTCCATAAAACCGCCGTTGACGGCATATGCTCGTCACCGTCGCTTTTCTTAATGACAAGAGGCCCAATTTTCAAAGGTGTCACCAGAGGTATATGTTGTGGAAGAATACCCAGATCGCCCTCTACACCCTTGGCGATAATCATATCCGCCTCTTCGGCGTATACCTTCCGTTCAGGAGTTACAACTTCCAGCAGGAATTTACTCACCTTGATACCTCCTAAGAGCTTTGCGGAGCAAAGCTGACTTCGTAAGCATTCACAGAGCTTTGCAGGGCAAAGCCATAAGCGTGATAAGCTTGCGCCCGGATCCTGATTAATCCGGGCGGCTAAGCCAAATTACATATTTTTTTCGCTTGCTCGATCGCTTCTTCGATGGTTCCTACATAACGGAACGCGCCTTCCGGAAGGTTGTCATGCTTGCCTTCAAGAATTTCTTTGAATGAACGAACAGTTTCTTTAACCGGAACATATTTTCCCTTAAGGCCGGTAAATGGTTCCGCAACGTGGAACGGTTGGGACAAGAAGATTTGAATCTTTCTTGCGCGCTGTACCAGCAATTTGTCTTCATCGGACAATTCGTCCATTCCCAGGATCGCGATAATATCCTGCAGCTCTTTGTAGCGCTGAAGAATTCTTTTCACACCCTGAGCTACATCGTAATGCTCTTGGCCGACGATTTCTGGAGCCAGAATTCTTGAAGAAGACGCGAGCGGGTCAACCGCCGGGAAGATACCCATCTCGGAAATTTTACGCTCCAGGTTGGTTGTCGCATCCAAGTGAGCAAATGCTGTTGCAGGAGCCGGATCCGTGTAATCGTCCGCAGGAACGTAAATCGCCTGAATTGAAGTAACGGAGCCTTTCTTCGTAGAGGTAATGCGCTCTTGCAGCTGGCCCATTTCAGTTGCCAAAGTCGGCTGATAACCTACCGCGGAAGGCATACGGCCTAACAGCGCAGAAACCTCGGAACCGGCTTGGGTGAAGCGGAAGATGTTATCGATAAAGAGCAGAACGTCTCTGCCTTCTTCGTCGCGGAAATACTCGGCCATTGTCAAGCCGGACAGAGCAACGCGCAGACGCGCACCCGGAGGCTCGTTCATCTGGCCGAAGACCATCGCGGTTTTACTGATAACGCCGGAATCTTTCATCTCATGGTAAAGGTCATTTCCTTCACGGGTTCTTTCCCCTACGCCCGCGAATACGGAAATACCGCCATGTTCCTGGGCGATGTTGTTGATCAGTTCCTGGATCGTTACCGTTTTACCTACACCGGCACCGCCGAACAGACCGATTTTACCGCCCTTCGTATATGGAGCAAGAAGATCAATAACTTTAATGCCCGTTTCAAGCATCTCCGCTTGAGTGGACAACTCGTCATAGCTTGGAGCTTCTTTGTGGATTTTGCTTGTCAAGGTACGATCCACTTCGCCGTTATTATCGATCGGATCTCCCAAAACGTTGAACACACGGCCCAAAGTTGCCGCACCTACCGGCACGCTGATCGGAGCGCCTGTATCGACTGCCTCCATTCCGCGTACCAATCCGTCTGTAGACGACATCGCAACGCAGCGAACCACATTATCTCCCAAATGCAAGGCTACTTCAACGGTCAGGTTGATGTCGACGTCGCCTGCCGCTTGTGCTTGTCTTTGAATTTTAATAGCGTTCATAATATCAGGCAGCTGTCCACGTTCGAACTCAATGTCGACAACCGGGCCTGAAATAACCACAACGCGTCCTTTGTTCATCTTTTTTCCCTCCTAAGAGTTTGCGTAAGCAAACTTTCTTCATAAGCATATAATCAATCGATAGCCAAACTAGCCCTGCGCCGCGTTCGCACCTGCAACGATCTCGGTAATTTCTTGAGTAATCGCTGCCTGGCGGGCACGGTTGTAGATCAAGGTATAGCTGGAAATCATCTTGCTTGCGTTCTTCGTTGCGGAGCCCATCGCGGTCATCTTAGCACCGAATTCGCTCGCTTTACTTTCCAATACGGCGCTAAAAAATCAATGTTTCCGCATATTTCGGCAGAAGCACTTCAAGAACTCCCTCAGCCGAAGGTTCATATTCATAGCTCGCTGCGGTTGAACTTCCGGAAACGTCATCGAGTGGAAGCAGCCTCTTCTCAACCGGAACCTGAGTAATGGCATTGACAAACTGGTTATAGACAAGGTACAACTCGTCATATTGGCCTTCTTCGAAAAGACGTACTGCCGAAGCGGCAATATTCTTGATATCGGCGAATTTCGGAGCATCGGAAAGTCCGGTCACTTCTTCAACGATAGCGATATTGCGTCTTTTGAAGAAGTCTCTTCCCTTACGTCCAATGACGAAGATAGTGTATTCATCCGGGGATTTATGCTTATCCCTGATGGTGTTCATCACCTTACGCAGCACGTTGGCGTTATAACCGCCTGCGAGCCCGCGGTCCGATGTAATCACGAGGTAGCCTGTCCGTTTAATGTCTCTGGATTGAAGCATAGGATGCTTTATCCCCTTCGATCCCGCTGCGATCGACCCGATCACTTCCTTCAGCTTGTCCGCGTAAGGGCGGGAAGCTTCTGCGTTCCTCTGGGCCTTCTTGAGGTTGGAAGCGGCGATCATTTCCATTGCTTTGGTGATCTGCCTTGTATTTTGAATGCTTTTGATCTGGCGCTTAATTTCGCGCATACCTTTTGCCATATTGTTTCACCACCTTAGAGCTCTACCCGAAGGCGAGCTAACTTCGAAAGCGTTACTGAGTTGACTGTAAGCCACTTACTTCGAAAGTGTTACGCCGCTCACCGTGAGAGCAGTTCCTTGGCCCATTTAACCTGACTTCGCAAGTTTTACCAAGCCTACTGAGGGGCAAGCCGAAATACAGGAGTGGCAGCGGACAGCCCGACGAGCCGTACCGCTCCCGCCTATCTGTCAAACGGACGTTGCGAAGCCTTTTCTGAAGTTCTCGATCGCTTGCTTTAGAGCATTTTCGTTGTCCTCTTTCAAATCCTTGGTGTCGCGGATGGAAGCCAGAATTTCAGGGTGGGTCGTATCGATGAACGCCAGGAACTCTCTCTCAAAACGGCTAACGTCAGCAACCGGAACTTCGTCCAGGTAACCTTTTGTCGCCGTGTAGATGGAGATAACCTGCTTTTCAACCGGCAGCGGTTGGTTCACGCCCTGCTTCAAAATTTCCAGCGTACGAATACCGCGGTTCAGACGGGCTTGGGTCGATTTGTCCAAATCGGATCCGAACTGGGCGAACGCAGCGAGCTCACGGTATTGCGCAAGGTCCAGACGCAGTGTGCCGGCAACCTTCTTCATCGCTTTGATTTGAGCGGAGCCACCTACACGGGATACGGAGATACCTACGTTAACCGCAGGACGCTGACCGGAGTAGAACAAGTCGGACTCCAGGAAGATCTGTCCGTCGGTAATCGAAATTACGTTCGTAGGAATATAAGCCGAAACGTCGGATGCTTGTGTTTCAATGAACGGCAACGCGGTTAAAGAACCTCCGCCAAGCTCATCGTTCAATTTGGCAGCGCGCTCCAGCAAACGGGAATGCAGATAGAATACGTCCCCGGGATAAGCCTCGCGGCCCGGAGGGCGTCTAAGCAGCAAGGAAAGCTCGCGGTATGCAGCGGCTTGCTTGGACAAGTCATCATAGATAACAAGCACGTGCTCGCCTTTGTACATGAAGTACTCACCCATAGCGCAGCCTGCGTATGGAGCCAGATACAGCAGCGGAGCCGGTTCGGAAGCACTCGCTGTAACGACGATAGTGTAATCCAAAGCGCCGTTGCGGCGAAGAGTTTCCACAACGCCTGCCACTGTGGATTGTTTTTTGTCCGATAGCTACATAAATACATTTTACGCCGTTGCCTTTTTTGATTAATGATCGTATCGATGGCAATGGCTGTTTTACCTGTTTGGCGGTCACCGATAATAAGCTCGCGCTGTCCGCGGCCGATCGGCACCATGGAATCGATCGCCTTGATACCGGTCTGCATAGGCTCATGTACGGATTTACGAGCCATGACGCCTGGAGCCGGCGACTCGATCGGGCGGAATGCGGTGGTCGCAATCGGTCCTTTACCGTCCAAAGGTTGTCCCAGAGGGTTAACTACACGGCCAAGCAAAGCTTCGCCGACCGGTACTTCCATAATACGGCCAGTACGTTTGACCTGGTCGCCTTCGACAATATCCGTGTAAGGTCCAAGAATAACGATACCGATGTTATTTTCTTCGAGGTTAAGCGCCATGCCCATTACACCATTGGAGAATTCCAACAATTCGCCGGCCATAGCGTTCTCTAATCCATGGGCGCGGGCAATACCGTCACCGACTTGAATTACAGTACCAACGTCATCTACTTTAAACTCCGTCTCAAAACGTTCAATCTGCTGTTTAATGAGAGTGCTAATTTCTTCAGGTCTGATACTCAACGAACCTCACCCCTATCTATAAAACTTGAGTTTCTTGCAAAGATTTGGACAAGCGCTGCAGTTTGCCGGACAAGCTTCCGTCATATATACGGTCGCCGATGCGTACCTGCATGCCTCCGATTAAGCTTTGGTCGATCACGTTGTTCACACGGATCGTTTTGCCGGTCAATTTACTGAACTTCTCCGCTACCTTACCGGCATCGCTTTCCGACAAGGGGTACGGAGTATATACGGTTGCTTCGGCCTGGCCCAGCGCTTCATTGGCAATGGCCACATAGCTTTGAAGCATATTCTTAAGCAGCGATTCTCTTCCGCTTTCGATCAAAAGCAGGACGGAGTTCAACACCACCGGAGAAGTTTGGCCTTCCAGCAGCTTTTTTGACAATGTCCTGCTTCGTCGATACCGGGACATTGGGAAGCTCGATCAGTTTGTGCAGATCATCGTTCTGTGTGAGCAAATTCACCGCAAAGGCAAGCTCTTCTTCCACTTTGGCGATAGCCTGCTGCTCCTTGGCGGTTTCGAATAACGCTCTGGCGTATCTCTTGGCTACGATGATGTCACGGCTCATACGTTGCTCCTACCACTTTCAGGTAATGGTTAACGAGCTCGGCCTGTGACTTTTCATCGATCTGCTTCTCGATAATTTTGGAAGCGATCAATACGGACATGGCGCTGACTTCACTGCGCAGAGCGGCTACCGCTTTATTCTTCTCGCTTTCGATGTCGCGGACCGCTTCTTCTTTCAATCGCACCGCTTCCGCCTTGGCCTGCTCAACAATATCGTCCGCCTGCTTGGTGCTGGTCAGCTTCGCGCGCTCGATAATTTCGTACGCTTCTTTGCGGGCATCCTGAATCGCCTGCTTCTGCTCGGCCAGGAACTGTTCCGACTGCTGACGGCTGCTCTCCGCGCTCTTGATTTGATCCGCAATAAATTGCTGACGCTTCTCCATAATGCCGAACAAAGGACCGAAAGCGTATTTTTTGTAACAGGAAATATAAAATCCCAAACGCAACTAATGCAAAAAATGAAGCTTGAAAATACAAAATGCATCTAAGGTCACTCCCTTCTGAGAGGTTTACACAAAATGAAGGCGTGGAGGCTTAGGCTTCCCCGCCAGGTTACATCTTATTAACGAAGTACGAAGGTGAAAAGCAAAGCGAATACCAGGGAGATAACAGGAAGTGCCTCTACCAGACCGACCCCGATAAACATCGTTGTTTGAAGAGTGGAGCGAAGTTCAGGCTGACGAGCGATTCCTTCTACTGTACGTCCTACGATCAGACCGTTACCGATACCTGCGCCCAGTGCGCCCAGACCGATTGCAATTGCTGCTGCTAGAAATGTCATGAAAAAAATCCTCCCTAAAAGGTTTTATTTGTTTTTTTATTTAATCCCATCTCATTGCCTTCACAGGCGAGCTGGATTTAATGCCCTTCTTTATGCTCCAGCATTTGACCAAGGTAAACCATAGTCAAGATGCTAAATACGAATGCTTGGATCGTACCGACGAAAATACTGAAGCCCTGCCATACGATCAAAGGAATGATTCCCCAGAATCCGGCCATCAGAATAACCCCGATCAGCACTTCACCCGCGAAAATGTTACCGAATAGACGCAAACCGAGAGTTAACAGCTTGGAAATCTGTTCGATGATGTTAAGCGGGAACATGAGCCAATGCGGTTCAAAATAGTGTTTCAGGTAATGCTTTGTGTTTCTGGTCAACCCCAGGAAGTGGGACATAAAGATAACCATCAAAGCAAGAGCCATAGTTACCGCCATGTCGGCTGTCGGCGACTTCCACCAGGAGATGCCCACACCTTCTTTTCCTTTAGCCTCGGCATCATGAATCATCTGCTCGGTGACGATCTCATGTCCGAACAGCGAGAACGGTTGCGTATGCTCCGTTACGATGCCGAATGGCAAGCCCAGCATATTGCCCACAAAAAAAATAAACATAATGAGTGTAATGCCCAGCATTAAGAACGGCCTTCCCGTCTTCATATCCATGGTGCTCGAGATCAAGCTCTGAACGAATTCAACGATCCATTCCACAAAATTTTGCATTTTGCCCGGCTTGTCAACGGATAGTCTGGAGGTTCCGGCCCTAGCGATAATGAACACAATCAAACATGTAATCGTAATCATAAGTATAGCTGAAATATCAACATCGATGCCCATCAGATTAATTATCGGCAGTTCATGCATGCAGTCAAATTTCACCCCTTTCCATAGAATTTGTAAAAAAACCTAATGGCGAGACTTGAGATTTGAAAAGATTCCCAGTAGGAGTGTTGCCAATTGAGTGAAAAAAATAAACCGGCAAGCGTGGTTGAGAATGCAATCTCATCCCTGAACCTAAGGGAGATGACTACGGCTAATAATGAAATGGCGGCTCTCGTCATAAATCCCAAGTTGATCTTGCGGCCGGATTTCTCCATTACCGCTTTAGTGAGCTGCTGTATTTTCCAGGCAAGATACCGGGCGTTCACAAGACTTGCGGAGGCGCCCAAAATAATGCCGGCAAAATAGGGTCTATAGGCGGGAAGCAGCGCCCAACCTGCAAAACATGCCGACAACAGCAGGAAGGTCATCCTTTGAATCGTTTTCAGATGACTGGAGAAATCATCCATCCGAGCCTCCTGTAAACTTGCGAAGTATGAGAATTACACCTGCAACCCCCACGAAAAAAAGCCTACCATAATTCCCGCCACGGTCCAAATCGGTCCGCCCAGCAAGCGGCCGGCTCGGCTTCCCAGCCAGTATCCGCCCAGCATGCATACCACCAAGTCCATGCCAATAGCGGTTACCATTGCGGCGGCCCGCCAGGGGCTGTCCTGCGAGTTTCGTTTGTTCATTAGAATCTCCTTGTTCACTATATAAGTAAACCTGATGACCCTCATTTATTTTATTGAACTATGGCCCTGTTGTCAATTATTGAAACCGATGCCCTTTCCTATCAGAAAACGCCAAAACCCTTGATACAGAAGGGCTTTAACGGTTCAAAACCAAACAGCTCAACTGTACGCTGTGATGTTTGTCACTAGATTGTCAAGGTTGAAAAGAATCCGGGCGGTTTTCCAGGCGTCCAAAGTGATGGAGAATCGCTTGCACAATCCTTTGGGAGGCTTTGCCGTCTCCGTAAGGATTCGCTGCCTGGCTCATATTCTGGTATGTGGTAGGATCCGTCAGCAAAGCTTTGGCCCTATCATACACCTTGGCTTCGTCTGTTCCGACGAGCTCCAGCGTGCCCGCTTCGATGCCTTCCGGACGCTCGGTCGTTTCCCGAAGCACGAGGACCGGCACCCCGAAGGAGGGAGCTTCTTCCTGGATGCCTCCGGAATCGGTCAGGATCATATAAGCGTGAGGGTAAAAAATTATGCAGCTCAATAACGTCCAACGGCTCGATCAGCTTGATTCTCGGGTGATTGCCCAGCATTTGATGCGCCGGTTCTTTCACTGCCGGACTCGGATGGACCGGATATACGATCGCCACATCTTCGAATTCGTCGGCGATCCTCTTGACCGCTCTAAAGATGGCGCGGTGAGGCTCGCCTTGGGCTTCGCGGCGGTGTGCGGTCATCAGGATCAACCGCTTGTTCTCGGCCCATTGCAGCACAGGATGCGAGAATTCTTTCTTCACTGTGTATTGGAATACGTCGGTGACGGTATTGCCGGTAGTATAAATCAATGATTCCGGTTTATTTTCTTTACGCAGGTTTCCTGCAGACCAGGTCGTCGGAGCAAAGTGAAGATCCGCCAATACCCCGGTCAGCTGGCGGTTCATCTCTTCGGGGAACGGAGCCAGCTTGTTCCATGTGCGCAAGCCAGCTTCCACGTGTCCGACTTTAATCTGCTGGATGAAGGCGGCGTAGCTGGCCAGGAATGTGGTCAGCGTATCTCCGTGGACAAGGATCAAATCGGGTTTCGTTTCCCGAAACACAGGCTCCAATCCTTGCAGCACGCGGATAGTAACCTCGTTAAGCGTCTGGCCTTCCTTCATGACGTTCAAGTCGAAGTCCGGTTGAATCCGGAAAGTGTCAAGCACCTGATCAAGCATTTGACGGTGCTGCGCGGTGACACACACGAGAGACTCAATCTGCTCCTGATGCTTGGCGAGTTCCAGAATGAGCGGAGCCATCTTGATCGCTTCCGGCCTGGTTCCGAAAATCGTAATCACTTTTAATCGTTCCATTGCTCTTCCCCCTTGAGACAACCAAATTTATATGTATGGATTGCGTATTTCCTATTTTGTGCCGAACAAGCGGTCTCCCGCGTCGCCCAGTCCCGGGACGATATAGCCGTGGTCGTTCAGCTTATCGTCAATCGCGGCAACATAGATGTCTACATCCGGATGCGCCTGCTGCACGGCTCCGACGCCTTCGGGCGAAGCTATAAGACACATTAGCTTGATCTGTACGCAGCCTCTGTTTTTTTTCAAAACTTCTATAGCCGCATTAGCCGATCCGCCTGTCGCCAGCATAGGGTCGATTACAATCAACAGCCTTTCCTGGACGTCTGTCGGAAGCTTGGTGTAATACTCTACCGGCTGCAGCGTTTCCGGATCGCGGTACAGGCCGACATGGCCAACCTTCGCTCCGGGGATCAGCTTCAAAACTCCGTCCACCATGCCGAGGCCGGCGCGCAGAATCGGAATGAGCCCCAGCATTCTGCCGGAAACAACCCGGCAATCGGCCGTTGCTACGGGAGTCTTTACCTGTACTGTTTCGAGCGGGATATCTCTGGTAATTTCGTAAGCCATTAATGTAGCCACTTCGTCCACCAATTCGCGGAATTCCTTGGTTTTCGTATTCTCATCTCTTATAAAAGTGAGCTTGTGCTGTATCAACGGATGGTCGCATATGAAAACTTTACTCATCATTTTCCTCCTGATTTAACTCGGCGGATCGAATCCAAACCTTATCCATTATATCACAACCTGTCCATATTATCCTTACCAAAAATGGTCGGAACATGCCGGAGGCCGTAAACAAAGAAAAAATCCTCTCCTTAAGCAGAGAGGATTCCGTCAATTCTTAGTAGCTGAGGCCCGGGTAGAGCGGGTACTGAGCGGTCAAATCGCGCACCATGCCGCGCACTTGTTCGTGAACCGCGGCATCAGCCGGATTCTTCAGGGTAGTGGCGATGATCTTGCAATCGTCTTCATCGCATTCTCGTCCATGCCGCGGGAAGTCGCCGCCGGAGTTCCGATCCGGATTCCGCTTGTTACAAACGGGCTGGTAGGGTCGAAAGGAATCGCGTTCTTGTTGACGGTAACGCCCACTTCATCAAGCAGGTGCTCGGCATCTTTGCCGGAGATGTTAATATTGCGAAGGTCGATCAGCATCAAATGGTTGTCCGTGCCTCCGGATACGATGTTGAGCTTCCGCCATCAATGACTCGGACAACACCTTCGCGTTGGCAACCACTTTCTGCGAGTAGGTTTTGAACTCGGGCTTTAACGCTTCTCCCAGGCTACCGCTTTGGCCGCAATGATGTGCATCAGCGGGCCGCCCTGTGTACCCGGGAACACAGCTTTATCGATTGCCTGCGCCCAAGCCTTGCGGCAAAGAATCATGCCTCCGCGCGTCCGCGCAGAGTCTTGTGGGTTGTAGTGGTGACGAAATGTGCGTAAGGCACCGGACTCGGATGCAGGCCCGCCGCAACCAGACCAGCGATATGCGCCATGTCGACCATCAGCAAAGCACCTACGTCATTCGCGATGGAGCCAAGAGCTTCAAAATCGATCGTGCGCGGATAAGCGCTGGCGCCGGCGACGATCATACGCGGCTTATGCTTGAAAGCGGCTTTGCGCAGTTCGCTGTAATCGATTCGGAAGTCTTTGTCGCTGACTCCGTATTCCACGAAGTTATAGAGAATTCCGGAAGCGTTCACCGGGCTTCCGTGCGTCAGGTGCCCGCCGTGCGAGAGGTTCATTCCCAGCACCGTGTCCCCGGGCTTCAAAGCGGCCAGATAAACCGCCATATTGGCTGGGCTCCGGAATGGGGCTGGACGTTCGCATGCTCTGCGCCAAACAGCTCTTTCGCGCGGTCGCGGGCGATATCCTCGACGATGTCGACGTATTCACAGCCGCCGTAGTATCTTTTGCCCGGATAGCCTTCCGCGTATTTATTGGTCAGTACCGTACCCATTGCTTCCAGCACCGCTTGGCTGACGAAGTTCTCGGAGGCGATCAGTTCGATTTTGTCCCGCTGGCGTCCGACCTCCAGATTCATCGCTTCCACAATTTTCGGATCTGCGTTGCGTAAATGTTCCATAGTTTATCTTCCTCCAGTTTTATAAAGAGTCATCATTATAAAGGGTCATCTTGATATGAATGTAGCGGAATTTATAAACAGCTGTCTGACGAGCCCGCCTGCTCCGGCCGATACACGGCCCGCTCGCCGCCAATCAGCTTGGGCCTCGTATAGGCCATCGTAATATGCGCTTCTCCAATGGTTCTAATGGACGGGCGGACGGGGACGGCCACCCGCCTGAGGTGCATCCCAATCAAAGTATCGCCGATATCCAGCCCGGCATGGGCCTGGATCATTTCCACCACAACAGGCTTCTCCATATGCTTATAAGCGTATGCCGCCATGGAGCCTCCCGCTTTAGGCACGGGAATGACGGAGACCGGCTCGAGGACAGGATAGGCGCGAAGCAGTTCGCGCTCGACCACCAGGCGCGGTTCAAATGCTCGCAGCATTGGAAGGCCAGATAAAACCGGAGCTCCAGGCTGACTCTCCGTGCAGCCGAATAAATTTGCTTCGCCGCACGCTCCGTACCCGCAGTGCCGATCCTATGGCCTGCCACTTCGCTTGTGCTTGTTCCGATCACAACAATCTGGCCGGGTTCAACGGAACCCGCTTCGCAGAGTTCCCTCAGCACCTGCTCCACCTGAGCCGATGGCTTCAAAATCAATTCCAACAGCAGCTGACGGGTAGTTCATCTTCCTGCACCTCCAATGCGAATGGGTTTTCGGTTACGGATGAATGGAAAACTTGTCTTCCAGCGCCTGAATTTTACCGATGCGGTTTTTGTGCCGTTCACCTTGCGAGAACCCGGTCTCCAGCCAAATCCGGATGATTTCCTGGGCAAGCCCGGGCCCGATTACCCTTTCGCCCATCGCCAGCACGTTAGAGTCATTGTGCTCCCTTGTCGCTTTGGCCGAGAACGTGTCGTGGACCAGCGCGCAGCGGATTCCGGGAATTTTGTTCGCGGCAATCGTCATGCCGATGCCCGTTCCGCAGATAAGAATGCCTTTGTCCGCTTCCCCGGAGACCACCTGCTCGCACACCGGCTGGGCATAGTCCGGATAATCGACTGAATCCGTGCAATGGCAGCCAGATCGGACACCGTATGTCCCAAAGATTCGATAAAAGCGATCAGCTCATCCTTAAGACGAACACCGGCGTGATCCGCGCCAACAGCAATTTTCATAAAAGCTTCCCCCTTAGAGTCCGTTGATTCGTTTGATCTCTATTATAACCTGTAGAGCAAACACAAACCAAATGCCCGCAAAATGAAGCTCCCGAAGCATGAACCAAATAACAAAAAAAAGAGCCAATCGCGGCTGCATAATGCAGGCGATGCTCTTTTGCCCAGGCGACCGGCCGTATATCCCGATGCTCCATTGTGTTCAACCACTAGTCGCCAGTTACATCGAGCTCACTTCGTTGTTCTTATTCTATCCGATTCCAAACCTCGTGTAAAGACCTGAATCAGCAACTTTTTTAATTTCCGAACGAGCTTGTAAAGGGATTCCTCGATCTCCGCTGCCGTTGCCTTATACAGATGCAAAGGTCCCCCGAAAGGTCGCTTATGTCGTAATTCGGCGACAGGCTTTCCAATTCGGAGATTCTCCTGCGCAACTGTTCGGCAACGGGTTGTCCCAGCGCCTGCTGCATCTGAAGCTCGGCATATAGACGGCCCAGCTCCTCGAACCGGGAAAACACCCGGGGATCGTCCTCCACATACTCCTTCAGCGTGAACGTTTTGTCCGCCGCGTCCGGGAACATCTGTATGACACTGCGTTTATGCGTTTGGGTCATTGTCAGAATCAGGTCAGCTTCCCGCACGGCCGCCTCCGCCAGGGCGCTGGAGGTGATGGTGCCGTCGAAACCTTTTTTTTCCTTCAAAATGGTAAAGCTGTTGACCGAGATCGGACCGCCGTCATAAGCGGATACGCCCGCGGATTGCACCGTCAGCTCCAGCCCCTCCCGTTCCGCGATCTGCCTCAGCATCCCTTCAGCTAATGGGCTTCGGCATGTATTTCCCGTACATACAAAAAGAATATGCTTCACGTTGAGTAACACCAGCCTTTCTGAAGGTTGCTTTTACTTTATTATACACCCCGGAAGGCAAGGAAAATCAAGCTCAAAGCAAAAAAAGAAAGCCCGAAAGCGAACAAAATTACACCGCCCAAAGCTTCGCCATACTCGCCCGCCAAACGTGAAACCCGGCGTCCCAACAGCAGTCCGAGAATGGACATGACCCCGCCGAACGTCCCGAACAGCAGCACAGTCAGCACCACATCGGTCGCGAACAATCCGAGCGAAACGCCTACAGAAAAGGAGTCGATGCTTACGCTTAAAGCGAATAACAGGAGGCCCCACAGCGTGGTATGGTCGAATGACTGCGCTTGCTCTCCCCGCAGGGAGCTGTAGACCATGTGGGAACCCAGCAGGACGAGCAGACCCCCGCCGATGAACGTCGCCACATGGCCGAACAGCGAGCTGAAATAATGGCCCATCACCATGCCGGTCAGGGGCATCAATATATGGAACACCGCAATAACCAAGCTGATCTTCAGTATATCCAGCAGACGGATCCCCTTCAAACCGATGCCGATTCCAAGGGAAAAAGCGTCCATTCCCAATGCCAGGGCCAAGCATATTACGGTAATAAGCTGGCCGGCTGCCGCAGCGATGCCATTCCCATTCCCCTGTCCTTATCTCATTCCAAGATATGCGGACAACCGGGAGAACATGCTTAGACGGAGACGACCCAAGCAACCGATCGATGGGCCGCTGCCCGAAACCGGACAACCGGGAGAACATGCCTAGATCGAGATGACCTGGTTTCCGGCGGCTTTCGTCAGCCGGTTCATGATGGCGGCGCCTATGCCCTCCCGCGCCATCGCGGATGTGAGGATATAACTGATTTCTGCTTCGTCAAAAGCCCTCAGTGCGTCGTACAATCCGGCGGCGATGGTGGCAGGCCGGTGAAGGGAGCCGCAGGCCACGACCAGATCGGCGTCGAAGAGCTGCTTGTATTCTTCAACGGTAAGCACACCCGTTCGCTCGCCGCGGCCCCGGGCGAGTAGCAGCGCTTCGCGGATCCACTCGTTCACCTGGTCCGCTGAAGCGCCTTGTACGATAGTAAGCTGCCCTTGCGGAGCGTAATGGGTGTACTTCATGCCCGGCGCGCGGGGGGCCTCGTCTTCGCCGGCGG
>BBFE01000027.1 GCA_001313085.1 Paenibacillus sp. JCM 18996 | reverse complement strand
ACCGTCGCTGCTTCAGCCGGAGGAGCCGATCCATCGGCTCCTCCAGCGGAAGCAGCTGGTCCGCCAGCAGCTTGGCGTCCTCGTCCTGCTGTTGGAGTTTTGCTCTCAGCAGGACGAGGCGCCCTTTTTGCGCCAGGGCGGAGGCCTGTTTCCAAGTTTCGGGAAACAGGACGACCTCGACCTTGGCGATGCGATCCTCCAGCTCGGCGAAGGCCATCGCCTGCCCTTTCCTGGAGACGATCGTCTTAAGCGAGACGATCATCCCGGCGACCGTCACCTCGGCGCCGTCCTCATATTCCTGGAGCAGATGCAGCGGATCGGGCTCCAGTTCCTTCAGGGCCTCCTCATAAGCATCGAGCGGATGCCCGGAAAGGAACAGGCCGAGCAGCTCGCGTTCCATCTCCAGCTGCTGCATCGCGCTGAACGGGCGGATGTCCGGATACTCGATCGTCCAGTTGATCTGCTCCTCGAAGCCTTCGAGATAAAGCTGGAACGCTTCGCGTTCCTTGCGCCATTTGACGGCAGCCTCCAGCGTTTCCTCAAGCATCGCGATCAATTGGGCGCGGTGGCCGGGAAGCGAATCCATCGCGCCGCCGTGGATCAGCGACTCGATCACCCGCTTGTTGCATACGCGCAGATCGACGCGCCGGCAAAAATCGAGCAAATCCGCATACGGGCTCTCGCGCCGCTCTGTGCGGATCGTATCGATGGCATGAGTTCCGACATTCTTGATCGCTCCCAAGCCGAACCGGATCGCCCCAAACATAGGCGCCTCATGTCCGCGCGCTCTATTTTCCGATTGTCCTGCAGCTCCCGCGGCTACCAAGCTTGGCGGGCCTCGTCCGCCGCCATTGCTGCAGACCCGGTTCCTCCCGCCCATCCGGCGCTCCCGCCTGCTTCAAGCGGGGCCGCAGCCCGCCTCTGCCCAGCGTTCTCCACCGGCGTAAAAGCGACGCCGCTCTCGTTCACATCCGGAGGAAGCACCGGAATCCCCATCCGGCGGCATTCGTCGACGTACTCGGCCGTTTTCCTGTGGTTGCCGACTACGGCGGTCAGCATCGAAGCCATAAACTGCACCGGAAAATGCGCCTTCAGGTAAGCCGTCCGGAAAGCGAGCACCCCGTATGCGGTCGCGTGCGCCCGGGGGAAGCCGTAATCCGCGAACCGGACGATCATGTCGTACACCTTGTTCGCCTCTTCCTCCGTGTACCCCTGATCTGCGCTGCCGGCCACGAAATGCGCCCGCTGCTCGTCCAGCACTTCGCGCTTTTTTCTTGCTTACGGCGCGGCGCAGCAAATCCGACTCACCCAGCGAAAATCCCGCCATTCTGGACGCGATCTGCATAATCTGCTCCTGATAGACGATGATGCCGTAAGTATCGGCAAGAATCGGTTCCAGATCGGGATGCGGATATTCCGCCTCAATCTGCTGGTGCTTGGCGGCAATATATTTCGGGATAAATTCCATCGGTCCCGGGCGGTACAAAGCCAGCACCGAGACGATATCCTCAAATTCCGACGGCCTCAGCTCCTTGAGCACCCGCCGCATGCCCGCGGACTCCAGCTGGAATATGCCGGTCGTATCCCCTTTGCTCAGCAGCTCATAGGTCGGTTCATCGTCCATCGGAAGGTTCTGAAAATCAATCGCAACCCCATACTGCTCTTCGATCCAGCGGACCGTCCTCTGAATGATCGACAAGGTCCGCAGGCCGAGAAAATCCATTTTGAGCAGGCCTATGGATTCCAGGTTCTCCATCGAATACTGCGTCAGCGCGGTCTGCTCCGAGCCTTCCTGCAGCGGAACGTAGCGGGTGAGCGGCTCACGCGAGATGACGACGCCCGCCGCGTGCGTGGAAGCGTGGCGGGGCATGCCTTCCACCTTCATCGCCATCTGCAGCAGCTCCGCGGTGCGGGCGCTCCGCTCGGCCAGCGTTTTCAGGTCCGGATTCAGCTTTATCGCCTCTTCCAAATTATGGGCTCCGTAAGGAATCATTTTGGCCGCCTTGTCCACTTCGTTATAAGGAACGTTCAGCGCCCTTCCGACGTCGCGGACAGCCGCTTTCGCGGCCATCGTCCCGAATGTGATGATCTGGCCACATGCCCGGAGCCGTATTTTTGCACGACGTAATCAATGACCCGGTCCCTGTCCTCGTCGCTGAAATCGATATCGATATCGGGCATCGACACCCGCTCCGGGTTCAAAAAAAACCGTTCGAACAGCAGCCCGAAACGGATCGGGTCGACGTCCGTGATCTTGAGCACGTATGCGACCAGACTGCCTGCGGCCGATCCCCGTCCGGGACCTACCGGTATCCCGTTCTCATGGGCATACCGGATGAAGTCCCAGACGATCAGAAAGTAATCCGAATAGCCCATCCGGTCGATGACATCCAGCTCGTACCGGAGCCTGTCCTCCAACATTTTGCGGTGCGGTTGTTCCTCCCAGCCTGCAGTTTGGGAATATCTGTCCCACAAGCCTTTGCAGCACAAATCCGCCAAATAGTCCGCCGCTGACTGCCCGTCAGGCACAGGCTTGAACTCCGGCAGGATAGAGCGGCCGAATTCCAGCTCCAAGGAGCAGCTGTCCGCCACTTTCAAAGTGTTCGCCAGCGCTTCCGGAACATGGGGAAACAGCCGCTCCATCTCTTCCGCGCTCTTCAGGAACATCTGGTTCGTCGAGAACTTCAGCCGGTCTTCGTCCTCTACCGTTTTGCCCGTGCCGATACAGACGAGAATGTCCTGCACGGGTTCGTCCTGGGCCGCGACATAGTGCACATCGTTGGTGCAAATGAGCGGGATCCCGGTCTCTTCCGACAGCTTGATCATCGCTTTCATTACTTTTTTTCTGCTCCACAAGGCCGTGATCCTGGATTTCCAGATAAAAATGCTCCCCGAAAATGCCCCTGTACCGCTCGGCAGCCGCCCTGGCTTCTTCCTTCCGGTCATACAGCAGATGCTGGGAAATTTCGCTTCCGAGACAGGAGCTGAGGCACACCAGCTTCCCCGTACAGGGCGAGATGCTCGTGGTCGATGCGGGGCTTGTAGTGGAAGCCTTCCAAATGGCCAATCGAACAAAGCTTCATCAAATTCTGGTAGCCGGCCATATTTCTCGCGAGCAGAATCAGATGGTAGATAGGCTGCTCCTGCCGTGTCCCTTTATCTCTCAGCGAACCGGCGGTGTAGTACATTTCACACCCGATGATCGGCTTGATCCCGCGGGCAGCGCAGGCTTTGTAGAAAGGAATGGCGCCGTACATGACCCCGTGATCCGTGAGGGCCAGCGAAGTCATGCCGAGCTCCGCCGCCCTCTCCACCAGCTGGCTGGTCCGGGCCGCTCCGTCCAAAAGGCTGTATTCGCTGTGAACGTGCAGATGCACAAACTGGCTCATGTTCGTTCTCCCTTCATTTTCCCGGCTGCTGCCCGCGGGGTTTCTTAAAATTATTTTATCATAATAGAACATAGATTCCCATATACATATAGCAATGAGTGTGCAATCTAGGCAGCCGCTTCATGTGGAAATGGACTAGCCTTGTGAAAGAAGGGATATCGATGCCGATTAATTTTATAGCCAAAATGGCGCTGGATTTTTTTTGTAGCCTTTGGAGTTGTGCTTGGCGGCAGCTGCTGGGCGGGATCGGCGCGGTGCTGATCCTTCAGCTCCGACAGAAACGATGCTGCGCATCTCCGAACAGATCAAGATATGGGCCATGGTCGCGGCCATCGGCGGCACGATCGATCCGATCCGGGTCATTGAATCCAATTTCGTGGAAGGCCATCTGTCCCCCGCCGTAAAGCAAATCCTGCTGATCGTCTGCGCTTTTATAGGCGCTTCCATGTCCTGTTCGCTGATTCAATGGATGTGCAAAGGCGGCGGACAGTCTTGAGGGTGCCTCCTTTCGAACGATACCGCAGACTGATGCAGGGGTCGGGTCTTTTTTTCTGGTCGGGGTGATTGTCGGCTGTGCATTATTCCTGGCGGTTAACCGCCGTACAATCGATTTGGTCTATACCCGGAACCTGGAACTGCAAGCGCAAATAGAGATTTTGCATAAAGAAATGAAACTGCTCCACAAAACCAGCAACAGAGCCGGAGTGATCAAAAAAGCTCGATATCCGCGTGCTGCAGGGGGGCAAGAACACGATTGACAAAGGGACGGAGCAGGAGCTTAGGAGAAGGGTAAGGGACGATCTCAGCATCGTTCTGGGACGCGATAGCGCCGCCTTCGGGGAGAGCTATCCGCTCTATGAGAAGCTGATCTCCGGGAAAGTCTACCATGGCATACTCGAGAAAAAATTACACCGTGACGGTACGGACGATGATGCTTGTGCAGACGGAACTGATCGTGTGGATTAACGCCGATGTATTCAAAGGGGTGGAGCCTTGAGGAAAACGTTTGATTTTGCCGTCCGAAATCGATAAAGTAGAAGCAAAACCTCCAAAGGATGATCCCATTGCTTCAGACGATTCAAACCGCACTTTTTTTCTAATTATCTGCCTATCCGCAGGCGTCTCCGTCTATTACAGCTTCAAATACAGAAGGCAGCAGGAGCCCAAGCTTCGCGGGACTTATGCCGCCAAGATGAATATCGCGATGGGCATGATGCTGGTCGCTATCGCGGTGACGCAGCTGTTCTTTTTTCTCGGATTCCAATACCAGGCGCATGTTTGGCACGGTGTGTTTTTTGCTGGGGCTGTTCAATTTGTTTGCCGGTATCCGCAATTTCGGCTTTTATACTCGGCCCAGGCGGTGACCGCTACCCTTCGATCATTTGAGCCGTGATCAGCGCTTTGCCGACCAGCGATCCGGCGTGGAACACTTCGACATCGATTTTGCTGAACTTGCGGCTGGATTCGAGAATTTTGGGGCAGATCTGCACCTGGCTTTCGATGTGCACGGGCTTAAGGTAATAGGTGGACTGGTTATCCATGACCATGTCACCTTTTTTTGTGCTCCTGGACCACGTGGTATGCGGCTTGGGTCATCAGTGTGGTGAGCACGCCTTCGGACACCGTGCCTAGGTGGTTCGTCATCTGCGGGGTAATCGTCCCTTTATAGATCAGCCGGCCCTGCTCGTCGGTCGCTTCCTCAAACTGGGACCAGATCAAGTCCTCGAACGTTTCGCCGTTCTGCGGCTGCTTCTGGATATACTGCATAGCTTTCATCACATCGTTCCTGGAAATGACGCCGAGCAGCCTGCGGCTTTCATCGACCATGGGCAGCAGCTCGATCCCTTCCCAGATCATGAGATGGGCCGCCGATGCCACCGGAGTGTGGGGCGAGACGGTGAGCGGATTGCGCTTCATCATCTTGTCGATCGTCTGGTCGGGGGGTTGCTCCCACCATATCTTTGGGGGTGACGATCCCGATCACCCGGTTCCGCTCGTCCACGACGGGAAAGCGGCTGTGCCCGGTTTCGTCGGAGAGCAGCCTCCATTCGGTCAAGGTTGAGCCTGGACTTAGCGTGCTCACCGGTGCGCCGGGGGCGATGATGTCCTCAACGAGCATAATTTTCTTCTTGATAAGCCGGTCGTAGATGGCCCTGTTGATCATGGAAGCCACCGTATACGTGTCGTAGGAGCTTGAAATGATCGGAAGCTGCAGCTGGTCCGCCAGCTTCCGGTTCTCGTCATTCGTGTGGAAGCCGCCGGTGATGAGCACTGCCGCACCATGCTCCAACGCAAGGCTGTGGGCCTGGTAGCGGTTGCCGATGATCAGCAGGCTGCCCGGCTCGATATAACGCAGCATCGCGTCCTGTTCCATCGCTCCGATAACGAACTTGTGCAGCGTTTTGCCCATTCCGCCTTCGCCGCCCAGCACCTCTCCTTCCACTATGTGAACGACTTCGGCAAAAGTAAGCTTATCGATGTCCTGCCTGTGCTTGCGCTCCACCCTGACGGTCCCTATGCGCTCCTTGGTAGATACCAGTCCCCGGTTCTCCGCCTCTTTAATTGCGCGATAGGCCGTGCCTTCGGACACTTTCATTCGCTGGGCGATTTTCCTTACGGAAATTTTGGAACCGAGCTTCAAGTCCTCGATATATTGAAGAATGTTTTCGTGTTTAGTTATGGAATCATTGCTTGTCCGGTCCAAACCGACACCCCGTTCATAAACTGTACTACTATTTTTTTATTATAATCTGTATTAGAACAGAGCACAAGCAAGGTATGCGGCAAAACGAGGAGTCGGCGAAAAGAGAGGTGGCGGTGAAAAGTGCAGTGTAAGTATAACGGTCACGGGAATACGGATCGTCAGTTGGATGGCAGCTGCTTCTGCGGGAGTGAGCACAACGCCTCTATTACAAAAAAAACGTGCAGCGATGGCTGCTAAAAGTTACGCCGCTCGTTTTTTCATTGTATGCTCGTGCAATCCGCTACCGAAGGAAATGACTCGAACCCGAGGCCAGGTTTACACCCACAACTCCCGCAATAATAATGAAGATGGACAATATTTTTTTAACAGCGTGATGTGCTCGTGGAAAACGTAGAACCCGACAATCGCGATTAGCGCTGTTCCGAGTCCCGACCAGATTGCATAGGCTACACTGATGTCGATGGTTTTTTTACTGCAAAGGTCAAAGAGGTCAAAGAGCAGCCGTAAAGGACAAACATGATGATCGAAGGAAGCAGATTGGTAAAGCTCCCTGAAAACTTCATCGTTATCGTCCCGGCCAGCTCAAATACAATCGCTAAAGCTAAAAAAAACAACCAGCCGATCATTATTCATCATTCCATTCATTTTATTCAGGTACGCGAAGGGGGTGCGAAAACTATTGCAGGCATCCGGCATGCTTCAGGCAGCCAGCGTGCTTCAGGCATCCGGCGTGCTTCAGGCATCCGGCGTGCTTCACGTGTCCTGAATGCCTGGGCATGCTTCTTCATTCGTTCACCGCTCCATCTTGCATGTCTGTCTGTCAAGCAAGTACGCTGAGTTGGCTGAAATCGGTGATCATAAAGTCAGCTTGCTTCAAACGGATTTCGGGATCCGCGTTTAAACCGATCGTTACGGCAACTCCAGCCGCTCTTCCCATCTGCATATCCCCGTTCGTATCTCCAATCACGGCCACTCTCGAGTTCAATCCCTAATCTTTCACAAGCGAGTCTTACCATCTCCGGATCCGGCTTTCCCTCCGTCACCTGGTCGTCTCCGATGACATCCTGAAAATAGTGCAGGGCATTCATCCATGTCAAATGCTTACGAGCCTCAGCTGTATCGTCAGCAGTCACCACACACAGAGGAATTCGGGATAACACGCATTGTTCGAGGAATGGCAGCAGTCCCGGCGTAGGGACTGCCGGACGTGTTCGTTCGATTTCCTCATTCGCTTTATCGCGAAAGCCGCGGATAACGGTGAGGGATTCATTCCATGGCAAGCCGTGTTTGTAAAGCTGCCAGGCGAGAATGCCTTCCACTTCGGGAATCGAAGCTATCGATAAAGGGCCCTGCAGATCGTAGCCGGCGAGCTGCCCCAGTGAATCATATTGAGTGCCGAGAAGCTTGCCCCTGAATTCACCCGAAATGTCGCCGCCCAAAGCGGCCACCCTGTTGCAAACCTGATCGCTCATCAGTTTGCCCCATACGCCCCACAGCCGCAAAAAAATTCCAACAGCGTTCCATCCTTATCAAACAGAATCCCTTCGATGGAAAACTGCTGTTGTTGAACGGTCAAAACCGGCATTCTTGCCCCTCCTATTATGCATATTGCTTTAAATCCTCGCAAGCGGCCTGCAGAATATTGTGTTAAGTGATGACTATAAAATCCAAGCCTTGCGAAACCGCCTGCTCATTGAGCTCCGCCGCCGTTTGCTTACCGTCCTACAGAACCGGTTTCCTCTGCGGAAAGAGCAAGAACCAAGATGCTCCATTTGCCCTCCGGCAGTTTTCTATAACGTTAAAATAGAAAGCCAGATGCGCGAGTTGATCGCTGCATCCGGCTTTTTTTTAAGCTCGCGCTAAAAGAGAAAAGATGCGTCAAAGACACCGTCATCTCCTACTTGCGGAACTGAAACAATTTACGGCGCCCTTGGACGGCTTGCTCCATCTGCCACGCTTTCATGCGTTCCACCTGCGCCATTCTTTGTTTCATCTCCGCGTCCACACCGAGCAGCTCATGCAGATGCGCAGCGATAATGAGCAGCGCCAGGCAAATCCACAAAATCCCGAAAATCGTAGGCGCCGTCAGCCCTT
The DNA here is from genome assembly GCA_001313085.1 of Paenibacillus sp. JCM 18996. The sequence continues at coordinate 45,244 of BBFE01000027.1, read as the reverse complement.
GTCCAATTTCCAACTGGGGCAGCGCATAAATCAGCATTCCCAGTGCAACAGCCATATAAACCATATTTTTTGGTACCTTTCACGGCCCTCACTCCCCCATCTGACTACTTGTACATTCTATTTTATTAGCCTGGGAGAGAAAATATGATCGCTTTTTCAGTCAGCCGGCTTGACCGTCAGATTTGCTGTTAACGGGATACCCTACGCTTAAACTGCTTTTGGCCTGTTCTGTACACAATCATCGCGAGCCAAGGAACGGCAAGGGTCACAACAAACCCGAGCAAGGACATCAGCAAAAAATGTATGCTGTGCAGCATGGTCCGTAAATTTCAGGTTCCACGCGGTAAGAACCATCGGATGGATGAGATAAATTCCGAAGGAAACACCGGCTAAAGCATTCAGAACACGGTAAACTCCGGGCATCCGGCCCGGCAGCCGGCTTCCCGCCAGTATAAAGCACAGAAGCGCAGCGCAGCAGTACATGAAGTACACCAGGTCATACCAGTAGCCGGGGAAAAAGAATTCAAACCGATTCAGCAGGAACATGCCTGAGTAAACGATTCCCGCAGCGGCAAACAGCGAGTAAACCGCCGTTTTATGCTTGCCCAGCCATTCGTGGATGGCACGGTAGTGCAGTCCGATAAAGCTGCCGACCGCAAAATAACCGAAATAGGTCGCACAATACAGATAGGCGTGCTCAAGAGGCTTCTCCAGCCGGTACCTGTACACGTACACGGCAAGCTGAATGGCAACACCTGCGACGGGCAGCAAGACCCTGAAGCTTCTAAACTTGTGCACGAGCGTCATCAGCAAAGGAAAAAAGCAGGTAAAACTGAACCATAATGACCAGATAATACAAATGGTACTTCGCTTCTCCCCACAATACCGTTTCTCCAAAACGGTCGAAATTGAGCTTGAACGCCTTCGGGTCATATACCCAGGCCTCGTACAAAGTGTAGATAACCGTCCAGATCAGATAAGGGATTACAATCTGGCGCACTCTTTTTTTTATCCAAAACTGTACGGCCTGCCGGCCGCACCAATCTCCGTCATACCTGTAAAAAAAGCACCAGGCCGCTCAGCGCGATAAACAGCGGCACGGCAAAATAACTGATTTTGTTCGCCCATAAATAAGCAAGTCCGGACAGCCCCGTCTGCGGGAGGGTAACTGTCCCCTGCGCGGTGACGTGGATAACAAGCACCGCGAGAATCGCGAGCGCCCGGACCACACCCAGTTCCGTCAACTTCTGCTTTTTTATTCCCTGTCACCTCTTTTTTGTCTATACAAGCGTGCAGTGGATTTGAATGAAACTTAAAGGGACTGTCAGAGTTCCAACAGCCCCCGATGATTTACAATACTTCCCTGATCGGTTCCGTAATAATTCTCTGAATATCGTCCATGATGACGGAAAGCCTGTTTTCTGCTTCGTACATTTGACGGATGAGCGGGTTGGAATTAACCGCCTGATACAGCTTGTCCATATTTTCGGATGTTTCCGGGGAAAGGCTTTGTCCCGAAACCAGCTGCTGCTGGATGTCGTATTGGCGTTTTCTGAAGTCGTCGAACATCTCTTTTGTCTGCGGATCTTTTTTTCAATTTCGGCTCTGTATTTTTTTTAATGTCGCTTATTTCCTGGCTTGCTTTAAGTGCTTTCGCCAAATCGTGGGCAATGTCGTGGATATTCAACTGATGATCTCTCCTTTAATTAAAGCAAGTGTCAATGCACCCTCTATTGTGCCAGAATTCGCTTCATGAATCAATGAGCTTCTTCATTTCGTCATTTTCTGCCCGGCAAAACGTTTTCCGCTTTATTTTCACCAAGAGTTTTGGGCTTTCATATGATGGAGTAGTCAATTGGCAGTCAGAAACAGGTATCTGCGATGCTGGAAGGAGGTTCATGAATGAATATCAGAGCCAAATTAAAAAATTCAGATCCAAAGCGCCAGCAGCTCCCTTACAGACCAAACGATCATGCTCAGCCAAACTTTTATGAAAAAAATGCAGGATTCCGTCGGGGGAAACGGTCCAGTTGCAGTTCGGGTCCATGAAGCAGGAGGTAAAAGCCGTTCCGTCCGCCCACCCATCCTTGCTTAGAATGAATGTGAGCCTGGCCGGCAGGATGCAGATCGAACGCGATATGGAGCTTTGCGCAAGCTGCCAAACCGGTTCCCGGACGTTAAGGCTCGGTCCCATCATCGGCGTGCTGGTTTCCCGCGTCCATACACACACTCCGGATCGTCCGTTCGGATCTACGACTTCGTTTTGCAAAGAGTTGACACAAGCCTGTTCCAATTATGGAGCCTTCGTCTTCTTCTTTACTCCGCAGGAATTGAAAGAGGGTTCCCAAGCGATCAGCGGCTACACCTTTCATCACGGATGGAAGAAAAAAAACCTTTCCCGTGCCGAATGTCGTCTATAACCGCCTGACCTCACGCAAGCTGGAGAATCTCCAGGCCGTGCAGCATTTTATGAGTGAAGTCAAGGAAAAGCATGGCGCCGGCGTGTTTAACGAAAAAAAATATTTGAACAAAAAAATGAAGTCTTCGACGCTTTAAACAACGAGCGCGGCCTTCATAAATATTTGCCTGAATCCCATATGCTCCAAAGTTATGCAGTACTCAAAGAAATGATGTCAAAATATGATTCCGTGTTCCTGAAGCCGATCACCGGCAGCTTGGGTAAAGGAATTATCCGTGTCAGCCGTGGAAACGGTTCTTACATTTGCCACGTAACCCGGGAGGACGGCGCTAAACGTACGTCATTCGCCAGGTTACGCCAGCTCTACTCCCGGCTGTCGGGAAAAAAATCAAGCAGCGGAACTACCAAATCCAACAAGGGCTATCCTTGATGTCCGTAGACGGAAGTCCGGTGGATTTCCGGGTGCTGGTGCAGAAAAAAACGACAAAGGGCAGTGGAGCGTGACATCGGCTGTAGCACGGATTGCGGGCAAGCAGCATTTTGTATCCAATATTGCCAAAGGAGGCCGGTTAAGCTCGGTGAATGATGCCACGTCCAACTCGGATCTGGAGGCCGGCGCCAAAACCGGTTACTCCCCGAAGCTGCGTAGGGCCGCTCTGGAGATCGCGTCAGGCATCGAAAAGTATGTCGACGGCCATTTTGCCGAGCTGGGTGTGGATTTGGCCATAGACCGGAGCGGCAGGATTTGGCTGCTTGAAGTCAATTCCAAGCCTTCCAAGGACGATAATTCCTCCACCTCGGGGGGAGAGAAAATCCGGCCGTCCGTAAACAAAACCGTAACTTACGCCCGTTACCTGGCGAAGTTCTAGAGGTGGTCCATAATGGCTTCATCCAGGAAAAAAAACATCAGCGTAGGCATCATGACCGCCGCATCCCCTGGCCTTCCGCCTTCGCCAGCCAAAAGTTTTACAGCCGGCTCTGCAGGGAAGGCAGCCGTCTGGGACTCTATGTTTTTTGTATTCTCTCCAGCCGATATCCACTGGGAGGCCGGCCATGTCACCGGCTATGTTTATTCCGGGAAAACCTCCGGATGGGAGCGGCGATTGTGCCCGTTCCCTGATTTTGTGTATGACCGCTGCTTCTGCACAAACGGGAGCCAGTTCAACGAATACGCGACCCAGCTGCGCAGAATCCGCAGGGAACCCGGCATCCGGCTGCTCGGCAGCGTACTCAAAGGCAAAGCCGATGTGTACGCGGCGCTTGCAGCGGATGCCGAAATCAAGCCCTGCCTGCCTTATACGATTAAGCTGGAGAAGCAGGCCCTGCTCACCTGGCTTCAGCGGCACGATGCTGCCTATCTTAAGCCAGAAGCCGGTTCCCAAGGCAAAGGAGGCCTCTTGGTCGAGAGGCGCTCCTGCGGAGAGCCTTCCGAGGATAAATATTCGGTCAAGGGAAGAGATTTTAACAACCGGCAAATTGAGATCAGCTTCCGGGACTCCCGGGAGCTGCTGGGCTGGCTGCAAGCCTTCACCGGACAACGCCGGTATTTGCTTCAGCCCTTCCTGCAGCTGACCGACTTCTGGGGGGAGCCGTACGATATACGGGCGCTTGTGCAGAAGGACGGCACCGGAGGCTGGACGCTGACGGGATTCGCCGCCAGGAAAGGCGCAGCAGGGGGAATCACTTCCAACCTGCACGGCGGAGGGACCGCTTGGGAGGCAGCGCCCTTTCTGCAGAAGCTGTTTGGCGCGGATGAAAGCTCCGCTATCCTGCAAACATTAAACCGTTTATCCGCCAAAATCCCCCCCTTGCTTGAGCAGTCCTTCGGCAGGCTGCTTGAGCTCGGCATCGATTACGGCATTGACCGGAGCGGCCGGATCTGGATTCTGGAAGCCAACTCCAAACCAGGCCGCTCCGCATTTGAGCATCTGCCCGATCAGCAAATCAAAGCCTGTTCCGTGGTCAATCCGCTCCGGTATGCCCGCTATCTGGCTGACCGGACCTTATCGAATAGAGTGATTTTAGGAGGCTACCCATGAGTTTGACTACCTGCACGATCCATGCCGCACAGCGTACGGAAAAAAGCGGTTTTTTTATCCTCATCCTTAATCAAGGCTCTAAAACTTGGCAAAGCAAAGACCGTCTCCCTGAAGCTGGGCTCGAAATCGGTAACGGTTCAGGTCAGAGCGGTAAAAAAGAATAGGCAACCAGATTCATATCCCGGTCTCCATAATGAACTTGTTAAAAAATACCGAAAACCGGAGCCTGTTCAATCCAGAGCGATTCCATAAACGAAATCCGGCTGGGCCCGCTGATCGGCGTGCTGACCGGTTCCGGGCCCAACGCATTCATCAAATCCTTTGTGCAGGCCTGCGCCAAAAAAGTCCATCCCCTTCGCCTTTACTCCTTCGGATGTGAACTGGCAGCAGGAGACGATAACCGGTTATTTTATCCATCAGAACGGAGGCTGGTCAAGAAAAACCGTCCCGCTGCCCGATATCGTCTACAACCGGCTGCACAACCGCAAAGTGGAAGCCACGCTTCAAATCAACGAGTTTAAAGAAAGGTTCGTGCGAAGGAATATTCCGCTTTACAATTGGAGTTTTTTTTGACAAATCCGACGTTTACCGGCTGCTGGAAGGGGAGGAGGCCCACAAGCATGTGCCCGATTCGATTACCAACAACCGCCGCGGAACTGAAGGAAATGCTTGAAAAGCACAAATTCGTTTATTTAAAGCCGACGGGCGGGAGCCTGGGCATCGGAATTTACCGTCTGACCTATGCGCGAACGGGGATATTTTGCAAGATACCGCAGCGGCAGCAGAAATGTGCTACTTCGGTTCAACAAATTCAGCGACTTGATGAAGCTGTTCAAAAAATAAATCCATATTCAACCAGTATGTGGCGCAGCAGGCATCCGGCTGGTTGAAATCGATTCCTGCCCGATCGACTTCCGTTTCCATATGACCAAGAACGGAAACAACGAGTGGATCGTCGCTGGAATCGGGGCCAAGAAGGCTGGTAAGGGAAGCGTAACGACCCATATCCGCAGCGGTGGCGTGCTGATGACGCCGGAACAGGCGCTGAAGCAAACCTTTGGCCCCAAAGCCGAAGCCGTGCTCGACAACGCCAAAGAAACCGCCGTGATGCTGGCGCAGCAGATCGAGAAGAACAACAAATATTTGCTGGGTGAGCTCGGCTTCGATCTTGGGATCGACCAGGATGAGAAGGTGTGGATGTTCGAAGCCAACGCCAAACCGGGGCGCTCTATCTTCAAGCACCCCTCCTTGAAATCCCAGGGCAGGGAATCGATTGAGAATCTGGTGGATTACTGCCTGTATTTAAGTAAATTCCGCGTGAGGAGGGACTCCTGAATGGGATTCACCTACCACGAGCACATCGTACCGGCAATGGCGATCCTGACCGTGGATGACGGGGCGGGGTTGTTCAAAGGGAATCAGGAAAATTTTATCGACCTGATCCGGACCGGGCAGCAGCATGGGCTGTTGGTGTATGTAGTGACAGCCAAAGAGTTTTCTTTATCCGTCCCTCATTTGAACGGGTTTCAATACAATTTTCTGAACAGCAAGTGGTACCGCACGAGCGTTCCTGCTCCCAAGGTGGTATATAATCGCGTTCCTTACCGCTCCCAGGAACAGCTCCCCGAGGTGCAGCAGGCCATACAGGCTTGCATGAAGAGCAGTTCGGTGAAACTGTTCAACCCTTGCTTTTTTCAATAAATGGACATTGTTCGAATGGCTGAATAAATCCAAAGCGACGAAAAAAATATATCCCTTCCACTCATAAACTGACGGATGCCGAGACGCTGGAGAATCTTTTGCAAAGCTACTCCTCCGTATATCTGAAGCCGAGCAAAGGCAAAGCGGGCAAAGGGATTATGAAGCTGGAACGCAGAAGCGGCAATCACAAAAGAAGAGAGTTCCGGCTGTCGATACAGGACGGCAAGCTAAGCCACATTTCCAGCTACCCTGACATTCGCAGCGTCTGGAACCGTATCAAATTACTGCAGATCAACACAGAGGATTATATCGTCCAGCAGGGGATCGATCTGGCGTCTTATAAGCAAAGGCCGTACGACCTGCGCGTCCTCATGCAGAAAAAAACTCCGCCGGAAGATGGAGATTATCGGGCATCGGAGCGAGAGTGGCCGGCAAGCTCAGCATTACGACGCATGTCCCGAGAGGCGGTATGATCGATGATCCCGGCAAGCTGCTCACTTCCTCCTTCGGCGTCAGTGACGCCAAACGCGTACTGTCCCGGACGAAGCAGGCCGCACTGCTGATAGCCAAGCAAATTGAAAACTCCTGCGGCAACACCTTGGGCGAAATGTCCATGGACCTCGGCGTCGACCGGGAGGGGCAAATCTGGTTTTTTTGAGGCGAACTCCAAGCCCATGAAGTTCGATGAGCCTGACATACGGAAAACCTCATTGGAACAGATCATAAGGTACAGCCTTTTCCTGTGCAAACAAAAGCGAAAGAAGACTGGGGTAAAGACTGCCGAAAGAAAAAAAAGAAGGTGACCAGCCTTGGCCAAAGCACGACTCGGGGTATTAGCCGTATATTTAAACGGCAATAAGCTGGAGGAAATTTCCTATTTCAGGAAGCTGTGCCTGCAGGGAAAAAAAGATATGGAATCGAGGTCTTCGTTTTTTACTCCTGACGACGAGGCTCCGGAGGAGGGCACCGTGAACGCTTTATACTATAATGCCTTATCCTGCGAATGGGTGAGGAAACGTATCCGCATTCCTTCCCTGGTCTATGACCGGGCCCGTTATCAGGGTGCCGAGATGTCGGCAAAAGTAAAAGACTTCCGGGAAAGGAACTCCCATATCGACTACTTGGGGAAGCCGCTTGCCAATAAGTGGGTCATGCATGGAATTTTAAGCGATTGCGACAAACTGACGCGGCATATACCGAAGACGTGCAAATACAGCAGCGGGAAGGACCTGAGCAGCTTTCTTCCGGGCCACAGCCTGCTCATTCTCAAGCCGATCAACGGCACCGGTGGAAGGGGAGTGCTCAAGCTGCATCGCCTCTCCAAACAGGAATATATTGTACAGGGCAGAGACCCGCAAAGAAACATGCTCCACCCTCGCAGAATGACCGAGCGGCAGATTACAGCCCAATTAAAAGCATGGGGATTGTCCGACAAATATGTCATTCAGCAAGGTATTCCTTTGACCCTTTCCGATGGGCGGGTCCACGATTACCGCCTTTTGATCCAGAAAGACAGAAGCGGAAAATGGGACATCACCGGATGCGCGGGCCGGATCGGGCCGAAGCGCAGCATCACATCCAATCTGCATGGCGGAGGCGCCGCCGTTCCTCTGGAAACATTGCTGAAGCGCACATTCAGTTCCGAAGAAGGATCGGGAAGGTGATCGGCAAGCTGAATAAATTAGGCTTTGATACGGCGGAGTATCTGGAGACCAAATTCGGCCATTTGTGTGAGCTGGGTATCGACATCGCCGTCGATCCTTCAGGCCATCCCTGGATTCTGGAAGTGAATCCGAAACCGTCCCGGGAGATTTTCTACAGGATCGGAGAAACGGAAACGTACAAGAAGGCCATTTCAAGGCCGCTGGAGTACGCGGCTTGGCTGCTGAAGCAGAAAAAAAGACAAAGGAGACTTCGTCTTAGGAAGCCTCCTTTGTTTTATTCCTTAAACGAGCACGGCCAGCTCGCTGAACTGTTGAATGATCCGATCCGCGCCCGCCAGCTCGTCTTCCTTCCCGAACCCTGCATAGCGGCAGCCGACCACCTCCAGGCCGTTGCCTTTACCCGCTTCCACATCGGAAGAACGGTCGCCTACCATCCAGCCGTCTTCACACCGTGCTTTTCCAGAAGTATCCGCACCAGATCCACTTTCGTTTTCGTTTTGTATTCTCCCGCGCTGTAAAGCCCATCAAACAAGTGAGCCAGGCCCTTGCTGTGGATGACGCCCTTTACGTACGACTCCAGGCCGTTGCTCGCAACAAACAGGCGGATCCCCTTCCTGTGCAGCTGATCCAAAGTTTCCTTGACTTCAGGATATAACAGTCCCTGTCCCAGCCTTAACCCCTGATCTTCAAAATATTCCAACAGCTCGTCCGCTCTGCGATGCGCTTCCGGTGAAGCGTCGGGAATGACCTGCTTCCAAATTTGCTCCAGCAGCATGCCCAGGCAGCCCAGCATTATCGAGACGTCGGGCGTTTCTCCGGTGTGCAGCCGTTCCTCTCTCAGCTTCTCGAAAGTGGCATGGTAAGCAGGCACGAGCAGCGTTTCCGTCTGAAACAGCGTGCCGTCCAAGTCAAAAAATCATAGCCTCTGGCGCGACTTTGTTCACAGTCATTCTCACGGTTCTCCCTTGTTTTTTTGTATATGTTCACACTATTACCCATATTAGCATACATCGCCGCATTTAGCCGCACAAAAAATCTATGCAGCAAAAGTGAGGCAAGCTTGGCCGCTGTGGTAAACTTGGCAGCCACATAGAAATACAGCAAAGCCAAGAGCCTCATGGAGGAGGCTCTTGGCTTTGCTGTATCTATGCATATTCCGGAAGCTTATTGCTGTCTGTGCTCCCAGAAACGCTTCACGGCCGGGATGCTGCCGATTCCTACTGCGATCATAAAAGCTACGGCCATAGCGCCCATGACGAACATAAACCCGGAGGTGACAATGATCGAGGCCAAACCTACCTCCGTTAGTCCGATCACTACCGCCAGCACTACAATAACAGGCTTCATGAATCCTTTAAAAGGGCTCTGTGCGCTGAGTTTGCGTTCAACCAATTCTCCAAGAAAGATTCCCGCATAGATAATAATCGCCGCAAGCACCAATCTGGGAAGCAGTACCATCAAGGCCGCCGCTGAGCTTGAGATAAACTGCAGTCCGAGCAAATTCGTTGCTTCGACCAGAAAGAATCCGAATACCAACACCGAAATCAGGCAGCTGATCCAATGGGTAATAGAAGATTTGCTTCCGGCGATGGAATCTTTGGAAAGAGCTTCCTCTGCTGCTCCCGGCGAAGCCGACAACGGCGTGCCGTCCGCGTTCAACAAATCCGGTTTCGTCCGGATGGAAGGCAGCAAACGAGCCAGCTTCTCATCTATCTTAAGCGGGGACAGAAAGGTGAGCGCCAGATTGTAGACGATCCTGGCAATCAGATACCCTACATAGATCAGCGCTGCCGCGATAGCAATCCGCGGAATCCAGGACATCACAGTATCCAGAACGCGCTGGGCGGGTTCCTGAATCGCGTTGATATGAAGCAGGCCCAATGCTTGTACCGCGAGAGGGAACAGGATGAGGAAATACACCGTGCGGCCCAGAATCACCGGCGCATTCACTTCCGGTCCTGTCCATCTTTCCAAATTCAGGGAACGGGCTACCTGTTCCGTCAAAGTGGCGACGAATTTCGCTATAAAATGTCCGATTATAACTAAAATAAGTGCAGCCGCAATCATCGGCAGATAATTTATGATCAAGTTCACAACCATGCCGATCGGCTCGGAGATGGCCCTGATCTGCAGCGCATCCAGGATGTTGGGAGCAAACAGCAGAAGAATGAGCGCATACATCAAGCTTCCAGCGACATCTTTATACTGGGCGAGATAGGGAACGGCCCGCTTGGCGGTTTCCGTGCCCAGCAAGTACTGTACCGTCCGTTTTGCGATTGTAGCAATAATATGAGCGACGGCGGCAAGCAGCAGGGCGCCAAGCAGCAGAGGAACATAGGCCGTAATGCCGTTAATGATGCCGACGAACGGATTCAGGATGAAACTGAATCTGAGCAGCTCCAATACAATCAGCAAAGTAACGAGGACAAGGAAGCCTCTTACTACCGAGCCAATCACAGAGCTGAGGCTCATATTCTCGGGAAAATATACTTTCCGTGATTGTCCAAAGAAGTTCTCGCCAAACTTTTGTGTATCGCTTTCCCCGCAAACTTGGCGACCGCCAGTCCCACGAAGAGAACGAGCAACCCAGCCAGGATTCGCCATACCCCGCCATTGTTCATAAGAAAGAAATTCCAATCGTTTACACTATTGTCCATCTGTTGATCTCCCTCTCCTCGACATATACTTTCCTATACTGAATTACCCGAGTACACACAGATGAAACAATCCCTGAATGAATACCTTCAAGCTTGGAACAAAAAAAGGGAAAAAATACGCACTGGAATTAAGCCATTTTTTTTGTGCTCTGAAGACCTTCCAGGATCCGGGGACCTGCCGCAGTTAGAATTCAGCCGCTATTGTCCAGCCGCCCTCCAACCTGCCGGTCTTAGCGCCAAAATACGGTCGGTCCTGAAAACACGCGGGGCTCCATGGGTTAGACAAAAGGCTTTCACCTGATTTCCTTCTATGCTGCGAATTTCGATGTACCTCTGGCTGAATCGGTTATGCCTGTCTAAATAGACGATTTCCACCCTTCTGCCAACCAAGCGAAGCAGTGACTCCTTCATTAGAACACCTCCCGGATTTCCCTGTAAAACGAGTCTAAGTATGACGGCTTTATCTGCAAAACACTCGTTGAATCCCGATAAACAGAACACTTGTTCTTATTATATGCAAAAAAAAGCGGAACGGCAACTGTTACTTTTTTTTGCCTATCCGCAGGAATCGTTTTCTTTCTTGGCCGGGGGCTTGGGTTCCATCTGCTCGAGTTCCGCACACAGCTCATGCAGCCAGTCGTAATCGCCCGTCATCGAGGCGAGCAAGGATAAATTCTCGATTCTAAGCTTCTTCCAAATATGCGTTGCGTTTGCCTCCAGACAGAGATTGAGCTCATCCTGTTCCTCATCCGTCAGCTTCCTCCGTTTTCTGGTCGTCCAGAGCTCCGCCATTCTTTGATATACTGCCTGCATCGTAATCACCCGTCCTGTTCTGAATTCGCCTATAGTACCCAGTATTACAAAATTTGGCGAAAATATAACACAGCGGGGAAAGCTTTTATGCATGCCTGATTTCTTCAATCCCGTTCATATATTTGCGGAGTGCCAGAGGAATATACACCGTCCCGTCCGCTCTCTGGTGGTTTTCCAACAAAGGAATGAGGATCCTGGGCGCAGCCACCATCGTATTGTTAAGCGTGCAGCAGTACTGCAGCCTGCCCTCTTCGTCACGGTAACGGATGTTCGACCGTCTGGCCTGAAAATCGAGCAAAAGAGATGACGAATGGGTTTCCCCATAGCTTTCCCGGCTGGGCATCCAGGTTTCGATGTCGTACTGCTTGTAATTTTTTCTGCGAGAGATCCCCCGAGCATACAGCGACCAGCCGGTAAGGCAGCTCCAGCCGCTGCATAAACTCCTCGGCATTTTCCGTAATCTCCTGCAAAATCGCCTCCGCTTCTTCCGCATCGTTCCTGCATATAATCACCTGCTCGACTTTGGCAAACTGGTGCACCCTGTACAGGCCGCGCACATCCCGCCCTGCCGAGCCTGCCTCTTTGCGGAAACAATACGACGCCGCAGCCAGCTTGACGGGCTTCGATACATCGATCACTTCACCGCTGTAATAAGCGACCAAAGGGACTTCCCCCGTGTCGATCAGCACTTGTTGTCCTCTTCGCCGATCCGGTACGTCTGATCCTCGCCCAGAGGGAAAAAATCCAGTATGGAACATCGCTTCCCCGCCGGCATATGCGGCACTTCAAGCAGAGTAAATCCGCGCTCATGCAGCATATCCAGCGCAAGCTGCTGGACGGCGCGCTGGAGATAGACCCCGGCTCCCTTCAGATAATAATTCCGGGTGCCAGCCACCTTCACTCCTCTCGGTATGTCGATCAGGCCCAGCCTATCGCCGAGCTGCACATGATCCTCCGCCGGAAAATCAAACACAGGAGGCTCGCCCGCCCTTTTGATCTCCACATTATCTTTATCCGACTCTCCGGCAGGTGTATCCGGCGACACCAGATTGGGCACCAATGCCATCTCACGCTGATAGCGCTGCTCCGCCAGAGCCAGTTCGCGTTCCAAGGGTGCGGCCTGCCCGTTGATCCTCTTTACCTCCGCCCGGATCCGCTCGGCCTCCTCCAGTTCTCCCGATTTCACCTTTGCGGCTATATCCTGCGACTTCCCATTCCGCTCCCCGCGCAGCTCTTCAACGGTATGCATTAATTGCCTCCTGCGCTCATCGAGCAGCAGCACTTCTTTGATCGAGACCTTCAGCTTTTTTTTGCTCGGCTGCCGCTTGCAGCTCCTCCGCATGCTCCCTGATAAACCTGATGCTTAACATAGCACCGTCTCCTTTTTTTATATTTCTAAAAAACACAAAAAAGCGCCCTCATCCGATTGGGACGAGGAGCGCTCTGCTCGCGGTGCCACCCAACTTGACCATATCTGCCTTAAAAGCAAACACAGTCCGCTTGGTTCCGCGATAACGGGACGGTTCCCGGTTTATTTAGGGAGCAATTCGATTCCAGACGCTCTGGTCATAAACGCCTCCGAGTTGGATTCTCTTCATCGGCCTGATGCTCATGTTCGATTTCCAATTATTATAACCCGGCTGTAAGAAAATTACAATCCAGGCTTCCGATTATTCCAATTTAAATTTAAAACTGAGCAGTCCCACTTTTCTCATCGCTTGATAGACGACTACGGCAACCGGCCCGAGAATCAATCCCATGACACCGAAAAGCTTGAATCCGACGTACATGGAAATTAATGCAGCCAAGGCGTTAATTCCTACGGCGTTGCCGAGGACTTTGGGCTCAATAATTCGTCGGACGATCGAAATCAGCAGGAACATGACAACGAGTCCGCTGCCAAGAAACACACTGCCGGCTATGTACTCGTATACGGCCCAGGGTATGAGCACAGAGCCAGTGCCAGAATGGGCAGAACTTCCACAACAACAATGAGCAGGGCGATCGCCAGCGGAAAATCCACGCCCAGAATGAGAAGGCCGAATAAAGTCATAACATAAGTAAGGAGCTCAAAATGATTTGCGACAGCAGAAAACCGAATACAGCTCCCCTCAGCTTGCCGAGTACGGTATCCATTTTCGCCCGTGACGCAGGCTCGAACAGCCCGAGAAACGATTCCTTCAAGGAAGGCACGCCGAACGCGAACAAATAGACTGCCATCGTGTACACAATCAAATAGATAAATAAACCCGGAATCGTCTTGGCCACATTCAGGACATACGACGAGAAGCCCGCGATCAGGCTTTTCAGCGTGTCTGTCAGCGTATTAAATCCGCCTGCGAGCCACCCTTTCAGCCCTTCGGCAATATTGCCGGGTAGCGCGTTGTATAAACGGTCGGAGGCGTCCTGCAGATAAAGATTGGCATCATTCAGATACCTGGGCGCGTTGGCCGCAAAGGCCCCCAGTTCGGTGACGATTTTGAGCCGATCAAATACGTCAGGAAGAGCGTCAGCAGGACGAACAGGCTGCACACGATCGAAGCCGCGGCCATGCGCCCCATTTTATTGTATTTCATGATTAACACAATCAGAGGATCCAGGAAGATGACGGTAACCAAAGCCAGCAAAAAAGGGAGATCCTACGGTAAACAAACCATAAAGCAAAGCGAAGCCTGCAGCTAAAATCGCTAACGTTTGATATGGCATTCACGCTGCTCCTATTCCCACATGGATTTCATTGCTCCGTACTTTTCCATTATCTGAGAGTAGAGCTGCGGGTCTTCTTTTCTCAGCTTGTTCCTGACCTTCTTCCATGCCTGGCTTCGGGCCCGTAATAGTCATATATGAGGTCCCACATCTCAGGGTCCTGCTCATGCACAAGCTCATACATACGCTGAACCACCTGTTTCGTGTCCAGCTGGGCGCCCGGTGTCCAGATCCGCTGCGGAAAGATGGCCTCAATTAAAGTACCCAGGTTAAACTCGAACACATAGTGGAGCTGCACACTCATCGGAGCGACGGATCTGGCGGCCTGCAGCCTTTTCTTTTTTTCACGGGGTCGTTGGTTTCGATATCAATTCCGTGCACCAGGTCCTGATAAGCTTTCAGGTGCTTCATCCCAAGCTCCGAATACACCGGATCGTCATCCTCGACAGGCGGAACGAACACGGTCGCCTCGTTAGCCCTCAGTCCGCCGCAGGCTCTCATGTTCTGGGTCGTATAAGTGATCAAATGATCATATACGACTTTGGTCGTCTTGAATTCAAACCTTGCATGCTCGCCGCGGAAAATAGCCAGAGTGTCGCCTTTGCGGATGATGCTGAGAGGCTTTTCACGTTGTCCACATCAGGCTTGCCCAAATAAACGGCGGCTGAATGAGCCAAATAAGTGCGTTCGGGATCCGAATAACGGATCAGCTTTACATCAAACATGGATAACGCTTCCCCCTTTTGTCCGCCCCGATTAAACAGACGTTCCGGCAACATTATATCAAAATTGCGCCATTACGGTTAAATCAGCGCTGTTCTCTTTTTTGAAGTCTACGCTTTTATAGTAAGAATCAGCCACCAGCAGATTCGGCCCGCAGCAGCTCGCCGCCGGGCAGTGGCAATTGACCGTTCCGTTCAGCGGATGGCCCGCCCAAGCCTCGAACACACCATCCAGCGTATCATCACGCGTTATGTTGCCCAAGGGCAGTAAATCCGCGAAATCCGTCACAAAAAAATATCGCCTGTAAACAAATTCACATTCAGCCGGTTGCGGCCGTCCGGATCGTTGCGTACCGTTACGTTCGGCTCTTCCCTTAATCTTTGCACCACACGGCGATCTTCAGGCGAATCGCTGCAGGCGAAGAAAGGAAGAGTGCCGAACAGCATCCAAAGCGAAGGATTGCGGTGATCGAGCAGAGCATGGATTGCCTGACGGAACTCATCTAATGAAAGGATCGGCAGACGGGAGGCGAATGCGCTTGGATACATCGGATGGACTCATGCCTGCTGCAGCCCATCTCATCGATCAACCGGTGGATTTGCGGCAGCTTATCGCGGGTTCTATAGTTAATCATCGATTCGGCGGAAACGAACACACCGCCCTGGCTTAACGCTTGGCATTGTCCATCATTCGCTCATACATCTTCCACGCCGTTTCCCTGGCAACCTGATGATGCGATCCGGCGAAACCGATTTCGTGAAAATCGTCGCCATTCAAGTAGTTAAAAGAAATGTGCATAACGTCCAGATACGGCGCCATCTCTTCATAACGCGATAAATCGAGCGTGATATTCGAGTTGATCTGGGACCGGACTCCGCGGTCCCTGGCGTATTTCAGCAGCGGAACGATGTACTCGCTTACCGTGTTTTTGTTATACGACGGTTCTCCCCCGGTGATGCTGATCGTTTCCAGATGCTCTACTTCGTCCAGCTTCTTGAAAATGAAAGAGAGGGGCAGCTTGGGTCCCTCTTTCATCGCGAGCGCGTCGCCTACCGCGCAGTGCTCGCATCTCATATTGCAAAGATTGGTGACCGTGAATTCGACGCTGGTCAGCACATGCCGGCCGTGCCGCGTCAAAGAGCGGATCGGATCCCACGGGTCATTGTGCGGGGTAAGCGGAGCCAGTCGCGCAATACCATTCTTGTCGTTCATGTACTTCACACCTGACTTAAAAAAAATAAAAAAAATCATTCCACATCGACGATCATGACCGACAGCTTTTTCGATAAATCGATCTCGTATGGAACTTCAAGCTTCTGTCCGGCCGCATCCTGCAGAATCCTTATAATCGGCCGCTGCGGGGATACCGAGTTCAGGTCGACTACCACGCCTTTCTCGAGTGTGCTCAAAGCAACGCCGGCACCGATCGGATAAATGGCCAGCTTGTCTCTGAACAGCTCGATCTTGTTCTTGTCATACAACGTCCCCGCTCCGGTGAAAAGAACCTCCAGCGCGCGGTGAGGCAGCATAGCCTTACGGTAAATCCGGTTGCTCGTCATCGCGTCGTAGGAGTCAACCATCCCTATCCAACGGGCGTAGTCATGGATTTCATCGCCTTTGATGCCTCGCGGATATCCGCTCCCGTCGATTCTTTCATGGTGCTGGTAGGCGCAGTGGGCCGAAAGCAGAGGAATATTGGCTCATCCTTCAGCAGCGAGAAGCCAAGCTCGGAATGCTTCTTCACCGCGTCATATTCGTCATCACTGAGTTCACCGGGCTTCTGAAGCAGATTTGGGCTGATCAGGGTTTTCCCGATATCATGAAGCAGCGCTCCGAGACCGAGCGTCATTAACTCGTCCCTGGAATAACCGTATGCAATGCCTAACAATGTGGCATAAATGCAGACGTTCAAAGAGTGCTGATACAAATAGTGGTCGACGATGCAAATATTCGTAAGCATGATCATCGCGTCCTGGTGAGAGCTTAGATCGTCAATGATCATGGTCATTACGTTGCTGAAGGATTTTCCCAGATGATAGCTGGGCAATCTCTTCCGGTTGTTCTCATCCATCACCTTGCGGAAATTCAAGCGGATTTCGGAAATCGCCCGCAGACGGGTTTCATCCGAAATCGGGTCTAAGAAAGTAATATCGTCCGTGCTCGGCTCACTGATATATACGTTGAGAAATCCATGGCGCTTGAGAGCTTGCATCAAATTATGAGTCAATTCGACATTTTCACTCAGCAGCACCATACCGTCTTGGTTATAAATACTCTTGGCAAGCCTCATACCGGGAACCACGTTCTCCAGTGGCATTAGGCGCATAGACAGCCCCCGCGTTCCTAAATGTTGTAGTCTATTCCCTACTGTAATAGTTTCCTCCAAAATGTCAATAAGCGCCAAGAATCAATGTGAGAGAGGAAACGCCGCAGTCAAACGGGATCCGAATCACCATCGGACGCTATTTCAGCAAAAAAAACAACCAGAAAATAATAGCCACAAGGAACCGGTAGTAAGCAAAATAGGTCAAGGAAGCCCTCTGCACAAACTTGATGAAGGTAACGACCGCCAAAAAAATGCGACAACAAACGACACAATAAAGCCTACTGCAAAAAAAATGCCAGGTAATCGGAGGAAAGGGAATGGTAGCTCTTGAGCAATTCATACCCGGCTGCGGCCGTCATAATCGGAATCGCGATGATAAACGTGAAGTCGGCGGCCGCGGCGCGCTGGTGCCGGCAAGCATTCCGCCAGCATCGTGGAACCCGAACGGGAAAAGCCGGGCCACAAGGAAAGGAATTGGGAGACCCCGATTAGGAAAGCTTGCTTGTATGTAATTTCATCCACATTGTCGGCCGTTACTCTAGCTGGAATTTTTTTTCGGCTATGATCATGAAAATACCGCCGAGCACCAACCGATTACAACAGTGTAAGGAGAAAACAGATAGTCTTTAATGAAGTGTCTCGACATGAACGCGAGAAGCATGGTCGGCACGATAGCGACAAGAATGTGGACCAGGTTCATTTGAGGGCCGGTTGTCTTGATTTTGCTTAGACCGAATAGCGACAGGATCCTCTTCCAGTAAATAATGACCGCAGCCAGGATGGCTCCGAACTGGATAACCACTTCAAAAGACTTGTACAGTTCATCCTGTTCCGGGATATTGAGCAGTGAACTGGCAAGGATCATGTGCCCGGTCGAAGACACAGGCAAAAAAAACTCGGTAAGACCTTCAACAATTCCGATAATAAATGCAACCCATAAACTTAACATAACTTCCTCCTGAGATTGTCTTTTTTTTCCTGAAAAAAACACCTTTTTTAATTCTACATTGTACTTACACGGGATTCAAATAAAATAATTATAACGTCCTCCAGCGGGGAGTCTGTATCGCAGAACCGCCGCGGAAGCCGAGCAGAAGCTCTGCCAGAACCTTTCTGAGAAACTCCGGCAAATAATAGACGATGTCCGTCCCTTGCGCCAAGGAAAGATAGCCGATGCCGAAAGTGAACATATCGATCGTCCCGACGATGTATTCCTTTTCCGGGTCCAGAGGCTCCTCGCCTACCCACACGCTTCTCAGCTTGCTGTAAGGCGGCAGACCGTCGTCATATTCAATCGTCATGCCGTCTACACAGAGCGTGCCCAATTCTTTTCCGCGGAACCCGAAGCCGTAGATGCTCTTTTGGATAAATTCGGGCAAAAGCGACTCTTCCAGAGCTTGCACGATATACTTTCCTTTCAGCTTAATCCGGCACGGATTGATGGGCGAAGGGCAAATTTCAAGCAGCCTGCCTGGGTCACTTTGCCCGGCTCCAGCCCTTCCAGAATTTGTCCGGCATTGACGATGCCGATGTCCGCTTTAGCCCAGCTCCGCAGCCCGGACGCTAAGAGATTACCGAGCGGAGACTCTTTTCCCCACGAAATCTCAAGTTTCTCCGGCAGGACGCACACGGACTGGTCCAATCTTGCCGCGGCCTTTTGCACATGCTCCTCAATAACCTGATCTATCTCGGCGGAAGGCTCTGCCGGTTCCGTTTCGATGCAGCAGCCCTTTACACGGCTGACGGCACGTGAGACAAGATCATATTCAACTTCCAGCATGCCGCAATAGTTGCCGAATTTGCCCGCGGCGCTGATCCATGTATTCCCGATCCTCCTCGGCGTTTCCAAAAGGTGGTGCGTGTGACCGCCCAGAATGAAATCAATCCCCGGGATCGTCTTGGCAATATGCTCGTCATCGCGGAGTCCAAGATGAGACATCAGGATAAGGATGTCCACCTGCGGCCGGATTCGCTCCACCCACAGCTGTATTTCCGACACAGGCTCCGACACCGTCCAGCCCAGCAGCTCGTAAAAATCCGAGAAAGCCGCAGTCGCGCCGATCAGGCCTATGGTAACCCCGTCTTTCTGCAGGATATCGTACGGCTTCATCCAGCGGGGGTGTTCCCCTGTGGATTGTTCCTTTAAGTTACAGCAGATCACCGTGAAAGGGGCGTCACTGTACAGCTGTTCCAATACGTCTGCAGAGAAAGTCAGCCCTTCGTTGTTCCCGGGAGTAACGGCGTCGTACCCGGTCCTTTGAAGGATATCTATATTAACCCTGCCGTCCGTCCCCTCGGTTTCCATCCGCATCCGATCCATATGGTCGCCAATGTCCAGTGTCAGCGTTTGGTGGGGCCCATACCCGGATCTAAGGCTTCGAAACAGAGTATCGACCTTGGCCGTTTGCTCCAGATGGCTGTGAATATCGTTCGTGTGAAGAATGAGGAGCTTGCCGGAATCGGACATTAGACCACCCCCTGCATTTTGTGATGTTTTATAGCGGTTTCTTCTTCAAATCGTTTGCGCTTAATTGATTGCGGTACCCGTACACAGCTTCCCGGCCCAACTGCGTATCGTGCAGCAGATAAAGAGCTGACACGCTTTTTACATTAAGGCAAGTACTGCTTCCGTCCGGCACGTAAAGTCGGATTGGATATCCTTTTTTGCAACGGTTTGCCGTCCTGCTCGTACAAAAAAAGCCGCTTTAGAAAGCTCGCTCCATGGAATCAACGCCTCAAACTCATCAGTTGCCCGGACTTTAATATGCGTGTAATTCACCCTATTGACCGATTCCACGCCTGCACGCGTGGTGGAGCCTTCCGCATCCGTGCCCGGTTTCCCGTTTTCCGCCGCTTCGCGCGATTCTCTCCATGCCCGGACCCACACCATGAAGTCAAAAGCCATCCCCGTTGTTCCCGGCACTCTCTCCGATATGTCAAAATGCTGCGGCGCCAGACCCGCCATCCTCTCTACGGTCATTTCTTCCTGGCCCGACAGTTCGTCAAATATACGTATCATAGCTTGCCGTCCTCCCGCTTCATTAAGGCTACTCCCATTATATCACTTCTATTTAAAAAAATATGATATGCTTAAAGGACCTTAGCTACATAAGAATAGAGGTTTGACATGAGATTAACGATTTTTTTTGTTTGCAGGTTTGGCTGACGCTTTCGGCGAGCCCTATCTGACCGTCGAAACGGAAATGGATACTATTGAAATAAAGGAACTTAAAGATCTGATCGCCTCGAGGTATCCGCAGCTGTCAGCCCATCTTCAAAGCGCCTTTTTTCGCCAAAAAAAATCAGGCCTACGCCGGTCCGGACGCCACGGTTTCCGAGGGAGACGAGATCGCATTGATTCCGCCTGTATCCGGAGGGGAAGAGCCTTCAGCCGATGAGCGCTTGTATGAAATCACTTACGATGAAATCTCCGTGGATGAGGTTACGCGCAAAGTGATCCATCCCCATCATGGGGCCTGCCTCACCTTTGTGGGCACAACTCGGGAATTCACGCAGGGAAAGCGGACCCTCCACCTTGAATATGAAGCCTACATTCCAATGGCCCGGCGTACGCTGAAGCAGATCGGCGAAGAAGTCGCCAGACAATGGCCAGGCACTCTATGCGCGATTTCCCACCGGTTGGGCAAAGTCGATATAGCGGAAATCAGCGTCATTATTACCGTTTCCTCTCCGCACCGCGCGGATTGCTATGAAGCCAGCAGATACGCCATTGAGAGGCTGAAGCAGATCGTGCCCATCTGGAAGAAAGAAATATGGGAAGACGGTTCGGAATGGAAAGGCCACCAAACAGGTCCATGGAATCCGATGGCTTCGATGAATCTATAACGGTGGTAAACAGTATCGATCGAAATTTCCTTGGGGGGAAGCTCAATACAACATTACATCAATTTACATTCACTGGAGGGTTTTTTCATGCCTGAAACAATAGATACGGCAATTGATGCCAGATATTCCAGGCAAATGCTGTTCAAACCGATCGGACCGGAAGGGCAGGGCAAGCTGCAGCAATCCCGGGTTGCCATAGTGGGGATGGGGGCTTTGGGCTCGGTGCTCGCGAACCATATGGTTCGGGCTGGAGTAGGATATGTCCGGCTGATTGACAGAGACTTTGTCGAGCCGAGCAACCTCCAGCGCCAGATGCTTTATGACGAGGCAGACGCGCTGGCGTCCTCCCCAAAAGCAGAGGCCGCAGCCGCAAAGCTGAGGGAGATCAATTCCCTGGTCCGGATCGATGGGGTTGTAACCGATCTTAACACCATGAACGCCGAATCCCTGCTGGGCGAGGTCGATTTGATACTTGACGGGACCGACAACTTTTCGGTCCGGTTTCTTCTTAATGAGGTCAGCGTGAAGCTGGGCATTCCCTGGATATACGGAGGGGCTGTGGCTTCACGAGGAACAGCTTTCACGATAATACCGGGAACAACCCCCTGCTTGCGGTGTATTTTCGACGGAGCTCCCGCTCAGGGCACAACGGAAACGTGCGACACCTCGGGCGTCATCGGTTCCATCATTCATGTGGTCGCCTCCTATCAGGCGGCTGAAGCGCTCAAACTGCTCGTAGGGGACGCAGGCCGCCTAAACACCAAAATGATGCAGTGGGACCTTTGGTATAACCACTTCGGAGGAATCGACCTGTCGCAAGCGCGCAAAAGCGATTGTCCGGTGTGCGGCAAAGGAGAGTTTCCCTACCTGAATGCGAATATGGAAGAAGATACGATCCAATCGCTTTGCGGAAGGGATACCATCCAGATCGTGCCGTGCGTCCTTCCACTTGGTCATTAGCAATGGGAGGAACGTTTAGCCCCTCTTGGCAATGTAGAGAGAAATCCGTTCTTGCTAAAATTCCATGCGAGCGAGCAGGTGAGGCTGGTGCTCTTCCCGGACGGACGGGTACTCGTGCAAGGTACGGATGACGTCACGGCCGCCAAGAGCTTGTACAGCCGCTACATCGGGATGTGATTTTAAGCTTTCTTTATCGTTCAAAAAAAAGCAAGAGACCGAAAGTTACGATCGGTCCCTTGCTTTATTCACGGGAAACGCCTGGTAAACCTGCGATTCTCGGCGGGCCCTTCCCTACTTGGCAGAACGAAGGGGACGCTATCTTTTTTTTGTACTGCTTCTCACGTTTTAACCGCGAACCTTTTTTAAAAGGAGCGCAGCTTGGTTGTAGTTGCTGTGTGATGCTGCAGTGGAGAGCTTGCATAAGGGGTGGAAGAGCAGAGCGTCCGCCTTTGAAATGGAGTACCTACCAATAAGCCTGATCCAAGGGGACTCCATTTCAACAGCGGATGGAGCCCATTATGCGAAGTTCGTAGTGATGTATCACTTAAAATCAACACAAAAAAAGCCGGGATCTAAACAGATCGCGGCTAAAACTGCGTTACCCGATGGAACCTTCCATTTCAAACTTGATCAAACGGTTCATTTCCACGGCGTACTCCATAGGAAGCTCTTTCGTAAACGGCTCGATGAAGCCCATTACGATCATCTGGGTCGCTTCAGCTTCCGTTAAGCCGCGGCTCATCAGATAGAACAATTGATCCTCGGATACCTTGGATACGGTAGCCTCGTGCTCCAAAGTGATATTATCGTTCATGATTTCGTTGTATGGAATCGTATCCGAAGTGGATTCTTTATCCATAATCAGCGTGTCGCACTTGATGTTCGCTTTGGAACCCTGGGAGTTCCGTCCGAAGGTGGCAAGACCGCGGTAAGTCACTTTTCCGCCATGCTTGGAAATGGACTTGGACACGATGGTCGAAGTAGTATCCGGCGCCAGGTGAATCATTTTGGCTCCGGCGTCTGATGCTGGCCTTTGCCCGCTACGGCGATCGAAAGCACGCTTCCTTTCGCTCCGCGGCCTTTGAGAATTACAGCTGGATATTTCATCGTGAGCTTGGAGCCGATGTTGCCGTCGACCCACTCCATCGTCGCATTCTCTTCTGCCACAGCACGCTTCGTTACCAGGTTGTAAATGTTAGGAGCCCAGTTCTGAATCGTAGTGTAGCGAGCGCGGGAATTCTTTTTTACAGATGATTTCTACAACGGCGCTGTGCAGCGAGTTCGTGCTGTAGATCGGAGCGGTACAGCCTTCGACATAGTGAACGAAGCTGTCTTCGTCCGTAATGATCAACGTACGCTCGAATTGTCCCATGTTCTCGGAGTTGATGCGGAAGTAAGCTTGAAGAGGAATTTCACACTTCACGCCTTTCGGCACATAGATGAAGCTGCCTCCGGACCAAACCGCACTGTTCAAAGCAGCAAATTTGTTGTCCGCTGGCGGAACCACCGTACCGAAATATTCCTTGAAAATTTCAGGATGCTCGCGAAGAGCCGTATCCGTGTCTGTAAAAAATAACGCCCTGATCCTCGAGATCCTTCTGCATACTGTGATATACAACCTCGGACTCATACTGTGCGGATACGCCTGCAAGGAACTTTTGCTCGGCTTCCGGAATTCCCAATTTATCGAACGTTTCTTTGATCTCGGAAGGAACTTCCTCCCATGTTTTACCTTGCTTCTCGGACGGCTTTACATAATATTGAATGTCGTTGAAATCCAGGTCTTCCATATTACCGCCCCAACGCGGCATCGGTTTCGATTGAAAAAAAATCTCCAAAGACTTCAAACGAAAGTCCAGCATCCAATCCGGTTCGCCCTTCATTTTGGAAATTTCGGCGACGATGTCGCGAGTGAGACCTTTTCCCGTTTGGAAAACGGCCTTGTGCTCGTCACGGAAGCCATACTTGTAATCGCCGAGTTCCGGCATTTTTTTTAGCCATCGTTGACAACCTCCTTATTTTATATCACTAATTACTCTTGCCAACTCTCACACCTATTCAAAAGCCGTCAGCAGCGGTTCTCCCGGCGCGCGGTTGCGGCGCTGCACGGCGGGTGGTCACACCCGGCTTACCCCTGTTTGCTCTGCTCAATTCCTTTGCGAAGCGCGTTCCAGGCCAATGTGGCGCATTTGATCCTTGCCGGAAACTTATTTACGCCCGACAGCGCCTCAATGTCTTCATACTCAAATTCCGCAGCTCGCCTTTCATCAATCCGGAAAAATCATCAGCAATCCGCAGCGCCTCCTCGACAGATTTGCCTTTAACCGCATCAGACATCATCGAAGCCGAGGAAATACTTATAGAACAGCCTTCTCCCGTATGCTTCGCGTCCTTCACCATACCGTCCTCAATGCGAAGCTGCAGAGAAATCCGGTCTCCGCACGTAGGGTTATTCATATCAATCGTCAGAGCACCGTCTTCAAACTTTCCGCGGTTTCGCGGAGTTTTGTAATGATCCATGATAACTCTGCGGTAAAGATCATCCAGTTGCATCGTCGAAGTACTCCTTTGTCCTTAGTAACGCCGCTGCAAGCCGGTCGATATCTTCTTCCGTGTTGTACAGATAGAAGCTGGCTCTGGCGGTAGCCGATACCTGCAGCCATCTCATCAGCGGCTGGCAGCAGTGGTGCCCGGCTCTAATTGCCACACCTTCGGCGTCCAGTACGGTAGCGACGTCATGGGGATGAATATCTCCGAGGTTAAAAGTAATAAGTCCGCCGCGGTCCTTCTCCGGACCGTAAATAACCAGATTCGAAATTCCCGACAGCTTCTCCATGGCATACTGGGTAATCCGCCGGTCATGCTGATGGATTTCGTCCATACCGATCTGCTGCAAAAAAATCTACAGCTGCTCCCAAACCCACGGCACCGGCGATAATCGGGGTGCCGCCCTCGAACCTCCATGGAAGGTCCTTCCATGTGGATTCATAGAGATCGACGAAGTCGATCATCTCGCCGCCGTACTCAAAAGGCTCCATTTGCTCGAGCAGCGCCTTTTTTTCCCATATAATACCCCAATTCCGGTAGGTCCACACATCTTGTGTCCTGAAACGGTATAGAAGTCGCAGTCCAGATCCTGCACGTCGACCTTCATATGTGGAGTACTTTGGGCGCCATCGATCAGGATTTTGGCCCCGTGACGGTGAGCGATCTCGCGACAGCCTTCACCGGATTGATCGTTCCGAGAACGTTTGAAATATGGACGATCGCGACCATTTTGGTATTGGCAGTTATCGTTTGTTCAACGTCTGCAAGAGAAATCGTACCATCCTCCTGCATAGGAATATATTTCAAGGTAGCTCCGGTGGCCTTCGCCGCCTGCTGCCACGGGATCAAGTTGCTGTGATGCTCCATTGGAGTGATCACGATCTCGTCACCTTCGCCGCAGATCTTTCTGGCGTAACCGGAGGCAACCATATTGATTGCCGTTGTGTTGCCGCGAGTAAAGATAATTTCCCCTGTCGTTTGCGCATTGAGGAACCGGGCCAGCTTTTCCCTTGCGCCCTCATAAGCGTCGGTGGCTCTGGAGCCCAAAGTATGAACGCCGCGGTGAACATTGGAATTATCCCACTCGTAATACTTCTTCACTGCCTCTATGACCGCCCGCGGCTTCTGGGAGGTCGCGGAGCTGTCCAAATAGACCAGCGGATGACCGTTTACGGATTGATGAAGGATGGGAAACTGTTCACGTATGTCGGCTGTGTTCATTGTCCTAACTTCCTTTCCACCATGCTTTGCAGCTGCGATTCCAAATTGGCTAACGGAATTTCGGAAACGACCGGGGCAAGGAACCCGTAAATGATCAAACGCTGCGCTTCTTCTTTGGTGACTCCCCGGGACATCATGTAGAATACCTGATCGGGATTGACTTGGCCTACGCTGGCCGCATGGCCCGCCTTTACGTCATCCTCGTCGATGAGCAGGATCGGGTTCGCGTCTCCGCGGGATTTCGGACTCAGCATAAGCACCTTCTCCGTCTGCTGTCCGTTGGCCCCGGTAGCGCCTTCTCGATCTTCGTGATGCCGTTGATAATGGCTGTCGCTTC
Source organism: Paenibacillus sp. JCM 18996 (assembly GCA_001313085.1). The sequence goes on along the minus strand of BBFE01000027.1, from coordinate 19,285 downwards.
GTCCCTCATTACGGCACGGGTAATCATGTCGCTGTTCGAGCTTAGTCCGAAATGGACGGCTTTGGTCGTAATGTTCAGCTTTTGGCTGCCGGAACCGACGCATATGACTTTCGCATCCGAATTCGAACCGTTGCCTCTGAGCACCGAGGTGGTGTCGGAAACGGCGTTTCCTTCATTCATTTCGCCGATAACCCAGTTGATCTGCCCGTCGTTCTCCACAAGGCGCGGCGGAAGGTCAGGTCCGTAACCTGTTCTCCAAAATGGTGCACCGATGCGAAATTCACTTTGGCTCCTGATTTGACGACAACTTCAACGATGCCGTTCTGTACCAAAGGTCCGCCGGTCCCCGCCGATGTAAAATTATCCACGTAGGTTACGGAAGAATTCGCCTCGGCTATAACCAGAATGTGAGGGGATAAGCTCGCTTCCGCATCGTCGGTGAGAAACAGCGCTTGAAGCGGCACTTCCACCTGAACGTTTTTGGGAACATAAAGGAATATCCCCCCGCTCCACATAGCGGAATGAAGCGCCGTCAGCTTGTGTTCATCGGCTTTGATTACCTGCATGAAATGGTTGCTGATAATGTCTCCATGCGTCTTCAAAGCTTCCTGCAGGGAAGCAAACACGACGCCCTGCTTCTTCACTTCCTCGGACAGCTGGCTGTATACCACATTGGAATTCCGCTGTACGATCAGGCATTCGGATAAAGTCTCCCCTTCCGGCTTCAGCAGCTTGGCCGCCGTCTCCGGCAGCTCATCAATCGATGTTATGGGCTGCGCCGATTTATAGGATCCGAAGGAGTCCAGGTTCCAACGGTCAATTCTTGTTTTCTCCAACCGGGGCAGTTCCAACGATCCTGCCAGCTCCAAGCCCCTAAGACGAAGCCGGGTCATCCATTCCGGCTCGGCCGCCGCCTGGGATCCGGTCTCGATAGTATTCCGGTCGATGGGAAGAATGGTTTCTGTACTCATGGTTTTCCTCCTAAAATCTCGCCTCAATTATATTTCGGTGCTGTCGTGTTCATGGGTACTTTGAAATCCTCTTCTTCCTGGCCAACCGTTTCATCGACGATGCCCAGTTCCTCTTTCACCCAATCATACCCTTCCTTCTCCAGACGCTCAGCGAGTTCAGGGCCTCCGGACTTAACGATGCGTCCCTGCATCATCACGTGTACGAAATCAGGCTTGACGTAGTCCAACAGACGCTGGTAGTGGGTGATGATCAGGAACCCGCGCTCTTCGGAACGAAGGGAATTGACACCTTCCGCCACAATTCTGAGCGCGTCGATATCCAGGCCGGAATCGATCTCGTCCAGGATTACGATCTGCGGCTCCAGAAGCAGCATCTGTAAAATTTCGTTGCGCTTCTTCTCCCCGCCGGAGAAGCCTTCGTTCAAATAGCGGTGCATGAACTCGGGATTCATCTCCAAAGTCTTCATTTTGCCTTCCATTTGGCGGATAAATTTGATTAGCGAAATCTCGTTTCCTTCTCCGCGTCTTACGTTGATCGCGCTGCGAAGAAAATCCGCGTTGGTGACGCCTGTGATTTCGCTCGGATACTGCATAGCCAGAAACAGTCCGGCACGCGCCTCTCATCGACAGCCATGTCCAGAACATCTTCACCGTTCAAAGTTACGGATCCTTCGGTCACTTCATATTTGGGATGGCCCATCAAAGTGGATGCCAGCGTACTTTTACCCGTTCCGTTCGGCCCCATGATGGCATGAACTTCTCCGCCCTTGATTTCCAAGTTCAGGCCCTTCAAAATCTCTTTTCCTTCAATAGCCGCTTTCAGGTTTTCTATCGTAAGTTTCGGTGAAGTACTCATTTGCTTGCATTCCTCCGTGAATTGTTAATTTAATTTTATTTTATCTAAATAATCATTCTAAAATGATTATCAGTGATTCTCAATGATATTATTTTATTATAACCTATACATGGAAAACAATAAAGAACCTTTTCAACCGCCCATTTTCATAAAATTTCTGTTATTGCAGCTCCCTCTTCAACTCATGCACCCTACGGTTCATTTCTTCTTCGGGCAGCACGGGCTTCGTCCCCCGCCGACCCTTGACCCCCTGAAGCTGAACCCATGACTTGCAGCCAAGGTATTCCGGTTTCACCGGCAGCGCAATAGTCTCATCCAAAACATATACCCGCAGAACCAGCACATGAAGCGGCTGCTTTCGTTTCCATCTCAACCTTTCGTCCGCGAATTCATCCGTCCAGATATGAAAAGGGGCCAGCTTGTCCAGCTCTTCCCGGGTTCCAATCTCGAGATCCTCAATCAACTCCGCGTGCAGGCGGATCTGGACATCACTATCTTCCGGGGACCATCCCCGAAGCGTTTCCTCGACATAATGCCGGTGATCATCCTTCAATAGATGGGCTCTTTGATGCTCGTAAGTCGGATATAAGAAAAAAAGGAATTCCCCTGCACCCGGAAATCTTTTGTTTCCTCTATGATGCCCCCTTTTCTCAATAATACGACCTGCTGTCCGTCCTCCATAGCTTTAAGGGCCGAAGCCCATTCCTTCAAAGCCAAAGCCGATTCGTCCATAAGATGCCCCCACCTCGTTTTTTCCGTTACTGAAATCACTCTCTATTATAGAATTGTCGAGGAGCGCATGCAAATCGCTGACCATATGCGCTCTATTAAAATGCCGTAAACGTTCATGGCGCGGCTGCTCTATTTTGGCTCAGGCTATTCCCTGGAACAGCAAATTCATCTATACTAATTGGAAACTAATTGTTTTGAGTCAGGGGGAGTTCCATGTCCACATATCATCCTTTTTTTCGGAAAACGAAGCGATAGAGTACGCGAGAAGCATTCCGGACCTGTTCGACGGCGAAGCCGAGCTGCACTGCCGCGAAATCGGGGACGGCAACTTGAATCTTGTATTTCATATAACCGACGCCCGTTCGGACAAAAGCATCGTCATCAAGCAGGCGCTTCCTTACGCCAAGGTGGTCGGCGAATCCTGGCCGCTGTCGCTGGACAGGGCGAGGATCGAGAACGAAGCTTTATTGCTCCACGGCGACATCTGCCCGGGCCTCGCGCCCAAGGTCTACGCGTACGAGCCGGATCTGGCCATGACGGCAATGGAGGATTTAAGCGACCATGTCATCATGCGAAAAGGGTTGATCGAACGCAACAAGTATCCGTTATTCTCCGAGCATATCGCAACTTTCCTGGCGCGCACACTGTTTTACACTTCAGACTTTGGCAGCAACCAGCAGGAGAAAAAAAATGCGTTTGAAGACTTTCGTCAATCCCGATCTGTGCAAAATCACGGAGGATCTGATCTTCGACCATCCTTATACTAACGCGGAGACCAATAATTTCGAGGCTGCGATAAAGGATGAGGCCGAAGCTTTGCGCGGCGACACCGCGCTGCATTTCGAAGTTGCCCTGCTGCGCCACGCTTTTTTTGACGAAGGCCCAATCGCTGCTGCATGGGGACCTGCACACGGGAAGCATTTTTTATAACCAAGGAATCCACCAAAGTGATCGACCCGGAGTTCGCTTATTACGGCCCGATGGGCTTTGATATCGGCGCGGTAATCGCTAATCTGCTGTTGAATTATGCCGGACAGGAAGCTGGAGCGCCGACGCGGAGAGCCGCGGCTCCTATAGGCAGTATCTGCTTCAAACGGTGAAGGAAGTGTGGTCGAACTTTGAGCAGGAATTCCGTTCCTTGTGGCAGCAGCACGGGGCGGATCGGATGTTCTCGACGCCTCAGTTCCAGGAGCATTTTATAAGCGGGCTTCTTCAGGAGACAATCGGTTTTACCGGCGCCAAAATGGTCCGCAGAATCGTCGGATTGGCCCATGTGGCGGACATCGACGGGATTGAGGATGACGCGGCTAGAGAAAAGGCGCAGCGACTCGCTCTATCGATCGGGAAAGCGGCGATTAAGCACCACAGAAAATCGGCGTCCATTGAAGAATTGATCGATATTGCCAAACTATACACTCAATAATGTTGGAGGTGTCTCTACATGGGCCTACAGGAAACTCAAAATTGGTTGCAGTCGCTGCGCTGGAACCGGGATCATCTTGAACTGCTGGATCAGCGGCTGCTTCCTGAAGATATCGTTTATCTGGATCTTACTACAGCGGAGGAGGTGTGGGAGGCCATCTCCCGGCTGAAGGTCAGAGGGGCTCCCGCGATCGGCATCGCTGCTGCTTTCGGAATTTATCTGGGGGTCAGAAGCCTGTCATCCACCGGGTCGCAAACGGAGGATTACCGGCTGTTTCAGGAAAATGTCGTGAGGCAAGCGGAATATTTGGCTACATCGAGACCGACAGCCGTTAACCTGTTCTGGTCGCTGGACCGGATGAAAAAACCGCGCGGCCCAGCTCGTCTCGGGCGAAGAAAAAACCCGCGCTGGACGCTTTGAAAAATGCGCTTTTGGAAGAAGCGAGACAAATTCAAGCCGAGGACGAGGAAACGTGCCGGATGATCGGCGAGTATGCACTTACCTGTTCGAGGACGATATGGGTGTGCTGACCCACTGCAATGCCGGCGGGCTGGCTACCGCGAGATACGGTACGGCGCTGGCGCTTTTTTTTACCTTGCCAAAGAAAAAAAAGGCTGGGACATTAAAGTATTTGCAGATGAAACCCGGCCCGTTCTGCAAGGCGCGCGGCTCACCGCTTTCGAGCTGCAGCAGGCCGGCGTGGATGTAACGCTGATTTGCGACAATATGGCCGGTTCGGTGATGGCCAAAGGCTGGATTCAAGCGGTCATCGTGGGAACCGACCGGGTCGCCGCAAACGGCGATGTGGCCAACAAGATCGGCACTTACAGCGTAGCCGTCCTGGCCAAGGCGCACGGCATCCCGTTCTATGTCGCGTGCCCGATGTCTACCATCGATCTAAACACGCCCAGCGGTGCGGAGATCCCGATCGAAGAGCGGCATGAAGCGGAAATCACCGAAGGGTTCGGCAAGAGGACCGCACCTCAGGGGATTAAAGTGTTCAACCCGGCCTTTGACGTGACTCCCCATGAGTACGTGACTGCGATTATTACGGAAAAGGGTATCGTACGCGCGCCTTATTCCGAGAATCTCAGAAAATTGTTTGAGGACTGATTACGGGGAAATAGCGCTTCAGACGGAAGAGATATCCGTAATTGCTGTCCAAAGGCAATATCAATGGAAGTAAAAACGCCTAACGGCGTCCTTTAGAACTTTGCAGCAGAAATAAAGGAATTTTATTCCGCTAATGCGGTATTTCCCGGTTATTGCCCAGAATTAACGCACTGCGCTTCCGATATTTATGGCCAAAACGCTGGCTGGATGGGTAAAAAAATCCATTAACGCGAATGCACCATTCAGAGTTGTACCCGCCACTGCATAGAGCACGCTGCCCTCGGATTTATACTTTCAAGCTTATACCTCGAGCCCTACGGTTTGAAGCCATGCTTTTGCGATCAGCATATGTCCTGCCGGGGTGGGATTAACTCCGTCTGCGGCCCAATATTCGCCTGGAACCAGAGTGGAAGCCTGGGCAAACAGGCCGTCCAACGGTACCAGCAGCGTTTTGAATTCCTTCGCCAGCCGGCGCACCGCCTGAATTTTGGGATCCAAATCTTCACGCCATTGCTCTTGTCCTTCCTTAACCGGCAGCACGAACGGCTCGAGCAGGATAATTTGGCTGCCCACTGCTTCTCTGGTGCGGTTCAACAGATCCCGATATCCTTCCTCAAAGCTTCCGCCGAAGTAGGGTCATTGCTGTCATACCGTCTCCAGGTATCATTAATGCCTATGTAGATAGAAACCCAATCAGGCTTCAGGTCCAGGCAGTCCAACCGCCAACGGCCCTGCAAATCTTTTACCCGGTTGCCGCTGATCCCGCGGTTCTTGAACGTGACTTGTCTCTCCGGATATTTGGATCCCAATAAAGCGGCCGCCATCAGCGCATAGCCTTTTCCTAAATCCGCGCTGTCTCCGATGCTCCGTCCCGCGTCTGTAATGCTGTCTCCCTGGAAAACCACGACATCGTTGGATTTTATTCTTACGTCCAATTCCGTTCCTCCTTAGGCATTATTCCGTTCGGATAAATAGAGCATTCTTTCGCCGGGCGCAAACATTTTGAACCGCTGTCCCGGATATTCATGATATAAATAGTCCACAAAGTAAGCAGGGTTCTCGGAGTTGCTCCGGAACAGGTCATAGTGCAAAGGAATCAACAGATCCGCGCCGATCGCAGCCCCTAAGTCGGCCGCTTCCCGGTAATTCATATTCCCTGCCAGATTGGCCGCGCGGCGCTTCCAATCTCTCCCGTTGATCGGCACACAGGCCACTTCGACGTCGAATGCCTTCAGGCTTTCCGGCAGCTCGTCGTAGACGATGGTATCACCGGCATGATAGAGAGTGACTCCGTTCGCTTCAAGAATATATCCAAGAAACTTGTGGTTTCCTTCCCCGTCGTATTCGAACGTTTCATGGGCCGCAGCCACAGGAAAAAATACGGGCTCCTTCTGCAAAAATGACCTCTCCCGCTTTGGCCGAAATGATCCGGTTATCCTCAATGCCGAGATCGATCAACGTTTGCCGGCAATGAGGCGGTACAATATATTTGGACTGGGGCGAAATCCGGGAGATCGCCTGGAGCGTAGCGGGATCGAGATGATCGCCATGGTCATGAGTAATGATTACGTAATCAGCATTGGAAACATGCTCCGGAAGAATAGGCGATTCGAAAGCTCTCGGAGCGCTGCCGCTCCCGTTTAAAGCATCGGTCAAATAAGGATCGAAGTAGAACATGCTGCTGCCGCCCTTTACGGCAAAGCCCAACTGCCCTAAATGCCAAAGGCCCAACTCTTTGTTATTCACTTCGGTGCCGTTCATCTGCTCGATGAGCGATTGCCCGGTGACCCCTTTTTTTGTAATCCTTGTACAAACTTCAGCCCCCCTGTCTAATTGTGGACATCTGCCGGTACCTGTTGCTCAATAGTTCTGCACACGCCGCACAAAGGCCTGCGTTTTTTAAACAGCCTCGGCGGACTTGCCGCATATGGTCCTGTTTTTTGCCGCTTCTTTTGGCTGCGTAAAGCGAAGAATCAGCTCCTTTGAAGAGCTTTTCCTTCCCTGTGTTGGCCTCGTATTGTTGAAGCCCCGCGGACAAGGTCACCGCTTGATACCCCAGTTCTTCATGGACAATCGCGCTCACTTCCCGCCGGATTCGCTCCACAACCGTGTAGGCTTCTTCAAAGCTGCAGTCCGCAAATATGATTGCAAATTCCTCACCGCCGTACCTTGCGGCAAAATCGTTGGGCCTCAGCTTATCGCGGATGACCGCCGCCACACGAACCAAGACGGAGTCTCCGGCACGGTGTCCGTACTCGTCATTGACCCTTTTGAAATTATCGATATCCAGGACGGCCAGCAGAATCGGAAACTTGTATTGCGCATTCTGTTCAATCAGGTTATCCAGATATTCATGGAATGTCATATGGTTATACAATTCGGTCAGGGTGTCCATCTTTGACAGCTTGTCCATCAGGATGTTGCGTACCATCAATTCCTGCTTGGTCACCAGCGTTTCTTGCAGCGAGTCGAAAACTTCCTTTCCCCTGTCCACTATCATCTTGGCCATATAAGCGCCGCCCACTAGAATGACGAGCACGCACCAGAAATCGTTGGCAGTCATATGGGCTTGCATAACAGGGTGTAGTAAATAAATAACCGCAAATGAAAGAACATTCAGCACGCAGCTGGCCAGCAAAAAATTTTTTTGTTCAAATAAAAGACGGAACCCAGCATCGGAATGCCGTACAGCGAAATGATGCCGTGCACTCCTGCATGCGCCAGAATCGTTATATTGGTCAGCGCCGCTCCCGTAAGGACAAAAAAACATGGGCCGCGGACGCCTGGCACGGCGGTTAATCCACTCTGCGAGCAGCATCAACAGAAGATACAATGAGGCAGAGGCCTCCCACGCGATCCAGTGGCTGCCGGATTGCGGCGGGGAAGCCAACAGATAAACCATCTCGATCGAAAAAAACCGTCCCGATAACAAACCAGTATGCTTTTAAAATCCTTGCATTCAACAGCTTTACGCTGTCAATGGAATCATGCTCCATGTATTCATCTCCCTAAAACCTGTCGCCATTGCATATTGCGATAACAAGCTGGTAAGGAACCCGAGGTTTTTTATGTATTTTTTACAAATTATTCCTTTTACTATTATCTTGCTATCTATCTTGCTTATGTTCAATCAATTGTCTTTACCCAAAATTTACGCCATCTAAACATTTGTTTTGAAATTTCTTCATTGAGCAAGCCAGCTGTAGAGAGGGATCACGAGTACGGACGTCACAATGGCGTTCATCGCCATGCAGAAGCCGCTGACGCTGCCCTGCAGCTCCGAGTCCTGCAGCACGCGCCCCGTGCCGATGCCATGGCATATCGTTCCAACAGCGGTGCCGATGGCGATATCCGACCGGATGCCGGCCAGCTTCAGCACTTCCGGCCCTACCATGCTGCCCAGCAGCCCCGCCAGCACGGTCACTACGGCGCCCAGCTCGGGCACTCCTCCAGATTGCGCACAATCTCTATAGCCACCGGTGAGGTCACTGACCTGGGCAGCAGAGTCAGCAGCAGCTCCCTGGACCCGTGCAGCAGCCATACGAACAGCGCTGTCGTTGCCAGCGAAGAGACGCTGCCGGCTACAAGAGCAGCCATAATAGGAAGAAAATGCTCCTTGATTCTCGCTGCGTTCTTATACAGCGGTACGGCCAGGGCGACGGTGGCGGGTCCCAGAAAGAAGCTCAGCATCTGCCCGCCGATCTGATATTCCTGGTAAGGAATCCGGGCGGCCAGCAGCAAAAGCATGACTGCCCCCGAGGTGACAAACAGCGGATGAATCCACTTCCACTTCCGGCGCAGCGCGAGCGCAGCCGCATATGCGGTTAATGTCACAGCCACCCCGAAAGCCGGGGATTGAACCAACTCAGAGGGAATCGGGTTCATTGCGGCCATCCTCCTTTTTTTTCGAGTGCTTTGGCTGCACTTCCCGTAATGAGCAGAAGCAGAAGGGTTCCTCCTACCAGGCAAACGACAAGCAGCTCCCACTGCGCTCGGAACAGCGGAAAAAAAGACGATGGTCCCTACGATAAAAGGCGCGAAAAAAAAGCATCAAATGCTTGAGCAAAAATTGTGCTGCGTCTTCCACCCATTCCAGTTTGAAAGTCTTGGTAAACAGCCCCAGCGTCAGCAGCAACAGCCCGATAACATTGGCCGGCAGAGGAATGCCCAAAACCGTCCGCAGCACGATGCCCGAAAAAAATAAAACAGTGTCAGAATAGCCAATCCGGTCATGATGTCCACTCCTGCCTGATTCAAATGATGTAGTTAATGGTCCGCTCCCATCTCTTTCGCATGGCACATAGCCATCAGAACGCTTTCCGTAAAGCGTGTCCAGCCGGATTATATGCACACTTTGAAACAAGGAAACGCCTTTATAAATGATCCAGCCATTGTATTCATCTGCGCAATAATATAGTAATGATGCCTTTGGGACGGATTAATCCTAGCAAATCTATTATATAACATGGAATAGGATAATAGGTGATAATTGTAAAATAAAAAAAGATTACAAAAAACCGCCAGGAAATATCCTGACGGTCGTTTGTAGTGCGGTAAAAGTTGTTGAAATTTCCGTTTTCTTGTTTCTTACTGGCGGCTATTTCACGGCCGCACGTTTCTGCCTTGCCCGCCTTGTGGCTTCCACCATGTTCCGCAGGGCGGCGGCGGTTTCCGCCATCCCCCGGGTTTTCAATCCGCAGTCGGGATTGATCCAAAAGAGGGACGGATCCAGCACCTGAAGCGCCCTGTCGATCATGGCCTCCATTTCTTCCACCGAAGGAACCCGCGGACTGTGAATGTCATATACTCCGAGGCCGATTCCCTGGTTGTACGTATGCTCCTCGAAGCTGTGGATCAACTCGCCGTGGCTGCGCGAGGTCTCGATGGAAATCACATCCGCGTCAAGCGCTCGGATCGAGTCAATGATGTCGTGGAATTCACAATAGCACATATGAGTATGAATTTGGGTTTCATCCTTGACTGTGGCAACCGCCAGACGGAAGGCGTTGACCGCCCAATCCAGATAGTGCTGCCATTCGCTCTTTTTTTTCAGCGGCAGTCCTTCTCGCAGAGCCGGCTCGTCTACCTGGATCATGCCAACACCTGCGGCCTCGAGCGCTTCCACTTCTTTGCGTAACGCAAGTGCAATCTGATTGGCGGTTTGGCTTCTGGGAAGATCGTCCCGCACAAAAGACCAGTTCAGGATCGTAACGGGACCGGTCAGCATGCCCTTCACCGGTTTCAGGGTCAGCGACTGGGCAAACATGCTCTCCGCCACCGTCATCGGCTCCAGGAACTCCACGTCACCGTATATTACCGGAGGCTTCACACAGCGGGAACCGTAGGACTGCACCCAGCCATTGGTTGTAAAAGCAAAACCGCCCAGCTTTTCGCCGAAATATTCCACCATATCCGTGCGTTCAAATTCGCCGTGGACGAGCACGTCCAGTCCGATCTGTTCCTGCTGCTCGATCCAGATCTGTATTTGCTCATGCAGGAAAGCAGTGTATCCGGCGTCCGTCCATTCGCCTTTTCTCCACTTTTGGCGGGCGGCACGTACCTCCTTCGTCTGCGGAAAGCTCCCAATCGTTGTCGTCGGCAGAAACGGCAAATTCCATTTCCGGCGCTGGGCGTCCTGCCGTACCGCGAAGCTGCTGCTCCGTGCGCTGTGCAGCAGTGCGAACCGAGCCGTTTCTTCCCGCACGGTAGCCCTGTGCCTTGATGGATTGGCGTTCAACCGGCCCAGCACTTGTGCGCTTTCGGTTGCAAGGCGGTCTGCAAGTGCAGCATCCTGTGCGGCTCGGGACAGCTGCACGACTTCCTCCAGCTTTTCGTCGGCAAACGCCATGGCGGCGGTCAAATCCGCAGGCAGCTCCGCTTCCGACTTCGTGGTGACAGGCACATGGAGCAGAGAGCAGGAAGCTGCAGAACAAGCCGCTCCGGCGCAACGGCTTCGGAGATTTGCTCCATAAGAAGCAGCTTCGCTGCGACATCCGAACGCCAAATGTTCCTGCCGTCGACCACTCCCGCACCCAACACTTTGTCCTGCGGAAATCCGGAGGTTTGCAGTGATTGGAGATTGCGTCCGCTGCCGTGGACAAAGTCCAGCCCGATTCCCTTAACAGGCAGAGCCAACAGCTCCTCGTAGAACTCCACATCGTCAAAATAAGTCTGCAGCATAATATTCAGACCGGGAACCGCTTGTCCTATTTTCGAATAAATGGCCTGGATCCACTTGAGTTCTTCCCGTTGCAGCGAAGTGACAAGAACCGGTTCGTCGATCTGCACCCAAGCCGCGCCTTCCCGGCTGAGCTCCTGCAGCACCTGTATGTACAAGGGCAGGAAATCCTCAATAATCTCCCCTATCCTGCCGGATTCGTATCCCTTCGAAAGCTTGATAAACGTGTACAGCCCTATCATCACCGGCTTGCCTCAATTCCGAGCTCCTGTTTGGCTTCCCGGTAAGCGGCAAGAGGACGGTTTTCGCTGAGCTGAGGCTTAACTTCTTTCAGCTCCGGTACAATGTAGTGGTAATTCATATTGAACCACTTGGTCATTTCACAGGCGGCCGCAGTTTCGTTTCCTCTGGCCATGGCAAAGTACGTCTGCAGCGGCACCTTCCCGCCTTCATATCCGAACCGCTTCGGCACCACCCCGAACATCGAGGCCATATCCAGCATGCTGTCGTAAAAAAAGAAAAAATCTCCCACGGGAATCCAGTCGATCCCTTTTTCCCGCTGCAGCCTCAGATGGCCCAGGCGGATTTGCTTCATCTCCTCCGTGAACGCCTGCTCCTCCAGACGCCCTGCCCAGAAAGCCTCCAGAGCCTTCTTCCACTCCCGGTTCGCTCCGATTCTCGGATAGCCCAAATTACCTGCTGTTATTCCCATAATGCCTACACCCTCCAGTTATTGAATTGTAATCAGTCCAAAATATTCCTCGCAAAGTGACTGAACCTTCGAAGCCTATGCCGACTATTGTGCGGGGAGCCCCGACGAAAAAATAGCACGGATACAAAAAAAAGCACGCAAAAAAGGCGTCTTCACCCAAAGAAAACAAAGGTCAAGACGCCACAAGTTCACCGTATGATCGGCGGCAGCCGTCTAACACCTCCCTATCTCCCGTAGGTAAAAGCAGTGTCGTCAAAACAGGCAGGTCTCCTGGCTAAAGAATCATCGCCTGCTGCCGCCTTCCCGATCGTTCCGATCAGTGGCTTCTTGCCGCAAGCTCCTCTGTACAGTGGCGGGACCGCGTCGGATTGCACCGAACTTCCCTATTAAGCTCCGGATGTACCGGAGCACCTGTTTCCACAAATATTCAACTGTTTCAGTTAAACTGTTCCTATCATAAAGCGTTTTGGCCAGATGTGCAACGATTATTTGGATCCGATAGTAACCAGCCTCAGTCCTTTTTTTTCTTAATTCCATTGATGATAGTAGGAAGCGCGGCTATAGTAGACGGACGATCGTGCATAACGATGATGCTGCCGAGTGCACCTGCGACAGGACGTTGTCGGCTACTTTTGCGGGATCTGTGGTGGCCCAGTCTCTCGGATCCTCATTCCACAGCACCATGTTCATGTTATGTTCCTCGATGACCGCTTTCGTGTCGTTGTTGTAAGCGCCATAAGGCGGCCGAAATAATTGAATCGGCTTGCTGTCCAGCTTTTTTAAGCTTGGAAAGCCCGAGCTCGAACTCGCTCTCCTGCTGCTTCAACGTGAGCTGCGTCATCTTGGGATGCGAATTGGAATGATAGCCGATCTCATGCCCGTCGTAGACCGCTTTGATAACGGAGTCAGGGTAAGCCGCGGCATTTTGTCCCAGCAAAAAAAAGAAGGTGACCTTCGTGTCGTTGTCTTTCAATACCTTCAAGAGTTCGTTCGTATATTTCGTCGGCCCGTCGTCTATCGTAATCGCGACCGTACCATTATCCACCCCGTAAATAGGCTGCAGGCCCGACTGCCTGCTCTTGGCCCCGGCGGCCGGAACATTGGCTCCTCCTTGGCCTTGCCGCTTTCAAAGTCTTTCGGAACGACCTCCGCGGACGGCTGTTCAGCTGCGACTGGAGTCGGTTGTTCAATTGGCTTCATGTTCGCCGAAGGCGTCATATCCGCGGACTGCGGCTGTTCAGCCTGCTTTGCGGGACCAGCATGGCTGATATCGGCCGAAAGGGAATCTTTTGCAGGGGAAGAGGGCTTGTTAGCAGATTGGCATCCGGTCAATGCAAAAGAGAAAGAAAGCGACAGCACCATCAAACGCTTAAAATTCGGTTTCATTAATTAGTCCCACCCACATATAAAGAATACTTTTTTTTCGCAAAACTATCAATCCGTTCCTATCATAGCACGAATATGGCAGCGGCAGTTGGATTAATTTTCTGCTGTACAAAGTTTTTTTAACCAATGTAATGATACTTCAAGCAACGCTTAAAAAAAATAAACAATTCAGAATTGGTAATTATTGTAATATACAATTGCTAATGCGCGAGTTGCCCCTAATGGCGGCCCATTGCTGCCCTTCTATCCGATTCGGCTTAGAGCCGCTTATGAGATAGGAGATTAGCTTGGCTGCGCTTGATTGACTGGCCTGTCGCGAGCATTGGACTGGTTGCGACGATGAAGCAATCCATCCCGCCGCAAAAGAAGCTGATCTCTAAGTGAATATATCCACTTAGAGATCAGCTTGTTGTTTGTTCCCTTTTCACACGGGAAACTTACACATTCACCTGCACCCTGACCGGATTGGGCTTGCCGAGGAACCTCCAGAACGAGCCGCCGAACAAGTCGGCAACATCTCGCTGGATCTCGGCTTCCGTAATCTTCCAGCCGGTGTCCATTACGTCGCTGTACTTGTCGTACAACACCTTGCCGATGATCGCGCGGGAGTGGTCCCACTTGTAGAGCAGCTGGTCGAGCACACGGCTGTCCGAGTGCTGCGGGGTTACACTCGCGCCCAGAAGCTCCAAGCGAAGCCTGGTCATTTCTTCGACAATGCTCGGGTTGTTCAGGAACCACCAGCAGCCGAAAACATGCAGGTTGCGGAACTTTCGCGCCGCTACCGTCAGTTCATGCTGGTCGTCGCGCGACAGAACCGTACACAGGAACTTGTTGTCCGGATTCAGGGCGCAGATGTTCTCGACCGCAGAAATGTCGGATTTGCCCACGCTGTCCCCGGCATCGCCCAAGGAGGGGTTGACACTCTTTTTTCACGCCGATCATCATCGCAAACGGGATGCCCGCTTCACGCGCGACAGGCAGGATACACTCATCGATGATGCGGCCGCGGCTCGATTTTGCCGGATAAGCGAATGTCGGAGGCAGGGACACCGCCATATAAAGCGGGTTCATCTTGGCGATCCAATATTTCAGGAAGCTGCGGATGCCGCCAAACGTTTTTTTCCGTCAGCTCCTGTTCCACTTCATATCCCCAATTTTTCAGCTTCGTCCATGCTGTTTCCCACTGGTTCAGCAAGGGGTCGATACGCAGCGCTGTATTGAAGCGGGAATCTGCAGAGCCCATGCGTTCCCATTGTTCATGCTCCGCGTCCACGAACGGGTCGTTCGTCATGCATACGTTGGCCACGTTGCTCAGAGAGAAAATAAGGTCGATGTACTCGCCTGTCGTCATCTTCTTGAAATAATCGCGGTACGCCTGCAGGTCGCGGCTTTCCACATCGAGCCCGAGCCGTCTCAGGACGGTTAGCACTCCTCGGCAGGCCTCGCTGTAAGGAGTATGCTCGATAAACAGCGTCTGCCAGATGAGGTCGGCCTGCTCCGTTTTGCTCATCGCCCAGAACTCGGTATAAGGCAGCTCCGGACGAAAGCGGAACATCTCGGCAACGAGATAATGGTAAGTAAGAAGCTCATCGATGCCCCACAGCAGAATGTCGCCGAAGGCTTCGGTAAACAAGTGCGTATGGATATCGGAAATCGGCGTATTTCGGATCGTTTGGTCCACAACCGCTTTAAGCTGCTCTTTCGTTTGAATCGCCATCGATTTTTTCTCCTCCCCTATTCCTGTTTAGTTGGCCTGTTTGCCAGCAGCTCGAGATGCCTGCCGATATGGGCTGCCAGCGACTGAGCGTAAGCGTCCTCCTGCTCGCTCAGCGTGCGGAAGAACTCCTCCTTGAACAGCGGCCGGCCCTGCCCGTCCTTTGCCTGCAGCAGAATGCCGTAGGTAATATGGATCAGCTGGCGGGCATTGTCTTCGTTCATATATTCGGGAAGCCCGGCGTCGCTAACTTCGTCCAAAGGTGCAATTTTGCTTAAATCGGTAGTGACGTGGTAGTAAGCTGCCGCTTCTTCAAAATGTTCAAGCGCGTATTGGTGCATTCTGCGGTACAGGGATGGGTTGACCTTCGCTGCGGTGCGCACGGCTTCCAGCCAGTTGGTTCCGGCCGTTTTTTTACATGGAAGCGTCCTTTAGTGTACTTGGCGATGATTGGGAACACGCTGAATTTATCGCTTCCGGAGTGGATGCTTAGCTTGTAGCCGAAATGGTCGGCAATCTGCGCGTGCACGATCAATTCTTTCTCGAATTGGGCAATGTCGCCTATGTAGTCGATCCCTTTCTGGAACTCTCCGCAGAAGCGGGGAGCCATGCTAAAGATCGCCAGGCCACGGTCATACAGCTCTTGGGCCACGAAGAAATGGGACTCCGGCGCCGTCGCAGTGGCCGTCTCGTCAATGGAGATTTCGAAATCGACTTCACGGGATGCGTTCTTGATGTAGTTGTTATGGATATGCTCCATATAATCGATCGCTGCGGAATAAATGAGCACGTTCTTGATTAGCGTTTCCCGGCTGAAGCTGATAACGGTGTCCGCAACCTGGAAAGTTTGATTCAGATACCGGGACTCATAATGATTGCGCAGCTCCTCCGGCAGCTTGGCGTATTTCTCTTCCTGCTCGGCTGCGGAGGCACCTTCCACCGAGTTGTCGATCTTCTCGGAGCAGTCGAGCGTCAGCATCGTAAAGCCCAGCTCCAGCGCCATCTCGATGTCCTGCTCCACTTTCAGATGGTCGCCGTCTGCGCCGAAGCCGTCCTTGAAGCCCTCCTGGAACACGGCGAAGCACGCGGCGTCCACGACCTGCTTATAGTCGCGTCCGGTCAGGTTCAGCTCGCGGATGCTTTGCTGTGCCAGGATCGGATAGACGGCGCGTCCGCGAATCGTCTGGATATGGCCGGGAGACGCGATCCCCAGACGGTCGCCCAATCCGAAGGTGGCCACCTGGGTTCCAAAGGCGCGCGGCACCGTGTAATCCAGATATTTGTTCAGGATCAGGCGGTTTTCGTGGGTAAGCGGGCACTTCTTGCCCCCCTCTTCCTCGGTTCCCTGCAGCTCGTTATACAACGGGCCTTCACCCACGGCGAGAACATACTTCGTTTGGTTTATTTTGATCATCACCAGCTTGGTGGAGCCGGATTCGGTGATTGACCGCGGGTACACTTTTACCTCTTCGCCAGCGGAAAATACGTCTTCGCCCTGCCTCAACGCTTGGGCCACACTCGCAACAGCACTCATGCATTCATCCTCCTCGGTTTTCTTTATCGTAATGCAAAACAGGACGGCTTTCACCGCGATTTTTTGCTAAGATCGTGTTTGAGTATGCAATTCTTGCTGAACATGAAAGCGATTTCTATTATGCAAAAGAAAACCGCTGTTTTCCAGGGGCCGGTAGGCTTTGACAACATCTCTCATTTCGTTTCGGGCGCGCTTCAAAAAAAGCTGACAAACCATGCTCCCCAAACATACCGCAAGCTTTATCGCCCGCTGTCGGCTGGAAAATCGGAAATGAAATCATCCTTTCCAATAAATTTATCCCAACACGCGGTTCTCCCGGAGTGCGTCGCGGTGGTGCATGACGGACCCACACTTACGCACAATAAATACTTTATCCATAGCCGCCAAAAAAATCATAATTTACTATCAAACAACAAAAAAACGACAGCCCCCGGAGAAATCCCGAGGGCTTGCGTCTTGTTACGCGTTTACAAAAGGCGAGCTGTATCCGCTGATGCCGCTTAATATCCGCTCCGACTGTTCCTCGTCCATCGAGCCGAGCCGCTCGACTGCGTCGACGATTTTGGGGAACAGCCGGACGTCCCCTGCGCTGGCGAAGCGGCTATTCCCGGGAACGACAGGACGAAATGGACGCAGGCGTCGATCACCTGCTGGTGGTCAAAAGGCTCGTACCAGGTCGCATACGTCCTTTGCTGATTCTCAGCCATGGCCCCTTGGCAATTGCTTGATCACTCTCACAGCCGTGTTCTGCCTGCCCGCTTCCTCCACCAGCCGGTCAAAGGCTTCACGGTATTCGGGCAGCGAATACATATGATAGTTCAACGGCAGCAGCACGGTGTCGAAAGGAAACCGGTCCAGTGCCTCCAGGTGGGTGGCGGGAGCAAGATGGCCGTGCCCAGTAATGCCGATCGCTTTGGCGATCCCTTCTTCTTTTGCCTCTATTGCCGCCTGCAGCGCTCCATCCTTGCCGGTGCATTTATCCAGCTCGTCCAACGTACCGACAGCATGCAGCTGGATCAGGTCAAGACGATCCGTCTGCAGACGCTCAAGAGAACGGTAAATTTCCTCCTTGGCCTTCTCCTTGGTGCGCTCCCCGGTTTTGGTGGCGAGAAAAATATCGTTCCGGATCTTCGGCATCCAAGGACCCATTCTTAACTCGGCGTCGCCATAGCTTGCTGCGGTATCGAAATGATTAACCCCATGCTCCAGCGCATACGCAATGGATGCGTCTGCCTCCTCCTGTGTCACATCCCCCAAGCTGGCTGCCCCGAACATGACAACAGAGCTTTGGTAATTCAGTCTCCCAAGTTCCCTTTTCAACATCGTATTTGCCTCCTTTTGATTAAGTACTTCCTGTCAGCAATTCATCTGCGGCGATTCCGGATTCAACTCCATAAATTCAATCCGGTTTCCATCGGGATCTTTCACCCAGCATTGGTAATTCTTGTCTTTCCCCTGCTTCGGCTCGACATCCAAAGTAACGCTGTGCTCCTTCATATGCTCTGCAATCTCCTGAATGCTGTCCACTTCCAGACACAAATGGTTATACCCGATCTGCCGTTCAACCGGCAAAGGCTTGTTCTTTCCGCCGTAGAACAGCTCGATAAACTGCCGCTCGGCCACTTTGATGTAGACGATCCAGGCTCGTCCTTGTCGTCACGAAGCTCGAAAGCTTTGGAAAAAAACCGAGAATATCACAGTAAAAAAATGCAGCGACGACTCTATATCCTCCACGTTTAAAGCGATATGTCCGATCCCTTTAATCACATCGAAGAACCTCCTTAGTTTTAATGGGAAATAGTATGGCATCACATGATCTAATGAAGGCTTACCCTTCCAGTTTACATGTAATCGGATTCATTTTCCACTATTCTCCATTCTTTAAAATAAGGGATTACTTAAGTTTACGTTACTAGGGAACAACATTTTCAGTAATTAACAGCCACTTCCACTCCAGAGTTATGGGCTTTATCTTGCAAAGCAGCTGTGCCCTGTCTGGCGGTTAAAACTTGCCGCAGCAGGGCGCTTTTCGTTGTGTTGCCGCCATTGATGCTTCCACAGTTTTTTGCGCCGATTCGGCACGAACTCCCACGGTCACTTATTTTTTTTCTACTCCTTCCTTCTCTAGTTTAGTTGCTATTCCCGACAGTAATGGTTTACTATGAAAGTAGTGCAAAGGTTTACATCAAGTTATTTGTTACATAGCAGCTTACTCTTTGAAAGCGCATTAATGCCGGAAGTGGAAGAATCAAACAATGGAGAGGAGCATACAAGCCCATGTCTACTGCAAGAAGCGAACAAGCTGTTGTCCCTGACAATTATATGCCCAAGCAGCCTGCAACAATTGAATGCTCTGTAGAAAAAAAACTTTAAATGTAATCGGCGGCAAATGGTCCTTTCTTGTGCTTAGAGAGCTATTCTGCGGCACCAAACGATTCGGCGAGCTCAACCGGAGCATCAAAGGAATCAATCCGAAATCCCTTACGGACACGCTGCGCCATTTGGAGGAGCAGGGAGTACTGGAACGGACCGCTTTTCCTACCGTACCCGTGACGGTCGAATATTCGTTGACGCCCAAAGGCGAGGACCTGCACCAGATTCTTAAAGAGATGAAGCTTTGGTCCGCCAAATGGACCTGATAACAGCTCTCCCACCCCAAAGTGATG
>BBFE01000026.1 GCA_001313085.1 Paenibacillus sp. JCM 18996 | reverse complement strand
CGTCGCGTCGGCGTCGTCAAGCAGGGCATCGCCAGCGTTGCCCTCGGCACTTCAGGCGTCGTGTTCGTCCACGACGACAGCTATCAGGCGGATGAAGCGTTCCGGCTTCATTCCTTCTGCATGGCGTGCCGGGCAAATGGCACCGCATGGGTGTAATGCTGTCAGCCGGAGGCTCCTTCCAGTGGTGGAAAAACCACTTCGCCTTCGAGGAGCTCCGGAAGGCTCAGGAGGAAGGCCGCGACGTCTACGAATATTTAACGTCAATCGCCGAGACCGCTCCTCTGGGCAGCGAAGGGCTGCTGTTTCTCCCGTATTTGACGGGAGAGAGAACCCCGCATCCCGACCCGAAGGCCAGAGGCGGCTTTATCGGCTTGAATCTCCGCCACGGCAAAGCTCACTTGACCCGCGCCGTCATGGAGGGCATCACCTTCGGGCTCCGCGACTCGATGGAACTGATTAAGGCTTCCGGCATCGAGATATCGGAGCTGCGGGTAAATGGCGGAGGCGCCAGGAGCGCTTTCTGGCGACGGATGATCGCCGATATTTTCGGCTATCCCGTGGTCACTGTCAACTCCACGGACGGACCCGCTTACGGCGCTGCGGTTATGGCTGCCTCCGGGGTGCTTGGCAGGCCGATCGCCGAGCTTTGCGAGGAGTGGATTCAAGTGGTAGACCAGGTAGAACCCCACCCGCAAAACCAGACACGATACGACAAATATTATACCGTCTACCGTAGCCTTTATCCTGCTTTAAAAAAAATACCCTTCACCAGCTGACGGACTTGGCGGAATTCGCCGAAAGCCCGATGTAAAACCAAGAAGCTTGGACCCAACCGGGTCCAAGCTTCTTGGTTTTGCAGTGATTATCGGCGGTCTCTGCGACCTGTCAACTCTTTCTCGCCTTCCACCCGAACGTTGCCTGTACGTTCGATGTCCGCTCTTTCCTTCTTGACCGTGTCACTTACCTGCTCGTTGTCCTGCACCGTCCGTTTGCCGACGGATACTTCGCCGGTGACGACATTCGTCTTCTTCACGTTCACCCGCTCCTCGCTTACCGGGATGCGGATGGTTTCGTTTTTTGCCTATCACCTCTCCGTCAGCTGCTCTTTCATCCAGGGCGTTCCGCTCGATAACGACTTCCTCGCGCTGAACGGGGACATTGATAGTTTTATTATCTTTTATCACTTCTTTATGAACCTGAACTTCTCCTGTCTTTACCCGTTCCTTTTCCACGTCCAATCTTTCTTCATGAAGACGCAGCTTGTCGCGCTCGCCAACATTGACTTCTCCTGCGGCGGCCTTATCGGAAAGGATATCGCTATCCTTATTAGTATCGTAACTGTACAAATCAGAGTTTAAAGTCCCGTGATTGCGGAAAATGTCATAGACCCTTGAACGGTGGGCGTCATCCGCTTCGACCATAACCAGCAGTTTGTCCTCCTCTACATAAGAGTTATAGCGCTTCGCTTCGTCTTCAGGAATTCCAAGACCGATCAGACCGCCAACCAAACCGCCCGCACCGGCCCCAACGGCCGCTCCTGTCAGTGCCCCCGCTATCGGACCTGCCGCAAGGATCGGACCCACAACTGGAGCAGCCAAAGCCCCGATTCCTGCAAGAAATCCGGTCAAACCGCCCAGCATACCTCCGGTGGCGGCGCCGGTGGCCACACCTTCTGGAGCTTTCGAGCCCGTTTCGTCAGTAATTGTCTTCATTTCTTCCTTATTTCTGCCAACCACGGAAATCTCATCCGAAGTATAACCCAAACTTTTAAGCTCCTCAATCGCGCGAATGGCTTCCTGTTCCGATGCAAAGACTCCAACAATTTTCTTTTTTTTCATGGTAAGTGCCTCCTTGTGATTGGGTTTGTAGTGCTGCACCTCCTTTATTTAACCCTAATGGAGGAAACTGCACCAAAAAAAATGAGAATGCACCAGATTCGTCAACCAACTTTCCTTCAAAGCACAAAAAAACCGGAAAGGATTTCTCCTCTCCGGTTATGTATTTGTTATCAGAACGGTTTTTGCTGAGCGCCTTCCCAATCTTTGGTGAACTTTTCGATGCCTGCGTCTGTCAGCGGGTGCTTGGTCATCTGCTCGATGATTTTATAAGGTACCGTAGCGATGTGGGCCCCGAGCAGAGCCGCTTCGATGACATGAGCCGTATGGCGTACACTGGCTGCAATAATTTGCGAGGTGATACCATGGATCGTGAAGATGGAGCTAACTTCTTTGATCAAATTCATGCCGATTTGGTTAATATCGTCCAGCCGCCCGATGAACGGCGATACGTAAGTGGCGCCCGCGCGCGCTGCCAAAAGTGCTTGGGTTGAATTGAAGATCAACGTGACATTCGTCTTGATTCCGAGATCGGTCAATCTCTTGGTCGCTTTCAAGCCTTCAGTGGTCATCGGCACTTTCACAACCACACCGTTGCCCAGAGCGGCCAGCTTTTTTTTGCCCTGCTCGACCATTTCATCCACTTGGAGAGACACGACTTCGGCAGAAATAGGAATATCTCCAACGATCTCGATAATTTCGCGCACCGTTTCGAAAAAAAGTCTCTTCCTTCTTTCGCGATCAGCGACGGATTAGTCGTAATTCCGGACAGCACTCCCAAATCATGAGCTTTGCGAATATCTTCTACGTTCGCTGTGTCGATAAAAAAAATATGCACTTTGCTCCCATCCTTCCATCGGTAAAGGTTTTATTTTTTTTACAGCTGCCCACAATCCGAATAAGCTAATACGCATCGCAAGGTTGCGGGATTATTTCTTGTTTAGTATAGATTTTATTACAAAATTTATCAAGTCTCGCCTATGAAAGCGTTTTCATATATATGTAAAAAAAAGAACCCGCTTTGCCGTCCGATTTATTGCTTCAAACCCGCTCTCGCAGGTGGGTGTCCGCAACCGTGCTTTTGAAGTCCCTTTTCGAGGGCATGTCAGCCGCAGGGCGATGTAGGTCTCCCAAGAAACAGTCATTGGTTCAAAACAACTTTAAATCGTAACGTGCATCGCAGGATGTATCCCCATTATAGACGTTCAGCAGCAGAAAGTAAACCTTGCCGCTCTGTGAAATTCACCCATAAATGTCAAAGCCGGAGGCTAGTCCACACTTTTTTTCCTTTCTTTGGCAGCGTCTCCGCGCTGTTCTCCGTCTTCTTGCCATCATGGTCACCCTGATCAGACTGCTCTTTGCTCCATCCGGGCTGCCGGCCGAAGCTTGTATGTCCGCTTCCAGTGTTCTCACCTTCCTCCTGTTGCTCTGCCGCCACATCTCCCTCCGTCGCCAAGTGCTTGGATTGAAGCAGGTTAAAGCTTCGGTAAAACATGAAGAACGAGATGATCGCCATTAAGCTTCCCATAAAGAAAGGAACGAGAAATGTAAATTTGACCAAACTGACATATAGAATTGTAATGTTTAGTACAAGGATGACGATGGAATTGATGGGCTGTCCGACCGTAATCAGGATGCTGTTCTTCACAAGCTGCCAGAATTTCATATGCAAATGTACCATAATGGAGAAGAAATTAAAGAATGCCGCCGTCATGACCACCGTAAAAGTAATGAACAGAATCGAAAGAACGCTCAGAACCCCGCTCTGTTTATGGTAGAACTGATAGTTCGTGTAGATGACCGCGCCCAGGATCAGAAAAAAATGATCCCTCCCAGCATGCTCTGTTTATAGTTCTCTTTATAGCTGCGGAAAAAAAGGTTTTCAGAAGAGGCACATCCGCATCTCCGCTCACCCACTTGCGCGCCACGGCAAACATTGCGGCCGTAGCCGGAAACAACGTAAACGGAGCAAGGATGCCCATCATCGGGAGCACCTCCGGTCCGCCGGAATATAAGCCTGCCAAAGCAAGATAAAAGAAAGGCAGCGAGCAAACAACCCATAAAACATTAATTGTTGACAATCTCATGATCCATTCGCAAATTTTGTAAAAAACCGCCCATCAGCCCGTTGAATTCCATGGCAGCCTCCTGCTTCTTTTAGTATGTCTATGTTCGTATTATAGCCCATTTTGCTATGTATAGGTAGACGTCTAGTCCGAACCAGACAAATAGCATAAGATATAGTGTTCCTCTGGCAGTAAGGAGCAAAGAGCAAAGGAGGTTAGACTCATGACAGGTGTAGGTGTAGGATACGGACACTCCGTAGGAGCCATTTTGGTGCTGTTCATTCTTTTGGTTATCATCACCAGATCTTTCTTCTACTAAGAGTGAAAAAAGACGAAGGCTTCATCGGCCTTCGTCTCACTTTATTTATTATACATAGTTTCGGTTGCGGTCTCTGCCGCCGCCATCGCGGTTGCCGCCTTCCCGGCTTCCTCCATCGCGGTTGCCTTTATAGGAGGAGCGGTTTCCTCCGTCCTTGCTGTATCCGCCGCGGCCGCCTTCACGGTAGCCGCCGCGGTCGTTGGAATAGCCGCCGCGGCCTCCGCCGTTCCGGTTGCCGCCCCCCGTACGAGCCGCCCACACGTCTGCCTTGGCTGCGGACGTCATTGAATCTTTTCTTGGCTCGGATCGGATCTTCCGGTGTCAGGTCGATCTGAACTTCCTTCTTCTCACCGGTCAGAAGCTTGATTGCTGCGGCCAGCAGGTTGACCGAATCATACTGCTCCAGCAATTGGATCGCTGCGCCTTTGTATTCGTTATGTCCTTCATCCTGCAATTGCTCCAGTATCCGCTCCGCCGTCATCCTTTGCTTGCCCTCGATCGCCTCAGCCATACTCGGAAGCGGCTTCTTGGTTATACGGTGCTTGGTGACTTTCTCTATGAAATGCAGATGATCGATTTCTCTTGGAGTTACGAAGGTGTAGGCTTTTCCTTCTTTGCCTGCCCGTCCAGTACGGCCGATACGGTGAACATAGCTTTCCGGATCCTGCGGAAGGTCGAAGTTCACTACGTGAGTGACGCCGGACACGTCCAGTCCGCGGGCGGCTACGTCTGTCGCGACCAGAACGTCGATGCTGCCGTCACGGAATTTGCGCATAACGTTATCGCGCTGGTTCTGGGACAGGTCGCCGTGCAGCCCTTCGGCTGCATAACCTCTCTTTTGCAGGGCTTCGGACAATTCGTCTACGCGGCGCTTGGTGCGTCCGAAAATGATCGCAAGTTCAGGCGCTTCCATATCGATCAAACGGCTTAAAGCGTCGAATTTTTTGCTTTTCGTGCAGCTCGATGTAGGATTGTTCAATGGTCGGTGCGCTGACCTGCTTGGGAATAACGGAAACATGCTCAGGGTTTCTCAGGAACTGATGCGCAAGCTTCTGGATGTTGGCCGGCATTGTAGCGGAGAACAGCATTGTGTGCCGCTCCGCCGGCACCAGGGACAGGATGGACTGGATGTCGTCCATAAAGCCCATGTCCAGCATCTCGTCCGCTTCGTCAAGGATCACGGTTTGGACATCGTCCAGCTTGATCGTCTTGCGGTTGATATGGTCAAGCAGGCGTCCCGGCGTTCCGATAATGATCTGCGGCTTCTTCTTCAACCGCGAATTTGCTTGACGATATCTTGACCGCCGTAAATCGGCAGGGAACGAGTACCTTTAAAACGGCCGAGTTTCGCTATTTCTTCAGCCACCTGAATGGCCAGCTCCCTTGTGGGACACATGATCAGCGCGACAATGCGCTCTTCCTTGATATCGATTTTATTGACCAACGGAACACCAAAAGCGGCTGTCTTCCCGGTTCCTGTCTGCGCCTGCCCGATCAGTCGCGCCCTTCCATGGCCAGCGGGATCGTTCTCTCCTGAACCGGCGTCGATTCTTCAAACCCCATCTCCGTAATCGCGCGCAGTACCTTCGCTCCAGGCCAAACTCTTCAAACTTTTTTCAAATCGTCCAATCTCCTTTGCGTAAGGGCAGATTCAGCCCTTCTCTTCTGTATACCCTTAAGTGCGTGTCCTATACTTTTATAGAGTATCCACAATCCGTCCATAACAAAAGGTTAATTTCACATTTATTTTTTGCCCGAGCGGACCGGTATCTGTACATAGTTAAGCGTGTATTCACGCATAAAAGTGTCCGTACTTAAGAATATCTTTCACATTATAGCATAAAACAAAGAGTGATTGCCAGTCTAATCCATTCTCTGCACGGAATGAAACCAAGCCGGATCCCGAGCGTATACATATTTAAGAATTCAAAAAAAGGTATAAGGGGAATGCGCTCATGTCTATTTTTTGAAAGAATGCGCTCGATTATAAAAAGCAATAAGCCTCAGGAGCCTGTTCCGGCGGCCAATCCGTTTGAGGATTCCAAAGTCGGGGACATCATCAATGTCGATTTGGAGGAATATGTCGTTTCCGGCAAGGTTTCGTATTTTGACAGAGGCTTTCCAAACCACCGCTTCGCCTATTACCTGCAGAACGGCAAACAAATTTCCTGTCTTATAATAGAAAAGGGCCGCAATTATGACTGCATCCTTTGCCATTTCATGGAGGGCGCGCTGGACGATCCCAACGACGTTCCGAGCAAACTCGATGTCGGCGGCGGGTTTTTTTTATATGAACTTGAGCATTACAGGACGGATGTGACAAAGACGGAAGGAAATACTGATTTCCGAAACGGGGACGAAGTGTTATTCTGGAGATATTACGGACCGGAAGACAAGTACTTCTTCCTTCAATGGCAGGACGGCAAATTTATCGCTTTGGAAGGGGCCCGGACTCCGGCAAGCCAAATAAAATTCATGAAAGGTTCTAACTAATCCGCTCGTGAACCCAAAGCGTCAAAGGCAGGTGAAAATCAATGAAAGCATGGAAGCCGGCGCTGGCTTTCCTACTTATCCTTTCGCTTCTCGCGGGCTGCGGCAACGCCACAGGCTATGTACAGGACCAATATCCGCTGGTAAATGTGCAGGGCAAAGGCAAAACCGCCGCGAAGATATATGAAGCGGAAGGCAAAGATGTCCCAACTGTAGCCAGGGAGCTTGCCGACCAGGAGAAACCGAAGGAAACGAGCAAGACGTCCCAGGACCAGATGTTTCTCGTTTATCAGGACAAAATCATTAATTTGCAGAAAAAATCCGGATCATCCAGAGAATACTTTGGTCGAAGTGGATACGATCGAGTATGCGAGACAGAACTATGACTCCTCGTTCCTGCAGGGGATGCTGACCGCAGCCGTGCTGCATTCGGTACTCGGAGGCGGCTGGTTTAACAGCAGTCAGCCGTCGACTTACAGAGGGTATACTTCCGTTCCAAGAAATTATTCGCCGGGCGGCTCATACTCCTCACCGAATTCTTCCACCGGCAGCCAGTCTGACAAACCCTCGACTTCCGACCGTACCGGCAGCTTCGGGAAAGACGCCGGGGGCGACGCTGGCAGTTCTTCTCCAGGCTCGGATTCAATCAAAAAAAATGACGCTCGACGCCGAGCTACAAATCCGGCTCGAGCTCCAGCTCGAAGCCGTCGACCAGTTCGCGTTCCGGCTCCTTCTCTCGTAAAAAAAGTAGGCTTTCCATTCAGGAAAGCCTGCTTTTTTTGTATTTTACTCGCCCTGGTTTATTTGTTTTTTTCGGATGCATTATATTGGTATAAGATAACATACTAAATTTGAGGTGAATTTGTTGAAACAAATTTTCGCTGTTGTCGTCATTGCCATTAGCGCGTTTCTCGTGGCGGCGGGATTCAATTTCATGCTGATTCCCCACCAGCTGCTAAGTGGCGGAATTTCAGGCGTGTCGATGATTATAGGGTATTTTACAAACTGGAATATCGGCTATCTCTATCTTCTGCTCAACCTGCCGGTCATTGTCTGGGGCTTGCTTGTGATCGGGCGCAGATACATTGTGCTCAGCGTCATTTCCGTCATTCTTACCAGCTGGTTTTTTACAGCTAGTACAGCCGGCTCCATCACCAAGGACCCCCTCCTTGGGGCGGTGTTCGGAGGGCTGCTGGTCGGCCTGGGCAGCGGCATGTCGCTTAGAGCCGGCGGCTCTACGGGAGGCTTCGATATCATCGGGTCGATCTTGACCCGGCGCTTTGATTTTCCGATCGGGTCGGTTATCTTGCTTCTGAACGGCGCCGTCATTCTTTTTTTCTCGGTTATTATAAAAACAATTGGGACCTGGCTTTATTCTCCATGGTCTCTATTTTTTGTGTCCGTCAAAATTATGGATACGGTGTATATCCAACACATTAAAGTGACGGTGTTTATCGTTACCCAGCAGAAGGACAAGCTGCTGCAGAAGCTCCTTAAGCTTCCGCGGGGCGTAACAGTCATTAAAGCGCAGGGATCTTTCTCAGGAAAAGAACAAGACCTGCTGATGACGGTGACCACCCGCTACGAGCTCATGGAATTAAAAAAAATCATCAAGGAAACCGACCCGAAAGCTTTCGTTAATATTACGGAAACCGTAGGCGTGATGGGACTTTTCAATAAAAAAAATTAGCTGCAGCTTATACGGCAAATACACCGTTTTTTACAATTTTGTACCCGACAAATTAAGGTTTTCATGTTATAATAAAGGGGTAATTTCATATAGTTCTGGTTTTCCCTTGCCTGCATTTCTGAAATCTTTTCTGATCGAACTACCAAATGACGATTGGAAGGTGATGCATTGTGGAAACGGTAAAACTGTCCAGGATTGTAGCGGAATTAACTCCGGAGCTCTTTCCATTCTTGAAGAAGACGGAATTGGATTCGGATATTATCCTCAGGTACGGATTTGGGTCACTCGATCCCGAAGACGCCGCTGAAATTGTCAAGCTCAGTATTTCCGAACATCAGAAAGATGCGTTTTTTACAGTAGGTTTTTTGTACGGGTTCCTGTTATAATAGAAATCATCAAGTTTTGAATTGGGGTGTTTGTAAGTGGGTAATTTGTTGACTCCCATGCATGTCCTGCTCATTGCCATTGTCGCTTTGATTTTATTCGGGCCAAGCAAGCTGCCTGAATTGGGACGCGGTTTCGGAAGAATGTTTCGTGAATTTAAAGACGCGACTAGCGGGATGATGTCAGATGACAATCGGTCGAAGCAAGAAGTGCAGGCGCAAGAGGTGAAGCCGATCGAAACACCGGTGCAGACTGGAACCCAGGTTCATCAAGCACCTGCTCCGAAAGATGCTTCCAAATAAGAAGCTGCTCCCGGTATACAGCAATCCCGATTCCTGCTCAGGAGTCGGGATTTTTTTTCGTTGTATAAGGAAATTATGATTTTCGGTAGCTGTGGATAAGTGTGGGTAGATACATTCATCCGCTGGGAGATGTTGTTTTGGTAAATCCCCTCTGTTCCAATCCAGAAGATCACCTTAGCGTTATAGTTGTGTTGCATCGATTCAGCTTCATCGGATATTTCCCCTGCTTTAAAGGTCTGAGCACTTACCGTGCAGTGTCGCATCGTCGCCCGGAGAATCGCGATGATAGGAAGGCAATCAAACGAGCAAATATCAGCATATTTTCCTGTTAATCAAAGCAATCCAGCATGCCGCGGGCCAGCACATTCCGGGCAACCCTTACACCATTGCCTCGCAAAGAAGGGGGCAGCCAGCCTTCTGTACATAACTTTTTTTTCCACATCAAGACCCCCGTCTTATGTTTTAAAAAAATGACGCTCTACCTCTTTCGGCGGGAACGGCCAGCCAAGTCAGTCTCTCATACCCCTCCATAAAAAAACAGAAAAAAACGTCCTGCTCCCACTCGTCAGAATGGAATGGTATTTTCTTCGTCACTTATCCCTGATTATAATGTATGAACAAGACAGTCCCGATCCTTAGAAACACTTCTTTATTCACCCGCAGGGTGATTTTTTTTCTTTACCATAAAGATCCATATTCTTGAAGACGTACTAAACCCGCTTCCTTCTTTCATACATCTGGGTGGCAAAAAAATAAAACAGCTGCAATAAAGGACATGACAGCGCCGAAAACATACATCTGCCTGCCGCCCAACGCATCGTTGATCCATCCGCCCACCAAGCCACCTGTAAGTCCGGCCATTCCCATAAACACGGCTCCGAGCAGCGATTGTCCCGTAGAGCTGAATTCCCCGGCATAAGCCTCGCCGTATATTGGACAGCCACGATCCACAGCACAGCGAAAGTAATACAGTGAGAAGCCTGAGTCAGCAGCAGGATCCATGGATCGTCCGTTACGCTTACAAACAGCCACCGTACCACATAGATGCAAGACACCACACCAAGCGTGGACAGTTCGTTAAAACGGTTCATATAACGGTTCAGCAGCGCAAAGGTTGGAATTTCGCTTCCCGCCGCAAAAGCCCATGCCCAACCGACCATGCCCTCGGTCGCCCCTTTGCTTCCCAAATACAAAGAGAACAACGCGTCATTCATCCGGTGCGGAACCGAAATGAGAAATATAAGGAATAAAAAACCATAGAAAAGTCGCGTTTTGCCCTATTTTACGGACCGACTGCAGTGATACACCTTCCCCGGCCCCTTTTTTTTCATCCTTCAAAAAAAAGAAAAGCAGCAGCAGCGGAAGCAGCCACAGCACCCAATAAAGGTACGGAATATTAGCGACTCCGCCAAGTCCCGCCAGCACAATGCCCGATAAAGTGGCGACAGACATGTAGCCGAGTGACCCCCACATCCGTACGGAGCCGTAACCGATTCCCAGCGCGCTGGCGGATTTGACGGCAAAGGCATCAAGCAGAGCACGGAAGGCAGCATAAAAAAAAGAACATGAGAAGTACAAACCAAAACGCGGAGCCAAAGCCCTGTGTGGTGAATAATCCGATACTGCACAAGACGGTCAAGGCCCACAATGCGCCGATGATCGATTTGACGGAATTTAGCCTGTCGCTGACAAACCCCCAGAACGGTTGGGCCAATATGGCGATAAAAGGTCCGATATTAATCAGCAATCCGATTTCCGAAGCGGTATAGCCCTGCATTTGAAAATACAGCGGCAAATACGGGCCCAGGATCGCGGTAGTTGCATAATAAGTGAAAAAAATAACCCTCTCAATGTCACAATCTGCCTGTTCAATGTGCTGTTCCCTTCGTTTGCATGATGATTAAATCTTCTCTTATCCTACCTTACAATGGTTCAAAAGAGTAGAGTTTGTTTATAAAATTATTATTTCGGAAAGAGGCTTTATTTGACTGTCAGAAAACCGGATGATTCTTTAAAAGCGACATTTTTTTTATGTGATTGGAATGAAGGTTCGGTTATAATAGAATTGTCCAACTAGAATCAATAGGGAGAGTAGAAAAGATATGGAGCTTTTGCTCGCGTCATTAGTGCTGCTTTGGGGAAATGTGACGGCAGGCCATCAGGATGTCAATCTGGAACAGCTGGCAAAAGCTTCTATGGATTCCAAAACGGCGGTAGTCCAGTCCAAGCCGGGAGACCCTTCCCTGCCTCCGGTCAATAAAGCGGATCCCCAGAAAGACGCTCCCAAGGTAAAAGGGCTGTATGCCACAGCGCACAGCGCGGGCGGGTCAAGACTGGGCACCTTGCTTCAGCTGCTTGACGACACGGAACTCAATTCTCTGGTTATCGATATCAAGGATGATTGGGGATATATTACATACAACACCGGCAACCCTGATCTGGAAGCTATGGGAACCACCCAGAAGATCATAGCGGATATTCCCAAGCTGATGACCACTCTCCAGGAACATAAAGTATATCCGATTGCAAGAGTCGTAGTATTCAAGGACACGGTGCTGGCCAAGAAGAAGCCTGAGCTATCATACAGAAACCCCGACGGCAGCGTCTGGGGCAACAGCAAGAATCCGCCCGACAGCTTCGTAAATCCGTATAGCAAAGAAGTGTGGGACTACAATGTAGCCGTAGCCAAAGAAGCCGTCAAAGCAGGCTTTAAGGAGATACAGTTCGATTATGTCAGGTTCCCGGAAGGATTTGAGAACCGAGCAGATAAACTGCTCTATCAGAAAGACGAGCGCACGCGAACCGAAGCGGTCAGTCAATTCGTCCAATACGCCAGAGAGCAGCTGGAACCGCTAGGTGCAAGGGTGTCCGTCGACATCTTCGGTTATGCCGCCTCCGTCCCCGCCGCCGAAGGGATCGGCCAGGATTTCCAGAAAATATCCCAGAACGTGAACGTCATCTGCCCTATGATCTACCCGAGCCACTACGGCGCCGACTGGTTTGGATCGAAAGTGCCTGATGCCGCTCCCTACCAAACTATCAATGGCGCTGCGGTCGACACGAACAAAAAAGCTTGAGCCTCTGGGCGAGCAGAAGCCGATTGTGCGCCCTTGGATCCAGGATTTTACCGCCTCATGGATACCCGGCCACATCAAGTACGGAAAGAACGAAGTGGAGCAGCAGATTAAAGCCCTCAAAGATAATGGAATTGAAGAGTATCTTTTATGGAACGCAGTCAACACGTATACACCTGGAGTCGATTACAAGTAAAAAAGCGAAACAAAGAAACCCAGCCCCGGATTTGGATATGCCCGAGGCTGGGTTTTGCGTGAGAGGCAGTTTCACATCGTTTCAATCACATAAGCCGCCCCCATTAAGACCGGCTTCTATTATCGCTAACTCTTTCACCAATAGAGGCGCTATGAAATGCCGGATCAATTCACTCGACATAATCGAAGGCCTTGCCTTCAATTTTCCCGAGTACAATGATATAGACCGTGTGATCAGATAATACAATTTCCACTTTATTTAGAAACATGCCGTCTTCCCTATGCTTATTGGGAAAGGCGGAGCGCCAGCTCATACAGCTCCATATTGAATTCCTTCTTTGTATTTACGACAACATCGATATCTGTAGCGACCAGCTCTCCTTTAATAATGCCGCACGCCTTGCCGGAGTCGCCTTCCATTAGCCTTCTGACCGCAAAATCACCCAGCTGGCTCGCCAAAATCCGGTCATTATGCGTAGGGGTGCCGCCGCGCTGGATATGCCCCAGGACAGTGACGCGGGCGTCGATACCGTTGCGCTCATGGATCAACTTCGCGATGTCTTCTCCTTTACCAACCCCTTCGGCGACGAGAATGATACTGTGCCTTTTGCCTTTAAGGAAATTTTCCTGCATCCGGCCTGCAATCTCGTCGCAATCATGGGGCACTTCCGGTACAAGAATGGTTTCGGCTCCGCTGGCAAGTCCGGCATACAGAGCAATATCCCCGCAGTAGCGGCCCATGACTTCCACGATAGAGGAGCGCTCGTGCGAAGACATCGTATCCCTCAGCTTATTGACCGCGTCGACGACGATGCTGACAGCCGTATCAAAACCAATAGTGAAGTCGGTATACGAAATGTCGTTGTCGATGGTGCCAGGAAGGCCCATCGTTTTGATGCCGAGTTTATTCAGTTTGTTCGCCCCTTGATAAGAGCCGTCGCCGCCGATGACCACCAATCCGTCAATTCCGCGGTTCCGCAAATGATCAGCAGCTTTTTTGCTGGCCTTCCGGCAGCATAAACTCCTTGCTTCTCGCAGTTTGAAGGATCGTTCCACCGCGCTGGATAATGTCTCCGACGCTGCGCAGGTCCATTTTGCGGATATCGTCGTTAATTAATCCCTGATATCCCCTCTGGACTCCGTAAACCTCGATTCCTTGAAAAAAAGAGCGCTTCTGACAACGGCGCGGACAGCCGCATTCATTCCCTGGGAGTCTCCCCCGCTGGTTAATACTGCAATGGACTTAACTGCTGACATGATGATTTCCTCCTATACTCCTATCGCTATTTATCTAAGTTGAAGTGGATCTGATAAACATCGTATTAAACATGAAAAAAAATACTCTGGCCATCGGGCTGTTTCGCATCAACTGACGGGAAATCTGCCGGACTTCTTTCTGGCTTCTCACCTTAGGGTCGGACAAATAGAGAGCTAACAATCCTTCAATAATCATTTTATGAAAACGGGGGTACTCCAGGTGCCTGGTATGGGAACGGGCCTGCTTGGCAAAGTAGGCGATTCTGCCGACCGTGGTTTCCATGCTGTCATAATAAAAGCAAAAAATTAAGGTCTCCGCCCTTACGGTCTTCTTCCTGGTCAATCAAATAATCGAGGAGAATATGAAGGCCGCATATATAGGGAAAATAAGCTTTCTTTATATTATTTATTGTCGCAGCCGCAATGTCGCGTTCCGCCGCAGCTACAAACAGCATAAACATCCCTAAAGTCGAGCCCGTGGCGGCCGCAAATTCATTCCAGCCCAATTCGGGATACTTTTCGTGATGAAGCCGCCACCATTTGAACAGCTCCGCCTCCCTCAGATCATGGCGAATATGCTTATACACCTGAAGGTCGCAGTATAAGCCCACCAGCTCGATCACTTCCGGCGCAACACGTTTGTAGGAAGCAGCAGAGCGAGCCCGGATTGGCATGTGGTCACCAGCTTAAGCAGATACCCGCCGTCGTCTTTCTCTTGATGGTACATATAGTAATCGCTGACCGGAGCGGCCGGGTCCACAGCGTCCAGCATCGATTGATGCATTTGGCGGAAATCCCGGGGATCCAGGGAGGTGCTGCGGTCGCATAAATTATCAAGATAATCGCTGATCGTTTGGAAAGCCACGATAACTTCGACGAGGACATCTTTATATTCGAGATTCGCCGCAGCGTACACGGAGCCGCCTTCGCAGTGAAACTGCTTGCTGGACATGCTGTCTATCGCCTGCTTGCGAAGCTCCGAATCAGGTATGCGTTCCGCTTGCTTCCTCCATTCGGCCAGCCTGGACCTTACCTCAGGCAGCACATATTTATAAACCCTGTACATCAGCCTCATAGGCCCCTTGGGGATTCGAGTGTCAGTTCTGGATGTATTCAAAACAATTTCCCTCCGCAGCATTGCTCATAAGAATACGCCAGCATCAGACGGATTTCAAGCGCCTGCAGCTCCTGTAAAACGGTTTCTCCTTCAGCTTCCCTGGCCATGCCCACCTGCACTTGCACGGCGTCCGTCATAAGATACGGGTCCCACTGTACCGTCTTCGCCATCTCAGCCAGCAGCCCGCGAAGCCTGACGCTTTGGAGGGAAGACGTCTCGTGCCGTTGCAGTATCGGCCGGGACTGCATCCAAAGGTCTTCCAGCATGGGATGGCGGCCGGCAGTGCGAAACCAATACTTGGCGTTGCTGTAGTCGCCTTCCATACGATGCATAATGCCGTGCCAATAGCTTCCTGTGGACTGCTCCAAGTCCTGGGATAACACGTGTGAAGCGTCCAGGCTTTCATTTAAAAGATACAAACCGGCCTTGAACGCTTTTAAAAAACTCTCCGGCATCGGGCCGGTCCGTACGCAGCTCGGGAGAATATTTGCGGATCTGGATATCCAGAATGTCATCCCATTCTTCATTCGGATAGAGGGAAGGCCGGCGTTCCAGCAGCTTCCCGATAAATGCGGGCATCGATTGCATTCCTTGGCTTTCCTCCTCTCGCCAGTATTCCCATAATTATCAAGTTTTAAAGGTTGTGTCAGTAGTGCGATGCGGACGGCTGAAGGTCCTGATTGATCCGGAACCATAGATGAAGGTCGTTGATTGCGCTGGCCAAATCGGCTATTTGATAAGTTAACAGGCAGGAAACCGCAAAGTTCTCCTCCTGTTCCAGCTGATTTTGTTTGAGGACGATCTTTTTTTTCCAATTGCAAGATTTGCTCGGGAATGGCGCCCCGAATCTCTTCCCACCGCAGTACAATTTGCTCGCGCTGGTTGTCCGAATATTCCTCCCACTCCAGTTCAAGATGAGGCAGTTCGATTCCCAATCTTTCATTATATTCGAATGTCCAGGTCATCTTGCTCCCGCCTCCAAATCCGGTAAAGAACGCTTCAAGACATTATATCATAATATGTTCCAATAGATTAACTGCTTTCCTATTTTATCGCTATTTCAGAATCGATTTCATGGTATAATTTTATTTAACTTTGCATTCAGGGGGAGGGGTGTACAATGCCTCATCGGGGTGATGCCGTCAGCTTCAAACAGTTAAGCGCTTTCTTCCTGCCTTTGGGCGTTTCAGCGACACTCGTCACCGTTTCTCATGTTATAATTAATTCTACGCTGGCCAGAGCGTCAAGCCCCGAAACGGTGATCGCCTCCTACGCCATCGCTTTAAGCCTTCTTGGCATTACGGAACGGCCGGCGATCCTAATCCGACAGACCTGCTCGGCGCTGGTGAGGGACCGGCTTTCTTTTCGCGCCATGGCTTCCATCGCTTTCTATGTGTTCGCCTGCCTCCTTATTTTCGGGGCCCTTGTGTCGTACACACCGCTTGGAAAATGGATATTCTTAGGCATTTTCGGAGTGAACCCGTCTCTGCTGGATCCTATCGTCCACGTTTATCGAATCATGATGTTTGTCAGCTTGTTCTCCGGTATCCGCTGCTTGTACCAGGGCATCATCATTTTCAACATGAGAACGAAATGGCTTACGATAGGCATGGTGATCCGGTTATTGGTGATGGCCTGCATTTCTTATTATTACATAGCTGTGGGAGGGATTGATTCCGGAAATGCAGGCGCCGTTATTTTTTTTGGCGGGTATGATGGTTGAAAGCTTGGTCAGCTTCCTGGAAGGCAGGCTCCTTTTACAAAAAGAAATCCCTTTGAAAAAAAGCCGGCCATGCGATCGAGCGCAGAAGGCAGGTGTTTGAGTTTCTGAGGCCACTGCTGCTTTCTTCCTTTCTGGCTGTCCTGTCCGGGCCTGCTATTAACGCAATGCTGGGGAAAACATCCCAAATCGAGCTCGCCATAGCTTCCTATGCGATTGCTTTCTCCCTGATGAATTTGGTGTTGAGCTTTTTTTCTCCTACATCCATCAAATCGTATTGAATTTTTTACCTGCGGGATCAAAAGGCCGTTGCCCGGTTCGCTTTGTTTGCAGGCTTTATCCCTACCTTTCTGATCGCGGCTTTGGCTTACTCTCCGGTTGGTCCGTGCTGATGACACATATAATGGGAGTGAATGAACGGTTGATGGCGGCCTCCATTCATACGCTCCGGGTTTTTATGCTGACCACACTCGTGTTTCCATGGCTTGATTTTTTGCAACGGCTCCTGATGTTAAAAGGCGACACGAAGGTCATGCTCTGGTCCCAATCCGCCAACCTGCTGGTTACGCTCATCACCTTGTTCATATTGGTCTCCCTGTCCCCCGGCTGGAACGGGATGATCGGCGCGCTGGCCCAATCGCTCGGCACGGCCGCAGAGCTTTCCGTGGTCGCTTATGTGCTGCTGTCCGCAGCCCGAAGCGCGCAAAAGCCGTTGTCCCCAAGCCTATAGCATCTATTATGGAGTGAGAGAGAGATGTTCGATACGTGGGGTGCCTATGCAGTTTATCTCGTTGTCTCCGGCCTGGCATTTGTTTCGATGTCCGGCTTTCTTTTCACACATGCCGTCTATAAAAACAGTTCCTTCTCCCATCAATTGAATTCTTCGGCGTGACCGCATATAATTAGGATTAAGTATTAGTACCAAGTGTTGAAACTGGCCTATGAGGTGAGATCTTGAATTACCTGGATTTTAAAAAATATTATTTTGGATCGAAGAAGCATCCGCAAATTTACCGAAGATGAAGTTTCCGTAGAGGATATCCGTGAAATTATCGACTGTGCAAGATACGCTCCAAGCGATACGAATTCACAAACGTGGCATTTCATGGCGGTCATGAACCCGGAGAAAATTAAAGCTATCGAAGAAATGACCTGGGAAGAGCTGCGAAAAAAAAGCGGCCGAGGCCGAAGAAAAAAAAGGCCTAAGCGGGAGGGACGGCTGCTGCTGAAATCGTTCGGACCCTACGCTACAGCCTTCTCCGGCGCCCCGGTGCTGATAATCTGTCTCGCCACTCCGTACGAATCCAAGTTCCGGGAAAGAATTTTCGAACCGATCGGGCTTGTAGGAGAAGAAGTATGGGCCGAAGAAGGCATCAAGAGCTCGTGCCTGGCTTCCCAGAACTTAATGCTGGCCGCTCATGCCAAAGGCCTCGCAACCTGCCCGATGACAGGTCCCGTCCTTCTTGCGCAGCACCGTTTGACAGAATACTTGAATATTCCCGAAGAGCAGCAGATCAACATGGTCATCGCTCTCGGCCATCCTGCGGAACAGCCTGGACGCCTGGCGCGAAAAGAAGTGGACGAGATCCTGACGGTCGTGAAGTAGTGTGTAATTAAGCGATATGCCGTTCGAAGACAGGTGAACTGCGTTCTCTGTTTGGCTGAGCGGTTTATCCATTGCGGGGTTCTCCCGGAGCGGGTTGCCGGCGCACGTTGCGCCCTGCTCAGCGGGTCGCCGGCGTGGGTTGTCGGCGCACGTTGCGTTTCTGCTCGCCGGGTTTTCGGCGCATATTGCGTCATTGCTCGGCGGGTGGCGAGACCCCATGCATAAATCCCGAGTTCTGTCGCTGGTATCCACTTGCACACCCGCCGCTGCCAGCATTAGTCTTCACCGTTTCCTCGCAGAGCCCGCTCAAAACAAAAAAGACAGCTAGGAATAAAATTCCTAACTGTCTCCGGTTTATTAGCTCATTTAACTTATTATAATCCGATGGCGCTGGATGTTAATCTTATTGTCCAAGAAAAAAACTTTCGCTTAAAGCGTCCGGCATCCCCGAATAACTTCAAAGGAAGCTATTCTATTATAATTTAGTTACGTTAGCTGCTTGAGGACCACGGTTTCCATCGGTGATGTCGAATTCAACTTCTTGACCTTCATCAAGAGTTTTGAATCCTTCGGTTTGAATTGCGGAGAAATGTACGAATACGTCTTCTCCACCTTCAACTGAGATAAAGCCATATCCCTTTTCTGCGTTGAACCATTTAACTGAACCTTTCATACTTACAACCTCCTAAAAAATATCGTCATCTATGACGAGTAAAGACATTATACCATCATGCATTTTATAAATCAAATCCAGGGCCCGGCCTTTGAAATCATCCCTCGGATCTGTTGATTTATTCTAACCTTTAAGGTATTATTCAACCAAATGCTGCCATAGTAACTATCCGATGATTGGAGTATTCGATATGATCAAAAAAACATCAAATTTATAAGCATGATAAATGGAATATGATGACCGTTGAGGTGAACGGTACGCGTTTTATCCTGCGTGAGATATCCGACCAGTGGGGAGAGGAATCCCAAACCTTTCTGAGCAGGCCGGAAATGATGAATTGGGCCGAGCATAGATTCTCTAAAGAAAAAAATACGCCGGCAGAGAAGAAGAGCGGGAAGCCATTCTGGATGCGTTCCGCGAGATTTGACACAATCTGACAAGGCTGCTTGACAAGAGAATGGCCTATAGTTACAATAGCAGAAATTTAATATTCCTTTCAAAGAGGAGTAGCTGTTACAGTAAAGTCGTCAATTCGGGCATATGCCCCGGCTTTATTGGCAACGTAACGTTGTTAGCAAGACCTTTGCCATCGCGAGTGGTGAAGGTCTTTTCTGTTCTACAGGGCCTTGCCGCTTCAGCGGTTGGGCCCTTTTTTCTATTCGGCGCTTTCAGCTCAAAAGGTGTTTTGCGGGCGCTATAGTCAAGCGCAAGTGAAGCTGCAAATGCTTTATGGCTAGAAAAAAAAGAAGGAGTGAACGTGTATGGATTGGTTATCTCAAGGTTTTATGTCTTCATTGCTCAGTATTATTGTTATCGATCTGGTTCTTGCCGGCGATAATGCTATCGTAATCGGTATGGCGGCCAGAAATGTGCCGAAGGAGCAGCAGAAAAAAAGTCGTGCTGTACGGAACCCTCGGTGCAATCCTGATCAGGGCGATCGGTACTTTTCTCGTCGTCTATCTGCTGAAATTGCCCGGGTTAATGCTTGTGGGAGGCCTGCTGCTCCTCTGGATCGCTTACAAACTGCTCGTGGACAAAAAGGATCACAGCATCGCGTCCAAGAAGAGCATGGGCGCAGCCATTCGGACTATTATTATCGCAGACGCAGCTATGGGAGTGGATAACGTGATCGCTGTCGCGGGGGCTGCACACGGCAGCTTTACCCTTGTTCTGCTGGGATTGCTCGTCAGCGTGCCGATCGTCCTATGGGGAAGCACACTGTTCATCCGTCTCATAGAAAGGTTTCCCGTAACTCGTGAAATCGGAACCGGACAATGATGTGTACGGCCAAACCGCAGGCTAGCCTTATCGCCCGGAGATCTACAGATGTTCGGGTTGTTTTCCGGGCTTTGAGCGGCCCCCGGCACTCCTGCACTAGGAAGCGCGTTCTGTTTGGAAAACTGGTTAAGTACATATACAATAGCATTATTGTCTCTGGCTTACTCCCTGGCGTCAAAACGCGGTTCTCACGGCGCGCGTTGCGGCGCTGCACTTCGGGTAGTCAGACCCCATGCTGCCGGATGGAAAATTTAAAGCCGGAACCCTAAGACCCGGTTGGAGGTTAACGCCATGACGAATTCAGGCACCCTTTTAACGTTTATTCTTGTTTCGTTCGCTTTCGCGCTTGTGCTTATTTTCAAAAAAAGGACTCGATCCCTCACCGCGCAAAAAAGGCCGATGGCGCTGTTGGCATTGGTGATGATCGTTTTAGCCTTCGGATTCATTGTGTACAGCTTCTTTACCATGTCACAGTGAGCTCTAAACGATAAGGAAAGATTTGGGCAAAACGCTGTTTTCTGCTATCATAAGAATTGGTAACATTGGTCATACTAACGGGAAATTTGGATTTTCCATGCTTTAGGAGCGTGCGAGATGAGATGGATCCCTCTGATTGTGACAACCGGCCTTCTGGCCGCCGCATTAAACCCATTTCTTACATATGCTGCCGACCGAAACCAAATTAAACCAAGCTATAGGAGGACTCCAATGAACGGAACCGTTGCCAGAAAAGATGTGCCTGCAGAACACCGCTGGAAGCTCGAAGATCTCTTTGCAGACCAAGGGGCTTGGGACAAGGAATACCAGGAGGTCAAACAGCTTCTGGCCAAAGTAAAGCAGTACGAAGGCAAATTGAACAACGCGAACAGCATCAAGGAATGCTTCGAGCTGGACGATGAAATTTCCCAGCACACGGAGAGGCTCTACGTATATGCGAACATGAGGCACCACGAGGATATGCCGAGCCTGGCAACCAGGCGCTGTCCGACAAAGCCAAAAAAGCTCAGCGTGGAAGCCGGAGAAGCGACTTCTTATATCTCTCCGGAAATTCTAAGCTTATCCGACGAGCAGTTGAAGAAGCTTGTAGAATCGCCTGAGTTGGGCTTTTATAAGCGTTCATTGGAGGAATTGATCCGGCAGAAGCCGCACGTCCTGTCCAAGCCGGAAGAGGCGCTGTTAGCGCAAGCGGGCACTATGGCCCAGGCTCCGGGCACGATATTCGGGATGCTCAACAACGCGGATATGAAATTTCCGAAAGTGAAGAACGAAGAAGGCAAGGAAGTGGAATTGACTCACGGCAGTTACATCCAGTTTTTTGGAAAGCCGTGACCGCGAAGTGCGCAAGAACGCTTTCCACGCGATGTACGACACGTACCGGAAGCAGAAGAACACATTAGCCTCTACGTTGACTTCCAATATCAACAAGAACATTTTTTTACTCGAAAGCCCGCAACTACCCGTCTGTCCTGGAAATGTCGCTGTTCGGGGACAACATCAAGAAAGAAGTGTACACGAACCTCATCTCCACTATTCACGACGCGCTTCCACTGCTGCACCGCTACATGTCACTGCGGAAAAAAAAGCTGCTCAAGGTCGACGAGCTGCATATGTACGACCTGTTCACTCCGCTGGTGGAAGAGTACAAAATGAGCGTAGACTACAAGCAAGCGCAGGAAATGGTAAAAGAAAGCCTGAAGCCGCTTGGCGAGAAATATTTGGGCATTCTGCAGGAAGGCTTTGACGACCAGTGGATCGACATATACGAGAATGAAGGCAAACGAAGCGGCGCTTACAGCTGGGGCGCATACGGCACCCACTTACGTGCTGCTCAACCATAAAGATAACGTCAACAGCATGTTTACCCTGGCGCATGAAATGGGCCACGCAATCCATTCGTATTTGTCCGACGAGAATCAAAAAATACCGTTACGCGCAGTACACGATTTTCCTTGCCGAAGTGGCGTCCACTCTCAACGAAGCGCTGCTGATGAATTATTTGCTGAAAAAAAGACCACGGATCCTAAAGGAAAACTGTATTTGTTGACGCACTACGCGGACGATTTCCGTACCACGGTATTCAGGCAGACGATGTTCGCCGAGTTCGAGATGATTACGCATGAAAAAAATGGAAAAAAAGGCGATTCCCTGACACCGCAAGAGCTTTCGCAAATTTATTATGATTTGAATCTTCAATATCATGGTAAAGAAATGACAGTAGACAAAGATATAGAAATGGAATGGGCGCGCATTCCCCACTTCTACACTTCGTTCTATGTGTACAAATATGCGACAGGCTTCTCGGCGGCGACGAGCTTTTCCAAACAGATCCTGGAAGAAGGGCAGCCTGCCGTGGACCGCTACCTTGGCTTCCTCAGCAGCGGCGGCAGCGATTATTCGCTTAACATCCTCAAAAAAAGCCGGTGTCGATATGTCCAGTCCGGAGCCTATCAAGCAGGCGATGAGCGTGTTTGAAGGCATTATCAATCAAATGGAAGAGCTGACCAAGTAATTCGGAAGCGGCGGGGCTTATGACGGTAACGGCTGAGCCCCGCTTTTTTTACTTAAAACGGCAGGCTTTGTGGGGTAACCTTTCGGGGCTCCCCGCAAAGTACTCGGATTAAACTTCGAAGCTTCACTTCACTTTGTGGGGTTATCTTTGTGGGGTAATTTTGCTAGGGAGGCATTTGATGAAGACTCAATCGACGATTATTGTCATATTACTTTTTTGCGCTGATTACTGCCGTTTTCGCGGTGATTAATGTCGACTCCGTCCAGGTCAACTATTTGTTCGGCTCCGCCAGGATTCCGCTCATACTGGTCATTCTGGGCTCGGTGCTGCTGGGCGGCATGATGATAGGACTTGTCGGCATTATCCGCCAGTACCGGATGAAGCGAAAGATTCAACAGCTCGAGAAGGAGATCGGCGATTTGAAAATAAAAGCCGGTGTTGAGATCTTCTCTTAAATGCGACAAGCTTCGTTCCAGTGTTTCCCGCGGGGCTGTGGCCAAAGAGGAAATGCCGGACCGGTATTCCTCTAAATCGCAGTCGCTCATCCTTGAATGGCCTCGATAGAGGTTTTTTTTATTTTTTCTTTCCGTGTAACAAAAAAAAGGGCGGTTCATCCGTTAAGAGGGTATTAAGACAAAATTTGCTTATGCCCACTATGCTGCGAAAGGATGAACTTGGATGAAAACGAAATCCGTTTTAGCCGCTGCACTGCTCGCCGCCGCCGTGTTCACATCGACGGGTTCCCCCGTTCGAACTTCGGCCGCTCCCGCCGTCCTTTTGGAGGGAAGCCCTGTGGCATTTACTCAGGAGCCGAAGGTGGCAGGCGGTGTGCTCATGGCTCCTGCAAGGGATTTGGCCGCAGCCTTCCGCATGGACGTGGCATGGGACAACGCGGAGCGAGCCGCAACCTTCACAGGCGGAGACGTCAAGCTGAAGCTGACCGCGGACTCGGATTATGCCCTGCTCGGCGATCAAGCGATTACGACATCTGGAACGCCTTACATCGAGAACGGAACGCTGCTCGTTCCGATCCGCTTCTTTGCCGAAACCTTGAATCACGTCGTCCGCTGGGATTCGGTTACAGGAGCCGTTGCTATTACGAGGCTGACGGGCAGTCTGCCGGTTGTCGGAACTGCGGACCATCTGCTGACGCTTCTTACGCAGAATCGCAATTCAGCAGAAATTGCATTGAAAGGAATGACCGCGACCGGCAGCGCGGCACCGGCAGCTTCCCCCGCCATCGCTATCGGAAGCAGAAGCATGGCGGATTCCAAAGCCGAATCCGCACCCCGTTCCGCGCAGTCTGCCAGTGCAGCCGATTATTCAAAGACGAACGTTCAGGTTGAAGGCGTAGAGGAGTCGGATATCGTCAAGAATGACGGCACCTATATTTACCAGGTAAGCAAAAATCGGGTCGTCGTCTCCCAGGCTTATCCGTCGGATCAGATGAAGGTTATCTCCACGCTCACGTTTGACCAGGGCTCCTTCCAGCCCAGGGAAATGTACGTTGACAACAAATACCTCACACTGGTTGGGCAGAGCTATACTCCAGCCGCCGGCAAGGTGACCCCTGCGAATGAAGCCGCGGACCGGAAAATGATGATCTATCCCCGATGGGCCGCCAAACGACGAAGGTGAGGGTCTATGACCTTTCCGACAAAAGCAAGCTGAATCTCGTAAAAGAAGCTGAACTTGAAGGGTATTATGTTTCCTCCTGCAAAGTGGGATCATCGCTCTATTTTATCGCAAATAAAAACTTAGACCACTATATCATGAACGGCAAGGACAACAGCAGATCTGACGATTTCAAAGATCAGCTATCCCCCTCCTACCGGGACTCTTTGGACGGTGCCAACTTTACCTCCGTACCGCTTGACCAGGTCTATTACCTGCCTAAAGCGGTCGAGCCGGGTTACGTGCTCATCGGAGGACTGGACCTGAACCTTTTGGACCAAAAAGTCAACGTAACGGCTTACTTGGGCTCAGGACAAAACGTTTACGCATCCGAAAAGAACATGTATGTCGCGGTAACAGAGAATGGGATGTCCCGAATCCGGCCGTCTGCCAAGGGATTGCCGTCACCTCAGCCCCAGCCGTACGAGCCGCCCAAGCAGGAAACCGTAATCTATCAATTTGCGATGAACGGCGGTAAAACCGAATACAAAAAACACGGCCAGAGTGCCCGGGCGCCTGCTGAACCAATTTTCCATGGATGAATACAACGGCTATTTCCGGTTAACCACGACGACCGGCGAAGTCTGGGGCCAGCAGGGCAATGTCGCGCAGAACAACGTTACATCCTGGACTCCGCATTGAAGCAATATGGCAAGATCGAGAACATCGCGCCGGGAGAGCGGATCTATTCCACGCGTTTTATGGGGGACCGGGCTTACATGGTGACCTTCAAAAAAAATGTGGACCCGCTTTTTTTGTCATCGATGTGAAGGACCCTGCCAAGCCGAAGATACTGGGGGCGCTCAAA
Organism: Paenibacillus sp. JCM 18996; assembly: GCA_001313085.1. Next base: position 29,060 of record BBFE01000026.1, on the reverse strand, counting down.
ATTCCGGGCTACAGCGACTATTTGCAGCCTTATGACGAGAACCATCTGATCGGCTTCGGCAAAGATACGGTTGAATTGAGCAGCAAAGGCGTGAACGGCACAGACACCCCGGCCGCCTTTTATCAGGGTATGAAAATCGCGCTGTTTGATGTCACCGACGTGAACCATCCAAAGGAATTGTATAAAGAATCGATCGGAGACCGCGGAACCGACTCGGAGCTTCTTCATTACCATAAAGCGCTGCTGTTCGACAAAGAGAAGAATTTGCTGTCCTTCCCTGTACAGGTGATGCAAATCGATCCGAATGAGTCATCGCCGCAGGCAGGACGCTTCCCGCAAAACGGCAAATTCGCTTTCCAGGGCGCGTATGTTTATAATCTGGACCTTGCCAAGGGCTTCCAGCTTAAAGGAAAGATCACGCATATCACACAGGAAGAGCTGCAGAAATCAGGCCAGCAGTATTTTGGCGATCACCATGTCCTGCGCATTATGTACATTGGAAACACACTGTACACGGTATCGCTAGGAACGGTCAAGGCAAACGACCTGTCCACTTTAGAGGATAAGAATACGCTGCAGATTCCTTAAAAAAGTTCCAGCACAAAAGTCAGCACGACGAATCGCCCGCTTAAGGCCGGATCAGCCAAAAAAGCGGGCGATTGTTATTTTAAAAGTAAAGAGCGGACTCCCACAGGAAAAATTAGGTTTGACGCTTACCCGGCCGGAGTTTTTTTTCCTATCAAATTAGTATCGTTGATTTCAAAGACTGACTGCCAGCGCGGCGGCCCCGCCAATCAGTGAGCTGAGCGCATTTACCGCGTCGTTCGTCATAAAACTCCATCCTCTCACAGGCACGCCCGGCACAGAGCAGTGATGCTTTTTTTTCGCTTTCTTTACCGCATGACGGACACTTATACATGATCTGGACAGTGGCGCCTAGTAAAGAGTCCGCCAAGGAACCCACAATCCCGCCTATTCCCGCTGCCGCGGTCAACGGCCAAAAAAAACCGGCAAGAGACGCAGCTTCCCATTGTGCTCCGACTGTCGATCGCCTGTCCAAATGCATGAACAACCAGGCGGCAATTCCGATGAATACGGCTCCCGCCGCCGTAGCGGTCAACCCCAGCGCTGTTATTCCTCCGGAAGTCCCGGCCGGAACCGTGCGGCCTGTAGCAATAGAGCGGGGAAGCGTCCTGCTGAGTCCACCGACTTCCGTAGCCCAGGTGTCCGCGTTCACCGTTGCCATCACTCCAATGAACATAACCCACCATACGGGGCTTGGCTTCAGCGCGAACAACACACACAGCAGCCCGCCCAGGCTCCGTTTGCCGCAACCTGGCCTGCGTCCCGTCTCCCGGTTTTGGCATAACCGCTCTCCACAGCGGATTTTCTTCTCTTCTTCCACCTGGACAACAGTGTCGATGTAACGAAAAAAGGCGATTAACGTGCCGAACCACGCTTCGCTGCCTGCCGCATACATAACGGTTCCTAGGACAACGGCCGCCGCCATGCCCGATCCGGATAAAGACTTCTTCCAATAAGCGGCCCCCGCGATAAACAAAGAGCCGATAAAGCCGATTGCCCAATCCGTGTACACTAGTCGAGTACACCTCCGCCCTAATCTTTCTGCAATAATGGTTGACTATACACATGCTCTGCCGATACGAGTACGCCTTCTAAGTTTGCAGCCGGGCATCAAACCCATCCGTCATCGGCCGCCATGCCATTAAACACTCAGCTTCACAGCACAATCACCCAGTGTGTCCTCGCCCAGCTTGAGCAAGAAATGGTCGCCGTTCTGCACGGCTGCCACACCGGCAGGGGTACCCGTATAAATGATATCCCCTTCACCCAGTCCAAAATGAGCCGCAATAAAATCGACAACCTGCTGAAGTGAGAAGATCATTTCCGTTACCGTCCCTTTTTGAGCCTCCTCGCCGTTCCTGACCAAGCAAAAAAAAGGAACAGCGGCCAAAGCGTTCTCCCCGGGAAAAGGGCGGAAAGAAGTGAGCGCCGCGGATCCCGGAAACCCTTTTGCCGCCAGCCACGGGTGACCCTTCTTCTTCAACTCGCTCTGCACATCGCGTAAAGTGAAATCGATGCCCAGCGCCAGGCCGTCGACCAGCTGATCCACCGGAATCCCCTGCTCATATGGCTTTCCAACCCGCAGTACAAGCTCTCCTTCATAGTGAACGGAGCCTCGGCCGGCAGGAAGCGTAATTTCGCTGCCATCCATAAACACCGCCGCATGAGTCGGCTTCATAAAAAAATCATCGGCTGTTCCGGAATATCGTTTCCCAATTCCGCTGCATGCAGCCCGTAGTTGCGTCCTACGCAATAAATGTTGCGAATGCTGTTCATTATCGTGCTCTCCTTTGTATAAGTGCTCTTTACATCCTAACAAAAATTCAGCAAATACGTCTATGAACCGGATGGCAATTTATGTAAATATTTGACAGATAAGTAACTAAAGACCTATAATATTAAACACAGAAACTACGAAACTATGACATTGCAAAACTTTCAGCTTCTACCGCTTCGAAAGGAGAGACGGCCCTTGGACCGATTATCCATATTCAAAATGGCAGCGGCAGGAGCCTTGATGGGCGCTTTGACGATGATTGGCGGGCTGGTCCTCGCCCGGCTGTCTGCGTACGGCGTCGTTACGGCAATATTGTTCACGGCTGCCGGGGGAGCGGTGCTGACGCTGATCGGATCGCGCTGGCACGAGCAAAGCATCAAGGATGACGCGACCGGGCTGTATAATCGCCGTTACCTGTTCCGGCGGCTGGCCATCGAGCACCAGCAGGCGCTGCGTGACCGCAGCTCATTGGGCCTCGCGGTGATAGATGTGGACGATTTTCGCAGCTTTAACAATAAGTACGGGCACCTGACAGGAGACGCAGTGCTGTTATCGATAGCGGAAACTATCTGCAAAGGCGTGCGCAAGGGTGATTTCGTAGGCCGTTGGGGCGGCGAGGAGTTCGCGGTAGTTCTGCCCGGGGCGGATGAGAAGGAAGCGTTAGCGGTTGCGGAGAGGATCAGGAGCTCATAAGCGAGCTGGCGATCGACACAAGCAAGGGAGAAGATTAAAGCATCGATCAGCGCCGGGGTCGCTTCTTTGCCGGCGAACGGTTCTTCATTAAAAGAACTGGTGATGAATGCGGATGCAGCTATGTACACAGCCAAACGACAAAAGAATAAAGTCGTTCCTTTCAAAGCCTCCGATGCCGTTTCAATGTGAAAATAGAGTACAATAGGAAAGCCGCCCTTGTCCGTACGGGAACAAGGCGGCTTTTTTTTGCCGGTCCCAGGGCACTGCCCCTCAACTATTGGTCAAAACGCTGCTCCGTCGGATAATTCATCGGCTGGTACGTGTGAAGCATCGTTTTCGCGGTGTGATCGTGCATGGTCGGCACTTGGTATAACCCATCGCGGTTCATTACAAGGAATATCTCGTAAGCCATATTGGAGCAGCTCACCGCCCCGTTGATCGCCATCTGCCGGATATTCGGGTCCGCAATTTCCAAGGAACCGGCCATATGATTCTTGGCGCTGTTCTTGTGACAGACCAGCATGGCGCTCAGAATTTGCCGATCGTCCAGCCCTCCGCCCGTCTGCGGCGCGACTGTGCTTGGATTATCCAGCCCGTACACGATGTCCCGGGGATCGACCGCCTGCATCCCTGCCATCTGTGCGCCGCCTTCCGCCGCGTTGTAATCATGCGTGTAGCCGACCATCTGGTCATAGCCCTCTGCCACCATCTGCAGGTGGCGCTGCGCCAGTTCCCGGATTTGCTGAGTGCGTGCCTGCTGCGAATATAACGAAAAGTGAGCGATCATATTCATTTTTTTTCATTGAGCAATTCATGGACTTCCATCGTCTCGTGGGCGCGAAAGGCATAGTAAACACTCCTTCATCAGTTTCCTTTTTTTTCCAAAGTTTACTATTCCCCCACACTCCGGAGTGTATTCATCGATTCCTTTTACTTTTTTTCGAAAACGGTATAATAATGGCAGTGCCATTTCATAGGGTTCATTCTTCAGCCAAGAAAAGAGGTCCCACCATGGAAAGATGGAAAATCAATCTCATCGTGCTCTGGTTCGGCCAATTTCTGGCGATGTCCGGAATGAGCATGGTGATGCCTTTTCTTCCTTATTACATACAGGAGCTGGGTGTCAAGGAGACTCATCAGGTCGCGGTGTGGTCCAGTGTCATTTTCGCTGCGAACTTCGTCACTTCGTTTATGTTCCAGCCCATCTGGGGTGGCATTGCGGACCGTAAGGGACGCAAGATCATGCTGCTTCGCTCAGGATTCGGAATGGCCTTGGTCACGGGAGCTATGGGATTTGCCACGCTGCCGGTCCACCTTCTGTTCCTGAGGCTGCTGAACGGCGTAATATCGGGTTTATTCCTGCCGGAACGGCCCTTATGTCAACCAACACACCCAAGGAAAAAAAATCGGTTTTGCGCTCGGCACGCTGCAGTCCGGGGCTGTCGCCGGAACGATTATGGGGCCGCTCATCGGAGGGCTGCTTGCGCAATATATAGGGTATAAAGATATTTTCTACATAACCGGGGTTTGCCTGTTTATCGCTACCGTGTTTACGATGCTCTTGGTGAAAGAAAACTTTGACCGCAAGTCGGTGGCGGCGAAGCCTAAAGTACCGTTCGTCAAGGGACTCAGGCAAATAGCCGCCATCCCCCAGCTGCCCGCCCTCTATTCCGTGACCATCCTTATTCAATTCGCCTTCTTAAGCACAAATCCTATCATGCCGCTTTATGTGCAGGAGCTCTATGGGCCAAGCAAAAGCATCGCCCTGTTTGCCGGATTGGTGAGCTCAATCACAGGCTTCTCCAATATGATTTCTTCGCCTGTGTTCGGTAAATGGGGCGATAAGCTCGGCGCGGAGAAAATCCTCGGGTTCTGCCTGGTTGGGGCGGCTTTGTCTTTTGTTCCCCAGGCGCTCGTACAGAATGTGTGGCAGCTGCTTGGCTGCCGGTTCCTGCTCGGCATTTTTTATGGGGGGTCTGCTTCCCTCGGTTCTGTCCTTGATCAACAAATATACTCCCGCAGGAATGGAGGGCCGCTCCATCTCTTACAATACGAGCGCCTTGGCCTTCGGCAACATGCTGGGCCTGTCATGGGCGGGGTTTTCTCTGGCCTGTTGGGAGTGAGAGGGATATTCTATATAGCAGCGGCTCTGCTTGTGGGCAACTTTTTCTGGGTTCGGAAATCGCTGATCCGCCGTGCCCATTCCCTCTTGGAATTGGATCCCGTACAGTCGCACCCATCGGAATAAATCCCGCCGGACAAGTGCACAATAGATCATGCTCGTTGTCCGTTGAAATCGGAGACAGCATCCCACAAGGGAAGTTTTTTTTACATGAAGGTTTCCAGGAGAGAAGGTTGGGAGAGGTAGAGGCGGTCAGGTCACCGGGTTTGCCGGAGAGAAGTTGGGAGAGGGACAAAGGATGATTAGAACGCGCAGCGCTCCCGGCGCGAGTGCGGCGCTGCACCGCGGGTGTTCCTACCGTTAAGCCAGAGAAATATCCCTGAGGCTTAATCGATCCTGCACGATATGACACCGGAGGCGAAAAGTCGATCTACCGGATTCGAAACAGAGGGATTTGCGATGCAAAACAACCTCTCACTAGCGGTTAAATGTATCTAAAGCCATACTTATGCACAATGGATACTTTATCGACTCTGCCAAATTTCATATATTCCTATCAAATAGAAACAAAGAGCTCTCCTGTGTCAGGGAAAGCTCTTATCGGAGCGTATCACTTTACACGGGCTACAGCCAGACCGTCGTATGCGGAAAGAAGGGTGCTGTCCAGCCTGGAATCCGTTGCCATCATTTCGTTAAACGCTCTCATCGCCGTCACTGAGTTGCCTTTTTTTTCCTCGGGGTCCATTGTCCTGCCGTGCATTAATGTGTTGTCACCGATGATGACGCGCCCGGATTGGAGAGCCGGATCGCGTATTCCAAATAATTCGGATAATTTCCTTTGTCAGCGTCAATGAAGTAAAAAAAATCGAACCGCCGCCCCTCCTCCTCGAGCAGCTTCAGGCTGTCCAGAGCTTCGCCGACACGATACTCCACTTTGTCACCCAGTCCCGCCTCCGTCAAATGCCGGTGTGCGAGCTGTGCGTAGTCATCTTTCAGTTCAAGCGACGTAAGGCGTCCTTCCGCATCCAGTCCTCGGGCAAGGCAGATGCCGCTGTAACCACCCAAAGCTCCGATCTCCAGCACCTTTTGGGCCCCGGACATTTTTGACCAGAAGCGTCAATAGCCTGCCGTAGCCTGGCTTAACTGAAATTTGCGGCATTTGGTGGGCTGCGATGCTTCAAGCACTTTTTTCCAGCTGCTCGTCCTCGGGTATAAAGATTCATTGTACTGCTCCGCATTCAGAATTTCTGTCATATGTATCCCTTCTTTCGTTAAAAAATAAGGTGTTTATTTGTATGCGGTCCCGGTTTGTCCTATACTTAATTGTATGATTTTTCCGGGGAGAGATCAACTTAAAGGAGTGACTTAGCCAGTATGCCGCTTTTGGAATTGATCGCTACCGCTCCCATGGGGCTGGAATCTATTGTAGCCCGGGAGCTGAAAGATTTGGGATATACGGACCAGACCGTCGAGAACGGAAGGGTTACGTTCCGTGCCGACGCGTCGGCAATAGCCCGCTGTAACCTGTGGCTGCGCACCTCGGACCGGGTGCTCGTCAAGATGGGGCAGTTTAGGGCCGTCACTTTCGACGAGCTGTTCGAAGGAACGAAAGCGTTGGATTGGCCGGACTGGATTCCCGGGAATGCCGAATTCCCTGTGGAAGGCCGCTCGCATAAATCGCAGCTTTCCAGCGTCCCCGCCTGCCAGGGCATCGTGAAGAAGGCCGTCGTTGAGAAGATGAAAGAGCGGTACGGGACCGAGTGGTTCCTGGAAACCGGAGCCCGATTTGTCATTGAGGTGTCGCTCCTTAATGACATCGCCACCCTGACGATGGATACAACAGGGGTGGGGCTGCATAAGCGCGGCTACCGCAAGCTTGTTACTGAGGCGCCGCTGAAAGAGACGATGGCGGCGGCGCTTGTGCTTTTGAGCCGCTGGCGGGTCGACAGGCCACTGTACGACCCGTTCTGCGGCTCCGGAACGATCCCGATCGAGGCTGCGATGATCGGGTGGAACCTGGCGCCGGGCATCCGGCGCAGCTTCGCCTCCGAGGCGTGGCCCAATGTGCCAGAGGCACTTTGGGCCGACGCCCGCGAGGAGGCGTTCGATCTCGTGCGGGATGATATCCCGCTCGAGATCGCAGGCTCTGACATCGACCCGGAGGCGGTCGATGTCGCTTTGGCCGCCGCTAAGGCGGCCGGCCTTGGCAAGGAGCTCCGCTTTCATGCGGAGCCTGTTGCCAAGGTCCGCCCGCGCGGCGACTACGGGTGCATCGTCACCAACCCGCCCTACGGGGAGCGGTTAGGTGACCGCAGCGAAGTAGAGACCGTCCTGCGGCAGCTGGGCTCCGTTGCCCGGAGCCTGCCCACTTGGTCGGTCTTCGTGTTAAACCCTAACAAACAGGTCGAGCATTATCTGGCCGCCCTGCCGACAAAAAGCGAAAGCTGTTCAACGGTCGGATCGAGTGCCATTACTACCAGTACTTTGGCCCTTTGCCTCCGCGAAATAAGGAACAGCCGACTGATTAAGAAATGCTACTGCCTCCGGTGCACACGCACTGCCTCATTGACATTGCCCATGATGCGGACCGGCACTGTCTCTTCTTTTATCACACCATTCCCGTACCGTATGCGGAAGCGTATGTTCTGCAGCCCTTTGGGAAGTCCTTCTGTCATGGACATCAGCTTCTTGTCGAACAACTCCCCCTTATAGAGTGTTGAACCTGGAGCCGCCGTAAGCTGGGCGGCAATCTGTATTCGGTTGCCGTCTATCCCTGTGGCGTCAATCCAGGAAGTGACCTCGCCGACCGCGGTCGGCGAGCTTTCCGTATCCACTACAAAGATCTCACCTGAATAAAAAATCTTTTGGCGGTCGGGAAGTATTGTGCCTTCCCGTACATGGTTAGCCTGCCACTCGGCGGTATGGTTTACGGAGGAGCGGATCGTCAGCGGCTGTGCGGTTATCGTTTTGGCGACAGTACGGCTTTCGTATCCGTCCGAGGCGGTAAGAATGACTTCATACCCGCCTGCCTGCGTAAACAGCAAACTCAAATTCACAGCTGTACTTGTATATACTGTGCCATCCGGCTTCTCACTGTCCATTCGTAAGAAAGAGAATTTCCGTCCGGATCTGAAGACCGGTTGATCACATTAACGGGATCCCCCTCCCAGACCGGTTTGGGTGTCCAATCGAAATCAGGCACAGGAGGCCTGTTCGTAAGCAGCCACTTTCTTGGAGACCAAGGCGACCATACATAACCGTCATATACCCTAGCCGTGACTTGTACCTTCACCCCTGCAGGCAGCGCCGCATAGTCAGGCACCTTGTAATTGACCACTCTCCATTGTCCAGCCAAGTTTTGAGACATCTCTCCTGAGTCATGCAGGACAGCGGTGTTCGCTTCATTAATAAATTGCACCTGGTATTTGGCAAATGCATTTAACGGATCGGGATCCCATTCGTTAAATGAGATCATCGGTGTCGGACTCATCGGCGCAGGCGCTGTCTGGCTGCCGGATGGATTCGTCACATCCGCGGAAGGTGTCATATCAATCAGCAGCCAAGCTGTGTTGCTCCAATCCGACCATATATTAGGATCGTCGTCCGTGACTTTCATCTTTACTTGCAGCGGCACATTCGTCGGCAAATCCTGCGGGATCGTAAAGCTGTTGGTATTTGAGCCCGTATTCTGCCAAGTGTCCCATCCCGTCTCATACTGAAGGTTGCCGTATTGATCCAATACCTGGATATAAAGCTTCTTGAAGAAATTGTTTTCTTTATCCGATTGTCTCCATGTGATCTGCGGCCTGCGGTTATCGACGATAAGCATTGACGTATCCTTGTCCCGTCCGTTCGGATCGGTGATGCTCACTTTCGGCGGCGAGTTGATGATCATCCATCCGGTATTGGACCAATTTGACCAATCGTAGTCGTCGGCAACCCGGACTCTTACTTGATATTTCTTTCCTGTTTGCAAATCCAGCGGTACCGTCCAATTGGTCACATTGCTCCACTGCGCTGTCTCCCCGCTGCCGACAATGTAAGCCCCGGACTCATCGAGCACCTGGATATCATAACTCTTAAGAATATCCCCGTCTGGATCGGACTGTGCCCAGGTGAGGTTCGGCCGGGTCGTATAAACCAGTGTCGGACTGGCTTGCGAACCATTCGGATAAGTAAGTGTTGCCGCCGGTTTGTTATGAGGCAGCAATCCGCCTGCCGAATAAATGTCAAAGCTGGCCGGAGTACTCCAAGCACCATATTCATCTTTTACCTGCAGATAAGCGGTATAGGTTCCCGCTTCCGATGGACGGGTCAATTTGCCGTTTACGAAGGTACCGCTCGGACTGGTATAAGAGTATTTGCGTTCCAAAATCCCCCGGTTCGCCGCGTAATTGTAGCCTGTCACATCAGGAGCCGAAGCTGCCCCGGTGTTCGGATCAAACCGGTCAGGATCCCAGGAAGTGTCGTTCCATGCAATCGTGCCGTCACCATTGGCAGAGAGCGTAAACTGCGCCACCGGTCTTCTGTGCACGACGACGTTTTGAGTAAAGGAGTTTGACCACTTTCTGTAACTGTCAAACGCGTTGTCCGGATACCGGTGATCCGGATGCGGATCGTCTCGCGCATTCAGCGTCACTGCGTAGACGCCCACTTTGTCGAAAACCATTTGAGGGCCGTCATACGTCTGGCCATTCATCGCTGAATATCCTTGATTGTTCAAAAAAATTTCGGCGTTTGAACATATTTCCACTTATAGCTTCCGGCAATCGGGTCATTCTCCGGGTCCGTCCAGGTAATATTATCGTAGCGGACGTCGGCTCGGGCGGTTCCTGCATCCCAAATCGCGTAGTTGGTGAGCCAGTCGGTTGAATTACCCGGGTCCAGGTCCTTCGCATATAATCCTTTAAAGTTTACAAAGGAGCGATTGGAATACATGCCAAAGGTTCCGCTGGAGAACGCCGAATCGGATACATTGCTGAACATCGGGATTCCATTAAACCACACGTTCATCGTCGAGCCTTGCGCTTTTACCTTAATGGCATAATCCGTACCTTTTACTAAAGGGTAAGCCTGCTGTGCTAGCACGGATCGACTTCCGTTTATATAGCGGGCGAGATATACAGTTGAACCATCGGTCTCTACAGTATATTTATTCAGGGAGTCCTGCATCCGGAAAGACAGCCCCGCTCTGTCCGATCCATCTATATCCGCCATATTCAAGATTAACCCAATCTCTGCATCTGCCTTTGCAACGGGCGAACGGAACTGTCCAACCGCAAAGCCCTTATGAACAAGCGGATTGGTTGATGGTGTTCCTGTTGCGATTCCAAAAATGAGTCCTTTAGAGTCGATCGCATTGGTTAAGGTAAGCATGATGCCGTCACCGACATATTCATTAAAGATTATTTTCTGCATGCCTGATGCTCCCTGAGCTGCCGAGTAGGGATTTAAGCTTGAAACTAAGGCACCGCCAGCATCATAGATAGCATTTCTGTCCATGTAATAGCCATCAGAAGTTGTTGTTCCTGATTGTGTGCCTGCTATATTTCCATTCCAATCAAATCTGAAGCTGCCGTTGCTTGCATAAAATCTCCCTTGTTCATAGCTGCCTCTGTTGGATTCGAAGGAAGACATGTTGCTCATCCAAATTTTGTTATAAGCAGAATCTGTAATCTCATTTCCATAGCTTCTGGCAATAATGAACTTCGCTAACGGATTGACGACAATGGATGGGAAAGAGTTATCCGTAATACCGTCATTCTCAGCGCAGGAGCTACAATAAGTGCCTTTATACCATCCTGCATTTGTCATTCCCGGAAGTATAAGCGGAGTTGTTCCCCCGATACTCAAATCTCTATTGATTTTTTATGACAACCGCATAATCGCCATATAGCGGAATACCTGCTCCGCCTTTGGTTGCGCCTACCGCATACGCTTGTTGATAGACGTACAATTCTCCGTCCGCCCCTCTAAACGGTCTGGAAGTCATGAATTTCCAAGTATAAGAGCTGCTATAGCCGGACCGAAAAGCGGGAGCCAGATTAGGCAAGGTCAATTGACGGAGTACGTTAAAGTTTTTTTATCATATTCGGCAAAGTGTCTTACATCATCACCCACGCCGTCACTTACAATGATATTGTCACCGTAAGTAAAGGCTGAGGTAATGGCCTGAATGGGTACATTCTTATTGTAAGATTCTCCAACTTTTTTTGTCCTGTTACCGCATCGATTGATACCAAATCACGGTCATATGTCGGATCACCGTTATCATTCCAATAAGTAGCGTATCTCTGAGCGAAAATAACGGAGTCCGCAACGTAGAAATTATTTTCCGCAAAGATTCCCTTTTTTTCCCCCGATATCAAAATTTCCTGTTGTAAAATCATAAGGGTTAGGGTCATTCATTTTATACTTATTTAAGCCCCATATTTTACCCTTGTAATTAAAGTAGACGTATTTCTTATTGAATCCAAAATAGGGTCTGCTGTTATAAAGCCAATTACGGGCATTAGGGTCTTGTGATTGATCGGTAGATTTCCATGTATAAGCAGGGATGTTTTTTTGTTACGTCAGTCGGGTCTTTCATTGGACGATAAGTCACATTTCCAGCAATGGATCTCCATGCGAAAGCCGGTTATTACCATAGCCGTTGTCAGGCATCGTAACTGGTTCAATGGTATATCCCCACCCATAGCATTCTTAGCATCCAGGACGTAATCCTGATTATGGAAGTCTTTTCCTTCTTTTGACCTCAAATATCCGTTCCTTAGCTCATACGATTTGGACTTGTCTTGGATCACGGTATTCGAATCCGTTTCATATAAAGGCCAATTGTTATAGATCGCATCCGGTGAGTAGTAGGAAGCAACGGTAAGTGTCGGCTGATCATTTTTTGCCCGCTGCCGTAAAGGACACCTCAGGAGCGTCATTCACAACATCAAGCACCAGCGAAAAAAACATTCGTCGAGGAGGTGTCGCCGCATTGATATTCTTCACAGGCCTGCGCGTAGAAATAGTACTTCCCGACCTTTGGCGGGTTGAAATTGAAACCGTTCAGATCCCCCGGAATGTCATACCATCCATCATCGTAAAATCCGTTGTTTCCCCAATCGTATTTGTATTTGTAATTCATCCGAATAATAGGGTCTCCGTCTGGAGAATACGATTTATTCAAAATGGTAATGTTTTGGTTCCGGATTCCAAGCGGCGGCACCTGCAGCTTCGCAATCGGCGGCAAATCCGGATGTACAACGATACTGCAGGTGTCGGCATCTTTGGAAAGAGACTGTAATCCGCTACTGTCCGTCACCTGCGCAAGCGTCACATTGGCTGTTATATCGTTCGTCGTATCGTTGGAATAGCTCGGTAATTTATTGTTCCATACATCCTTGGAGTGATCGATGGTTCTTCCCAGCGGGCTGTAGCTTTTCTGAGCGCTAAACGATGAAGCGGGAACCGGCCGGAATGCTTTCGTTTCGGGCGGACAGGCCGCCTTCGGATGGGATTCGGCGGAATCACTTCAAAAGTAGATGAGCGCGTGCTGCAGGCTCCCAAGGAATCGCAGGCGGTTGCAGTTACGGTGTGGAACCCTGCCGTATCTGCCATTAAATTGTAATAGCCTTCATCATGCAGTCCATACGAGCCCTTCACTTGGTTGCCGACATTTCGCACCCAGGCGCTGCTGCTGGAATCAAAGTCCCATGTATAAGTAATCGGGTCACCATCAGGGTCTTTTGGTTCTCCCGCACCGGCATCGTGAATGACCCTTACGTTTACCTTCCCGCCTACAACGGTGGGATTCGCATCCGGGCTTGTACCATAGCGGTTGCTGTCGGTGAACCATCCGATATTAAACTGCGGCGGGCTGTTCGGCCGGGAGCTCGTATCCACTTGCAGCAGCTTTTGCTTGATCCAGCCGCTGTCTCCGCAATCCGTGCTAATATTGATGGAAACCGGTGTACTTCCCACTCCAATTTTGCTTGATAGTCCGAATAACTCATATTGGTCTCGGCGGTTGGATTGTTGATAAGATTGGAAACCCACGTTTGAAGCCCCTCAAATTTGTACTGATGCGAGAAATAGCTGCAGCCGGCTGGAATGGTGAAAGGCTTCGGTGTCAGTTTAAAAGAGTCCCTGAATTGGATTTTATTAGGTTCTATTTCAAAATCCCCGTCTAAGCCGAAATTTACCGTGAACGGGTAATCCGCATAATTGTTGTTCTCCCCGCCGTCTGTACCCTCATCAATATCGTTTGCTGAATCCACATATATCCGCAGGTACTGGGTGCCTTTGGTGGCGAAGCTGGTGGTGAACTTTCCGGTCACCGTTCCGCCCTTATCCAAGCGACTCTGGTCACTGTATCCGGTATACCTTTTCTGGAAAACAGTGCTCCCCGTGTCCCGATCGATGATCTTGATCTCAAAAGGTTGATTTATGTATCGACCGTTATTCTTAAAGGAAAAAATCAAAGTCCACAGGCGTGTTGATCTGTATCGTTGCAGGGGTGGTGATGCTGACCGGCACCAGATCCGGTTTGGTTAGGTCATATTCGACTTCCACATAACCGCTGTATACGTAAGTCGTCCCGCTCCAGAAAGTGTCCACGGTCATAAAATAGTTGCGATCTTCACCGATGCCGGTGGGATCCGTGAGGTCTGGTGTTTGATAATAATCCTTTGGATCGGTAAGGTTTTCGGTTAGCATCAAACGAACTTTAATATCGCCAAAACCACTTTTAGTAGGTGATGGTCCCCAAAAGAAAGGCTGAATATGTGGGGTGTCAGCTGTTGCTTCTGCGTAATGTATGGTAATGCTAGAGAGGTCTAATTTATCCAATGTCTGCATTGTCCATTTTTATCAGGTACCTCTTTACCAGGTTCTGAGCCAGCAAGAGGTGGGTAAAACTCTGTTGCCGGTGGCGCTTCATAAGCTCTGGTTACAGCTGCCCCCACAAAATCATTATTGGGAGCCTGATCTTGTACGGGCATATTAGAATTATCGTAATTATACGCATATCTTAAGTCCGTCGGGTATTGTGGTAATACTTTACTGGTATCCCGATCATATCCATCCAAGGGGATAATGCCTGGATATTGGGTAATAGTTCCCCCTTTGAAGGTGTCTGACGGAGGGTTAAATTGAATGGCAGGAGTTTTTTTTGTCCCTTATGTTCCCAACGCTTTCCGTTAGGAAGACGATAAATATGATGACCCGGATTGGTAGAATTTTTTTCCGTATAACTTTTGAGCTGTTCCATTTACCGTGATCGCTAATGTATTGCCATTTAGAGTGCCTTGATTGGTGAGCAATAACCCATTTTTTGTCATATACTTTATAACCTAGAATGGGGCCCCTCCGGCCAAGTTGAGATTCATCGGCAAACTTTTATTTGGCGAATAGAAATCTTGCAATGTACTGCCGGACAACGAACAATTTGTAAAATCAATATATAGCCTTTGAGCTTGCGCGGAATCGGCAGGTAATAAAAAAAGATCCGATCACAATAGTAATGACAAGCAATATGGATATTCCACTGGTTATTATTCTCTTTCTACTATTCACAGCCTTCACTCCCCTAATCAGATGACTCCATAAAGTCCCCAATTTTAATCAGGGACTTTCAGCAGCAGCGGATTATTCTTTGTTTAAAGGTACGGACCCACCTATGGCCTTGTTTAAAAAAATATATTTCTGACAAACCCCACTTTTTTTAATTCTCTCGTCAACAATGTCTTTCTTTTGGTTAAAGAATAGCCAACCATCTTTGTTCGCGACTTGATCTAGCCAGAACCCGTTGATATCTTGGTTAGAATAAGTCCAATTGTAATCCACCATATTCATTAAAAAAACGGCAGTGCAGTTGTCTCATGCTGCTTTACTGTTTCGTTCTTGACGCTGATTTTATAACCTATGACATACTCGTTATTGAGAGGCCCTCTACGTCCCTCTACATTCATCTGCCTAAACCCCTCATAATAAGCCCCACTCGGATCAGTCATATCCACGACAATCATCTGATAGATCGTTAGTTTAATGCCACTTCCAAGAGTAATTTCCAAAGGAAACTGCACCGGCTTCGAATTCCACATCGTGAACAGGTTTGTCCCGCGCCAGTCCACTTCTGCATAGCTGACTGCCGCTTTGTCCACCGGCAGCTTGCCGCCCGACTTCACTGTAAGAATCCGTTCAATCACAGTGACCGATTGCGCCCGAGTAGTCGCTTCTTCCCTGCCAAGCTCCCCACCGCTCAAACCTTGAATCAGCCCCGCTTTCGTCGCTTCATACATAAATTCCTCGTCCGTCGCCGGCTTTACACTCGGAGCTGCTGCGCGGACGACGATCCGGGCCATTTCCTGGCGGGTGATCGGCTCATTCATCTGGCTGCCCGAAAACTCTCCCTCTGTCAGAATCCCTCCGTTGACCGCTGCCGCCACATAGTCTATACCATTCGAGCCCATTATCAGGGACAACATATTTTCCTAAGCCTGACATCGTTAATTTAATAAACTCCGCTCTCGTTACCTTCATATCCGGCAAAAAAAACTTCCGTCAACGTACCCGTCAACATAGCCTTTGCTCACCGCCAGACTAATAGTGTCCTTTGCCCAATGGCCGCCAATATCCTTAAACTGTACGGCCTTCCTGGTCTCCGCTGCCGCCGTTGGCGTAAAGCCGGTCTGGCTGCAGCCCGATACGACAATCGAAGACAGCAATAAAGTTACTGCAAGTCTGCCGTTAAACATAACTGTCACTCCGTTCTATTGATTGTGAATTGAAAATTCTAGCATTACTTGTTTCGGCAATGAGGACAAATATTGTGAGAAAAAACAAAAAAACCGCCCGGATCACGTATACACGCAATCACAGGCGGTTCCTCCGCTCGTCACTTTCCTGTTTATATTACCACTATACCTCGTTTCTGGCAATAGGAGATTCTACTTTTGGGAGATTCTTTTGGACAATTTATAATTCCACACCCGTCAAATCAACAAATGGAACAAATAAGGGTCTTTGTTGATCTCGGCGAATTGCACGCCTTTCTTGACCATTCTATCAATCAGCGGCTCATAGTCATCTTTATGCTTGAGCTCAATGCCTACAAGTGCGGGACCATTCTCGCGGCTGTTCTTTTTTGGTATATTCGAACCTCGCAATATCGTCCGTCGGTCCGAGAACCTCATCCAGAAATTCCCGTAAAGCTCCGGCCCGTTGAGGAAGTTGATCGTAAAATAATGCTTCATCCCCTCATAAATCAATGATCTTTCCTTAATCTCCTGCATTCTTTCAATATCGTTGTTGCCGCCGCTTACGATACAGACCACGTTCTTCCCGATGATCCGCTCCGAGTAAGCATCCAGCGCTGCAATCGGCAGGGCGCCCGCGGGCTCCGCAACGATAGCGTTCTCGTTATAGAGCTCCAGTATGGACGTACACACTTTTCCTTCCGGAACAAGCACGTATTCGTCGATCACCTGATTGCATATGTCAAATGTGATCTCGCCGACCCGGCGCACAGCGGCCCCGTCCACGAATTTATCCATATTGTCCAGCACGACGATCTCTTGCCGTTCCGAAGACTGCTTCATGGACGCGCCCCCTGCGGCTCCACTCCGATCATGCTGGTATGAGGACTGACCGCTTTGATATAGGTACCTACCCCGGAAGCGAGGCCTCCCCCACCTATCGAGGTGAACAAATAATCCACGGGAACTTTGATCTCATTCAGAATTTCTACCGCAACCGTCCCTTGTCCCGCAATCACTTTGGCGTCGTCGAAAGGATGTATGAACACTTTGGAGTGGTCCTCACAATATTTCAACGCTTCACTCAAAGCGTCATCGAACGTATCCCCCGTCAAAATCACCTCCACAAAAGGGCCCCCGAACAGCTTCACCTGTGTAATTTTCTGCCTTGGCGTCGTGGACGGCATGAAGATATTGCCCGTGACCCCCAATGCTTTGCAGGAAAAAAAAGCAACCCCCTGGGCGTGATTTCCCGCACTGGCGCATACCACTCCGCGGGCCAGCTGCTCATCGGACAGGCTTTTCATCAGGTAATAGGCTCCGCGGATCTTGAAGGATCTGACCACCTGCAGGTCTTCCCTCTTCAAATAAACGTTGCATTGATATCTGTCCGATAAAATGGCATTTCTTTGCAGCGGTGTCTGCACGGCGGCTTCTTTTACCGTATGGTACGCAGCAAGATGTTTTCTATCGTAACCTTTCCCAAAAAAACGTTACCTCCCCAGGCGAGACAAGCTCTAATCCATCAAAATTAGACTAATCATAGCTCTTTTGTCCCGCGTATGTAAAGTAGTATCATTTTAACAAAAAAAAGACCTCCAAATGAGATCCTTTAGTATCAATCAATTCTATGATATCCGGCTAGGCCAGCTGTTTATTTACGCGACTCCACTGAAGATAGTGGTACAAGTTCATCAGAAGATCGAGATTGGCAGGGTAACGTACAGACAGCTTCACTTGACCTTCCCAATAGAGAACGAAAACATGGGACACTTTGCCGGCGTAGAACTCAACGTCCCAATTATCGCCGCTCAGCGGGTAGCTTTCGTCATTTACGGTCAGCAGCGGTCCTTTGGATGAATACGAAACCTTAATCGCATCTTCCCCGTTCTTCAGATAAAACCCTTCATTTCTCACTTCCTGATACATCGACGGCATGAGGAGCCTCCTTCCCTGCAAAAAAAATATGAAAAAACCTCCCCATCAAGAAGGAGGGATTCTGCTATAACTAGCATCCCTTGTTTCTTCGGCAACTGGCTGGCATGCGGATCCACAGATACGCGTAAGCTCCTGTAGCATTGCGTCGCTGACTTTCGTCATGTATGCCAATATCGATTTCTATCGAATCTTGTTATAATATGTAATTCCTAATAAATAGAATAAAGGATTCATGGTCTAAATGCAACATACTTGCAACCTATTTCCTACTGAGCGGACTAATGCCAAAGGCCTACTGCACGCCGAAATGTACCAAAATAACGAGAATGTTAAACTTTTATGTTGATTTTCTTATTGAAGTAACTGGCACACATAAGGTCTGGATTGGCCTGCATTTGCACATAGTATGATTGGAAGATTTCGCATGGATAATTTGCATCAATGTATGCAATTCGTATTGGGTGCAATGGGTGTTTATTTGGAGAAAAGTGATATAAAAGGGTTGAGAAGCACTGTGCTTTCCAACCCTTATTATCAACAGCCCTAACAGGGCGGTTTTATGAATTGTCCAGAAAAGGATAATCCCTCCGCTTCAACCTGCGCTTATTACTATAAAAAAATTACTGATTGCCGCTCAGAAAAGGGGTCAGCCGGCCCGTATGGTATACATGCAGGTGATGCAGCGCTCTTGTACAAGCGGTATAAAACAATTTGCGCTCGTTCTCTCTTCCGTATATCTCCTCATCGGCATTAAAAAATGATGACAGCGTCGAATTCCAAGCCTTTCGCGAAGTACGCGGGCATCAGGAGCACTCCGGACACAAAGGTGCGGGTATCTTTCGTGATCAGCTTCAAAGGCGCAAGCGGCTGCAGCAGCTCATAGGCGGCCAGACTTTCTTTTGCCGTTTTGCATAGCACCGCAATGGATCTTGCGCCCTGCTCCTGAAGACGTTGTATGTCCGAAGAGACCAGCCGGGTCAATTCCTCTTGGGAAGTGGCCTTATCTATAACCGGCTGCTCGCCGCTGCGGCTGTAGGCCTTCACATTTTCTCCTTCCGGTACAATGCGTTTTGACAGCTCCACAATTTCTTTCGTGGATCTGTAGCTCTTATGCAGCACAAACATCCGGGTCCTGTCGCTTCCGTAACGCTCGCGTACATACTCGTAGTTCCGGCCGCTTGAATAAGGGAAGATGCCCTGGTTCAGGTCTCCCAATAAGGTCATATGGCTGTGAGGGAACATCGCATGCAGCAGCGCATAGTGGATAGGAGAATAGTCCTGGGCTTCGTCCACAATGACGTGGCGGATCCCGGAGTAAAGCCGGTTTCCCTCCAGCAGCTCCATAAAATAAAGCGCAGCCGCGCCGTCCTCGTAGGCGATAATTCCATGCTCCATCTTTTCCAACGTTTGCGAAGCGATCGCATTCCATTGTTCGGGCTTGTTCACACCGCTTTCGCGCAGAAGCTTATCCAGCAGCTCCATATCCGAGAAAATCCGTCTGTACATCGATTCCACGTCGATAAATTCGAGGCGCTCTACGCTGGCTCTGAAATCGGTGAAAACTTTGTTCATCGTCTTCCGGCTCTGTTGCCTGAGCTCCACGTCCGTCCCGATATATTGGGGAACCCTGACCAGCTCTTGGTATAGGCGCGCTCCTCTTCCTTTTGCAGCACCTCCAGCTCGCCCTCGACTCGCTCTTTCAGTTTTTCCAGGCGTCTGCTGACCGGGAGGTGGGTATTTTTACTGTAAAAAAATAGTTCCCGATCCTGTGCCCCGAAAGTATATCTCTATCTTCAATCCGGAAGCTTGTAAACATCATGCCTTGTTCCTGCAGCATCTTCACATAAGTTTGAATGAGCCGGACAAAATCGTGCGACGATTTCCACTCGATTCCCGCCAGCCTTGCCTCATAATCCGGTCCGTCTTCCGCAGTGAGCAGGGCTTCCAGCTGCCCGTAGGAGTCCTCCGTCTCCTTCTTCCATGCATGCAAGGAATGCGCCACCACATCGGGAAGCGTTGTCTGCCGCATATTGTTCTCGCCAAGCTCCGGGAGGACATTCGATACATAGTCGTTAAACAGGGAATTCGGCGAAAACAGGATCATCTGCTCGGCTGCCAGCGTATTCCGGTATTTGTACAGCAGATAGGCCGCCCTCTGCAGGGCAACGGAGGTTTTACCGCTTCCCGCAGCACCCTGCACGATGACAAGGGGATATCGCGTCTCACGGATCACCTGGTTTTGCTCGCTCTGTATCGTAGTGACGATCGACTTCATCCGGTCATCGGCGCTCTGCGTCAGCATCGTCTGGAGCATTTCATCCACGACGTGGACGCCCGTGTCGAGCATATTCTCGAGCCGCCCGTCTCGAATGATATACTGCCGCTTCAAGCGTATGTCCACTTCCTGCTTTCCTACCGGCGTTTCATACTCCGCGGGTCCGTGAGTGTGATCGTAGAACAGCTGGGAAATCGGGGCCCTCCAGTCCAAAACGACGGGTTCGTTTGACGTTTCATCCGTTATCGTAGCCACACCAATGTAAATGGTATATGGTTCGCTTGCGCCCTTTTCCGTAAAATCCACCCGTCCGAAGTAAGGGGAAGGCAGCAGCCTCCGCAGTGCCTGATAGCCAATTCGGCTCTGGAGTAGCTGCGCTCCTGTTCCTGGATGAGCCTCGACTGCTGCGTTATGCTCGCTTTCATTTCCATCAGGTCGTCTTTGTTCGCTGTATTCAGAGTCGTGTCGTCCCAGAACTCCTCGCGGAGCTCACGCATTTCCGATTTGCGGTGCTCTACGGTGTCCTGCATACTGTCGATCTGGCGCCGGATCACCCCTTTGACTTCATCCAGACGCTGTGTTTCCGCTTGCCATTCCAATGAATTCATCCTCCGCACCTCCCATAAAGATAGATGCATTATAACCAGAAAAGCCCGCGAAGAAACAGTCTGTAAAAAAATGTGGATTTGTATGCTATAATGGAATTAGAAAGAAGGATAATCCGCCCGGGTTATCCTTCTTTCTTGAACGATAAAAAAAGGACGCCTGCACGTCCGATTACGGTTTTACATACTTTTTTTGCTTTTTTCGATCGCTTCGTCCTCGGTTGCGCCGGTGACATACCGGCCGTTGATGTAGATAAAAGCAAACCGCGAGCAGGGTCCGCAGTAGGATTTGCAGCCTACCTTCACTTCCGCTTCCGGAGCGATTTTGTTGATTTTGGGCAGTGCCGTCTTGACACTCATATGCTTGCATTTGTTGCAAATTCTTATGTCATTCGCCATGGTATAACTTCACCTTCCTGTAGAGCCTTTAGTGGTCCCCATGATTGCCGTGGGATGGATTTGTAATGGCAAACCCTTCCTCCGGCACATAAAAATAATCAATGCGGATCCCGTCAAGCAGGGGTTCGTCTTTGGCGACAACCACTTCTATCCCTTTATCGGTCATGACCACCTCGTCATTCTCGCCGGGCTTGTCCATATCCATCCCGTAGTGGGCATGGTCTCCATGTGTATGAGTAACGAGCACGCGGAGCTTCAGCTCCTTGTTCTCTTCCTTGTCCAGTTCCTGCTGCAGCATTTTCGCCGCATTGCGGGAAATCTTCACTTTCATGCCGCCCACTCCCCTCTCAGTTTCTCTATATTGTAAAGAATCGTGAAACGGATTGCAATCAGGCGCGGATAATTCGATTCTTTCCCCTTCTTCCGCTTCCGTGGGTATATTAACATCAAAAAAAAGATTTTCTTTCTTTTATACAGCCAATGGAAACTGAAGCCGATTTTCGGTATGATGGCTGTATGCGCTTTTGCCGCGCTACCCTTAAGACAGAGGTGAACATCAACCATGATGACGATCAAGACAAGAGAACAAATCGGTTACATGAAGAAAGCGGGAGAAATTCTGGCCTCCTGCCACAAAGAAATTGCGCGGATGATACGGCCGGGCATTACGACTATAGAGATCGACCAATTCGTAGAGCAGTATTTGGCCCGCCACGGGGCGACTCCCGAGCAGAAAGGGTATCACGGATACCCTTTCGCCACGTGCGCTTCCATCAACGATGTGATCTGCCACGGATTCCCGAAGGCCGAGCCGCTCAAGGAAGGCGACATTGTGACGATCGATATGGTCGTCAACCTTAACGGCTGGCTGGCGGACTCGGCCTGGTCCTATGAGGTCGGCCAAGTTTCGGATGAAGCCAGGCGCCTTCTTCAGACGACCAAGGAATCGCTCTACCTCGGCATCGAGAAAGCGGTGGTCGGCAACCGGATCGGAGATATATCGAGCGCGATCCAGAAATACGCCGAGAGCAAAGGCTACTCGGTCGTACGGGACTTCTGCGGCCATGCGATCGGACAGCAGATGCACGAGGAACCGCAGGTTCCGCACTACGGCCCGGCTGGCAGGGGAACACGCCTCAAGGAAGGCATGGTCATTACGATCGAGCCGATGCTCAATATCGGCCAGCACTACAGCTACGTGGAAGAAGACGGCTGGACCGCAAGAACCTGGGACGGCAGCCTGTCCGCGCAGTATGAGCATACGATCGCCATAACCTCGGACGGGCCGCTCATCCTGACCGAGCAAAAGTAATCGGAATTTCGGAGGTAGGACGATGCTTTCCTTCTATAAAAAATACTACAAAACGGCGTTCGACATCGCGCTGCTGCTGCTGACCGTGTATTTATTCATGCTGCTCTTCAGCTATATCTACAGGATTGCGGCGCCGATCTTTCTCGCTTTTATCATTTTCCTGATCATCGAACCGCTGGCCCGTCTCCTTCACCGCAGAGGATTGAAGAAACCGATGGCCTCCGCCTTCTCCACCCTTATCTTCGTACTGCTGGTTCTGGCCGTGCTGGTCGGATTGGGCGTCATTGTGGCTTCGCAGATTCTGGCGCTGAAGGAAATCATTCCGCGCTATACCGCCCTTCTGCAGGAGCAGATCAATTACAGGATTCCCGACCTGCAGAACCGGTGGGCATCGCTCCCGCCAGATCTTGTGCAGCAGATCAAAGATTACTTCGCTTCCTTTACGGATAACCTGTCCAAAATCGCCACCTATCTGCTTGGAGCGATTTACGGCTTTCTGACCTCGTTCTCCGGCGCGATTTTCTCTTTTGCCGCCAATTTTGTCATAGGTATTGTCCTGGCGTATTTCCTGAGCACGGAGATCGATTTCTGGAAAAGATCAGCGGCAGAGAATACCCCGAGAACGTTCAAAACCGCTTACTATTTCGTTAAACACAATGTCTTGCGCGGCATAATCGGATATATCAAAGCCCAGCTCAAGCTGGTTTCCATCACTTTCGCCATCGTTCTGGCCGGCCTCATTATCCTGGGAGTAGGCAACGCGTTCTCACTGGCGCTCTTGTCCGCCTTTTTTCGATATCCTGCCGCTGCTTGGCGTGCCTGTCATTTTCGTGCCGTGGATCGTTTATCTGTTCATTGTCGGCAATACCAATATGGCGGTGTCTCTGCTTGTGCTCCTGGCCGTCGCGATGGGGACGAGGCAGATCCTCGAGCCCAAAATTACAGGAGACACTCTCGGCGTATCGGCCTTTACAATGCTGTCGTTCATGATCGTTTCGCTGTCCTTGTTCGGCGTCTCCGGCTTGATCATTGCTCCTGTGCTGATCATTACAATCAAAGCTCTGCACGAACAAGGATACTTGAAGAAGTGGATCCGCCTGCCTGAGGAAGAATACGAAGCTGCAGTGTATAAATAATAGATCGAAACGATATCGTTTCTCCATCCAAACCGTTTCCGCCGAAACGGTTTTTTTTGCCGCTCACCTGGTGATTCATATGTGTGGAGGCATGTCCGGTACATTTTTTTTACCCGTGATGGGAAAAGCTACAAATCAGACCATGCACCGGAAAGGAGCGCCGGATATGCTTCTGAGCAGAATCGATATCCCCCAATCCTGCAAAGAAATGCAGGATTCTCTGAAGGTAAATTTATCCGATAATGCCGATCTGCAAATGAAATGTATTCAATACAACAATAAAAAAAGATATGTCTGTTCTATTTTCGATCCTTGGTGGACAGCGCCATGATGAATCGGGACCTCCTGCCTGCCATCACGTTTCGGGAATCGGAGCCTGTAACCGTAGACCATCTGCTGCACAAAATTCCTGTAGCGGAAAACAGAATGGCGAAGGATTTCAAAGAAATAATAAGTCTCATTCTCGCCGGATGGACTTATATGCAGGTGGACGGCACCGCTAAAGGTTTACTCGTCAATACTTACAAACGGGCTGCAAGATCGGTAGACACGCCTAAAGTGGAAGACCAGATCCTCGGCCCAAGGATTGCATATACGGAGAGCATACAGAGCAACATTAATCTGCTCACCGCATATCTGCCAAGCCCTTCATTGGTCCAGGAATCGCTGAATATAGGCAAGAGGACAAATACGCAGGTGGCTGTGTTTTATTTGAAAGATCTCGTCAAGCAGGAAGACGTTGAGCTTATCAAGCGAAAAAATCCAGGACGTGGATTTTGAAGCGGTTATTGACAGCGCGATGCTGGTCCAGTGGATCGAAGACAATTCGATGTCTTTATTTCCGCAAATGCTGATGACCGAACGGGTGGACCGCACCGTATTTGCCCTTCTGCAGGGAAAAATGGTCCTTTTTTTGTAGGGGGAAGCTCCTTTGCCATCATTACTCCGGTGACTTTCATCGATTTTTTTCAAATCGACGGAAGACCACTACACTCGCTGGGAGCGAACCACATTTATTCGCCTGTTAAGGGTAACGGCTTTATTCATGTCTTTGATGTTTACCGCTTTTTTACGTTGCGGCGCTTACTTTTCATTATGAGGTCATCCCGCAGGCGCTAGTCGTTTCTTTATCCAGATCCCGCACCCAGGTTCCATTTCCTCCGCTGTTCGAGGCTTTGTTCCTGGAGTACATTATCGAGCTGCTTGCGGAGGCGGGAGCGCGGCTTCCAACCAAAATCGGCCAAACGATCGGTATCGTAGGTGGTATCGTGATCGGACAGGCGGCTGTGCAGGCCGGATTCACCAGCAATATACTGATCATTATTGTCGCTCTAAGCGCGCTGTCCTCCTACACCACGCCGGTTTACAACATGAGCACATCCATAAGGATTCTCCGCTTTCCCATGATTCTTCTTGCCGGAACTCTCGCTTTTTTGGGAATTACGGCAGGCATGGCCTTTCTGCTCATTCACCTGATCCGCCAGACTTCGCTGAAAAAAAATCGTATCTTTTTTCCTTTCTATCCGCTCAAGCCGTCTAAAGTAAAGGACACGATATTCCGAATGCCTTTTGCTTTCTTCGGTATACGTTCGCCGCTCATCCAAAATGAGGATCTATGGCACATGACAAACCGCAAGAAAGAAGGAAAAGATATCGATGAAGACTGATACTTTAACAACCGAAGGAAAGCAAACAAGCAGACCTTTCCTGTTCAGCGCTTTCCTGCTTGTTTTTTGTTGTTTATAAAGTCCAAACGGGAGTCGGCCTTGTCGGCTTTGAGCGCGTAATCTATAAAGACGCCGGACACGACGCGTGGATTTCCGTGCTGCTTTCAGGAGTCTGCGTGCATATCCTGATTTCGGTGATGCTGAAAACATTGGAAAAAAATTCAAAGACAAGGATCTTTTTTGAAATTCAACGCGAAATCTACGGCAAATGGGCGGGAAACGCGGTTAATGCGCTATACATACTATATCTGCTTATCGCTAGCATGGTTATCATGAGAAACTACATAGAAATGGTGCAGGTTTGGCTATTCCCCGACATAAACACATGGGCAATCGCTCTCTTGCTGGCCTGCCTGGCAATTTACACCATAACCGGGGGCATTCGGGTCCTTGTAGGGACATGCTTGCTTTTTTTCGCTTTTTTACCTTGTGGATGATCTTTCTAATCTACGCACCGCTTCAATACGCCCATTGGAGACATCTTCTTCCCATAATGGAAGCGAACCCGGGGAAGCTGCTGAGCGGCGTTAAAGATATGTCCTTCACAATGGCCGGATTCGAATTGATTTATTTCGTCTACCCCTATATTAAGCAGAAAAGTAAAGCTTCCTTATATGCACATAGCGGTTCATGCTCACTACGACGATTTACACGATCGTCATCGTGTCGGCCATAGCATTTTTTTTAGCGATGAAGAGCTGGTCCGTTCGGATTGGGCCACATTTACGATGATGTCCAACATCAGGTTTCCGTTTCTTGAGAGATTCGAGTTTGTAGGTGTCAGTATATGGCTTTTGGTCATTATTCCGAACATGTCGCTGTACATTTGGGCGGCAAGCAAAGGAGCAAAAAAAATGTGGCACATTAAACAAAAAAACAAGCTGTAGTGCCTGCAGTCCTGCTTATCTTTATCGGCAGCTTGTTTTTTTCAGTCTCGCCAGCAAATCGATGCCTTAAACAACCAGTTCTCCAACTTTTCGTTCTACCTCCTGTTCATCTACCCTCTGGTCCTTTATCTTGCAGTTTTGCTAAAAGCCGCAATCAAAAAAACACCGGAAAAAGGGTGAAGCCAATGAAGCGTAATTGGAGAGCGGGCCTGCTTCTGCTGGCAATTGTCACATTAACCGGCTGCTCCACGACCAGGATTCTGGAGAGAATCGGGCTTGTGGTCGCAGCGGGATATGAAACAGGGACTGACGGCAACTTGAAAGCTTCTACCGTAGTCCAGCAGGTCGAACCCGGTTCGCAAACGGAAGTACAGGTCATCACCAGTACCGCCGCAACAAGCAAAGGACTGCGCGAAAATGAAAACAGAAAATCCGGTAAAAAAACTGCTGGCCGGGCAGCTTCGTGTTGTTCTGTACAGTAAAGAGCTTGCTCAAAAAAAGGGCTGCAAAGCCTGACGGGCACTTTATTCCGGGACCCGCAGATTTCGAACGCCGTGTATTTGTCCGTTGTCGACGGGGATGTGCATGATTTTCTGTCCCATAGATATTCCCATATCAAAAAATATCGGCGCTTTCTTGTTCAATCTGCTGCGTCAGAATATACAGGGAGAAGATTTGATTTCCTGTACGCTGCATGAGTTTCTGTACTCCTTGTACGCTTTGGAGGATCCGGTCCTTCCGATACTGGCGCGCAGGGGGATCAAATTGTAATAAAGAATGTAGCCGTTTTTTAACAATGACAAAATGGTGCATACTCTGTCTATGCGCGACAGCCTGCTGATCAAGCTGATCAGAGGCCGATTCAAGACCGGCTTTATGGAGTTTAATCTGACAAAGGATGATATCGGCGATCTGCCTGCAGAAGGGGATCGGCTGAATGTGGTGCTCAATAACATCCACAGCCGAAGCAGTTTAAAGCTTGTGTCGGCTGAAAATTTACAATTTAAAGTAAAAATCAAGATGAAAGTGGATCTTCAGGAGGCGACGTCCAGCTTTAATTTCGGAGATCCCGGCACGCTCGGAAAGCTTGAAAAGGCCATAGACAATAAACTGCAGGCGCAGTGCCGGCAGTTGTTGGAGAAGATGCAGCAGATTCCCGTGGATCCTTTTGGTTTTGGGGAAGTGTACCGTTCTTCCAACCGGAATTCGAATATAACTCATGACCAGTGGCACAGCGATTTTTTCAAAAGCAAAGTTCGACATCGATGTTCAAACGAAGATCATGCGTACCGGAAAGGCACAGTGAATATAGCCGTAAAGTGAAGGCACCTCTGAAAGCTTATTCCTATTACTTTGCGGGGATCCCCCGGTACAAAGCAACCCTCGCAAGGTGAAGTCAATATGAACGTACTATCACAGCCGGCAGTCCTGCAGCTTCCAGTCAATCGGCTCCAAGCTTGGCGTACAAGGAACTCGTTAGCTTTGGAGAACGGTCTGCTGCCGAAGAATCCGCGTCTCGCGCTAAGCGGGCTGGGATGTGCTGAAGCGACCACACCATGCTTTGCGGTATCGATCAAATGCAGCTTTTTTTTGCGCCGGGGATCCCCACAGTATAAAAAACGACAGGCTGCTCCTTCTGGTTAAGCAGAGAAATAATCCGGTCGGTAAATTTTTCCCAACCCTTGTTCCTGTGGGAATTCGGTTCGCCCGATCGAACGGTTAGGACGGTGTTGAGCATCAGTACGCCCTGCTCCGCCCAGTCCGTCAGGCAGCCGTGCTCAGGGATGGGGTTGCCGGTGTCTTCCTTGTACTCCTTCAGAATATTCTTAAGGGAAGGCGGAGCGGCGACTCCCGACCGGACGGAAAAGCTCAGTCCATGCGCTTGACCGGGTCCGTGATATGGATCCTGGCCGAGGATTACGGCTTGGTGTCTTCATAGGAGGTTAGACGAAGCGCTTGAAACAAATGCTCCCGACCGGGAAATATTTGGCCGGATCGGTACTCATTCTCCAAAAAAATTCGGTTAACTCCTTGAAATACGGCTTGTCCATTTCCGGCTCCAATAAAGCCTGCCAGTCATTCGGCAAATCGAGCATGCACATCACCCCCTGCACGGTTTCATACGGTAAGTTCCCACAGGTTGACCTGCTCAAGCATAGTACGGCCTCCGCCGGAACAATTAATCAAATGCTAGCGATTTCTAAGTCGTTTAAATTTTATTTTATTCTATAAATTCCACTGCCGGATGTCAATTTCAGGCTGATTGCAAGAGCAGAAATAAAGGATCTTTAATCCGCTAATGCGGTTTTTTTCCCCGTTATTTCCCACAATTAACGCACTGCAAACAGAATAAAAAATACGTTTACGATTCTAAAAGCGGCTTTACATGGAGGGCCGGGCATGATAGGCTGGCGAGCCACGCGATGTAATGGTCATAGAGCCCCCTGCCCTGGGATTTATACTTTCTTGTCTTGCAAGAAAAAAACCGCTCACACCGTATTGAAGACGGGGAGCGGCTTGATAATGCGATTGCAAGGCCGGGGAGTGCCGGCTATTCGATAATGACAGCGTACACCTTGCCGGGACCGTGGATTCCGATTGTCAAATCGTTCTCGATGTCTGCGCTTCGGCTCGGGCCGGTGATGAGGTTAAACGACGAAGCCATCTCATCCGGATCCAATTCGGCGAACACCTCTCCCATCCGTGTCCTGAGCTGGTCCGCCCGGAACACGGCGAAAAGAATGGAAGGAAGCAGGCTGACCGACCTTCCTCTGCCTCCGTGTGCGGCAAGCGCCAGCGTTCCCGTATTAGCTATTGCGTAGTCCGGCCAGACGATGCCCATCTGGCAGCGCTCCGCCG
>BBFE01000025.1 GCA_001313085.1 Paenibacillus sp. JCM 18996 | reverse complement strand
AGCGCAGCCTGTGCAGCGTGCTCGCCCGGCTCCGTCAACCCGCGTTCACCGGCGGCGGAAGCCTCCGCTGTTCCCGGCTGCTGAAGCTCCCGTTCCGCCAAGCTCTGCCGCTCCTCTTGCTCCTTGCGGATCCCGGAAGCCTCCGTAGAATTAGCGCTCGAAGCCCACTCCTGACCCAGGGGCTGAGACTTCCCGTTATTCCTCTCGGAAGACGAAAGCGTGCGGGCGTTCACAACAATGAGAACCACCACGAGGATAACAGCGATTACTATACACAAGATCCCTATAAGCATCTATTCCCCTCCTGCCGCGTATCCTTTTTTGCTTGGGTCAAGCTCTTGTAAACTTGCCGGTAACCTCGGCCACGCGCTCTCCAAGCCCGATGCCCAGCTGTCTGCCGTTCTCGCTCAGAATTTCGGTGCTGTCCACAGGGCAGGTCACCCCGACACCGTAGTAAGATCCGTACATCGCATTCTGCGATATGTTGCCCGGCAGCCCGGCAATGATCATGCCTGGTGCAGCATGGGAGTGATCAGATTGAGCAGCGTTGCCTCGAGCCCGCCGTGCTCGGTTGCCGTTGTGCAGAACACCGCGCCTATCTTGTCTACCAGCTTGCCTTGGGCCCACAGGTATCCCAGCTTGTCGATCCAGATCTTAAGGCCCGCGCTGATCGTTCCGAAATGGCCCGGGCATCCCCAGATGATCGCGTCCATATCGACAAGATCATGGACATTTGCCTCTGCGACAGGATGGATATAAACCTCCGCCCCATCTACCGAGCCTGCGCCTTCTGCGATAGACTGCGCAAGCGCCTCTGTATGCCCGCCTTCGCTGTCATATACAATGTAGATTTTCAACGTCGCTCCTCCTTTAGTCGCTCCTGCTTTAATTAAAGCTTAAGCTCCGGCTGCTGCACTGCCTGCGTGCGGCCCGCCGGCGGAAGCATAATGACCTCAACCGGCGCTTTTTTCCGCTTTGACCGCTTTATCTTTTCTCACATCACGAAGGAAGAAGCTCAAAATCACGCCTGCTATAGTAATAACCGTTGTAATGTAGAATGCGTCATCAATCCCCGCCACGGCGGCATGAAGCTTGGCCTGCCCCGCCAAAGCGGCAACGGCTTGCGTCTTCGCTTGGGCTGCAGGAAGGTTTCCGGCCGCGGCGATGTTGTTCACCAATTCATTAAAAGACGCCATGAAGCCCGGGTTGGTGGTATCCATCTGCTGAGCGTAATTCTCATAATGGAAATTGCTTCGGCTGGTAAAAAATAGTTACGATCAGGCTGGTACCGATCGAACCGGCGATCTGCCGCAGTGTATTGGACATCGCGGTTCCGTGCTTGGCCAGCTCTCTGGGGAGCTGGTTAATTCCCGCTGTCATAATCGGCATCATGAGGAGGGCCATTCCTCCAAATCGTACCATATACAGAATCATAATGTAAGAAAACGATGTTTCCATTGTCAGCACGGCAAACTCATAGGTGGTCACCGTCGTAATGATCAATCCGATCACGGCCAGCGGTCTGGGTCCCACTTTATCGAACAGAATCCCGGAAATCGGCGACATGATCATCATGACGATCGCTCCCGGCAGCATAAGAAGCCCGGAGTCAAGGGGTGAAAAGCCCCTCAGGTTCTGCAGGTACACGGGAAGCAGGATCATTCCCCCGAACATGCTGGCCGTAACGACCAGGTTGATGATAGTGGATAACGAAAAAAACGTCGTATTTGAACACGCGCATATCCAGCATCGGGCGGTCCGATTTCGACTGCTGAACGACAAACACGACCATTAATACCAGACCGATTACCATATAGGACAGCACAGCCGCGTCTTTCCAGCCCTTGGAGCCAGCCTCGGATAAGCCGTAGAGCAGCAGACCGACCCCTGCCAGAGAAGTAAAAGTACCGAAATAATCCAGCTTGATATTCCTCGGCTCTTCTATATTTTGCAGCTTGAAGAAAGCGATGACCACAACGATAAGGCCGAGCGGCACCATGCCCCAGAAGAGCAGATGCCAGTCGTAGTTCTGGACGACCCAACCGGATAAGGTAGGTCCGATCGCCGGCCCGAACATCATCGCCAAGCCAAAAAAATGCCCATCCCTCTCCCGCGCATTTCCGGCGGAAAAAAATAAACATGATCACGCTCATCACAAGAGGTTGAAGCACACCTCCGCCGATGGCCTGGATCAGCCGCCCCGTCAGCATAACGGAAAAGTTGGGAGCTATGCTGCAGATCAGCGCCCCGACGGTGAAACAGACCATGGCGATCAGAAACAGCCGGCGCACTCCAAACCGCTCGATCAAGAAAGCGGACAGTGGAATCAGCACACCGTTCACCAGCATATAACCGGTCAGCAGCCATTGGCCCGTAGTGGTGGCTACCCCGAACTCGTTAATCAGGTGGGGAAGGGCGACATTGAGCAGCGTCTGGTTCAAGATCGCCAGGAATAACCCCAGCATTAACACGACCATTAGAGGAAGATGCTGAGAGATGCCGCTACCGCTGCGGGTTTCCGGTATGGTTTGAGAAGTCATGACGCAGCTCCTTTCTATATACTAAATTATTTCTTCGTGATTTTCACTGCTGCGTTCATCCCTGGAAGCACACTTTCAGGGTAGTTGGCGATGACTATTTTTACAGGCACCTTTTGTGTAACTTTAGTGTAGTTTCCGCTGGTATTGTTCGAAGGCAGCAGGGAAAACACCGAATTTGTGGCATGGCGATATCGTCGATTTTTCCTTTCAGAAGAGTGCTGGTATCTCCGTCCACAGTAACATCCACGCTGGCACCGACCTGCAGGTCTTTAACGTCAGTTTCATTGATGTTCGCTGTGACGTACAGGTTCTTCATATCCACCACCTGTGCCAACGTTTGGCCGGGCTGAACCATCTGTCCGGGTTTGGCCTGGTTCTTGATAATTGTTCCGTCCAGCGGAGTGGCTACGTTAACGGACTTGGTTCCGTCGGAAATTTGGCCTACCGCGTTGCTTTTGGAAATAGCAGTTCCCTCTTTACCGGCCCATGTGGTCAAAGTCCCTGCGGCAGGCGCAGATACGGTCATCATGTCCCCTGCTACTTTGGCATCGTCCGTTTTGATAAATTTCGAATTTTGGTCATAGTAATAAAAAAACCACCCAAAACCAACGCCAGAATGACGACTATACCGATAAAATTGGCTAAAATTAAACGCCTTTCATATAAATCCCCTCTCGAAAATGTATTAGTTTTTTTACAATTGCTTTACAGCAAAGTAATTTTGGCATATAGTGAATTTAACACAAAACATTTTTTGAAAGCAACAGATTGCGAAATATGCTACAGTATAAACCAACTAGTCCACTTAAAAAAATAACAGGAGGATGCTGCCATGGCCGAGGAAAAGAACGATGATCTGGCCCGTCAGCTGGAAAAAAATTGGATATATTGACGGAATCTTTTGCCATGTACAAAAAAACAAGCTTATCGAGAAAAAAAATATCAAGAACGCCAATTTAAGATGACCAACACCAAATATCTCATCCTACGGTTGATTTTCATGAAACAATGCTGTATGGTCGTAGATATCGCGCGCAAGCTGCGAATGTCCTCCGGGGCGACCACGATCGCTTTGAACCAGCTGGAAGAGGAGCAATTAATCGTGCGGGTGCGAAGCGAAGAAGACCGCCGCATCGTATGGATCACCCTCTCCGGCAAAGGCCGGATATTAATCCAGCAGATTATCGAAACCAGAAACCAATTCCAGGCCGATATGCTCGAGACTCTCACGGATGACGAACGCGAGCAGCTGTTTACTTTAATGGGCAAGATATCCAAGCGGCTTAACGAAAAAAATGGAAGCGGATGAAATTTGAATGGGATGGAGCGGTAAAATCCGACAATTTTCCAGGGAGCATGTTTAAGCACCCCAAATTCACACTTCCTTTTATGTAAAAAAAGACGGGTTGTCTTCCAGCTATCATGCGCCGGTTGAGACAACCCCGTCTTTTTTTAACGTTAAATTTCACTCATTCTTGAATAGCGTCTATAGAGGTTTTCTTATTTTCTCTCTGTCAACAGCAGCGGTTGATTTTGCCGCTTTCATACCGCTCCTTTAAGGACAGCATATAGAACTCTTTTTTTTCCGTCAGAGGTGTTTGGCCGGGATGGCGGTCCCGCTGGTGTTTCAAATATTTCTCATAGTCCGGTATGCTGAAAATGCTTTTGATTACCGCCTTTGTCCTGCTTGCGAAACCCGCTATAGTTTTCATCGGTATCAGGCTCCAAATGTGGATTGGGTGAACGGCGCTTCCTTGAGCTCAAGACGCCGCTTCCGGATGATAATGCTGTACCATACCCGCAAAGACTCGAAGATCATCAGAATGACGACGATACCGAAAAAAGATGGTCAGGACAGCATCGATATAGTTGTTCGTCACAATTTGATGCATGACATCCATATTTTTTTTCGCCGGGGCTAGGACCTTCCCGCTTTCGATTCCCGCCTGATATTTCTTGGCTGCAGCCAGAAAACCTATGCTCGCCTGGTCGGAGAACGCTTTCTGGTACCCGGCTGTCAACGTCGTGACCGAAAGGAACGCGAACGGGATGATGCCTACCCAGGAATATCGGGCCTTGCCCATTTTTTTTATCATAATCGTGGCTCCAACGGCGAGGGCGATGGCAGCCAGCATCTGGTTGGCGATTCCGAACAAAGACCATAAGGAATTGATGCCGCCGAAAGGATCGATTGCCCCTTGATAAAGGAAATATCCCCAAGCGGCGCAGACGATGACCGACGCGATAAAATTATATCTGAACCTGCCAGTTTGGGCGAACGGCTTGTAAAAGTTGCCGACCAGATCCTGCAGCATAAACCGGCCTACCCGGGTACCTGCATCCACAGCCGTAAGGATAAAAAACGGCCTCGAACAAAATCGCGAAATGGTACCAGAACGCCTTGGCTCCGGCCAGAAACGACGTGAAAATTTCGGCCATCCCAACCGCGAGAGTCGGCGCGCCGCCGGTCCGGGAAAGGATCGTCTTCTCCCCGATTTCTTTCGCCGTGCCCGTAATTTGATCCGCCGTCAAAGTGAAGCCCCAGGATGAAATTTTGGAGCTGCCGCCGCCGCATCCGCCCCAATGATAGCCGGGGAAGAGTTCATGGCGAAATAAATGCCCGGTTCCATGGAACACGCTGCGATCAGCGCCATTACCGCGACGAACGATTCCGCCGCCATGCCGGCATATCCGATGAACGGGGCATGGCTTTCTCTTTCGATCATTTTCGGCGTCGTACCGGAAGAAATTAGCGAATGGAACCCTGAAACGGCGCCGCAGGCGATGGTTATAAACAGGAACGGGAACAAATTACCGGAGAACACAGGTCCAGTGCCGTCAATAAACCTGGTCACCCCCGGCATCCGCAAATTGGGCAAAACCACCATAATGCCGCCGGCCAGTAAAATAATGACCCCGATTTTCAGGAAGGAGCTCAAGTAATCGCGGGGCGCCAGCAGCACCCAAACCGGCAAAATCGAAGCGATCAAGCCGTACACGATCATGAGCAGCGCAATCTGGGGAGCGGTAAAGGTGAACATTTTGGACAGCGCGGGATTTTCCGCTACGAACTGCCCCGCCCACAGCGTGATCATCAGCAGGACGAACCCGATAATCGAGCCCTCGATGACTTTACCCGGCCGTATGAAGCGCATGTAGAAGCCCATGAAAACGGCGATCGGCATCGTCATGGCAATCGCGAACATGCCCCATGGGGACTCTGCCAGCGCTTTCACAACGACCAGCCGAGAACGGCGACAATAATAATCAGGATCGCAAGCGTGGCAATCGAAGCCAAAGTCCCGCCGAACCGTCCCACCTCTTCTTTTGCCATCTGGCCCAAAGACTTCCCGTCCCGGCGCATCGAACCGACAAGAGTAATAAAATCCTGCACGCACCCCGCAAGAACGGCCCCAATGATGATCCACAG
The DNA here is from genome assembly GCA_001313085.1 of Paenibacillus sp. JCM 18996. The sequence continues at coordinate 48,478 of BBFE01000025.1, read as the reverse complement.
AATACTTGGCAAATATCCCATCTGCGCGGCCAGAATCGGGCCTACCAACGGCTGCCCCGGCAATGGCGGCAAAATGGTGGCCGAAGAGAACAAATTTGTTCGTAGGCACATAATCCTTTGAATCGTTATGTACCTGCGCCGGGGTCGCCCGTTTGTCGTTTAATTCGTAAATTCTGGTTGCAATAAACCGGCAGTAGAAACGGTAGCAAAACGCATACGTACAAATTGCGGCTACAATTAACCACGCTGCCGAAATTTTTTTTCTCCGTTCGCCAGAGAAAGCATGGCAAAACCAAGTGCCCCAAGCACGGCAACCGCTCCCCATACTACATACGAAACCAATTTGTTGCTCATGCGAACACTCCCCGTAAGCGTTTTTCTTTTTTTGGTAGAACAAAGATATCACATTAACTTACTTAACCGGTTTTCACAAAGGTGAAACATTTCGCTCACGATAAATTATGTATAGACGCTCAATTATATTCCATGACAGCTATGGAGCCTGCCACATCAACAGGACTCCATCCCTCACCCGCCTGCTTTCAACTCTGCTAGCTCAACGCGGCAATCCGATTTTCGATCTCATCCCACGATAAGGACAGCAGACTCGCCATGCCTTGAAATAGGGAAAACAACTCATGGAACCAATCCTTCTCGCTTTCACGTCTGGCAATCGTCGTATTGATCAGTTGAAATTGGACCACCAAACTTTCCGATACTTTCGGGCGGGAGGGAAGATACAGGATCATCGGAGTAAACCCAAGTTTAATACCTATTTGCAGCACAAGAAGAAAGGCGTCGCAAAACGCCTCGACACTTCTCTCTGTAAAAAACGGCGGGCAGCTTGCCGCGCAGCTGGCGCACTAAAATTTCCGGCTCTGAAAGCGCGGCAGAATCGATCGAACGCACCATTTTTTTTGAAAACTCATAACAAACCTCTCTTCAGCAAATAGTCAGCAAAAAATGCATGGTTAGCAGTATGCCAAAAGTAAACAAAAAATCTTGCCCCCGGATAGAGGTTTACTTATAATTTTTTTTGCAAACTGATTCAGCTTGTCGGACATACCTTGAATTTCTTCTATGAACGTCGAGATTTCTTGAGTGGAAGCCGCCTGCTCCTGGCCGATTGAAGCGATTTGTTCTATCGATGTTCCGATTTGTTTAGTAATTTCCTGGATCTGAACCAGCGTTTGGCGGATCTGCTGAGTGGACGACACTGTTTCTTTGGAAAACTTCCGGATTTCTCTCGCCACGACTTCGAAGCCTCTGCCTTTCTCGCCGGCATTTGCCGCTTCTATCGCCGCATTCAGCCCGAGCAAATTGGTTTGGTCCGCCACTCTTTTGATTATCGACAACACTTCTTCCGTATTCTTGACATCTTCCTCCGCCTGTTGAGACTGGACAAGCAGTCTTTGGGTGAAGTCAGCCAGAGCGTCAGAGCCGCTTGCGACCTGCATGATCCGTTCATTGGCCTGTGCTAATGACACTGAGATTTGATCCGCGATGACCCTTAATTCAGTTTGCCTGCGCAGCTGAACGGCAATTCCGCCGATGACTTTACCGCTTTGGTCATGGACAGGCACAGCGGTTCCGGTGAAATCAAAACCATAGAAATCAGCCGGCACCTCCACAACAAGCGATTTATTCTGCGTCAATGCAATAGAAAGAGGTTCGTCAGGGTTCAAAGCCTGGCCTACACCAATATTTAAATTTACGGTTTCGCCAGGGAAATAGGCAATAAATTTCTCAAGGTCGCAAACGGCGATGGACAAATCAGCGGGGATAGAAGCTTTAAGGACGGGTATTACCTCAAGAAGGTTTTCCAATGATTCGATTTGGCTGCTCATAGAAGTGAGGATCTCCGTTTCTTTAATTATAATGAAGTTGTTATGAAAGAAAGTTCGCCTTTAAAATAAAAAAACAATCCTACTAAATTATAGGGATATTAAAACTCTGTTTCAAGCCCGTCCTGTTAAAAAAAAGACCGGACTTCCGAAGTCCGGCCGTTTACGATTACTCGCATGCTTCATCTCCTGCATTATTTAAATTTACAGAGCGGCCAATGCTTCCGGCAGAACATTCGGCAAATCATCTGGAAACCCGCTCCAGTCCTGACCCATCTCCTCATCTGTCAGCAGGCAGGCGTCCAGCGTGGAAACGATCTGTTCCCGATCCATATCGATGCCAATGAACACCACTTTATTAACACGGTCGCCATACGCCTCATCCCAATGCTTTGCAAGTACATGGTCTTCATCCATCGCCGCCTGCCGCTCCGTTTCCGGCAAGGCAGCGGCCCAATAGCCTGCAGGCCCGAACGAGATGGATGGCCCGGCCTGGCTGAAGCTTTGCGCAAAATCATTCCTGGTGGCGAGCCACATCATTCCCTTTGCCCGGACAACCTCCGCCGGCCATTCCTCCATCCACTGCAGCAATCTGCCGGGATGGAACGGTCTGCCCCTTTCGTATACAAAAGAAGAAATGCCATATTCTTCGGTTTCCGGCGTATGAACAGACGCTTCCATCTCTTTAATCCAGCCTGCCGACCGGCTCGCTTCATCGAAATCAAACAACCCGGTATTCAATATCTCAGCCGGATCCACTTTCCCGTACGAGGTGCGGATTATTTTCGCTCGAGGCTGAAGCTTCCGCAGTATGCCTTCAAGCTCCTCCAATTCCGCTTCCTCCACTTTGTCGCATTTATTCAACAGGAGCACATCGCAAAATTCTATTTGGTCGATGAGCAGATCCACCACTTCGCGTGTATCGTCTTCCCCCACCGCCTGGCTGCGGTCCAGAAGCGTCTCGCCCGATGCGTAATCGTGCCAAAAACGGTAAGCGTCCACGACAGTGACCATAGAGTCGAGACGGCAGTACTGCGACAGATCGATGCCGTGCTCTGCGTCAATGTATGTGAATGTCTGTGCAATCGGGATCGGCTCCCCGACTCCTGTGGATTCAATAACGATATAGTCGAAACGATGTTCCTTGGCGAGCTTTTCAACCTCTTGAAGCAAGTCCTCCCTCAGCGTGCAGCAGATGCAGCCGTTGGACATTTCCACCAGCTTCTCATCGGTCCGCGACAGCCCGCCTCCCTCTTTCACAAGCGACGCATCGATATTCACTTCGCTCAAATCGTTCACGATCACGGCCACCTTTAATCCATCCCTGTTGTTCAGCACATGGTTCAAGACGGTTGTTTTACCCGCCCCCAAATAACCGCTTAACACGGTGACCGGAATCTTTGTCGAATTCATTTTCTTCCTCCTTAAAATGTAATAATTACGATTTATCATTATGATTTAAATACGGAACTTGAACGTTCAGCAGTGATGGTCGATGTAATTCTCACATTGCCCTGTTTCAATAGGGACTCCTGCCACTACCAGTCATATTAACGGGTCTTGGCTGTTTCCCTCCCACGATAATCAGACGAGGCGATTCCCCCTCATCGTACGGATCTCCGCCGTAGCTGCCATACTCTTGTTTGATCACCAGACAGGCTTCTGAAAGCATTCGCTTGAAATCCTGGAGTTTGTACAGCTTTATCCTATCGGTATAAGTGCGCTCCGGCCGCTCCGGCTCACATATTACGACTTGCTTGACCACAAATCCGTACTGGATGGAGCGCTTTTCGCAAATTCGCACTTCCCCTTCTGTCCTTTCCGATTCCGGAACAAGATTTCTAGCCAAATAATCCGGATTCAGGAAATCGATAACAAATTGGCCGTTCTCATGCAAAATACGTGAAATTTGCTGCAGCACCTTCATATTCTCCGTATCTTCCGAAAAAAAATACCCGAACGAAGTAAATAAGTTTATTACAGCGTCAAATTTACGTCGGACAGGAATACGGCGCACATCGCCCTTAAGCCACGTTACCAGTCCTTCGCGATCCTCACGCTTAGCTTCGGTCAACATCGTTTTCGACATATCCATTCCCGTGACCTGGAACCCGCATTCTGCAAGAGCCATGGCGTGGCGGCCCATCCCGCAGCATAGATCGAAAACCCGAGCCCCCTCAGGCAGCCTCAGCCATCGGAGCATATTTTGCACATCAGCCACTGGATCTTGCCTATCCCGATGTTTATAGACGGCCAGATAATCTTGGCTGAAGCTCTGTTCATACCATGTCAGGCTATGCCTCTTCATTCCGATCTCATCCTTTATTGTTCGGAGTCCGAATGTCCTCACTTCGAATACCCATTCCATCATATAGTAATAATTACGATTTGTAAACAGGAGCAATTACAATTTTCATCTACATCGAATGAAAACAATATACTCTTACACCGTAGTCGCATATATCCATGTGCAAGACCATTTGTCTTGTTTAAAATCCACTTTGAACAGGCCGCTGGACTTTGTTATCATTCTAGTATGATCTACAAGAAAGAAGGGCTGGAAATGACAGACAGGCTGCTGTTCTGGGGTACCGGGGATTCGATGGGGGTGCCGCGGGTATATTGCAAATGTGAAGTATGCGAAGAAGCAAGAAGCAGCGGCAGGAACGCAAGGCAGCGGTCTTCCGCATTGCTGACGATGAATAATGATTCTATCCTCATCGACTGCGGCCCCGACTGGAAAGCTCAAATGGAGAAGTCCGGCAGGCATGAGATGAAACATATGCTGATCACCCATGCGCATTTCGACCATATTGGAGGGCTGCCCGAATGGGCCGACTGCTGCCGATGGACTAAACAGAAGGGACAGGTGTACGCTCCCTTCGCTGTAATTCAAACGCTGCGCTCCCAATTTCCTTGGCTCGGCAGCCAGTTGGAATATATTTCGGCAGACGGCGGGGTGCGGCTTGGAGACTGGCTTGCGGTGCCCCATCTGGTGTGCCATGGCAAAAAACGGTACCTCCTACGCGTATGTTTTTTCCCGTGGTAGCTACCGCTGGGCTTACTGTTCGGATGCGATCAATCTTAGCGAGGACGAGAGAAAGCCTTTCTTCGGCCTTGATCTGCTTGTATTAGGTACAAGCTTTTACAAAGAAGAGGCCCCCATGGAAACCCGCTCTGTGTACGATGTCGTCGAAGCACTGGAGCTGCTTGGCGAGCTTGCACCGAAACAATGCGTCTTCACCCATATGTCTCACGGCATAGATTTGCGGCAAGCTTATGACCTGCCGAGGGTGTAACCATGGCGGAAACGGGCATGATTGTCGATCTTGAATGAGGACTAACCAAATGGAGGTGCCAGCCATGCAATGGGAAGAAGTGCGCAAGATTTATCCTGACCAATACATTAAGCTGCAAATTTTAGCATCCCATACCGAAGGAAATACCAAGTACGTTGATGAAGTTGCCTTAATTAAATCGATCCAGGATCCTAAGGAGGCAACTCAAGAACTGCTTCGTTCGAAGGACGGTATCATTGTGTCCCACACCTCGAATGAAGAGCTAAAGATCGAGCTCCGTACACTTAGAGGCTTAAGGGGAGTTGTCCGGTATGAAATTTGAACTTGTAAGATGGACTCCTGCAGACCTCGATTACGATTAATTACAAGGGACAAGCTCTACCATAGACAAGTTGGTCATTGATACTGGAGCTTCACATACGTTGTTATCCGCCGATGCAGTAGCTGATATTGCTGTCTCTTTTGAACCTGGAGACGAGATGGTCAGTGCTTTTGCCATCGGCGGAGAAGAAAGTTGCTTCTCCTCATCAGGATTATTAGTACCTAATTCCCCTTGAAACGCCTTCGATAAAATGGATAGGATAGTCATTTCTAGGTCAGTTTCTTTTACTTCCAACATCTCTACTGCAGAGTTTTCCTTTTCAATCAACCTATTCAAAGTATTGATAATTTCTTGTTGCTCTTGTAATGACGGGATTGGCATGATTAAATTACGACTTTGATTAACTGAAATGTTACTCTGACCGACGACACCTCGGGTTTCATTAATCACATCCCTTAAAGTTTCGTCATACTGCAAGAATAATATATAAACTTGGTAAGTACATACTTTATTGGTCGGAATCTTACGATAGCTTGATTCATATTCCGATTCGGGATAATCTTCTGGAATAATAGCTATTTTCTTTAGTGGTGGTCCAACGATATTCATAATAACATCGTTAGGAACCCTCGCCAGAGCCCCTACATTTTCACCAAACCGCCTCAATTGACAGCGTCGCTGCTCCTTATACAGCTTTCCCCTTGCAAACTACCGTAAATTTTTTTCACCCATAACTCCCCTCCTTATTGGCTTTAAAAAAAGTAACTGTAAAAAAAATAGGCACCTATCCTGCTCACATATCCCCCTGTCTCTTGAATATATTTGATAACAAGCTATTTTTTTTCTTGTAAAGGCCTTAAGGCCAGTTCGGCAAAACCAAAATGGCACTTATCGCAAAAAACTCAGGAGGTGTCCCGCATGACAGAACCGTTGTTCACCGTTTCCCGCGAGGATTGGTCGCTGCACCGCAAAGGCTACCAGGATCAAACCCGGCACCAACAAAAGGTACGAGACGCGATCAAGCAAAATTTGCCCGATCTGGTCACAGAGGAGAACATCATTCTGTCAGATGGCAAGCAAATTATCAAGGTTCCCATCCGCAGCTTGGACGAATACCGTTTCCGATATAACCACAACAAAGGCAAGCATGTCGGACAGGGCGACGGCAACAGCAAGGTAGGCGATGTGCTCGGCGTCGATCCCGCGCCTGCCCAGGGTCCGGGCAAAGGCCAGGGTGCCGGTGACCAAGCCGGGAAGGATTACTATGAGGCGGAAGTAAATTTGGAGGAACTGCAGACACTGCTATTTGAAGAGCTGGAGCTGCCCAATCTGAAGCAGAAGGAGAACCATGACCTTTCCACCAAAGAAATTATTTTTTTAACGACATCCGTAAAAAAAGGCATTATGTCCAACATAGACAAGAAACGCACTATCCTCGAGAACCTGAAGAGAAATTCCACCTCAGGCAACCCTGGCATCCACGGGATCACACCGGACGATCTGAGGTTCAAGACGTGGGAAGAGGTCGTGAAGCCCCACTCCAACGCGCTGATCCTAGCAATGATGGATACTTCGGGCAGTATGGGAACCTTTGAAAAAATATGTCGCGCGCAGCTTCTTCTTCTGGATGACCCGATTCCTCAGAACGAAATACGAGAAGGTGGAAATCGTGTTTATCGCCCACCATACCGAAGCCAGAGTCGTGACGGAAGAGGAATTTTTCACCAAAGGCGAAAGCGGCGGGACCATCTGCTCCTCTGCTTACCAGAAGGCCCTGGAGCTGATCGACCTGCAGTACCATCCTTCCCGCTTCAATATTTATCCTTTTCACTTCTCGGACGGCGACAATCTGACCTCGGATAACGAACGCTGCGTCAAGCTAATCGGACAGCTGATGGCACGATCCAACTTGTTCGGCTACGGCGAAGTGAACCAATACAACCGCAGCTCCACTTTAATGTCAGCCTATAAGAATATTTCCGATCCGAAGTTTGTGTACTATGTCATTCGTGAAAAAAAGGGGAAGTATACAAGGCGCTTCGCACCTTCTTCTCCAATCCGGTGAAAGGAGCCGCGCTCCAATGAACGCTTCCGAAATCAAAGAACTCGAATATGCGATAGCGGAGATCACGGAAATAGCCGACGGCTTTGGGCTGGATTATTTTCCGATGCGTTATGAAATCTGCCCTTCGGACATCATCTATACCTTCGGCGCCTACGGCATGCCGTCACGCTTCAGCCACTGGAGCTTCGGCAAGACGTTTCACAAAATGAAAACACAGTACGATTTTGGCCTCAGCAAAATTTATGAGCTTGTCATCAACTCCGATCCCTGCTACGCCTTCCTGCTGGACGCAACTCGCTGATCCAGAACAAGCTGATCGTCGCCCACGTGCTGGCTCACTGCGACTTTTTTTCAAGAACAATGTCCGTTTTTTTTCCAAAACGAACCGCGACATGGTCGAGAGCATGTCCGCTACTGCGGAGCGGATCCGGCAGTATGAGCTGGAATACGGCACCGAGCGGGTGGAGGAATTCATCGACGCCGTGCTGGCAATCCAGGAGCACGTCGATCCCAGCTTGAACCGGATGAACCGGCCGCGCGGAAACGAAAAGTCCGCTTCGGACAACGTCAAGAAAAAAAACCCGCAAAAAAAGCACAGGCTATGAGGATTTATGGGGACTCGATGAGTCGGAGAAAAAAAAGTGACGGCAGCGGCCAAGGAACACGCGCCCAAGCGGTTCCCGCCAGAGCCGGAGAAGGATCTGCTGCTGTTCATCGAGGAGTATGCCGCTTACCTGGAGCCTTGGCAGAGGGATATCCTAACCATGCTGCGCGACGAGATGCTGTACTTCTGGCCGCAGATGGAGACGAAGATTATGAACGAAGGCTGGGCTTCGTATTGGCATCAGCGCATCATGCGCGAGCTCGACCTCACCGAGGAAGAAACTATCGAGTACGCCAAGCTGAACTCCGCGGTCGTGGTGCCCTCCCAGCATCATTTGAACCCTTATTATCTGGGACTCAAAATATTCGAGGATATCGAGAAGCGTTGGGATAACCCGACTCCCGAGGAACGGGAACGCTTCGGCCGTATGGGCGGTGAGGGCAGGCAGAAAATTTTTTTTGAAGTGAGGGAGTTCGACTCGGATACCTCCTTCATCCGCAATTATTTGAACAAACCGCTGGTGGAAGAGCTGGATCTGTACGTATTCGAGAAAAAAAGGGCCCGAGTGGAAAATCACCGACAAATCCTGGGAAAACATCCGCGACCAGCTCGTCTACTCCCGCGTCAACGGCGGCTTTCCTTACATCGTAGTGCGGGACGGCGATTACCAGCATAACGGCGAGCTGTACCTGTTCCACGAGTACGAGGGTGTGGAGCTCGATCTCAAGTATGTGGAGAAGACCATTCCTTACATCCAGCAGCTGTGGGGCAAGACCGTACATTTGGAGACCATCGTAGAGGATAAAAAAAGTGCAGTTCTCCTACGACGGCAAAAAAGCATCAGAGGAAGTTTTTATAGCCTTGTGGTGGATGCAAGCGGACTTAGCGCAGTGAAAGAGGAACCGGCCTGAAGCGGCTGGTTCCTCTTGTTTTTGTAAGAAGCCTTATTAAAACTTGCGGCCTCCGGCCATATTCAAACCGCATCCACTATTGCCGCAGCGGAGAGAGGCTCACTGGTGTCCATAAAACGGGCATGAACTTCGTATGTAAACCCCCGGCTGTCAGCCCCGGCATTCTTCTTCTCATAGGAACATTCCAACAGCAAAACCGGATGCACGCCGGAGGTATGAGGAAGCAGTTCAATCTCGACCCGCATGGTTTTATTCAGCCGCCGCCTGTGTTCCCCACGGCCACATGCCATTCACCAAATATTTGGCGCGAGCGGCAGTCCGGAATTTGTATGCTGCTCACATAATCGGACGGCTGCAGTGTGATGCCGACACTGTGATCAAAGTCTGCCGCTGCATCTTGCCCGGAGCCTTCCTGGATCTCGATCAGCAGCTCTGCCTTTAGCGCAGCTCCTGCCGGAAATACCTCTTGGTTCCATTTGGAAATGATTTGAACGGGATGCTTCATCGCTTCTCTCTCCTTACAAAAAAATATTTGAAGTTTTGACGGTCGATCGAACGGGTTCCCTTCTCATTCCGCTCTCCAGGGGTTTGTGCTACAATACCAGCAAATTCCAATTCCGGGAGAGCGGCAAATGAAAACGTGACATTGCATAAATGAAAGCGCTATCCTTAACCTTTTGGACCGGGATGCCATTTTAATAACTATTCTCGAAAATGCGGCCAAATCCTTCATAAGAACTTTTTCCAGTTGAGAGAAAATAAAAGTTTTTTTAACTTTAATGAATGGCCTTGGTAGAGGTTTCTTACAGGCTTTTCTCCGCTATACGATTTGCCGCAGACAAAGTAGAAACAGCCGCCGAGTCCGCCGCCCGGTAAACATCAAGCAGCGTGGAGAAAACCCGTTCCACACTTTGCTTCAAATCGCCTGCTCCGAGGCCGTTCATTTCGCAGGCTGTAATAATGAGCCTCCCGCGTTGATCACATAATCCGGCGCATACAGAATGCCTAAATCGCGCAGCAGATCCGCATGCCTTTCCTCTACAAGCTGATTATTCGCGGCGCCGGCAACGATTTGGCATGTAAGCCGCGAAATCGTCCGGTCGTGCAATATTCCGCCAAAAGCACAGGGAGCAAACACATCACAGGCCTGTGTGTAAATCGCGTCAGGCGAAACCGTACGGGCGTTAAACATCTTTACCGCCTGCTCCATTCGGCTGGGGATAATATCCGTGACGATCAGCTCCACCCCTGCATCATGCAGATATTTGCACAAAAAACCGGCCAACTTTTCCCAAGCCTTGTACGCAGACCTTTACAGCCGAAATATCGTCCAAGCCAAGCTTATATTTAACGGAAGCCTTTATCCCCAGAAAAAAAACTCCGTAGGCCGTCATGTCCGCCGTAAAGTCGCCGGAGGCCATGATCGAGCCTGTTGTGTCCGTCACATATTGCGTTTCGAGCCGAATGATGTCCATATCCTGAACGGTTGTTCCCAGATCGATGCCCGTAATATACCGGCCTTGTAATCCTTCTATAAAGCGGCCCATTGCCGGAAAAGCGCTTCGCTCTTGTCGGCGGCGGGATTGCCGATAATGACGCATTTCCCTCCGCCGTAACCTAACCCGTAGACCGCCGCCTTGTAGGTCATCCCACGGGCCAACCGCAGCGCGTCCGATACCGCTTCTTCCTCTGAAGCGTAGGCCCACATGCGGCAGCCGCCTAACGACGGCCCCGGTTTGGTATTATGGATGGCAATGACCGCCTGCAGTCCGCTGTCTTGATCCTGACAGAATACAAGCTGTTCAAAGGACAAACGTTTCATTTCGTTTAATACATCCATTTGCCGATTCCCCTTTACTGATGCCTCTTGCGGGTTACATTTTATGACAAGGAACAGCAAAGTATGCCTCTCTCCTCCCTTTTGAAGAAATATTTAATGATACAGCCTTCAAATGTTAATTATGTGTTATTATAAGTTACATAACAGTCACATTATATTCCGTTTTTTGTCATATAAATAAGAAAACTCTATCGAGGCTATTCAAGGATGAGCGACGCGAATTATAGGTAGATTTTCTTGTAAAGAAAGTTTCATTTCACTTTAATTTTTTTAGCGATCTTAAACTTTCTTTAACGTTAAGAATCAGACTTTTAAGGGAGTGCTGTAATATGGGAAATAAAGCGCGAAAATTGGCTATTGTCGGTGTCGGTCATGTCGGGGCAAGCTGCGCTTATTCCTTGGTCAATCAGTCGGTTTGCGATGAAATCATGCTGATCGGCCGTACCCCTGACCGTGCGTATGCGCAAGCGCTGGATCTGTCCCACTGCATGGATTTCGTCAATTCCAGGACCAAAATTTACACAGGCACTTACGAACAGTGCACGGATATGGACATCGTCATCCTGTGTGCAGGGACTACGCCAAAGCATAGCAAAAAAACAGGCTGGACGCTCTGGATACGGCTTATGAAATCCATAAGGACATGATCTGGCGCATAATGGACAGCGGATTTCATGGCATTTTTTTTCTTGCCGCGTCCAACCCGGTGGATCTCGTCACCTACCTGGTATGGAAAATGTCAGGCCTTCCCCGCGGCCGGGTTGTCGGAACAGGCACCTCCATTGATTCTTCCCGTTTAAAAAACGCTGCTTTCCGAATATCTCCCCGTGGATCCGCGAAGTGTCCAAGGTTATGTCCTTGGGGAGCATGGAGAATCCCAGTTTCCCGCGTGGTCCCATGTCTCTATTGGAGGCAAACCGATCCATGAAATCCTTTTGCAGCACCCCGGTCGTTTCGGCCACTTAAATTTGCAGGAGATTGCAGACAAAACGAAAAAATGCAGGTTGGGAAATCCACAGCCGTAAAGGCTCCACCCATTATGGCATCGGCAACGCCCTCGCTTACATTGCCCGTTCGATCCTGGGCGATGAACATAAAATTATCGCAGTGTCGGCCATCCTGGACAATGAATATGGCCAAATCGGGGTTTGTGCCGGGGTACCGGCCATTATCAACCGTCAAGGTGTAAAAGAAATTCTGGAGCTTAACCTCTCTTCCCTTGAAAAAAGAACAATTTGAGAGCTCCTGCTCCATTATTCGCAGAGAGATAATCAGGCTTTCCTTGTAGCCTTCCTGCTTAAAGAACAAATCACCCTTCGGGTGAATAAAGACAGAACCTGTTTCTAAGGACAGGGACTGTCTTGTTCATACATTATAATCAGGGATAAGTGACGAAGAAGAACATACCGTTCCATTCTGATGGAAGCGGGACGTTTTTTTCTGTTTTTTAAGGAGGGGTATGAGAGAGTGACTTTTGAAGGCGCACGGCACATTTATCCGGCATCACCTCGAAAGCAGGACGGGAGAGCGCCGGGGCCGGCTGGAGAGGGGGCATCACGCACTGCTTGCCGAGAAAGAAATCATACGTCTTGCGATTCAATTCGGTGGGCAAATCCGGCCGAAGGATGTAGAGCGTCATTTTGAGATCGATCATAAGACGACGGTCCTAATGTTGAAAAAGTTATGTATTTGATTAACGACAAAGAACTCCCTCCGTAAAGGGTTGTGAGTTCTTTTTTTTCTGTACCTGCAGTACCGCTCAACTCTGCAGTCCAGGCCGCGCCTGATTCTTCTGCCGGCGCTTTGGCCTTTATAGCTACTGCTTCTGCACCGGTTCGGCGTTCGGTGTTCCTGCGGCCCCAGCCTGAAGATCATCGACAAATTCCTCATTATAATTCGGCAGCGCTGCCTTGGTCAGATAGTCATGGTCCACATAGTTGGCCAAATACTTCTGCCCGAACATGCTGTCGTACTGCAGCTCTTTATACTTCTCTACATCCTGCTTCACAGCATCCGGCACCTTTTGGTATAGGCCTTGGTCGCTGTCGACTACCAGATTTCTCAGCAATCCGGGAATTTTCTGGGACAGTTCGTAGTTAAAGGCGAACGACGCCGGTTTATCCATATTCATTAAATTAAGCATAAACGACCCAAGGAACGAGTCGCTCAGCGTAGGAATGTTCTGCTTGGGGAGCGAAACGTTGGACCATACCACAAACGGGACGCTGTGCATTTTTTTCGTTTCCTCCAGGGTCCACTCCGCTTCATTGTCCGTATGGATAAAGCCGGCTTGTTTGTACACGTCGTAGCTGAGGCCCAGCATAGGCAGATGGTCGCCGTAGAAAACAATGACCGTAGGCTCCTCCGAATCCTTGAAATGATCGATCAGCATCTTCAGGCTTTGATCCGCGTCATGAGCGCCATGGGTGTACGTTTCCAGCGTGCTCTGCGCCGACGCCGTCAGATTGCCGGTTGCCTGGATCGGATTGCTGTCGTATCTCGGCGTGTCGTATGGCCCGTGGTTCTGCATCGTAACCGCATAAATGAACATCGGGCGCTCCATGCCGTCCACTTCCTTGATAATATTGCGGGACACCTCGTCATCAGAAATGAAGATGCCTTTATACTCCGGATTCTGAAAATACTGTTTGCTCATAAATCCTTCGAATCCGAGCTGCTTGTACACACTTTCCCGGTTCCAGAACCATCCTTCATAGGAATGAATCCCTAGACTCTTATACCCGTTGTCTTCAAAATAGCTTGCCAAACTGGGCAAAGGTTTATTGATATACTGCTGATAAGGAACAGAGCCGCTTGGAAGGGCGCTCATGGAGTTCCCCGTCAGCACCTCAAACTCCACATTGCTCGTTCCACCGCCGAATTGGGGAGACAGCAGGTAGCCCGAGGTCGAATCCTGCTGAAGCTTGTGTACGGTTGGCACCGGATCCTCGCTGTAGGTCACGTTAGTGAGCAGCGTCGGATCCCAGAAAGCCTCGTTCATAATAAAGATGACATTCGGCTTTTTTTTCCGTGAAACGGATCTGCAGCGGCAGCCTTTTGATCGCCAATGGTTTGCGCCAGCGTAGAGATGGTATTTTCTCCGTAACCTGCCGGTTTGGCCACAATCGCATTTTTCACATTCATAGTAAATGCAAGGGTGCTCCCGTTGCTGGCATAATTCTGCTGTTGGTCCCACACGATCTCGCTGGCCCCCGCACGGTCAAACACCTCTCCCGCCCAAGCCGTCCCCAGCCCGAACGAATATAACGCAAAAGCGGACAGCAGTCCCAAAGCCAGACGGCTCATCCATGGGAGCGATAAGCGGGGCACCCGAAAGCGCAGCAGGAATATCGCCGAAATCAGAGCCAAGCCGACAGCAAGCCGCACCAGGCAGCCGAACCCGTAACGAGCGGAATGATATTTCCGCCTTCTTTGTTAAGCAGAATATCCCACGGAAAGAACGGTTCTCCGATCAGTTTGGTTTTAAAATAATTGATGAGCGCGAAGGCAAAAAAGCAGCAAAGCTCCTGCCCCGATCGAAGGAATCAAAGAGCCTATCAGGCAGTACAGAACCAGAAGAACAAAAAAAATCGATAAGTGCGTTCATGGCAAAAAAGTTTTCCGTTATGTATGCCCCAGGACAAAGTACCATATATCGAGCCCCGCTGAATCCATTCCACACCCAAGACGAAAATACCCGAAACTAAAGCAAGAACAGCGGCAACAACAGGGTAATCACGCAAATTTGCCCTTCTTTTCATGGGAACCTTTCGGAGGCCCGTTGATTTGACCAATGACATAGAGTTACCACACCTTCCCGCAGCGTTTTATATTTTCCGGCTCATGACCTTGTTAACCTATTGTAAAGGAGATACATTAAATAAACCTGAATATGGACAGGGAAAAACTGGGTGAATGATAACTACCCTCGCCCGTCAAGGTTGAATCAGTGATGAATAAATTTCGCTACCGAGAGGAAAAAATAGTTTCTGCCCACAACTCAGCAAGGAAAGAAGGGAACCTGATGCCGTATATTTGCCGCTTTTGCGAGAAAGCGACCCTATCCGCCCGCACCATACCCGTGTATGAACGCAGCGGTAAGGGAGACCATTGGGAACTGCTCTGCAATCCTTGTTATGCCAATTGGCTGCTTTCGTTGAAAGGGTAAAAGAAATCCCCCGGGCCTGATGTTTCAAGGTCCGGGGGACTTTAACTAAAGTTTGAAATGAATTTTTTCTTAGCCTGCATATGGCAGCAAGTTGTGCTTTCTCCGCAAAAAAAAGAGCCTGGCGAACTTCCCCTTCCGGGATGCTCGTCAGGCTCTTTTTTTATTAATATAAAGACAGCGCCAGCGTATCCCATTCCCTCTTGGAATAAAGAATCGCTTCGGAACCCTCTATTTCCACGCTGTCCAGGGACCGGATAAATTTTTTTTGCACCGTTTTCTTGCCGCTCTTCATCTTCTGTTCGAGAATGCTGGTCAAAAGCGCCAGCACTTTTTTTGCTCGGACTATCGAAGTACACCGGAATTTGCTCGTTACAGAAATGAATAATCGTTTTCATTTTTTTGTCTTTTTTTCATCTGCGGTCCCTCCATCTAAAGATTCTATGAAAATAGTATAATTTACGAATATTAAAAGATACTTAAGAAACTATTACACTTGTGTGACAAAAAAATGCTAAAATCGTCCTTTTTTTGGTCCCCCCACCCCCCTTTACCCTAATCTTTACTTTTTGCCTAACAACTAATTAACCGCCAAGGGGACAAGGCTAATCAGACTGGATCGTTCTTTTTATCCTTGATCCACTTCAGCAAGAAACCAAAGCCCAGCAAGAAGGCTATAAACAGTCCGGAGAACGTAGTGAACATTGCGATATACTCGAATACGGAGTAGTCCTTGATTTTGCTGAAATCCATTGGCCCTTTCAGGTCCTCGATCACCTGGTTCATTCCAAAGATCCCGCTTACGACCGTGTAAATCGTCAGAATAGCGAGCAAATAGCTCTGCCTTTTATTGCTGAACGCATCCTGGTACTTGAACAGATCGGCCAAGGTTTGCTTGACGTCGATGTACAGCTCATTGTTTCGGAAAATTTTGCGCAGCTGAATGAAGATTTCCCTTCCCTGTGACTGGGACACCAGCTCAATGAAAAAAATATTTCGACGAAAACGTAGTAATCTGGCGGATCAACCTGGAAACTTCCTCATTGCTCCGTCTTAGGTCCACCTGGGAATAGCGGTTCGACAGCTTAAGCAGCACGATTTTATGAAAAAAAGATTCAGCAGCAGACCGTAGTAATACTCCCCGTACATCTGGTTTCCCAGCTTGCGGGCGTGAGTTTCCGCACTACTCGTCAGGCAGCAGAAGGAATGCTCGTTCACCATAAACAACGTGTGGGGAAGCCAGCGGTTGTAGCCGTGGACGTCGATATAATTTCTTACATACTCCATGTTGCTTGATGAGATGATTGGCCGGCCCGACATGTTGACACCGTCCAGATGTACTGCGCGGTAAAAAATCGGTTTCGTCCAGTTCCGTTCCCTCTTCAAAGGCGTACACCGCCTGCACATACATCCGCTCATCCACGAAAAAAAGGCAGCGTCTCGAAGTAAGCTCCCTCCATCCCGCTTTTATCCAGGTAGGGCAGAACGCTTTTCACCAGTTTGTTGAAGATAAAGCTCTCCACCTCTTTAAATTTTTTTCGCCGTCACAGTGGATAAAAGTGAGGTTATCACGCTTGCTGATATCCTGAAGCACCCGGAACCTGTCGGCAAATTCGAGCGCTCCGGAGAAGGTTAGCCGCTCTTGCGCGATTTGGGTCCTAATCGTGATAAAGCCCAGATCGAAAGGGCATATTGTAACGTCCACCGAATGTATGACAAAAGGGATCTTCGATGCATTGGTTTTGAGCGCCGCAGACAGGTTCAACGCTTTGGAATAACGCTGGAAAGCTTCGGGGTTTTCCTTGTAAGGAAACAGTACGCTGCCTGTATAGGGAGATAGTACCGTTCCATATTCGGATGGGACACGTGGTATCCCTCACCGTAGTACGCGTCCTGCAGCTCCAGCTTATCCAGATAAAACGGGGTAAAGCCGTCGGCCAGCAGCGTCTCTTTCAATTTTGCATAGCATTCGCCCTTGAAGGAAAAAAAGGAAAAATGAATTGGCACAAGGCGGTTTTCACTATTTTTTTCCTGCAGCTGTATCGTTTCCATCCTGGCGCCAACTTTCTGAACATTCTGTTTACTTTTATTAAAGACAGATTTCAGATTTTTTAAACATAGACGCGAGAATCGGGGGCATAGGGAACAAAAAAAACACTCTGCAGGGGGTGGAGACTGTGCCGGGCACTGAGGCCAGCATGGGAGTGGCGAGAGAGGCACCGGAGCAGCACCGGCGCAGCACCGGAGCAGCGCGGAGCGGCGGGTGAGACACCGGAGCAGCACCGGAGCAGCCCACCTTGGCACCGACATTGGAACCAGCATTGGGGCCGGCACTGAGGTCGGCGGCATCATTCTTCCCCGCCGCACCTCCGTTCGTTGAAAGCATTAACATCACAGGTTCTTTACTTTCAACTTTGCTGTCAAGCTGCGAGAAATAAAGGATTTTCAGGGAGTTATTTCTTTCAGATCGGATGAAAATTTACTATAAGGACTTTTTTTAGAGCGCTATTCAGTGGAATTTCTTGGTGTTAACGCCTGATCCGCCCAAATAAGGCCTTCAAAATCCGCTACATCACAAAATAACCCAGATCTAGAAGCTATAACACCTCGGGAGTCCGCTATTTCGCTAAGGTTCGATGTCTCCTCCCTGCCTCAGGGCCTGAGCTCCGTTCCTTCTCCTCGCTGTCCCAGGCCCTGAACTTCCTTTGCATTTCCCCCCCCCTAAGCCCCCGAGCTCTCGTTCCATCTCTACCTGCCCCTTGCCCTAGGCACCCGTTCCACCTTTTCTATGCCTAAATCACAACTCGATGTTTTTCCCCTGGATGTTTAACTTGTAGGAACGGACACGAACACTCCCGCTTGCAGGAAGCAGCCTTCTTTTCTCAACAAGATTAGCCAGAAGCCTTCTCGCGTACTTGCTTTCCACCGCCAGATGTTCACAAACATCACTTGGTTTAACAGGACGGCACAAACGAAGAGCCAGCCTCAACACTTCCTTTTCCATACAAGAGGCTTTCTCAACCGGATTTTCTTCCCCAAGCCACCTTCCCATAAGCTGTTGGATAACCTGCTGGCAGTACCTGGGTTTTTCTTTCACATCATCATGGGAGAAGCGGAGTATGTGCCACCCGTCGATCACCAGGTGATTCTGTCTTTGCCACTGATCGGAAAATTGCCAACGGTTCGAATTCCGCATATGCGGGCCAAACCCGTCAATCTCCATAGCCACACGAAATGACGGCCGAATATAAGCAAAATCCAAGTATCTGAACCCGTCTTTAAAATCAAATACTTCATATTCAGGATGCAAATGGTTGAAATGTCCAAAAGAAGGCCACCACACTCCCTCAATAAAAAAAGCTTTTCCGCATGCCCGTGTCCCTCTTGCAACCTCCGTAAACGTTCCCCCCTTTCGTTTTTTGTACATGACACTTCAGAAAATCGTCATACGCCTCCTTAAATCCCATTCCTCAAACTCCCTTCAAAAAAAATAGCCGCCTCCCGTTGAAATATCAACAGGACAGCGGCGTATGCTTTACGACCTTTTCCTTACTCTACCATAAAAAACCTCGACTGCAAAAGAGTTGATCTTGAAGCTTGCCCGGCAAAGACCCAGTGCATGAATCTCATCTGGCAAAGGGCCTACGGTTGAACCTTGTCTGGCAAACCGCCTGTGAATGAACCTCGTCTTAAAAAAGAGTTGATCCTGTCTGGCAATGAGCTGTGTACGCCTCTCAACTCCTAAACTGCCTGTACATCAACCTCATCCGGCCAACAGCCTGTATATGGGTTTCCTCATAGTATGAAATTGGGTTTCCGCTAGCTGCCGCCGAGTTGTTACTCCTGCCCAAGCAGCCCCCAACGGCTGGAGTACCGCTCCAGCTGCGGATGGGGCACGAATGGATCCCGGCTATCAACGAGCAGGCGCACCTTGCGGATCCACTCCTGGAAAGAAGGATAGGAAGCGAACCGGTTGGCGTATTCCCCGGACATACAGACGAAGAAAGGCGCTTCGTATTTTTTTCCGTCAAAAAAATCGAGAGAGGTTTCCAGCGGCGTATACTTCTTTCGCTTCCCTTCCCACGCGTCCACCTGAATTTTCAAGCCCCTTGAAGGCTGCTCCTCCACAAACCGCTGCAGTTCCTTTAACCTCGAGTGGTAAGGCTGCTCACACGAAAGCCCCATTCTCCTCAAAGTTTGCTCATGCTGGGGGTAGAACACGAAGCCTTTGAAGCTGTGTTTATCGGCCCAGCGGATCAACTCAAGAAGCTCATCTTCATCCGGAGGATCGAATTCCCCGAACATGAGGATTGTCCCTTTTTCCTCCTCCTTGGGAGGCTCATACCCAAAAGGCACATAGCTGACCGAGCGAGGCATAACCTGTCCCCCTAACCGTTTTGTCTTGCATCAAGTTCACTGCCCCGGCTCAAGGAACCCAAAGGTGAGCATCTCCCGCCATCAGCAGACTTTCTTTCTATGTTTCAAGCCCAATCGACTTAAGCAAAACCTCCAGCTCTTGCTTGCTGAGATCCCTCCAAGCCCCGATCCGCAGATTCCCCAAATGGATATTCATAATCCGTACCCGCTGCAGACGGCGCACTTTATAATCGAACACTGCGCACATGCGGCGGATCTGCCGGTTCAACCCTTGCGTAAGTATAATCCTGAACGTATTGGTTCCGACCCTCGTCACCGTGCAAGGCTTGGTATAAGTTCCCAAGATGGGGACGCCTCCGGACATTTTTTTGCCACAAACTCAGTGGTTACCGGCTTGTCCACCGTCACGATATATTCCTTCTCGTGGTTATTCTCCGCCCGGAGCACCTTATTGACGATGTCTCCATCGTTGGTCAATAATATCAGTCCGTCCGAATCTTTATCGAGCCGCCCGATGGGAAATATCCGTTCAGGATGATTAACAAAATCGATAATATTGCCTTTAATATGCCGCTCCGTGGTGGAAGTGATTCCAACCGGCTTATTCAAAGCGATGTACACATGCTCCTTGCTCTCTCCGATCGGCTTGCCGTCAATTCGAACCTCGTCGCCTTCTTCCACCTGGCTGCCAAGATCCGCGGCCTTGCCATTGATCGTCACCCGCTTACTTTGAATCCATTCATCCGCTTTTCTTCTGGAGCATATGCCGGTTTCGCTGATGTATTTGTTGATTCTCATAAAATCCCGTCTGCCCCTTCCATCCTGCATAAGCTTTGTGTTTGTTACTCCCAGTATATCAAAAGGATACCGCTCCCACATAATCCATGTAGAAACGTGTCAAAGAAGCGGTAATAATAGCAGAAGAACATATATAGGGCGGATGTGATTTATTTTGAAGTGACTCAAGCGGAGCTTGCTGTAAGATACGGCGTCTCTTCCTCTTCCATTTCCCAGCGTTCTCAGCAAATTTTAGATTATGCGGAAGAAAATATGGATGGTTTCCTGGATGACGAGGACCTGACCCCAAACCCGAGTACATTGGCCATGGTGATCAAAATGAAGCCGTGGAATATTACATTACTCATACCCACTTATGGACCGTGACAAGAAGCTGCTGCAATGGCTGGCCAAGCAATAGAATCCGCAGTCGCCAAAAAAGCTCACGTCCTCAAGACGTGAGCTTTTCATTCATCACTTTTCTCCCCATTCTCTTCAAAAAAAACGTTCGCAGTTTATCCAAGGCTCTCCTTTGGATTCTGGATACGCTCATCTGCGACACGTTCAGCTCCTGTGCGATGGTCCTTTGTGACTGGCCCTCCACATAAGCGAGCTGAAGCACCTTCTGCTCGACCGCATTCAAATGGGACATCGCCTGTTTCAGGTCGATACGGTTATCGACTTGACGGTACTCGTCCTCCAATGTTCCCAGCACGTCTCCGATGGTTGCTCCATCTTCCTCCGCCGCGAGCGGCATGTTGAGCGAAACGTAATGGTAGCATTCCCGGCCCGCCAGGATCTCGATCGTTTCCTCCACCGAAAGCCCTACTTCCGCGGCAATTTCATCAACGTTGGGTGAACGCTCCAGCTTTACGGTTAACGTATCGATGACCTGTTGAATATGGAAGCCTTTTTTTTCCTTGATCCGCCGGGGAACCTGAATGTACCACGACTTGTCCCTCAAGTAATTCTTCATGTGGCCGATGATGCTCTTCATCATGTATGGTTCGAATTGAACTCCTAAAGACACGTCAAACTGTTTAAATAATTTAAGGAGGGACATTTGTCCGACCTGATATAAATCTTCATATAAGTCCGGGCGGTTGCGCGACATTTTGCCGGCCGCCATTCTTACCGCGGGTTCATATTGTAAGAGTAAAGAAGTGGCGATGTCATTGCAGGAGGTTTTCTGGTATTCCATTATGAGCTGCAGCTGCTCGAACTCTTGTCTCTCGGAATTTACCTTCATACCATCTCCCCGCTTTTTTGACACCATCTTGGTTAGAATGACCTCCGTGCCATCATCCCCCCTGACTTGCACATCGTCCATAAGTGCTTGCATCAAATACAACCCTAAACCTCCGCTGCTAACCTCATCGAGTTCTTTATTGTGCAAGGATGACGCCTCGGATACTTTTTTTTGTTCAAAATTAAACCGTTTGCCTTCGTCTTTAATATGGATGGACATGCCCCCGCTGATCTCTTCGAAGTCAATTTGCATCAACCGCCTTGTCCGCTCATAAGCGTGTACGACCACATTGTTGCAAGCCTCCGAAACGGCAACCTTCATATCTTCGATTTCTTCATAGGAAAATCCCATGCGGGAACTGATGCCATATAAAGTGAGCCTAACCAGGTCGATATATTCAGCTTCTGCAGGCAATGTGAGAGTAACGGTACGGTTTAGCAATATCATGTGTTAATTTCCTTTCTAATTTTCAGTATGAGAATGGGCCGCCAAGAAAGGTGTCATTCCGGTGATATCGAACAACTTTTGAATTTTGGACGGAATGTGTTCTACGGCAAACGACGCTTTCAACGCATGGCGCGTTTTTTTAGCACAGTGAGGATAATTCCAATTCCAGTGCTATCCAAATATTGTAACTCTTTCAAATCCAAAATGAGCTTTCTATTAGTATCAGCCACAAAAGGATCTATGGTGGAGGTGAACTCAGAGGCTTTAGCCAAGCCCAATTCGCCTTTCAGGTAAAGTATGTTGGTCTCTGCGGTGGTGTGTTTGTCTAGTTGAAATGTTTGATCGAGATTCATTCTTGCTCCCCCTTAAAATTTACGCCTGCGTGTCAACAAGATAATTTACCCCGCTTGGGCGGAGTTGAAACATATGGGCTTAATTTTTTATTTTATTTGGCTTTGGCTCGTTTGAAAAGAGTGACAACTGCGGGCAGTACGGTGCTGACAACATACCGGCCTGGATAGTTTCTTCTCTCTACAGAACGGCTGACCGAGTCGGAAACCTTCTTTACGGAATGTGTAATTTCACTGACCACATCGCCGACCATTTTAACCGAATAAAAAAAAGAGGATCCATTGAGTGCAGCTTGTTGCGGACATCTACAGTTACTTCATCGGCGTGGCGGATCAGCGCGGTTGTTTCCTGCCTCATTTCGTTGACCTGCAGTTGAAGCTGTCCAATGCTGTCATTGGTCTTTGCGATCAAATCGGTAATCGAACGAAGAGTCTTGATCAGGAATAAAACAAGCGCTACAAAAGCGACTGCAATCACGGCGACACTGATCTGAATAATCATACGGTTCCCTCCAAATAGTAGATTTATGAACAGTTAGTTGAAATTACCCGAGTGCTTTTAGGTTGAAACAAGAAAAAAAGTTGTTATGTTTCACAGGCCTCGGACAAGGGTAAATTAAATCTGAATTTTATTTGAAGTGGAGGGAATTCCATGCCTAAAACATCAACCAAATCCGCTGAAATCATTACGATGCTGAATAAGCAAGTGGCCAACTTGAATGTGCTGTACGTAAAAAATTCACCATTACCACTGGTATGTTCAAGGAAGCTCTTTCTATGAGCTGCACGCCAAGTTCCAGGAACTGTATGAAGAAGCGACGACATATATGGACACTGTCGCTGAAAGAGTTCTGGCTCTGGGCGGAAAGCCTTTATCTACATGAAGGACTACCTCGAAACCGCTTCTATCGACGAAGCCAAGAAAGGCGAAAATTCAGGTCAGATGATCGACCAAGTGTTGGCGGATTTCCGCACGTTGGCCGGAGAATTGAAGAAGAGCGCGGAGGCTGCCGAGGAACAGGGCGACAAGGGTACTTCGGATATGCTGATGGAAATTTGCTCGAGCTATGAGAAGCATATCTGGATGCTGGAAGCTTTTTTTTGAGCGAATAAGATCAACCGTAAGAAACCCGCTATTTAAGGTCATAAGCCTTGAATAGCGGGTTTTCTTTTTTTCCCCGTGCACGGTTCTCCCGGCGTGCGTTGAGATGCTTTCAACCGAATGATCGCCCTTAGTTTCAATGTGTTTGCCACAGGGTAAAGAGAACCAAGCAAGAACTTGAAAACTATAGTGAAGGAGTGAACAGTATGGATATGGACAAAGATGTCAACGTAGAAAAAAAGAACGGTCGAGGAAAGAAACGATTCCAGCCTGGTGGCGTCGAATTTTATTAAGTATACGGCATATTTGTTAATTTTCTTCGGTTTCCTTTACTTCCTCGTCCACTATGTATTCCCTAAGTTTTAACAGCTTGTATCGCTAAAAAAAGGCAGCCGGCAGCGAGCCCGCTGCCCTTTTTTGCGTCTGCGGCGATCTACGAAAAGCCGGTCTCTTTAGAGCTCCGGGGCGAGCTTTAGAGGGACAACCGGTTCAACTTTACAAAGAGATGCAGCTTTACCTCCATAGATGAGCGGGTCTACGGATTGGGATAACGGAACGATCAGCATTTTCATCACAACCCCATTACGAATTAAAAGAGTGCCAGTGAGAATTGTCTCATTGGCACCTTGAAAGAATTAGCGTCTGTCATCAAACGCTGGATTCATGAAAATAATGAATAGTCGAAACTTCATCCTTGCCGTTTAAATACAGCTTAAGGACGGAGTTCTGCTTCTTATACACAATTCCATCCTCCGCATTCCAATACGGGGTTCCCAGAGCGTCCATAAGCTTCGCCTTGCTCAATGGGAGCGGAATTCCATCTATATCAATCATGCCCATAGCGGCAGTGACAGAAACATAACTCACGGCGTCATCACTGATTCCAACCGTGCAATCATCGTAGACATATATATTTACGCCGTCCATAGACTTGTCTTTCCTTATTTCTTTCGGCTTTCCTTTGTTCTTCAGCACTGTCTGCTGATCATCGTACAAGGATACGCCACACACCGTATCAAGCATGAGCTTCGGCTTGGTCACTTGGCTGTGCCGCATCTCCCCTTCTCCTATCGGGTTCTCCTCGGACTTAGGTTGGGCAAGCTCATAAGACGGGACAGATTTACTGGCAGCCGATATATGGTTATGCTGCTTTTCAGAACCGAATGTTGTAGAAACTCCCAGCATCAGCATACTTCCAATAATCAAACTATATAAGTAAATCTTGCTCATGACGCTTCCCTCCTTTATCATTCCACAGTAGATTCCGCGTAAGAAACAGTACCGGTGATGGGGAACGGTGCCGCCTTGACAACCTCCTGATCAGGGTAGGCGATAACGGCCATGCGGCCATTGTTAATTTCGGACTCGTAATAATCGGCTGCTTCGCCCGATAGTCCCAGAGATACTAGCTTGTCCTGCAGCATTTTTTCCTCTGCCTCTGTATAAATGAATAATCGAGTAGAACATCTGCTCTATGCTAAATCCGATTCGGCTTGAAAAAATGAGGTGCCAGCAGATGCTCCGTCCTTTCGCTGTCATCGGTAATGAGGTGGATTTCACTGGCTTCGAATCCCGCGGCAAGATACTGCCTGATCGTTTCCCTGACTTGCGCTTCGCGGTCGGCCAAAACAATGGAATACGGCATAAAGCGCCCCCCCTTTCTTCCCGATTCATCTGTGAAAGCTTATCCGATCCTCTCCAAAATGACGGACGTATCGGAAATGTAAGACTTCTGCTGTTTTTTCGTTTTTTCTTGAGGATAACTTCTCCATTGCCTACCACAGTGACGTCATCTCGTGTGCTGCCCAAGCTCACGCCGTCATGGATGATGCTTCCTTCGCCGATAATGACCTTTTCCAGCTTGACTTGATTTCCGATTCTGGCATTAGGCATAATGACACAGTCTTTCAGCACGCTGCCCTTGCCGATATGAACGCCGCAGGAAATGACAGAATTGTTGACGGCGCCATAGACGGAGCAGCCCGGGCTTAAAATGGAATTATGGACGGAGGCTCTTTCATCGATATGCATCGGATTGGAATTTGCTTCTCTGGTGTAGAGCGGCCATTCCATGTTCTTCCATGGAGCTTGTACCTCAGGGCTCAGCAGATCCATTTGGGCGCCCCACAAGCTGCCGATCGTACCTACATCCTTCCAATATCCTTTAAAAGAATAAGCATAGAGGTCTTCGTCCTGCTCCAGCATCATAGGAATAACGTCTTTACCGAAATCATGAGAGGATTTGGGATTTCTATCATCCGCCTCAAGGCAATCCATCAAGTAATCCGTGTCGAAAATGTAAATTCCCATGGAAGCCAGATTACTCTCCGGTACCGCAGGTTTTTCATTAAACTCGGTTACGCGCCCCCGCTTGTCCACAGACATCAAGCCGAACCGGCTTGCATCCTCCCAAGGAACCGGGGTAACGGCTATGGTTGCTTTGGCTCCCACAGATTTATGATAGGCGAGCATGGCTTCATAATCCATTTGGTAAACATGGTCCCCGGACAGGACGATAACATAATTGGCGTCGAACTGCTCAATAAAACGCCGGTTTTGATATATTGCATTCGCAGTCCCGGTATAACCGTCCTTGCCGACATGCGGCTGAGTGGAAGGCAGTACCTCTACGTGCCCTTCCGTCCCCTCCAGCCAAGGTGTTCCGCAGCCGATATGCTCGTGCAGAGTTTCCGGCTCATATTGGGTGACTACTCCGATTACATCTATCTGTGAATTCCTGCAGTTGCTCAGCGCATAATCGATCATTCTATATTGGCCGCCGAAGTATACGGCGGGCTTGGCCATTTTTTTTGCGGTCAGCGGATTCAATCTGCGACCTTCTCCTCCGGCTAACAGCATAGCGACGCAATCTTTTTTGTCTCATGAATTTTCCAATCCTTTCTCTCTCTTTGTAGTTTAAACATCATAGCGGCAAGCGGAGGGATCTGGATCTGAATGCAGTAAGGCTGGTTGTGGCAGCCGTATTCTTCTGTCGCAATTTCATTGCCTTGCACTCTCCCAGTGCCTCCGTAGACTTCCGCATCGCTGTTGAAAATTTCGCTATAATATCCCGGGTCGGGAACTCCTACCTTATAATCGTCATAAACGTCACTGCTAAAGTTGCAAACGACGATAATTGTGTTGCTCGGATCCGAAGCCTGCCTTTTGAAAATAACGACTCCGTCATGGTCATCCTCCGAGTGTATCCAGAAAAGGCCGGCGGGATCGGTATCCATTTGCCACAGCGCCTTTTCCGAGCGGTAAAGATGATTAAGGTCTCTCATATACTTGTGCAACCGGGAATGCTCCTCCACATCCAGCAGGTCCCAATGCAGCGAGCTGTCTACATCCCAATCCTGCTTTTGGCCGAATTCGCAGCCCATAAAGAACAGCTTCTTGCCTGGATGGCCCATCGTGTAGCCGTATAGCAGCCTCAGGTTGGCCCGTTTCTGCCAGTCGTCGCCTGACATGGTGGCCAGAAGGGAATACCCGTGGGAGACTTCATCATGAGAGAAAGCCATAATATAATTTTCAGTGAAAGCTTGGAAAAAAGGCGAGGTAACGAGCTCCAAGCGGTCTTTTCGTTCGATGGCATTCATTCTCATGTAGTTGAGAACCTGTCCCATCCAGCTCATGTTCCACTTGAAGTTAAAGCCCAGCCTCCGTCGCACACTGGGGTAGTGACATTCGTCCACTCCGAGCAGTCTTCTGCAGCCATAATCGCTTTTGGAAAGTAACCAAACACAACGCTGTTCAGCTTCTTCATGAATTCGATAGCTTCGAGATTCTCTTCGCCGCCCAATTCATTCTTCACCCAGAGAGATTCGTCTTTCTCAAAGTTCAGAAACAGCATGGACGTTACCGCGTCGATCCGCAGACCGTCTACATGGTACTTGTCCATCCAGAATACGGCGCTGCCGATGAGGAAGCTTAACACCTCGGGTTTGGCATAATCGAATACGTAGGTGCCCCAATTGGACCGGTCCGCCTTCCTGGGATCCGCATATTCATAGCACGGGGTCCCGTCAAACATGGCCAAACCGTGTTCGTCCTTGACAAAATGTCCCGGGACCCAGTCCAGAATGACTCCTATTCCTCTTTGATGGCACCTGTCCACAAAATACATGAAATCTTCCGGCGCCCCGTAACGGCTTGTAATCGAGTAATACCCGGTAACCTGGTAGCCCCAGGATCCGTCGAACGGATGCTCTGTTAACGGAAGCGGCTCAATATGCGTATATCCCAGTTCGAGCACGTAATCGATCAATTCGTCCGCGAGTTCGCGGTAAGTGAGGAATTCGCCGTTCTCATCCCTCTTCCAACTCCCTAAGTGAACCTCATATATATTGACGGGAGCGTGATAAATGTATTCGTCTTTCTTATTCTCCCGCCATTCGGAATCGTTCCACTCGAAACTATCCAAATTCGCAACAACAGAAGCTGTGTCGGGCCTTACTTGGGAATAGAAAGCGTATGGGTCCGCCTTTAACACGGCATTCCCCTCGGGCGTCACAATGGAGTACTTGTAAATCGTCCCTGCATCCAACCCCGGAATATGAAGCTGCCATACACCTGAATCTCCTAAAAGGTCCATTGAGTGGTTCTCTCCGTTCCACTCGTTGAAGTCTCCCACGATTTCCACCGATTGAGCATTAGGAGCCCACACGGTAAACTGGACGCCTGCCTCCGGCCCATCCACCAAGTGAGCTCCGAAAAATTGATAGCCTTGATATAAGGTGCCTTCGTGGAACAAGTGAAGATCCTTAGTGCCGGCAACAAGGTTGGTCATTCCCAAATATCCCCTTTCAAAGCGTCATACTATATCTTTAAACGTCCTGCTTTCAGTTCAAACAAAAAATATAGAGCTTTCATAGAATTTCCCAAAAAAAGCACACAAAAAAAACCGCAGGAATAATCATCCTTACGGTTTTCTTTGGTCAAATCCAAACCAGTGCGCTTTACTTTCCAGACTGTAAAAGTTAAACGTTTAAGTCAGCAATCCTCATTCAAGCAGGACACTTCCACCTTAAAAGTAAATGTCGTGCCTTGCTGTTCCAAAGAATCGACGGAAATCGAACCATTCATCAGCTCAACCAGATTTTTTTGCATATCGCCAGCCCAAGCCCCGTACCGCCGTATTTGCGGGTCATGGACGAATCCACCTGCGTAAAAGGCTTGAACAGCTGAGCCTGCTTATCCTTGGGTATTCCGATCCCCGTGTCCCTCACTTTAAACTCGATGGATACGCTCCCGTCGGCTTCCCCCAGCTTGGTTGAAGTGATATACACGCCGCCGCTCTCCGTGAATTTAAGCGCGTTGCCGATCAGATTGATGAAAATCTGACGAAGCCTCGCTTCATCGCCCAGAAGTACGGCAGGCAGAGAGGGATCGAGATCATATTCAATCTCAACGGACCTTTTGCGGCTCTCCACCTGAAACATATGCACCGTCTCCTCCAAACAGGAGCGCAGGTCGAACGGTTCTTTGGCCAGCTCCATTTTGCCCGATTCGATTTTGGTCAGGTCCAGGATATTATTAAGAATAAACAGCAAAGCCGCGCCGCTCTTGTGTATCGTCTCCGCGTAATCCTTTTGTTCCTCGTTCAGCTCGGTTTCCAGCAGCAGGTCGGCCATAGCCATCACCCCGTTCAGGGGCGTGCGGATTTCATGGCTGATCACCGCGAGAAATTCAGACTTCACCCTTGAAGCCGTCTCAGCGGCCTCTTTGGCCTGCATAAGCTCGAGACTGCGCTGATTAAGCAGGTGCGTCTGGAGCTGCAGCTTTTTCTGCACCAGGTACATACTGACGAAGCCTTCGATTTTGGACCTTAGTATTTCCGGCACGAAAGGCTTCACCATATAATCTATCGCGCCGACGGAGTAAGCCGTGAATGAATGCTCCTTCTCGTGCGCCGCCGCGGTAATGAAGATGATGGGGATTGATCTCGATTTTTCTCTCGACTTGATCCATTTGGCCGTCTCAAAGCCATCCATGCCGGGCATCTGTATATCCAGTACGATCACCGCAAAATCATCCTTGAGCAGGCAGCGAAGCGCTTCTTCCCCGGATTGAGCTTTGACCAGCCGATAGTCCTGGTCCGACAGAACCGCTTCAAGAGCAAGCAAGTTTTCCATCTGGTCGTCTACGAGTAAAATATTTATCGGATCGTCCCAAGTCATATATTTCTCCTATTCTCTCTCTGACTTACCTCTTACTTCATTTTACGATATATCTTCTCCTTGTTGTCAAGGATCTCATAACATGAGGCCCTGCTGGAAAAGTTAATCGACTCTTTGCTGCCGAGCGCCAGAATCCCCGAGTCGGACAAGCTGTCATAGAACAGCTCATGCACGCGGTTCTGAAGCTCCAAATCGAAGTAGATCATAACATTGCGGCAGAGAATCGCATGGAATTCGTTAAAAGACCGGTCCGTCACCAGGTTGTGCTGGGCGAACACGATATTCTTCTTCAGGAACGGGTGAAAGGAAGCCGATTCGTAGGATGCGCTGTAATACTTGGAAAAAGAGTCGTTCCCTCCGGCTAGCAAGTAATTTCGTGTGTAGTTCTTCATATTCTTCAGCGGGTAGGTGCCGAGTTCGGCGATATGAAGTACTTCCTCATTGATATCTGTCGCATATATCGTCGTCTTGTCGTATAAACCTTCCTCATGAAGAAGTATGGCCATGGAGTATGCCTCTTCCCCCGTCGAACAGCCGGCATGCCATATCCTGATGTTCGTATAATCTCGCAGCAAGGGCACGACCAACAGGCGGAAGGCTTGAAAAAAAACTCGGATCGCGGAATAAATCGGTCACATGAATGACGAGATCCGACATCAGGCGGTCCAGACAGTTCCTGTCATGCAGCACCTTGGCTTGCAGCGCCGAGACGGTCGGCAGTTTCTCCGCTTGGACCCGGTGAAGAATTCTTCGGCGAATGGATGGATAGGCGTAATTCCGAAAATCATACCCGTACACACGGTAGACTCCTTCAAGCAGAAGCCAGATCTCTATCCGTTCCTTCTCGTTAAAAACCTGATCGCTAAAATTCCGGTCCAGGATCGACATCACGCTTTGCTTCACCCCCATCCTCCTTCCTGCTCACTGATTATGACCCGAATTTCCTGATCCACAAACAGCTTAAGCGAATTTATTTAAACAGCCATACCCTCATCAGAGAAAGCAGCTGCTCGTTATTGATAGGCTTCGTGATATAGTCGGAGGCGCCTGCGGAAATGCATTTATCACGGTCGTCCTTCATCGCTTTGGCTGTCAGCGCGATAATCGGCACTTTTTTCCAATTGAGGCTTGTCCCTGATCTCGCGCATCGCCTCATAGCCATCCATCTCAGGCATCATCATGTCCATTAAAATAATATCGACACGAGGCTCCTCGTTTAAAGCGTCCAACGCCTGGCGTCCGGTTTCAGCAAACCGAACTTCCATATCGTAGCCTTCGAGCAGATGAGAAAGAGCGAACACGTTACGGATATCGTCGTCAACAATCAACGCTTTCTTCCCGGCAAAAAATCGTTTCCTTGTTCCGCAGCTGTTCGAGAATTTGCTTTTTTTCTCGTCAGGCAGCGCTTCTTCCACTCGGTGGAGGAACAATACGGTCTCGTCAAGCAGCCGTTCCGGCGATTTCACATCTTTAATAATGATGGACTCGGCATATTTCTTTAGACGGAGCCTCTCCCTCTGATGCAGGTCTTTTCCAGTGTAAATAATGACCGGCAACCGGTGTAACCGCCTATGAGAGTGGATCGCGTCAAGCAGTTCGAACGTCGAGGAATTGCCGAGGCTGTAATCGATCACCATGCAATCATATTGCTGCTTCTCCAGTTCGGACAGGGCTTGTTCCTTTTCCGACACCGTGATAATCTTCACATCGTCGTGGCTGATCAGCTCCACCAAAGCGCTCATCTGATTCGGGTCGTCCTGCAGGATGAGCAGCTTTTTTCAGCTTCTTGTTCATGAAAGATTCCAATTGGGAGAACACCTGCTCCAGGCTGTCCCGGCTCAGCGGCTTCTGCAGGTAAGCGATCGCTCCCAGCGACAAGCCCTGCTGAATCTCATCCATGACAGATATGACATGCACAGGAATGTGGCGTGTGGAAGCATCGTTCTTCAGATGAACGAGAATGGACCAGCCGTCAACGACTGGCAATTGAATGTCCAGAATAATCGCGTCCGGCTTGTATTCCCTTACCATCTGCATTCCGGTGCCGCCTTCCAGCGCTACGACTCCCTTGAAGCCTTTGGTTCGGGCCATATCCAACACGACCTTGGCGAAGTGGACATCGTCTTCGATAATAAGAACGACCTTGTCATTGGCCTCAAGCTTATCTCTGTCGTCTTCGATTTGCGGGGCTGCCGGCTGCTGTGCATGTTCCTGCTTTGGAAGAATCGAAAGCTTGAGGCCCGGCTCGGGGCTGCGCATGGAAAGCGTCGATTCTTCCGCGGCCGCGACTTCATCCTGCACTATGGACATCATATCCACATGGCTCTCCGGCAGGATCAAGGTGAAGGTGCTTCCTTTGCCTTCTTCGCTTTTCAGCACTATGGTTCCACCAAGCAGCTCCGCCAGCTCCTTGGATATGGACAATCCCAAGCCGGTTCCTCCATAGATCCGGCTCGTGGTGCCGTCCGCCTGCTGAAACGCCTCGAAGATCATCCTTTGTTTGGACGCCGGCACGCCGATTCCTGTATCTTTCACGGCAAAAGCGATTCCTTTGTCCGGCACTTTTATGTGATAAACGTGTAATCTGACGCTTCCGGAATGTGTGAACTTAAAGGCGTTGGACAGAAGATTTTTTTTGAGAATCTGCTGAATTCTCATATTGTCCGTGTACACCGTTTCCGGCAGATTTTCATCGACGATAACTTCGAAATCAACCTTATTCTGCTTCGCCACCGGGGCAAAAGCCCTCTTCATCACATCGGTTATATCTTTAACGAGGACAAACTCCTTATTCACAGCCATCCGGCCGGCTTCCACTTTCGACAAATCCAGCACATCGTCAATCAACCTTAATAAGTCGTTGCCCGAGGCATGAATGGTTTGGGCATACTCAACCTGCTTCTCCGTTAAATTGCCTTCCTTGTTCTCGTGGAGCATTTGGGAGAGAATGAGCATACTGTTCAGAGGCGTCCTTAATTCATGCGACATATTGGCAAGGAACTCCGACTTGTATTTGGAAGACAAAGCGAGATCGACTGCCTGCTTTTCCAAAGAAGTTTTGGCCTGAAGCATCTGTTCGTTGATTGCTTCCGTTTCCTTAACCTGGTGCTCCAGCAGCCTGGTTTTTTTCCAGCAGCTCTCCGTTGCTGTGCTCGAGCTCCTCCTGCTGCCGCTGCAGCAGCTCCTCCGAAGCCCTTAGCGCCTCGGTCTGTTCTTCCAGTTTTTTCGTTGGACGCGCGGAGCTCCTCCTGTTGGGCAAGCAGCTCCTCGGAATTCGTCTGCAGCTCTTCGGTCAGAGCCTGGGAAGATTTCAAAAGCTCTTCAATTTTCGTTCTGGACTTGGCGGAACTGATAATGACGGCCATGACTTCGGACAACTGCTCAAGAAGGTCGATCTCCACTGCGTGAATTTCCTGAAAGACGCGAATTCGAACACGCCGACTACCCGGTCCTCGGAATGGATCGGCTGGATGTACAGGCTGGCAGGCTCGATTTCGCCAAACGATGAGCGGACTTTAATATAATTGCCCGGCACATCGTCAATCATTATCCGCCGGCCGTCCTCCGCGGCTTGTCCGATCAAGCCCTCGCCGAACGAGAAACGCCGGGCAGCCTCGTTCTCCCGACCGGACTCCAAGGCATATGAAGCGCCCAAGGCGAGATACCTTTCTCTGCCTTCTTGTTCCGCGAGGTAGAATGCGCCATGGTGGGCTCCGATCATGGATGCCGTCTCCGCGACAAACAGCCTGGCAATCTCCGTCAAATCATATTTCCCTTGGATCTGGAAATAAATATTGCTCAAGTTGGTTTTGATCCATGCCTGCTCTTCGTTGATTTTGCTGGCGGTGCGTTCTTTGTTGAGCGATTCTTCCAGACTGTCGGCCAGCCGGTTGAATACCTGGGCGATCTCGCCGTACTCGTCCTTCAAGTTCGTATGGATCCGGATGTTCCGGTCGAATCCGTTTTTTCTCAAAGCTGGTGATCATGCTGGAAAGAGTGTTAAGGCTCTGCTTTGACTCATCATGATCCAGAACATGACCGCTATACCTAACAACAGGGAAATGAGCATCAAGCTGGCGGTCATCATCAAAGTCGTCTTGTTATTGACTTTAAAGCTCTCTATTCCGTTAGTCATGGACTTGTCTTCGAATTTGTTAAGACGGTCGAGTGAGACGAGCAGCTCATCCTGAAGCTTTAAGCCCTCCTGGCTGCGAAGCTGGCCTGCTTCTTCCTTCTTGCCTGCCAGAGAGAGATTGACCGCATCATTCACATAGGACGAATACTTGTCCCCGTTTGCCTTGATCATATGGATAAGCTGGCTTTCGGTATTATCCGTTCCGCTTTCGCCAAGCACATTAATACCATTAATCAGGGATTGAAGCGATTGCTTGATCAAGTCCGCGGATTTCGCGGAATTCGCAGAGTCGGGGGAATCCGCGAGCAGTAAATTCGCTAAATATTTTGCTATATTCATAACGTCGCTCTGCACATGTTCGGCTTCGCGGACTTTCTGATAATGGATAACGTAATCCTGCTCCATCTCTTTTTTTTGTCTTGCTGAGCTGATTTATGCCCAGGCTGGCCATAATCAGCATCAATACCAGAAGCAGTCCAAAACCTACAAACAGTTTTGTTGACATCTTCATGCCGCAGTTCCCCTCCTTTGTCTCGGATTACTTTGCCCCTATGAGCACCATGCAAATATCATCCTGCTGCTGCTGTCGGATCTCGATGGGGAGCAGCTCGTCCATTATCTTCTCTACGTCCGGTTCCGGGCCGATGCTCTGCAGAAAACGCAGCAGAGTCTCTTCGCTTTCTTCCCCCTCTACCTCGATGGCCTCAAGCAGCCCGTCCGTGTACAGAAACAGGCGAAAATCCTTGTTGTAATCAAGGGTTCCCTGATGTATTTCCATTTGGTCGAAGAATCCGACCGCGCAGGATCCCAGATTAAGCCGGACCGGAGGCTTGCCCTCTTCCAGAAGCAAGCCCGGAGGATGCCCTGCGTTCACATAATCGATGGTTTTGGACTCTGTGTCAATCACCAGATAGATTGCGGTAAAATAATACTTCAAGCTTGTGCCGTTCTTATTCAGCTGATTCATGTATCGGTTTAATTCGGCAATGACAAGTTCAGGAGAAACATAGCGGGTAATCACATCCTGAAGCACCGAAGAAATAAACATACAGACGAGGGACGAAGAAATACCGTGTCCCATTATATCGAGCAGGAGGATCCCGTATCGGTGGTCATCTATCTTATACCAGGTGTACAAATCCCCGGCGAGCTCGTAGGAAGGATTGTAAGAGGCGGATATGTCGATGGCCTCCGTGTGCATGGGTAGCTTAGCACGCTGCTCTGCACCTTTTTTTTGCCAATTCAAGCTCAGTGCGGATTCTTTGCTCGTTCTCTTTGTGCCAATCCTTCTCGTATTTCAGCCGGAGGGCTACGCGAATGCGGGCGATCAGTTCGATTTTGTTGACCGGCTTCATTACGTAGTCGATCGCACCGGCTTCCAGCGCTTCCGCAAGCTTGATGGAGTCGCCCATGGCCGTAATGATGATAATCGGAATGTCCTTGAATTGGTCCATCAGTTGAATGCGCTTCGTCGCTTCAATCCCGTCGATTTCGGGCATCATCATATCCATCAGGATCAAATCGACGGAGAGACCGGACGGAGTCCCGCTTTCGAGCGTCTGCAGCATTTCCACCGCGGACGATGCCTTCATCAGGTTTTTTTATACCCCGCGTTTTTTTCAATATTTTCTCTATCACAATTAAATTGACCGGATTGTCATCCACAATAAAGATATTCATAGCAAGCTTGCTCCTTTTGTCTACTGGCAGTAGAAACGCTTGTTGCAAGGTTTATATAGAGCTTTCGGCGATAGTTTCGGATACCCTCCTCCCACCGCAAAAAAAGCCGGTTCAATCGATACTGAACTCATTTTATTAATTATAACCTTTTTTGCAACCATTAATAAATGACATTACCCGTTTTACAGCTTTATGAAACGTTTTTTCACGGCTGTTTCACCGCCGCCAGGGGCAGGTTAAGAATAGGCAAGCCAGTCAACTTGAAAGTCAACAATGCAATGAAGGAGGGATAAACAATGGAACACACGGACGCAAGGATCAAATTGGCCAAAACCGAAGAGGAAGCGTTGAAGCAAATACGTTATTTCCAGACGCAGGGCTACGCCAATGACGAGATTTATGTTCTGGCCCATGAC
Organism: Paenibacillus sp. JCM 18996; assembly: GCA_001313085.1. The sequence continues at coordinate 12,716 of BBFE01000025.1, read as the reverse complement.
AATGAACAAACCGAAGGTTTGGTGAAGCTGACGCAAGCCAGCGAGATCGGCATTAATCAAGAAGGCGTTATGACCGCTCTTGCCAACTTGTTCCGCTCCCAAGGCGATAAATTGAGGCCAAATTGGAGTCGCTCGGTTTGTCCAAGGAGGAAGCGGAAAGATATGAACGCGAATTGGACAAGGGAAGAATCCTGATTACCGCCTGGTCTGACCGTTACACGGACGGAGAAGGCCCGAGCCTCCAGCGTACCGCTGAGCGCGACGAAGTCGTCGTACCGCCGGCCGGACTGTATATGTCTGGCAAGGACGGAAACACATTATAATCGTTTACAACATTTCACACCATATATCTAGAGATGAAAATGAAAAAAGGAGGAATTCACATGTTAAGATGGGCATTTTTTTTATTCCTGATTGTCGCTATTATCGCCGGATTCTTCGGATTCTTCGGGGTTGCCACAGCAGCCGCAGGAATCGCCAAGGTACTGTTCTTCTTATTCCTGATCCTGTTCGTAGTCATGCTTCTTATGGGCAGAAAATCTTCGGTCTGACCTAGGGACCGGCTCAAAAAACCGCCGTGCTTTCGGCGGTTTTTTTGGCTTGTACGGCTGTTTCGGCTCCTGCGGCTTGACGTTTCCTAAGGCTGTTTTCTGCTTTGGAACGACAGAGCGATATTGACCGTTTTCTCCTGGACATGGACTGCGGCGATGTCCATTTCTCCGTTTCCGTCAAAATCCGCTGTAATCAATGCGCCGCCGGGCGAGTCCCACGGCCCGAAGCGGGAAAGCAGATTATACTCTCCATATTCGTTGCGGCAGTATATCTTACCTTTGAGTTCGACCGGATCCCAGCGGAATGCGTCTTCTCTTCCGTCTCCATTGAAATCGCCCAGTATCAAGTCGCCGTCCTCAATTGGAATAGGCAGCGAAACCTTCTTCACCGTCCACTTCTGGCTGCTGTCCTCATAGTCCATCTCGATCCCGCTGGAGCGGCCTTTTTTTGTGAAACAAACAAAGTCTGCCGCTCCGGATCGTCCGTTTGGCGGGGCTGGATGCTTCTCGTCCCGGCGGATTTAAAACGATAAGGCCGCACAGCAGACGCCTGCTCCATGCCGATAAGGGCTCCCTGCAGTTGGGTCTGGTCCAGGGATTGCCCGGCTATCAGCCATGTTCCTCCAGGCTTTCGGACCGCGAAGAGGTCCGACCAACCGGACTGGCTTACTTTCACGGAGCGATAGAAAACAAACTTCCCCTTATCGGACAAATAAATGTTAATCGCCCCTTCGGCAGTGCCGATCAACAGATCCGCGCGGCCGTCCCCGTTCAAATCCGCCAATGCGAATGCGCAGCCCTGCTTGTAGGGTACCGATGCCCACACTGACGGCGCGGGCTGGGTTTCGTTGCGAGGCCCTTTAAAATGGCCTTCCGTGACGCGAATGCTGCCCGACGCGGCATCCCAAACAACAAGATCCGCCTGCCCGTTTCCGGTCACGTCGCCGGCCAGCAGCTTGAAGTCTTTGTCCGCCGCTACTTGAACCGTATGGGCCGGCGTGAAAGGCACATAGTCGTGTATCGTATAGAATTTGTATTCCCTTTCTTTCAGCCCGGAAATCAGCTTCTGCAGGACGCTGTGGTTAGATCCCTCATATCTGTATTCCGGCAGGCCGTCCCGCATCACTGGTTCCCCTTGACCGTCAAGCACGGGAACCAGGTGCTTGAATTCCAGAAAAGGATGAAAGAAGAAGGATGGCAAATTTTTTATTCTTTTTTATTATCAATCAGCTTGAAAATCGCCTTCTCGTCCTTGTTGTAAGCAATATACGAAAAAAGGGGTGGGCACATAAACCGCACCGGAGGAGGGGGCGCCGAATCCTTTGTTTTGCTGGGTTATATACCGCACTTCGGGCTGCGGGCCTGCCTGCATATCGGCCTGGTAATTCATTCCGAAATAGCTGCGGAAAACTTTATCCTGGGCGGCTGTCGTACGGTAATGCGGCGCTTCCCAAAAAAAACGCGGCTGCAAACCGGCGGAGGCCATAATGCCCAGCCTTCCTTGATCCTTCGGTCGGCAAATTCCGGAGTGGAGGTCTCAGCCAGATCGGGGACGTAGAACTCGTTCCCTATCCCCGTTTCATGGTGCCCGTCCTGCCTCACCGTGTCGCCCGCCTGATGCGTATCACCGTGCAGGCCGAGCGAAGCGCCGGATTGTACGGCTTGCGCCAGCAGCTTATTAAAGGACCGGATATAAGGATCCGACAGCTGATCCAGAGAGCGCTCCATCCGCTGTCCTTGTTCGGTGAAGTGGATCCATTTGGGAACGACCGCCAGGTGGTAAACTACGCCATGCTCGCTCAGATATTCCAATACCGTACGCAGTTTTCCCACATTCTCCAAAGAGTCGTATTGTCCCCCCGGCCCGATATCCTCCAGCCGGAGCATCACGAATTTCGGGTTGCCTGCTTCACCTTGGACGGTAATGATCTGGGATAGAGGAAGCATGATTATAATCAGCACAACGGTTACAGCAAAGCGAAGCCAACGATGCCTTTGCAAAATGCCTTTCAAGTTTAATGCTCCTTTTCGGTCACGCAGGACTTTAAAGCGTTTTCATAATGGCCATATGTATATAATTGTATCAAATTTCGATTAAAAGGGAATACTTCCTGGTTCGAAAAAAATTTATTATTCCCTGACGTTTTGTTATAATGAAGAGATTCCATCATGCAAACAAACATTCGGAGGTTTCATTGTGATTAAAAAAAAGTATTCCGCCCTATTTTTTGTCGTCCTTTATCTGCCTGTCACTTACAGGCTGCAATACAGGCGCAGGGGGAGGCTCTCCAGTGTCCCCCCCTTCGTCAACCGTCAGCGGCACCGCTTCGATCGCGGCCGAGCCTTCCTCCCTGATCCTGGCTCCGGGAGCCAAATCGGCGCTCAAAGTGTATTCCGTCGATGCGGCCAATCACCGGCGGGAGCTGCAGGCCGCGGAAGCGCAGATCAGCTCGAGCAATCCGGCGGCTGTGGAGGTTTCAACGGACGGGACCGTTAAGGTACCGGCAGAGGCCAAAACCGGCAGCTCGGCCGTCGTGACGGTAAAATACGCGGGGGCCGCCAAAGAGGTGCCGGTCACCGTGCTGCCCTCTCTTAAAGATACGGTAACCGCCGGATCTAACGGGGTCGATATAGTGACCAACGCGGACGACCGGCTTGTGGTGGTCAACAAGAAGCGGGCCCTGCCCGAAGGATATAGCCCTGCCGATCTGGTGGAGCCGGGCATTCCTTTTTCCTTCAATGAAAAAAAGCGAGAAACGGCTCATGCGCGCAGAAGCCGCCAAAGCGTTGGAAAAGCTTTTTGCCGCGGCCCAAAAGGACGGAGTGAAGCTGTACGGAGTGTCGGCTTACCGGTCCTATGCCACGCAGAAGGCTCTGTTCAACAACTATGTACGCACTCAGGGACAGCAGCACGCGCTGCAGTACAGCGCCCAACCCGGCACCAGCGAACATCAGACCGGCCTCGCGATCGACGTCTCCAGCCCAAGCGTCAATTTCGGTCTTGAGGAGTCCTTCGGACAAACCCCGGAGGCCAATTGGCTCGCGGAGCACGCGCCTGCCTACGGATTCATCATCCGCTATCCTAAAGGGAAAGAATCTGTCACTGGTTATAACTATGAGCCTTGGCACGTTCGTTATGTCGCATCGACACGGCCAAAGAGATAGCAGCCAAAGGAGTCACTTTGGAAGAATATTTCCAGGGCTCCGTTCAGGCGAATAAACAATAAAGCAGTATAAAGAGAAAGGCAGCCTGAGGCAGGCAGCTGAGCCAATTTAAACGGAACATCCTAACGGGCAAGAAAGCCGCACACAGGAAGGAACCATCCTAACGTGGAACACAATCACCATATGTGTCAATAAAGACAGAGACCTGTTTCTCATAATAGGGACTGGTCACGTTCATACATTTACCTTAGAAAAGCATGCGACGAAGAACGTCCCCCTTCCATTCTTACGAGTGGAGGCGGGACGTTTTCTATTTTTTTGACGCCCGACACATTCATCCGTTATCATCTCGAAAGCAGGGCGGGAAGCATCGAGGCTGCCTGGAGAGGAGCACCGAGACCGATTTTAGAGGGGCATCGGGGCAGCTCAAGTGGGGCATGGCGCGGTGAGCAAGCTGCATTGCTTTGATTAACGGGAAAATATGCTGCTATTTGCTCTGTTTGATTGCTTTCCGAGCAATATAAATGGAAAATCGCCCGTTAATTGCATCTATCCCGGTCAATTATTAGAATAACCACTGAATTTGATGGATGTTTTCCATTTAGATGCATCACTCACCATATCCAAGTCAAATTAGATACACGATTTCCATTTAATAAAGCAGGGGGGCATCCGGTGAAAACTGGATGGCAACGACCCGCTGTAACAGAATGGCATCCTACACGATATAACGCTGTGCGCGCAAAGGTGACCCTAGATTGGAAACGAAGTGTTTTTTTCATAAAACAACATCTTCCACCGGATAAATGTATCTAAATCTCTAAATAACACTTATCCACAAATTTATCGAACTTATCAACATTTTATCCACAGCCGCAACGCGGATGGGGAGAGGCTCGTGCTAGTAAAGTTCGCGTGCTTGCAAAAAAAGAGCTGTCCCCCAAAACGAGCTGTCCCCAAGAGGACATAACCATTTGTGGGACAGCTCCGTTTTGGCTTTTAATAGTAAGGGTAGCCGTAGTATGGATACCCATATGGATAGCCGTAATAAGGATAACCGTAGTAAGGATAACCGTAGTAAGGGTAGCTGTAGTATGGATAAGAGTACAACCAGGGGGACAGGAAGAAAAAACGGCAGCAAGGAGCCGAAGCCATGGCCAAATCCGTGGCCAAATCCGTGCCCGAAGCCGTGGTGCCCGAAGCCGTGGCCGAAAACAGGCCTTTCCTGCTGTTGTGTTTCTGCATGCTGCTCAAGCTGTTGTGTCATCTCTCAACTCACTCGCTTTCTCTAGTTGTTATATATTATGTATATGATATCAGCGCCCAAAGAGTGAGGCGAATGCCCGGATTTGGGCTTGTTTGCATAAACGCGGCCTGGCTTGACCAAAATTCGTTGAAGGCACGGATTTGTAAAGTTATAATGAAGTGGAGTGTAAAATTCTGGATCGGAGGCATGAAGATGGAAATCGCATTTATCGGTTTAGGCACGATGGGGCGTCATATGGCTGTGAATTTGTTAAAAGCGGGTTACAAGCTGACCGTATTCAACAGAGACCGACGGAAAACCGAAGGTTTGGGCCTTCCGTCATCATTGCCGATACCCCCGGAGAAGCGGCCCAAAAGGCGGAGCTGGTCATTACCATGCTTTCCGACGACCGTGCTGTGAAAGAGGTCATTCTCGGGAACGAGGGAATCGCCCAAGCACTTCGCCAGCAGTCCGGAGCCGCGTCCTTGTCGACTGCAGCACGATCTCTCCCGATACCAGCGTGGAAATGGCCGCGTGCCTGGCAGACATCGGCGTGCTCATGCTGGATGCGCCGGTGACCGGCAGCGAACCGCAAGCCAGGGAAGCTCAGCTGACCTTTATTGTGGGAGGGGACCAAACACTTTTCGAAAGCTGCAAGCCCGTATTTCAGGCGATGGGAAAAAAAAGCGGTCTACATGGGTGCCCAGGGATCCGGATCGAAGACCAAGCTCGCAAATAATACACTGACAGCAATCAATTTGATGGCGCTTTCCGAAAGCCTGTCACTGGTCCGAAAATCCGGTCTGGATCCTGCGCTGTTTCTCGAAGTTGTGGCCGCAGGCGGCGCCCGGAGCGGAATGGCTGAAATCAAAGGACCCAAAATGCTCAGCCGGGACTTTTCGCCGCAGTTCATGACCCGCCTTATGCTGAAGGATTTGAAGCTGGCCAAGGGATTGGCGGATACTCTCGACATTCCCACCCCTGTGCTGGCAGCCGTCAAAGAGCTGTTTCAAACCGCAAACAACGTCGGATATGGCGATGAAGACATGAGCGCCGTGATCAAATGCTATGAGCAGTGGGCGAAGCTGGAATAAGCAGCAGCGGCCGAACCCCGACTCACAGCGCCATGTTCCGTGGACGGACCGCCCGCGGTGCGGCATCATTATTGGCCGATTTCCCCCTTCAGTTTGCTCGGGCGGTCAAATATACTAAACGCGGGCTTTTTTCTAGAGTCGTTGATTTACTATCAAAAGTATGTTTTGAACCCATTTGTTGATGTGCTCCGGATTATCTATACTCCATTCCAAGCTGACTGCTTTCTGGTTCATGCGTCTCGGGATTTTCCCGTCGAAGTTGTATTAACCCTGGAGAATCTATATGGTGTAAAAAATCGTACAAGATATAGCTGAGCGAATCATTTTGGCAGACGAATTGTTTCGCAAGGCTGCAGCTGAGACTGAAATGATGCTCTCACAGTCCTATGGCGGCGAAAGCGCATAGCAAATTGCTCAAAAGCTGCCACCAAGAAAAGTGCCATAATGGCATATGTTAAAGGAAAAGCCCTCCCAATGAAGAGAAGAGAGGGCTTTTTTTACGAACCTTAGTTATTTCTGCTTCTGAATTGTCTTCTGCGTGGTCTTACGAGCGAGCAGAGGTGCGGCATAATTTCCACGTGCTCTGAATGCTCCTGTTGGATTTTGAGTAAATCGCATGCTCGCCGTTCTTCTGCAATCCTCAAATCCGCCGCCAAATACCCTGCAACGGAAGGTAACTGTCACGCTTAAATCCAATGTTCCAGTTCCTCTGACGACCAGAGTGTTATTCCCTATTTTTTCGGGTATCCCCCACTACCTGAAGATTACCGGACAGCGGCACAGCCGTCCAATCATAAATAATATCGCTGTCAATTCCTCTGCATAACGCACCTTGGCACTCCAAATCGGCATCCGCCCGATATACAGCGCTCACCCCGGCTAACGTTTGTGTAATCCTTCGAATGTTCGAAGCGCTGCATGAACAAACAAAACCGCGTCGACCTGGTCTTTTACATCTGCATTGCTTACGGCAACTGCACCCCATAAATTGACACCAATCCTTCCCATCCATGGATTTCCTATTAATTTATTCCAGGAAACGCAATGTGTATGGGTATTTGGACAAGTGAAACAGCCTGATTCAGCAATACAGGATACAAAATTTATAACAGCAAAATTGACTGGAGGGTTCTGGCCATATCGAAAGTCCAATTAGATTCAGGATTTCCATTTAATGTATTCCAACGAGCGGCTCTCCCGGCGAATGAATGGTAGCTAAACCCACACTTATCCACAAGTTTATCGAATTCATCGAATTAAGCAACATTTTATTAAGAGCCGCCGAAAATCATAATTTCCCGTACAAGCACAAAGCCGCTGCGCATAAATGCACAGCGGCTTTCCACGCCTCTTCATAAAATTCCCGCATCTAAGGTATCAGTCAAGTTGTGCAAGGTTATACCGCTGCAGCCCGGCTGCAGACGCGCACTGCCCGTGCACGCCTACCGGTTCAACAAACTTCCCACATACCGAAGCAGCTCGTTGGAGCAGACCGGGCAGTATCCGTGCTCGTCAATCAGCCTGCGTGTCACTTCGTTGATCTTCTTCAGTTGGCTTTCGTCCGGCGTCTTGGTGGAGGTCGTGATTTTCACGACGTCCTTCAAATCGACGAACAGTTTCTTCTCGATCGCCTCCCGCAGCCTTTCATGGGAACTGTAGCTGAATTTTTTTTGCTCTTTCTCGAATAAGAAGACATGCGGATCAGGATCTCTTCGCGAAACGCTTTTTTTTCGCATTCTCGGAAATGCCGATCTGTTCCTCGATGGAGCGCATAAGCCTTTCATCCGGATCGACCTCTTCACCGGTCAGCGGATCCTTGATTTTGCCCCAGTTGCAGTAAGCCTCAATATTGTCCAGGTAGTTGTTAAAAAAAGCGTTTTCGCCGACTCCTCATAGGAATAGACAAACGCCTTCTGCACTTCTTTTTTTGGCCAGCTCGTCATACTCTTTTCGCGCCACCGAAATAAAGTTGAGATAACGGTCCCGTTCCTCTTTCGTAATGGAAGGATGCTGATCGAGCCCGTCTTTCATCGCCCGCAGGACATCCAGCGCGTTAATGCACTGAAGATCCTGGCGGATCAAAGCGGTGGAAATCCGGTTGATGACATACCGCGGGTCGATACCGGTCATTCCTTCTTCCAAGTATTCGTTCTGCATTTCCTTCAGGTCGGCTTCCTTGTAGCCTTCGACGGATTCACCGTCATACATGCGCATCTTCTTGATGAGATCCATCCCCTGCTTCTTGGATTCCTTCAATCTGGTCAAGATGGAGAAGATGGCCCCGGCCCTAAGCGCATGAGGCGCAATATGCATTTGGGACATATCGCTCTGCCGGATCAGCTTGGTGTAAATTTTTTTCTTCGTCGCTCACCCGTAAATTGTAAGGAATAGGCATGACGATCATTCTCGATTGGAGCGCTTCGTTCTTTTTTTTGTTGGAGATAAAAGATTTATACTCGGATTCGTTCGTATGGGCGATGATGAGCTCATCCGCGGAGATCAGGGCGAACCGGCCCGCTTTGAAATTGCCCTCCTGAGTCAGGGAAAGCAGGTTCCACAGAAACTTTTCGTCGCACTTCAGCATTTCCTGGAATTCCATCATCCCCCGGTTGGCCTTGTTCAGCTCCCCGTCAAAACGGTACGCTCGGGGATCCGACTCCGAACCGTACTCGGTAATAGTGGAAAAGTCGATGCTGCCCGTAAGGTCGGCAATGTCCTGGGACTTCGGATCTGAGGGGGAAAAGGTTCCGATCCCGATCCGGTTCTCCTCCGACAGAAAAAATCCGCTCCACCAGCACATCTTCAATCCGCCCGTCATACTGGGTTTTGAGCATCATTTGGCTGTAGGGGGACAGATTGCCTTCGATCTTCACATCCAGCTCACGCTCGATCTCCGGGCGAAGCTCATGCGGGATCAGCAGCAGCGGCTCTTCATGCATCGGGGATCCTTTTATGGCATAGATGGCGCCTTCCTCCGAACGCGAGTACCGTTCCAGTCCCCTCTTGAGCAGCGTGACAATGGTGGACTTTCCGCCGCTGACCGGACCCATCAGCAGCAGAATCCGCTTCTTGACCTCAAGCCGTTTGGCCGCCGAGTGGAAGTACTCCTCCACCAGCTTCTCGATCGCCGAATCCAGCCCAAAAAAATTTCCGATTGAAAAAAAATTTATATTTCTTCCTTCCGTTCTCCTCAACCACCCCATGCCATGCAATCATATCATAGACCCGGGTATGCGCGGTTCTGGCTACACTTGGATTTTTTTTCCTGACAATGTCCAGATATTCCCCGAAAGTTCCTGTCCAGTTGACTTTTTTCCTTTTCTGCGCGGTGTTCCATAATCCTTTGAAAAAAAATATCCATAGTAACCTCCTTTCACCTGTCACCAAATGAGTTAAAAGCAGCGTCTTGAGGAAGGTTATTCGCCCTTGTCTCGGGTATTGCTTCTGTCTGCAATCGTATGCCCGTTCGTCTCCCGGCACCTTCATGTCAGGAACACTGGCATCGACGAAGTGTGTATTATATACCTATGCGCCCAGACAAGAAAGTTTCCCGAATTTTTTTTGTGAAAGAAAGGCGTGAAAACAAGTTTTCCGCTGCTTGTACTTAGGCTTGGAGAAAGGGTAATATTAATAGCAAAAAAGGACTGGAGTGGAACGCGGAGAATGGAGAAAGAGATTGGGGAGGAGCTCACGGAAAAGGGAAAAAATGCTGGCCGGCCTGCCCTATCAGCCGTCGGATCCCGAATTGGACGCGGATCGCCGGAACGCGAGAAGGCTGACCAGATTATACAACGACACGGAGGAGACGGAGTTCGAACGGCGCAAAGACCTGATACTGCTGCTGTTCGGCTCGGCAGGTTCCGGCTTTGACATCGAGCCGCCCTTCCGCTGCGATTACGGCTACAACATCCGCGTTGGGGATAATTTCTATGCCCATTTCGGCTGCGTTATATTGGACCAGGCCCCCGTCCTCATCGGGAACAACGTGTCCCTGTCTCCGGGAGTGCACATCTACACCGCCTTCCGTCCCCTCGACCTGCAGTCGCGTGGTACCGCGCTGGAGCGAGGGTCGCGAGTGTCTATAGGCAATAACGTGTGGATCGGCGGATCGGCGGTGATTAACCCCGGCGTGACCATCGGAGACAACACGGTGATCGGCTCGGGCAGCGTCGTGACCAAACCTGTACCGGCAAATGTGGTCGCGGCGGGCAACCCTTGCCGAATAATCAGGGATTTGACGTAAGGAGGCGCATCTATGGCTGTCAAAAAAACGAAACTGAACTATACCTTCCCGTCAAAATGTATCTTGAGTCCCAAGGCTACGAAGTCCGGGGAGAAGTCAACCACTGCGACCTCGTAGCCGTGCGCGGCGAGGAAGTGCCCGTCATCGTCGAGCTGAAACGGTCGTTCAGCATCCCCCTGCTCGTCCAGGGAATCGACCGGCTGGCCTTGACGGATAAAGTATACGTCGCCTTCGAGCTCCCCTTCAAAGGAAAAGCCCCTCACAAGCTTTCCTGGAGAGAAGTGGAGCGTTTGTGCCGCATGCTGGGGCTGGGACTGCTGACGGTTCAGTTCTATAAACGGAACAAGCCGTCCGTCGAAGTCGTCTGCCATCCGGTCCCCTATGTGCCAAGAGCGAACAAGCGCGGCAGGGAGCGGATGCTGAGCGAATTCAAGGAACGAAGCGGAGACTACAATATCGGGGGAACGACACGGACGAAGCTCGTCACGGCCTACAGGGAGAAAGCACTCCACTGCGCGCATCTGCTGCAAGTCCATGGCCCTCTCTCGCCTCGCGAGTTAAAGATAAGGACCGGAAACATGAACGTGGCGGGCATGCTGCAGAAAAAATTATTACCGGTGGTTTCGAAGGAAGCAAAGAGGCATTTACGAGATTACTCCTCTCGGAATAGAAGCTTTGGCAACTTACGGTCATGTGGTAGAAAAGCTTTGCGAGAAACCGCAAATTTAACGCATATTCACAGAAGCGCCGGTATAAGATAGAGTAATAGAGTTTGCTGCCCATGGTTGGGGGAATTTTGCACCTTTCCAAACCGCGCGAAAAAAAATGCTATCATACTGATTGACCACTTTAACCATCTGGTCATAAGTTCAGATTCATACCTGAGCAGGAGGCGGACCATGTCCACTGACAGAAAAAAAATTAATCATTGAGGCCGCAGGCAAATCGTTCGCCCTTTTCGGTACAAAGCGACGACGATGGATCAGGTAGCCAAATTGGCCAATGTGGGCAAGGGCACGATCTATACCTTTTTTTCCACAAAGGAAGAGCTGTTCGACGAGATACTCAAATCTCTGATCCTCGAGGTGCGCAGCGCGGCGGAAGCGGAGATCGATCCGGACCGGTCTTTTTTCGAAAACCTGAACCAGGTGCTCTATCATATCTTGGAGTTCCGCAAGCAGCACGAGCTGACGATCCGGCTTTCGCACGAAATCAGGGACATGGGAACCCAGGCGGCCAAGGACGGCATGGACAAAATCGAGAAGTCGATCCTGGCGTTCATCAGCAAGTACGTGCAGAAAGCGGTTGAAAAAGGCGAGTTGAAGCCGTGCGATCCGGAGATTACCGCTTTTACGATGCTGAAGCTGTACGCCGCGTTCGTCTACGACTGGGAGAAAAGCCACCCCCCGCTCGACAAAGCGGAAATAGCCCGTTTGTTTCAGCTTTATCTGGTGGACGGCTTGGCGGTGAGATAACTTTTATGGTCAAAATGACGCTCAATTCGGCAAGGCGCTCAATTTTCTGGTAAGGCGATCAACTTTTCGGTAAGGCTTCAATTTTCAGTAAAATAAGGTTAGCTTGGCGCCGCTTTTTTTTCGGCCTGAAATGACCGATTGAGAAAGATAGTCATTCAGTACTTATAAAGTAAACAAAGGAGAGAGAACCAATGAAAATCCTGTCAGCGCTGAAACAGGAACTGAAAGCCATCTTCACCGCCAAAATGCTTCTGGTTTCCGTCCTGGCCGTAGCGCTTATTCCTTTAATGTACATTTCGGCGTTCCTGTGGGCTTTCTGGGATCCTTACGGCAAGCTGCACGATATGCCCGTTGCCGTTGTGAACGAAGACAAGGGGGCGGTATTCAACGGCAAACAGGTGGATGTCGGGAAAGATTTTACGGATAAAATCAAGGAAACGAAGGACTTCAACTGGCAGTTTGTGACAAAGGAAGAGGCCGACCGGGGGTTGGAGCAGCACAAATATTACATGGCCGTGGAAATACCGGACGATTTCTCGCAAAACGCCACTAAAGTGCTGGAGGCCAATCCGGTGCCTTCGATGATCAAATTCGTGTCGAATGAAAGCACCAACTTCGCTTCCAACCAGATCGGGCGCAATGCCATGGAGAAGATGAAAGCGGAAATCTCCCGCAACCTGACTAAAGCTTACGCCCAGTCGGTGTTCGATAACATCCATACGCTGTCCGATGGCTTGGCTAAAGCGGCAGACGGCGCTTCGCAGCTGTCGGACGGTTCGAAAAAGGTGGAGAATGGCCTGGCCGAGGTGGACCGGAATCTGAGCCGATTGATCGCCGAGGGAACCATGCCGCTGCAGAGCGGTATCCAAAGCCTGGAGGACGGCGCGTCCAAGCTCGCGGGCGGAGCGGAGCAGCTCCGACAGGCACGTCCAAGCTCGCTGG
>BBFE01000024.1 GCA_001313085.1 Paenibacillus sp. JCM 18996 | reverse complement strand
CCCGTCCCGGTCCACAGAATCCGAAACAGAGTTCCGAAAATAAGCAGGGCGTACCGGCGGTTCGTAACCTTTTGCATAAAATAGGCGATGAAAATCTGTGCTACGTTAACTAAAGTGGTGATCGCAAGCACGATACCGATCTGCTGGGCGCTTGCCCCCAAATAAATCAGGTAACCCGTAAGGAACGGGCCCCCTAACAGCTGCTGGATAATGATGGCAGGGAAGCCTTCCAATAAAGCCACCCATAAATATCTCCTGGTATCGGACATCCCCCTTCCGGCCAGCCTCCTGATCGTTGTTCTGCGTTGTAAATTCATTCGTATTTAGCCTCTCATTGTTGATTTATTGAAAATTTCTTCTAACCTGGCAGCGCTTATGTTAAAATAGATTCATCTGTGCTTAAACTGACCAATAGAACCATCATTTGGGGGAACTGAATCACATGTCCAAACGCCGTATGCTGCTGTCACTTGGGTCACTCGTTTTCATTGTTGTACTTGCACTCGCCATCGTCTATCAATCCAGCACCCTGCTGTACCTGGCAAGCGTCATTCCATTATTGATCGTCCCTTTCCTGCCCGACCTTCAGGCACATCAATATCTTAAGCCAAACCGGCCCAAAGGAAAAGCAAAAAATTATTCGGCTCGGAGGAACGGTTCCCTCGGATTCCGACCTTCTGGTCATTACTTTTGAGCCGGGAGCCATAAAGTGGAACAAAAAAAGCTTCTATATGTTTCCGTTGAGGACATTCCTGCTTTCGATAAATTGGTCTCTGAAGACAAAACAATTTCTATACCCGTCCTTCAGCATGATCTGGTTCCTCATCCCCGCCGCAGAAATTTCTTCGGTATTCTACTCGACCAAGTTAAGGCCAGAACCGCAGGTCAAAGCTATCCAGTCGACAAAGTGAGCCGGTTTACCATCCGTATGGTCGATTTGCAGCAATTTATCGGTCCGAGCGCCCCTTTTATCCCTTCGCAAAACAAAGGAATGCAGGCTTAATCGCTTGCATTCCTTTTGTATATCCACTCCATTGAACTACGATCCGAGCACCTTCTTACCGCGGGGACGCGTACCCTTAGCGTCAGGCTCAAGAGTTACTCCGATCGCTTCAAATGCAGCTCCTTTCTTGATCGGGTAGGTCAGTACTCCGGTGCCTTGGCTATCGACCAGCAGGGTACCACAATTGTAACGCTTGCCGTCATGCATAAGCCAAACCTGATACGCCTCATCTCCGCTTGTCTTGGAGAGTCCCTAACAAAATCACCCTTCGGATGAATTAAGACAGAACCTGTTTATCAGGACAGAGACTTGTCTTGTTCATACATTTAACTTATAATCAGAGACAAGTGACGAAGAACGTCCCATTCCATTCTGACGAGTGGAAGCGGGACGTTTTCTGTTTTTCTGGGGGGATGAGAGAGTTGACTTTTGAAGAAGCGTACGGCACATTTATCCGGCATCAGCTCGAAAGCAGGACGGGGGAGCGCCGGGGCCGGCTGGAGAGGGGGCATCGGCATGGTGAATCGCTGTTTTTTAAGCAATGTCTGGTGGCCGCTGCGGGGAAGTTTCGAAGATCTTCATCCGGAGTACGAAGTGCTCGATTGGCGGGGCAGATCTTATTTTGCCGATTTTGCTTGGCTGCCGGGATTCGTGAAGCTTTTATTTGAAATCAAAGGCTTCGCCACGCATGTACGGGACATGGACCGGCAAAAAATACTGTAACGAGTTGAACCGCGAAACGTTCCTTCACGCCATGGGATATAACGTTATTTCCTTCGCTTACGACGACGTCGAACAGCGGCCCGATCTGTGCATGACATTGCTGCGCACAGTGCTGAGCCGGTATCAACCCGGCCAGATGCCAGTCTCGCGGGCACTGCTTGCCGAGAAAGAAATCATACGTCTTGCGATTCAACTCGGTGGGCCCATCCGGCCGAAGGATGTAGAGCGTCATTTTGAGATTGATCATAGGACGGCGGTCCTGATGCTGAAGAAGTTATGTGAAAAGGGCTGGCTCCTGCCTTCCGTGCGCGGCAACGGCGAAAGGGTTGTCCGGTATGTGCTGGCCCGAGGCACACTGGATTACTTTGATTAACGGGAAAACATACTGTTATTGCTCAGTTTGATTGCTTGGTAGCCATATAAGTGGAAAATGTGCAGTTAATTCCATCCATTCCGGAGAATTATTAGAATAACCGTTAATTTTGATGGAGGTTTTCCAGTTATATGCATCTCCTACGATAACGAAGTCAATTTAGATGGAGGATTTCCCTTTAATTTTTTTTCCCAACCCGCAGTTCTACCGGTGCCCTGCCGGTTCTGCCGGTGCCGGTGCCGTTCTCCCGTGCCGTGCCGGTTCTGCCGGTGACGGTGCCGTTCTCCCGTGCCGGTGCGACGACAGGTCTATTGTTCGCCGCAGATGAGTCGGGCTAAAGTCCGGACGATCACGCCGGTTCCGCCCTTCGGGTCGACGCCCCGCTCTCCCCACAGCCATGCCGTGCCTCCCGTATCCAGGTGAATCCACGGAGTGTCTTCGGCGAATTCGCCGATGAACAAGCCCGCCGTTATGCTGCCGGCCCAGCGCTTCGCAGTGGCGTTCTTGATATCCGCCACGTCGCTCCGCAGCATCTCCCGGTATTCCGGATAATTCGGAAACGGCCATACCTTCTCGCCGGCGTCTTTGGCCGCAGCGAGCAGCTCGGCGAGAAACGCCTCGTCGTTGGTGACCGCACCGGTCGCCACGTCCGCGAATGACACCAGCACCGCGCCGGTCAAAGTGGCGACGTCAATAATCCGGCTTGCACCCAGCCGCTTGGCGTAGGTTACTCCATCGGCCAGCACGATGCGGCTTCTGCATCCGTGTTCAACACTTCGACGGTCCTGCCGCTTAACGTCGGGATTACGTCCCCGGGCTTCAATGCGCCTCCCGACGGCATATTCTCCGCGGACGGGATTACAACCAGAATATTCTGCCGAGGCTTCAACCTCCCGACGATCTCCATAAAACCGAGCAGCGTCGCGGCGCCTCCCATATCGCTGATCATCTCTTCCATGCCTTCCGGCTGCTTCATGGAAATCCCGCCTGTGTCGAACGTAATGCCTTTGCCGACCAAGCCCCAAACATCCTCCCACTCAGGCTTGCCCTGGTATTTCAGCGTAATCATACGCGGCGGATTGACGCTGCCTTTTCCTACGTGGTACAGGCCGCCCATGCCTTCGGCATCGATGGCCCGCTCATCCAGGATCTCGACTCCGAACCCGTGACGCTCAGCTAACTTGGCCGCCTCCTGCGCCAAATTCTCGGGTACGAGCAAATTGCCGGGAGCGTTCGTAAGATCCCGGGCGTAGTTGGTTCCGTCGGCGAAGCACTCGGCTCTTTCAATTCCTCTCAGAATCCACTGAGAATGCGCCTGCGCGGCCGGAGCCGTTATGTATGCGTAAGTAATATCGCTTATGGCATGCGATTGAACTTGATCCTTGCGGTAGCTGCGAATCCGGTACTGGCCCAATAGCAGCCCTTCCGACAGCAGGGCCGCCTGGTCGTCCGACTGGAGCGGACGCGCAGGATCAGAGTCAATCAACACGACAGCGCTGCCGATCTTCCTGGTCCACATCGCTCTCGCGATATACACGCCGGCATCTCTATAATTCGAGCGTTCCCTTCCCCCACTCCTGCGAGAATCAAATAGGAATACGGCAACATGCCCAATGCAGGCAGCAGCTCCACTTGGCCTGGCAGCCTGTGTATAAACCCTGGCTTACAAGCCGGCTGATTTCCGCATCCAACGCGGGATGAATCCAGCTTGCTCTGCCCGTTTCGGTCGAACACAGGGGCAGTACCAAAGCATCCGCCTTGGCCGGCGGCTGCAGCAGCTCCCGGATTTCGTTCAAGGGCGCGGCAGAGAATGAAATATTATAAGCATTCATAAAAAGCTAATCTCCTTAATCGTTCATTACGCCAATTCCGCTGCTGTATTCATAATCACCTGCCGCATAGGCAGGTGGTAAGGGCACTTCTGCTCGCAGAGAGGCGTTTCCTTGCATGGCTCGTAATCCGCGCAGGATACTATTTTATCCTTTTGGTCTTTATAAAATCCCTGGCCTTTGGGAAGCAGGCCGAAGGTCCTGCGGAACTCGCTGGAAATCATAATATCCGGTATCTTAACGCCAAGCGGACAGGAGCAGTAATTGCAGCGTCTGCAGTTGTGCTTGCCCAATTCCGCAGCCAACTGCTCCAGCTCGGCTCGCTCCTCCTCTTCCACTTCAGTCGCCATTGCAGCCAGGTTCATCTTGACTTCTTCCACGCTGACCATGCCCGAAATCAGCACATGCACGTCTTGGCTGTAAGGGTACCGGATCGCTTTCTCAATGGATGGAATAAATCCGCCGGAAAGCGGTTTCATTGCGGTTTTAGCCATTCCCAGCGAGCTTGCCATCGGTATCAATTCTTTCAGCGCGAACGGCTGGGCCAAATTCAAATGGAACAGCACTTGGTCGAACTGCCCTTTGCTGACCCATTCGGCCAACAGATCCGGCCGGTGCCCGGTGATGCCGATGAAGCGGACTTTTCCTTCGCGCTTTGCTTCCAGGGCAGCCTGATAAGCGCCATTTTCCTCCATCGCGGAATTATATTCCTCTACTGTATTGACATAATGGATTTGCAATAAATCCACGTAATCGGTCTTCATCCGGGTCAGGCTGCGCTCGATCTCTTCTTTGGCGGCAGTGTAATCCCTTTTGTTAGTCTTGGTGGCCAGAAAGTACTCTCCCCTCCGGTAGGAAATGCTGTCGCCGATGATCTCCTCGCTGTTGCGGTAGCCCGCAGCCGTATCGATGTAGTTGATTCCTTGGTCCAGCGCGTAATTGAGCGCCGCTTTGGCCTGCTCGAACGGGACGCCTGGCAGATTCATGGCCCCGAAACCGAGCGATGACGCAGAAAATCCCGTTTTGCCGAATGTCGTGTATCTCATGTCCGCTCTCCTTCCATCCACCATGTTCTTTCCCATTGTAAACCAAAAAAAGCCGGGTCTGCCATATCCTTCGACAGCGGCTTGAAGTTAAATTTCAAAGCATGATTCTAGCAAAAAAAATCAGTGCCGCCGACCGGCAGATAAACGTGGAATTCCGTGCCCTTATCGAGTTCGCTTTCGACCTTAATCGTGCCGCTGTGATTTTTTAATGATGCGGTAGCACACGGACAAGCCAAGCCCCGTCCCTTCCTTCTTCGTAGTGAAAAAAAGGGATCGAACAGCTTGCTGAGCGTCTTCTTGTCCATCCCGCTCCCGTTGTCTTGTATACTGATCACGACACAGGCATCGACCCTCTTGACACGAGCCCAGATCATTCCCTTGCGGTATAAAGTGTGGGTGGTTATCGCTTCAAGCGCATTCTTCAGCAAATTGAGTATCACCTGCTTGATCTGTTTGACATCCACGTGGAAAGTAATGGAGGGATCGATGGGCTCGACTACAATCTCGCATCCTTTCAGCAGGGCCTCGCTCTCGCATAAAAGGGCCGCTTCCTGAATGAGCTCGGCCACCTGGATCTTCTTCCTTGAAGGCGCCGTTGGTTTGGAAGAATTGAGAAACTCATATATGATGTCGTTCGCCCGGTCGATCTCGCTGATGATGATTTTGGCGTAATCTTCCTTGCCCAAATGTTTAAGGTCCGGCTCCAGGAGCTGAATAAAGCCGCGGATGGAAGTGAGGGGATTGCGGATCTCATGGGCGATGGAAGCGGCGATCTTCCCGAGCATGGCCAGCTTGTCGTTGTGGTAAACGGATTGCTCGATCTGTTTAAACTCCGTGACGTCCTTGACACTGATCAAAATTTCGCCGTCAAGCTCCTCACCGTAAGTAGCCGTGACAAAAAAGTGCCGTCCCTTGTCATCCATGATCTCTTTGTAAGGCGAGCGGTACAAATACATCTCTCTATACATTCGGTGGATTTGTTTCCGCAGCATTTTCGGCAGCACCCGCAATCTGATCAGCTTCTTTATAGACCTCCCCACGATTTCCGTTCTGGGCACTCGGAGCTGCTGCGCCAATCTCATATTTGCAAAAGTAATAAATCCCTCCTCATTGATCAAAGCGATTCCGCAGTCCATATACTGGAGAATGTTTTCGTATTTATTTTTTGACGTTCAATAACGATTGATGACAGCTTTCCGAATGCTCTTGATATAAGTCCCTTTTCGTTTTCGACAAAAAATAATCTCCTCCTGAACCTCTGCTTCTACCTGCAGGTTGGGGATACTTTGCAATTTGCCGGCTAGGTCGAAGTGAAATCGTCCAAAAAAAGTCCGGTCACACGAATTTATACACCGTCTGTTAATTTTACCATAATATGGACTTTACTTCGAGATAATTATTTATGCCTCCTCTGACCGGGATGATAGTAAAAAAAAGCCTGTACGAACAGAGATTTCTCTGTGCATACAAGCATTGCGACAAAAGTATAAGGAAGCTAGTCCCCCGATCTCTCATTGCGATGATCAGTGGAATGCTGCCCCTCGTTCGAGGAGCCGGGTTGGGTGCGTGGAGAGTTCTCCTGCTGCTTTCTCTTGCTGTCTTCATTTTGGCGTTCATTCTCATTTTTTGATATCTTCCCGTTTATTGCGGTCTTCCTGCTTACTGCTCTCTTCCTTCTTCTTCATATCGTCTTTTTTTTCTGGTCGTACTGCTTTTTTTGCCTCTCCGCGCCTGGGGTCGTTATTGTTGTTATCATTTGGTTCGTCACGCTTGCCCTTGTTTGTGCCAGGGGACTCGGTCACAGCCGGTTGTACGGGCACTACGGGTGCGGGTGTGATGGGTGCGGGTACGATTGCCGGGGGAATGTAATTTCGATAGTCGCTGCCGTTCCTGTCATTATTTTGTTTAGCGCCATTGCCGGAATTGTTATCGCTGCTGCGTTCGTAGTTGCGATCCTTATTGCTGCTATTGGATTTGGAGGAGCTCTGCTGGCCGACATTACCGCCGTTTATATTGCTCGCCGGGGCGCTGCCGATATTGTGTTTGTCAGCGGAATTGCCGCCGGTCTTGCCGTTGTTTTTTTTGTCGCCGCTGCTGTTGTCTCTGACGTCACTTCCGTTTGTAATCCCGCTTGCCGGAGCTTTGCCGTTCTTCTGATCCCTGATCTTTTGATCCAGCTTGCCGGAAACTTCCTCCTCCAGAAGCTCTTTAAAATCCGCCTTGCCAGGGAGCCTACCGTTATGGATCAGCTGTCCGAAGTCGCTGTTTTCTTTGGCGATTTGCCGGATCGAAGTGTCTCTGAATGTCTGCAGCGGCAGCGTGGTTCCCTGGCTCTTCGCGTCCAGCCAGAGCGCGTATTTCCCTGTCGACAAGCCGTCTTCCCTGGCTTTTACCCTCAGCTCCACAGGCGCGGCAAAAGCAGTCACCACGTAGCTCGAAACTTTGTCCGGATGAGCTTTTTTGAAGATGCTGCGCAACCTGATCTTTTAGCTTCGCGGCCAAAAGTGTGTCGTTCACGGCGCCGGATGAACCGACAGCGGTCGAAGCGATTACAATGTCCCCTTCGCCCCTGCCCAAAGCGCCCTGCTCCGCCTTGTCCAGAAGGAGCGAAGCGACCTCCGAAAGGGTCTTGCCTTTATACGGAATGGAGCGTATGATATCGGTCCCATCCTGATTGAGACCGTTTAATTCAAGCACATTCTCGCGGGAGTCAATCCCCATTTCCACACTGGGGTTAATGTCAATGGAAATGTACGCTACTACGGGATCCGCCGCTTGCTGCCGCTGCCCCGGCAAACTGATGGCCAGGAACAAACAGAAAATAACGGCTGCCGCGGCTGTTGTCATGACGGCAGGCAGCTTCCAGGCACGCTTCGCCGGGCTGTATGAGATTTCTTCACCTATTTCGCAGCTCTGGCCTTTGCGCGGAATCTGCTCAAAGCTTCCTTGCTGCGTCATTACAATAATCCGACGTCGCGTCATTTCCATGACGATGCCTTTACTCATGAGGTAGACTCCTTTCTTCAGTATTAACTCCCGTGTGCAAATATTCCTTAAGGTAGGGATATGGGCCGCTGTAGATGAGCGCCACGGCAATGAGATACTTGCGGTTGCGTTCCAGCGTTTTGCGAGAGACCTGCACTTTTTGCAGCAGCTCTTTAATAGGCAGCATCTTCCTGTTGTAGAGGATCCCGCTAAGTTCGGTGTCTTCCGAAATCACCCGGCCGATCTCGCTTAGAATCCTGCGGGAATCGCTATGCTTTGGCGAATTTTCCACCAGGTCCATGAAACTGATGCCGTACTCCTGCAGGGTGGCGTTAAGGTCGGAGATTTCGCTGCGCCGCTCCTCTGCTCCCTTCTGCTTCTCATACTGCTCGATCGCCTGATGGATCTCGACGGGATTGACAATCTGCTCCTCCTCGTCCTCCACATCAAAAGAGCTGTACGGAGCCTGCTGGGAAAACCGCTGCTCCTTGCGCAAATAATCGATCAGCCTGCGCCGTATCACCGTTTCGGCAAATCCCAGAAAAGACCGTCCTACCGTCGCCGAATACTGGTTGACCGCTTCGTTGAACGCGGCCAGCGCAATGCTGAACTCATCGTCCCGCGCCGGATCGATATATCTTTTGCAGAACCTGCTTGTCACTTTGGCCACATACGTTGATAGTCCGTAATAAACTGGTTGCGCAGCTTGAGGTTCCCCTGCTGTATTCTTACGACCATCTCCTCGGGTGTTAATTTCTGTATATCATTGTTATTCGGGTGGTCCGACTGGCGCTTGCCGAGAAATTTTTGAAACAGTACCAGAAACAAACATGCCACCTCACCTAAATAGTTTCGAAGTATATGTAGAAATTACGGGGGTAAACATTTCGCCGCAATCTTCTTTTTTTTGGCAATGTACCGCCTTGAACAAAGCTATTATACCATATGTGTCCAGCCCACCAGCGGAAATTGTGCAAACGTGAAGATGACCTTGGACTTCTGGATGGGAAACGGGAGGATTTGCGCAAAACAGTATCCCCCAGCGGATTAATATATCTAAACCCACACCTATCCCTAAATTTAGCGAATTTACCAACTCTTTATCCATAGCGGCCGAAATCATATTTTGCTATATAACAAAAAAAACGCCAACCGCATTTTGCAGTCCAGCGTCTGTCGCGCTTATTTCCCGGCCATTTTCTGCTGTTCCAGCTTTCTTCGCCTATTTCCTGGCCGTTTTCTTCTTCTCCAGCTTTCTTCTCCTGGAACTGAGCGTCGTGAGCCTCTTGATCAGCTGGTCCTTCCATTCCTCGTCATTCAGCTGTTTGGCCACACTGAGCAGGTCGAGCGCCATGTCCGTCTGGCTTTTGACCACCGCCATCGGCTCTTCGCCTTCGTGGTTCACGCAGTTCTCATACAGCGCTTCGTTGTCCTTCCCGTCCACATAGTCGAGAAAATCGACTTCAACCGCCCCGTCCCCATGCGCATATTCCGCCAAAATTTCATATTCGCTCTCGATCATATAATGGACGCGCACGTTATGGCACACCGGACAAAACACAATCGGCACATTGTGAATCTGGGTCCTTATATATTTAAGAGTCCCTTTGGTTCCTATCATACTGGCTCCGCAGCAAAAAACTCATAGGATTCCCTCCATTCAATCCTTTGGTTGCTAATGTATTCTATGGCGATACGAAAGATTCCTCTTTGGCGGTCGCTTTTGCCTCAGAATATGCGCGCGTCAGCGAAAGGTGTACAAATTCTATTCATCCGGGCGTGCGCATACTTATTGGGTAGGAGTTATGCCTAACCTGATTCCAAGGAAGAGGTGAAAAGAGTGAACATGTTTCCCATCCGCTCCAAGCAAATTGCTCTTATCGGCTATGACGATCAAGCCTTAGAACTTGTCGTGCAGTATCATACCGGCCGCAGGGATTCTTTCAGCCCTATCAAAAAAAAGATGACTTTCATATGATTATAAACTCTACTAATGGATATGACTATATAGTAAAAAAATGACCAGCGCCAGACCGATAGAATTAAAATGACCTCAAGCCGCTCCAGCCAGCTGGATGCCGAGACAGAGATTGACCCTATTTTCTCAAAAAAAGGTACGATATACGCAAACTTATCATTAGTCCACCGATTGTTCCCCAGCCGGAATATACTTTGTAGACGGGAAGTGAATGCTTTGCCAAGACAACTCGTAATAGGAAACGGAAAATTCCTCATTAACCTTGACGGACACACGTATATGCGTGATTTATATTATCCCTATGTCGGCCAGCTGAATCATATCGGAGGCTATCACTGCCGAATCGGCATCTGGGTTGACGGCGTATTCTCTTGGCTGAGCGACAGCGAGTGGAATTTCGGGCTATCCTATCTGCAGGATTCCCTGGTGACTGAAGTCAAGGCGGCCCATCCGGGGCTTGGCATCTCTCTTGTCATAAACGATGGTATCCATCAAAGGGAAGACATTTATCTGAAGCGCGTACGCATCAACAACGAATATGGGTCGGTCCGTGAGGTGCGGATGTTTTTCAACCAGGATTTAGTCATCAACGAGACCGAAGTAGGCGATACCGCGGCTTATTATCCGGGCAACAACACCGTTTTTTCATTACAAGAAGGACCGGTATTTCATGTTCAGCGGCAGCACCGGGAGTCAGGGAATCTATCAATATACTACGGGTGTAAAAAAGATTCTATCAAGCCGAGGGGACCTGGAGAGACGCGGAAGACGGCCATTTGATGGGCAATCCGATCGCACAAGGCTCTGTGGATTCCACCATTTCGTTCAGGCTGTTCGTCCCGCCGTCCTCAGAGCAAACGCTGTATTATTGGATGACCGCAGGAAGAAATTTGGAAGAAGTCAAGACGCTGGATTCTTATGTGAGAGATTCGCATCCGGGCAAGCTGCTCGATCGTGTGCAAATCTACTGGCAGCGATGGGCCAATAAGGCGGCGAGAGACTATGGAGACCTGAATGAAGAGGTCGTGGGCTTGTTCAAGAAAAGCCTTCTGATCGTCCGCACCCAGACGGATGTGAACGGGGCGATTATCGCCGCCAACGACTCCGACATCATGCAGAGCAACCGGGACCATTACAGCTATATGTGGCCGAGGGACGGCGCGCTGATCGCTTACGCGATGTCGCAGGCCGGATATCACGGGATGATCGAGCCGTTCTTCCACTTTTGTGCGAATGTGCTTTCGCCCGAAGGGTATCTGCACCACAAATACAATCCGGACGGAACGGTAGGCTCCTCCTGGCATCCATACGTGCATGGGGGAAAAGAGCAGCTCCCGATCCAGGAGGATGAGACGGCGCTGGTGCTTTTCGCGCTTTGGAACGATTTCCTGATGCATGGCAATATCGAGCTCGCGCAGTCGTTATTCCGTAATCTGATCCGCAGAACGGCCCGGTTTATGTCCTCCTATATCGACCAGGAGCTGAACCTGCCGAAACCGAGCTACGACTTGTGGGAGGAACGGTACGGGATTTATACTTTTACCGCATCTGCGGTGTACGGGGGCCTCATCGCTGCGTCCAATTTCTGCTCCCTGTTCGGGGACGACGAGAGAAGCAAACGCTACAAGCATACCGCCGAAAAAAAATTAAAACCGGCATACTCACTCATCTTTGGGATGAGCAAGAAGGGCGGTTCGTGCGGGGACTATATATAGAGGACGGCAAATGGGCCAAAGACAAAACGCTGGAAAGCAGCGTATACGGCATTTTCGAATTCGGCGTGCTGCCCGCGGACGATGAGCGCGTCGTGAAGACGATGACCGCCAACAAGAACGGCCTTACGATCAATACCGCCGTAGGCGGTGTGGCCAGATACCATCATGATTATTATTTTCAAAAGTCCACCGATATCGCGAATGTGCCGGGAAATCCCTGGATCATCTGCACGCTGTGGATCGCGGAATGGGAAATCGAATGCGCCAAAAACGTTGGCAGATCTTGACAGCCCCAGAAAAAAAACGCTGGAGTGGGTGGTCGAGCACGCGATTGAAAGCGGCATCCTGCCTGAACAGCTCGATCCGTTCGACGGAGGCCCGGTTTCCGTAGCGCCGCTGACCTGGTCGCATGCCACTTATGTGCTGACAGTGGTGAAATATTTGAACAAGTATAAGAAGCTGCTGGCGGATTAACTCTTAATTACGCGGGGCGCTTTTTTTTCCCAATGCGCGCCTCTCCCGGCGCCCGTTGCGGCATTGCACGGCGGGTGGTCATACGCGGGGAGACCTAATCGGGCGCTATCTAACCGAACACCGATAAAACTAAATCAAACCGAGCGTCTTTTTTGCAGACAAAATCTGCTTTTGGGATAGCCTTTTTTTTGTTTTTTTATGCATATGGTTTTGGTCACAGTAACCGCATGCATTAACAGGACCGCGGGGCTCAGCAGTTCGAGGGGCTCGTTCCCGGTGTGGGAGCGGTCAATTTTTTCGGATTGGCGGCTGCGGGTTTGGTTAATTCGTTGGCTTTTTTCCATATATTTGGCGATATTTACAATGAATTCATAGGTCAATCTGGCCGCATCCTGCCGGTCCGTCGTTTCTTTTGGGCGAAAGCTCAGGGTGCCGTCCTTGTTCTCGAACCCTTGCACGAAACCGATTTTGTAGGCAAGGTTCACGTATGGCTTGGACCAGTCGGACATTTTGCCCATATCCGTAAAAGGGGTATCTATTGGAAGCTTCCTCGCCATACCCTCCAGTCCGAACGCGCGTGTGAAGAACACGACGAGTTCTTCCCGGCTGACCTCAGCGTTAGGCGAAAACGCAGATGCCGCAGTGCCTTCGGCAATTCCGGCTTCCACCACTGCTCCTACATATCCTGCGTACCAAGCTTTGGGATCGATATCGGCAAATTTGGCCGCAAATGCCGGATTTTCCTTCAGACCCAGAGCCATCACCATAAGCTTGGCAAACTCTGCGCGGTTGATCGATTTAGCGGGAGCAAAAGTACCATTGGGGTATCCAGCCAAAACTTCCGCCTGGGCCAAGGCCTCAATTTCCGTCCGGGCATAAGAATCCGACAGATCCGTGAACAAAGGCTGCGCATATACGGCCGCACAAGGAAACAGCTTCAAAGTTAACAAGCAGGCGAACAAAGGGATAATAATGAGTTTACATAGAGTGCATTGAAAAAAATTCTGCAGCGTGCGGACATTTATTCCCTCCTATCTGCCCTCTCAGCTCTTATTGCTAAAAAAAGTCCGTCAAAATCCGTTATACAAGACCGGAGACAGAAGTGTCAAGCAGGAGAAATGCTCGCAAAAAAAATAAAAGGCCGAACCCTGCGGCACCATACATCTCCGCCTTAAGTTCAGCCTGCCGGCACTGCCGGTCATTCTTCTTCCACTACATAAGCGGAAGCATATTTGTCCGAGTCCCACAGCTTGTCCAGCTCTGCCTCGTCGGTGAGCTCCACTTTAATCAACCAGCCCGAACCGTAAGGATCCACGTTCAGCTTAGACGGAGCGGCTGCGAGCTGCGGATTTACTTCAAGCACCTTGCCCGAGACCGGCATGACCAGCTCGGAGACCGTCTTCACGGACTCCATGTTGCCGAACGGGTCGCCCGCTTTCAGCGTGTCCCCAACCTCAGGCAGCTCGACGAATACGATCATTCCGAGCTCGTCCTGGGCGAAGTCCGTAATTCCGATGACGGCCGTCCTGCCGTTTGCTTGCACCCAATGATGGTCCTGGCTGTATTTCAATTCTTTTGGCACATCCATGAACGGCTCCTCCTTCTTAACATGCAGAATAAATCCCGCAAAGCGGCTTAAAACCTTCCAAGCATGTCCGCTGGAGCAGCTTGCTGCCAGCTCGGAAAGTTACATCTGACGCATAAAAAAATGCTCTGCGGGCCGCCCAAACAACATATATCTTTCTTCAAAAAAAAGCTCTCCACCCTGCCTGGGCAGGCGGTAGAGAGCTTTTTTCTTTCAAAGGCCAATCTTACTTCGCAGTCAAGTTAGCTTGTCCAGGCTTCCAGTTCATTGGGCACAATCCGCCGGATTGAAGCGCTTGAAGCACGCGGAGGGTTTCTTCCACGCTGCGGCCGATATCGTTATGGTTAACGACTTGATATTTCAATTCGCCTTCCGGATCGATGATGAACAATCCGCGAAGCGCAATACCTTCTTCTTCAATCAGTACGCCGTAGTCGCGGGCAACTTGATGAGTCAGGTCGGCTCCGAGCGGGAAGTTCAGCTGGCCCAGTCCGTTGTCGTCTCTGGAAGTATTGATCCATGCGCGGTGGGAATGGATGCTGTCCGTGGAAACGCCGATAATCTCGGTGTTCAGCTTGGAGAACTGGTCTGCAGCTTCGCTAAGCGCAGTAATTTCCGTAGGGCATACGAATGTAAAGTCAAGAGGATAAAAGAACAGAACGAGCCATTTGCCTTTGTAGTCGGACAGGGATGCTTTGCCGAAATCCTTGCCGTTGCCAAGAGCAGTTTCCATAGTAAAATCAGGTGCCTTCTTACCGACCAAACGATCTGCCATTGTGTAATTTCCTCCTTAATTTCATCGAATTTCACTCTTAAAATGGTAGCATTCAAAGATGTGAAAGTCAATAATTAGAATTATTATAAACAAGTAATAATTATTATTATTATAGAGGATTATGGCAAAAGATGCAATTTACCCGCTGCAAGCCTCACAAAAGAACGTCACCACGCCCCCTTCGCTCGATTGGCGGGCAAATCTTATTTAACGTGATTTCCTTCGCTTACGACGACGTCGGACAACGGCCCGAGCTGTGCGTGACATTGCTGCGCACCGTGCTGTGCCGGTATCAACCCTGCCGGATGCCAGTCTCGCGCGTATTGCTTGCCGGGAAAGAAATCATACGTCCCGCGATTCAACTGGATAGGCCGATCCAGCCTAAGGATGTAGAGCGTCATTTTGAGATTGATCACAAGACGGCGGTATTGATGTTGAAAAAAGTTATGTACAAAAGGCTGGCTGCTCCCTTCTTTGCGCGTAAATGGTGAAAGGGTTGTCCGATATCTGCTCGCCCGCGGAATGCTGGATTACTTTGATTAACTGGAAAATCTCCTGATAATTGTCCTGTTTGGTTGCTTTCCTATGCAAATAGATGGAAATTCTCCCGTTAATTCAATCCATTCAGTCAAAAAATTAGAATAGCCGCTGATTTAGATGGAGGTTTTCCAGTTAGATGCGCCTCTCACAATATCTAAGTCAAATTAAATAGAGGAATTCCCTTTAATTTTTTTTCCCAACTCGCGGTTCTGCCGGCAGACGATGCACGGCGGCTGGTCAGACCGTCAGAGCAGGGGCATTTCGCTGAAGCTGAATTGATTCTAGACGATATAACTCTTGGATTCCAAAGGTGATCTTCTGGATTGGAAACGGAGGATCTGGCGATGCAAAACAACATTTCAGCGATCCACGTATCTAAATCCACACTTATTCACAAATTTATCGAATTTAGTCAACACTTATCCACAGCCGACGAAAATCATAATTCAATATTTTCAAAAAAAAAGCCTTCCCCGGATCATTCTCCGCGAAAGGCTAAGGGAATTACTTCGTGATGGCGGCTACGATCAGGTCGCCCATTGCCGTCGTGCCGATGGCTTTATTCTTGTCCACGGCGATGTCGCCGGTACGGTGGCCGGCGTCAAGCACGTTCTTGACCGCGCGTTCGATGGAATCGGCCGCCTCGTGGTACCCGAACGTGAGGCGGAACATCAACGCCACGGAAAGAATCGTTGCGATCGGGTTCGCGATGCCCTGTCCCGCAATGTCCGGAGCTGAGCCGTGCACCGGCTCGTACAAGCCGAAGCTGCCCTCTCCGAGGGAAGCGGACTGCAGCATGCCGATCGAGCCGGTCAGCATGGCCGCTTCGTCGCTCAGGATGTCGCCGAACATATTCTCGGTGACGATGACGTCGAACGAGGACGGACGGCGCAGCAGCTGCATCGCACAGTTGTCGACCAGCACGTGTTCCAGCTCGACATCCGGATAATCCGCGGAGATGCGGATTACGGTCTCTCTCCACAGGCGGGAAGTTTCCAGCACGTTCGCCTTATCCACAGACGCCAGCTTCTTGCGGCGGGTGCGCGCGATTTCGAACGCCTGCCTTGCGATGCGCTCCACTTCCGACACGTTGTACACGCAGGTGTCAACGGCTTCCTCCCCGTTCGCGGATTCTCTGCGGAACTTCTCACCGAAGTAGATGCCGCCGGTCAATTCGCGGACCACGATCAGGTCCGTGCCTTCCAGCACTTCAGGCTTCAGTGTGGAGGCTTCTTTCAGGCAGTCGAACACGACAGCCGGGCGAATGTTGGAGAACAGCCCCAGCGCCTTGCGGATGCCAAGTAATCCGGTTTCCGGACGCAGTTCCTTTGGGTTGTTGTCCCATTTGGGTCCGCCTACCGCTCCCAGCAGCACAGCGTCCGCGCCTTTGCACAGCTGCAGCGTTTCTTCCGGCAGCGGCGTGCCCTTCCGGTCGATCGCAATGCCTCCGAACAGCCCATGCTCCGTTTCGAAACGATAGCCGAACAGCTCCTCCGTCTTCTTCAACACTTTCTCCGCCTCGGCAACGACCTCAGGCCCGATACCGTCCCCTGCGATGACCGCAATCTTTTTTTTACGTCTGCCATTATCTTGTCCACTCCTTCAACCTGTTTTCAGCGCAATAATCATATCTACATTTGTAACATAGAAACGTTATAGCTGACAAAGATATAAAATCTATGATGTTGATAGGTATTGCCTATAAAAAAACCATCGAAGACCGCTCCGAGGCAGACTGTCGGTCTATTCTATTTTGCCGCTACGGAGCGGACTGTCTTCATACTCTGTTTTTTACCGCGACGCAGCGGACTGTCTGCCTATTCTGTTTTTTACCGCCACGTTCGGACAGTATCAGTGCTTTTTTCCCGAGCCACGGTTCTACAGCTTTCTCGATTCTATTGATTTAAGCTGGATTTATATTGGTATGGAGGTTAGATAATATATGAAAAAAAAGCGCAGCAATCTTATTGTTGTTTTCCACCTTGACTCTCCCTCTTGCAGGATGTAACGAGAGCAAAAGCAATACTGCCGATGCCCAAGCCAAACCGCCCGCCGATACCGGTTCTGCAACCGCTGACAACCAAAAGCCCGCAAGCGGGCAGCAGACGGATTCCGCAAAACAGCAGCAGCCAACGTCAGATGCAACTAAGCAGCAGTTATCCGAAGCCCCGAAGCCGCAAATCGATTATGCTTTTACCCGCGACAAACAGCAACCGGAGAAAGTGCTGATCAACGCAATCGCCCAAGCCAAAACCAAGCTGGATATTGCCGTCCACACTTTGTCCAATAAAGATATCGTAAGCGCCATTATCGAAGCCAAAAAAACGCGGCGCTGCAGTAAGGATCATCACCGACCAGCACGAATCCAGGAACGCCGCACAGTCAAAAGAATTAAAGCTGCTGAAGGCAGCCGGAATACCGGTTAAGGAAAATACCCACAAAGGGGTCATGGACCTCAAAATCACGGTAGTGGATCAATCTGCGGTCACCACAGGGTCGTTCGATTATTCGGCAAACGCAACATCCGCCAACGATGAAGTCTGGTCGTGATCCACGACTCCAAGGTCGCTCAGGAATGGACTTCGGAGTTCGAGAAATTGTGGAAGGACAAAACCAATTTTCAGGATTTGAAATGACGGTTCTCCCGGCACGCGGTACGGCGCTGCACGGCGGTTGGTCAGACGTAAGCACCCTGTGAAGCCAGGCACCGACAGCATCCAGCTGCGGATTGCCTCCTTTCAGCTGCAGCTATAGATAAGACGGTCCCCGGCCCGGTTTTGTATCATTTTTTTCATGCAAAATAATTCATTCCGCCCGTTCCGCCCCCTTTCCTGCTGCGATAAAAAAAAGTTTAGTTCGCCTCAACGGGTGTTTGCTGTATAATTAAATAAAAAAATTTGTAAATGCCATCGGGAGGAGTATCGTCCATGAATTACCGTTTTTTTTCTCATACGATCCACAACTTCAATTCATCCGCTGTGCGCGACATTCTCAAGCTTACCCAGGGAAAATCCATCGTCTCTTTCGCGGGGGGACTGCCTGCCGAGGACTATTTTCCCTTACAGGCGGTAAAAGAGGCTTTTGGGCGAGTGTTTGACGGGGGGAACCAGGCGCTGCAATATGGCCTCACTGAAGCTATACGCCGCTGCGCGAAAGCATCTGCAGGAGAATGGCGCGCAAGGGCATGAACGTAACGCCCGACAACATGCTGCTCACCACTGGCTCCCAGCAGGGAATCGACCTGCTTACGCGTGTCTACATCGATCCGGGCGATGTCATACTTGTGGAGAAGCCGACTTATCTCGCCGCTCTTCAGGTGTTTAAATCGAGGGGCGCCAAGCTGGTGTCCGTAGAAACCGACGAGCAGGGAATGGTACTGGACGATCTGTCCGCCAAAATCAGGGAGCATAACCCGAAGGTCGTCTATGTAATTCCGACCTACTCCAATCCTGCAGGAAGAGTGTGGAGTCTGGAAAGAAGGCTGGGAGTGGTCCGGCAATGCCGAATGAACGGAGTGTTGATTCTCGAGGATGATCCATACGGAGAAATCCGGTTTGAGGAGGAGGCCAATTATCCGACTTTGTTCTCCCTGGACCAGCACCCTGAGGCAGTGTTGTCGTCTATACGAGCACCTTCTCCAAAACGGTGGCGCCCGCTCTCCGCACCGGGTGGGTGATCGGCGACGCCGGGCTGATCCGTCATATCGCGCGGGCCAAGCAGGCCGCCGACCTGCATTCCAGCACGATGGACCAGCAGGCGCTGTATCAGCTGCTCGAGCATTTTGCCCTGGATGCGCATATTTCCTTGATCCGGGCGAAATACAAAGAAAGAATGCAGCTGATGGTGCGGCTGCTCACCGAGATGAATTGGCCAGGGCTCCGTTGGAATGAGCCTAAGGGCGGAATGTTCATTTGGGTCGAATTGCCGCCTCATATCAAAGCGGAAGAGCTGCTGAAAGCCGCCGTCGAAGAAGGCGTGGCTTTCGTGCCCGGTTCCTCCTTCTACGCGGAAGATCCTGCTTATAACACGATGAGAATGAACTTCTCCCATTCCAACGAGGAAACGATGCGCAAAGGTATGGCCGGCCTGGCAGCCGCCCTGCACAAGTTCGACGAAGCGCATGTCGGGCTGTAATTGAGTTAACGCAAAAGACCGCAGATTTGGGCAACAGCCTCTTTTTTGGGAACAGTCCCTTTCAGAACACAATCACCCTTCGGGTGAATTAAGAAAGAAACCTGTTTCTCAGGACCAGGGACCTGTCTTGTTCATACATTTACCTTATAATCGGTGGCAAGTGACGAAGAACGTCCCGTTCCATTCTGACGAGTGGAGGCGGGACGAAGCCGCACACGAAGCTAAAAAAACAAGCAAGCCAAAAAATAAATCGCCCTTAAGGGGGCTGTCCCAAAAATGTTCGCATTTAATAGGCACATCCCAAATTATAAGCGAAAGGACCTCAAACCCCACTGTTAAGTGGGTAATGAGGCCCTTTTTTTTATGCTGAATTTAACTCCATTTTCCGTCGCTAGCGTTGCATAAAACTCAAAAATATCCGTGCCTCATCCATCCGATAATACATTGATCATCGTTGCGCAGTATATATATTTCTTTACCCTTAATTTTCGGCAGGATTAAGCTCTCTAAAATATGATGATCACGGTCTCGAATGTATCCATAGTCTGAATCAGTTGCGGCAACAATTTTCATGTTCACCCCGCCCCTCTTTTAGTTACATACATTTTGTCAAGTACGTTGTTCCCTTAGCTTGAACAGTCGGTTTTATTTAATCTCAGTGTACAAACAGGTACTGGTAATCATCTGACCGATTAACCATCTCTTTTACAATCTCCGGCGTCGGTTTAGAAGTAGTGTCATATAGATACCGCCGGTTTGAAGCACAATTCTCCAGCTGATTTTTTAAAAAAAATAGAGAACGCTCAATCAAATCGCCGCTCCCTCGTTCATTAAGACGATGGATTAACGAATCCTCTGCTGCAGTTAAAACGAAATACCTGATTTGTGCATGCAAGTCTGAAACATTTTTTTTGCAAAACCAGTCGAGCTCCGTTTCAATCACGTAATCAATCACTACGTTAAATTCGTTATGAACAAAATTGCGCGTCAAGGAAAGTATGTTTTCCCACGTTAAAGACAGGCGTTCCTCCCAAGGAAGCTCCTCTTTACCTATCAGCATGGAGTCGACAGAATCTCCTTCTATCAGTGCGGCATTATTTAAAATATTGGCAAGCTGTCTGGCGGTTGTAGACTTGCCCACCCCGCACGGACCGGAGATGATATAAATTATGGCAGCAGTTTTTTTCCAGTCATTTCGTTAACAATGCCCCCGTTTCCTTACTCCTGTTTGGTCTTACAAATCGGATATCCAAAATGCTGCTCAATTTTTTTTGCAACAGACATCTTTTAAAGAGATTTATGTACTCGCTTATCACTTTAGCTCACACGTCACAAAAAATACTTGAAGCGCAGTTTTCAATATTTTCCCTAATATTCCCTTTTTTTTATTTTTTTTGTTGAAAATTTTCAGTGTCCGTCATTACCATCAATCAATTGTCTCCATTCCTTCCATGCATGCTGATACTGAGTCAGATCCTCCGGATGATGCAGTAAACATGTAGCGATCCGAAAATACAATGCCATAACCATATCCTCTATTAATTCGTTTCTATGAATCGATTCACTGTTCATTTGTTCTACAGCTTGCAGCAAAATGGGAAAATGCAGATCATCCGGCGACGAACAAAATGCATACAAAAGATCGTACAACCGGCGGCCGACTGAAGGAATCGGGTCTATAACGCCGGATAGCTTTCCATGTTCAAACAAAAAAATTATGAACGCCGAAGTCACCGTGCAGCACATAGAGATCCTTTTTTTCGTTATCCGCTTGCTCCGGCGCCTGTGAATCTCCTTTACCAGAACATGGTCCTCTTCCTTAAGATGAGCCCAATTACAGAGACGGAATAATCAATGTCATGCTCTACACGTTTTGGATCCTCCACCCATTCGTAATCATCCGGCGATTCGGGAGGAACGTAGTGTTTAATCATCAAGCTTATCAATTTGTGCAGGAGATCCTGCTTCGTTCCACGGCTATAACGGGTTTCTCCCGGGATAAAATCGTAGATGATATAACGGTATTCCGCATCCGCATATTTGATGTTCGGCAGCAACGGCAACCCCCGATAGATTTGGTAAAAATGCAGCTCCGCGGCAATTCGCTCGGATGTATTTGATTTTACCACATACATTTCCGGCATAACTTGGGTCCCAATTACCCCGACTGTACTGTCGGTCCCCCCTTTTAATTCACCCCAATGATAAATCGAATCCGGAAGTATGCGGTTTTGTATAATTTCCTCCATGATCTGCTCTAACATACAGTACTATCGTCCTTTCAGTTCTCCTGCCGGCTCTGATGAAACCTTTTCCATTAATGTAGATGATCAACTCTCACGCTCCACCACCGCAGTGTAACTCTATGCTCCCGCACAAGAAAAGCCCCCGCTGTACGGCTTCACAGCCGATGAACGGGGACTTTTATACAGAAAATGTTAAATCAATGTCATATTATTGCGTTGGGAGGCAGGCTGGCTGCGCTTATCGATCAACCGGTTCAGGCGTCGATGTACGCACGAGCGCTGGCTTCCAGAATATCGGTCGACACTCCTCTGCCCTGCTCGGAAATGCCGTCCTGCTTCAGCACAACATGTACCTCGCCGAGGGCGTCTTTTCCGTGAGTAACGGATTGGATCGTGTAATCGTCTAGCTCAACCGTCTCTTGAGTGGCTTTGTCAATCGCATTGTAGATCGCATCAACCGAACCGTTGCCCAGAGCGGCCTCTTCGAAAATTTGTCCGTCGATCTTCTTCACGCGAACCGTTGCCGTAGGAACGGAGCGGTTTCCGTAGGAAACTTGAACCGTCTCCAGTGTGAATACCTCCGGCTGGTAATCAGCTTCTCTTCGATCAACGCGCGAATGTCCTCGTCGGAAACATCCTTTTTCTTATCGGCCAAATCCTTGAATTTCCCGAAAGCGTGATTGACCTGCTCGTCATTCAGCTTGTAACCGAGATCCGTCAGCTTCTCGCGGAACGCATGGCGTCCGGAGTGTTTCCCCAGCACCAGCTTGCTTTCTTTGAGTCCGATCGTTTCGGGGGACATAATCTCGTAGGTTGTTTTCTCCTTGAGCATACCGTCCTGATGGATACCGGATTCATGGGCAAAAGCATTCGCTCCCACAATCGCCTTATTCGCCGGAACGACCATCCCGGTCAATCTGCTCACCAATCGGCTGGTGCGGGAGATTTCGCCAAGGACGAGCGAAGTCTTCGCGTTATAAAAAAAATGCTGTCTCGTCTCAAGAGCCATCGCCACTTCTTCAATCGCCGTGTTGCCTGCGCGTTCTCCGATGCCGTTGATCGTGCCTTCAATCTGGTCGGCCCCGTTCATGATCGCGGCAAGCGCGTTCGCGGTAGCCATTCCCAAGTCATCGTGGCAGTGCGCGCTTAGCTGAATATTTTCGATACCCGGAACTTCTTCTTTCAATGTCTTGAAAATGCTGCCGTATTCGTTCGGAGACAGATAGCCGACGGTGTCGGGGATGTTCACCACTGTCGCTCCAGCGCGAATGGCCATAGCCGTGACTTCAATTAGGAAGTCGATTTCTGTGCGGCCTGCGTCCTCCGGTGAAAATTCGATTTTGGCAAAATATTTCCTGGCATATCGAATAGCTGCCTCCGCGGTTTCAAGCACCTGCCTTTGTCCATGCGCAGCTTATGCTGGCGGTGAATTGGAGACGTGGCAAGAAACAGATGCAGGCAGGGATCCTGGGCATTCCTCAAAGCTTCTCTGACTGCGTCAATATCCTGTGTGCGAGAGCGGGACAGACCGATAACCGTGGCGTTCTTCACTGCCTTGGCTACCGCGTCGACACCTGCAAGATCCCCTGGAGATGCCGCCGGAAAACCCGCCTCCATTCGATCTACGCCAAGCT
Organism: Paenibacillus sp. JCM 18996; assembly: GCA_001313085.1. The sequence continues at coordinate 32,658 of BBFE01000024.1, read as the reverse complement.
TCTCGAGCTGCAGGGCGATTTCCACCTTTTCCTGCATGTTCAGATTCACACCCGGAGACTGTTCGCCGTCTCTTAGAGTCGTATCAAAGATATAAATCTTTCTCATCGGATCACCTCCATGAAGATATCTCTCGTTTTTTAATCTAACATAAACGATGGCCGAGGGCTCTCCGACTGGTTCTAACCCTCGACCGCTATTTAACACGTTTATGTACGTGCCCGTACATCTATGCCTTAATTACTTCTTGATCCAGTGCATCATTTCACGCAGCTGGCGGCCTACCACCTCAAGCTGGTGCTCGGATTCTCTGCGGCGTGTAGCAGTCAGGAACGCACGGTTCGACTGGTTCTCAAGAACGAAGTCGCGCGCAAATTTACCCTGCTGAATGTCTTCCAGAACCTTCTTCATTTCTTTCTTCGTTTCGTCCGTTACGACGCGAGGTCCGGTTACATAGTCTCCGTACTCGGCAGTGTTGGAGATGGAATGTCTCATGGAAGCCAGTCCGCCTTCGTACATCAGGTCAACGATCAGCTTCAGTTCGTGCAGACACTCGAAGTAAGCAATCTCAGGCTGGTATCCTGCTTCTACAAGAGTTTCAAAGCCTGCCTTCACCAGTGCGGAAGTTCCGCCGCAAAGTACAGCTTGCTCACCGAACAAGTCGGTCTCCGTTTCTTCGCGGAAGGTGGTTTCGATCAATCCCGCGCGGGTGCAGCCGATACCTTTGGCGTAAGCCAAACCGATCTCGCAGCTTTACCGGAAGCGTCCTGCTCTACAGCGATCAGGCCGGGAACTCCGAAGCCTTCAACGTACACGCGGCGCACCATGTGACCAGGGGATTTGGGAGCGACCATCAATACGTCAAGGTCGGCTGTCGGCACGATTTGACCGAAATGGATATTAAATCCGTGGGAGAAAACAAGGCTGCGCCCTTTTTTTCAAGTTAGGTTCTACTTCTGCTTTGTAAACCGACGCTTGGGTTTCGTCCGGCATCAAGATTTGAACCACGTCAGCGCGTTGAACCGCTTCGCCTACGCTTAACACTTCAAAGCCGTCATTTTTTTTGCTTGTTCCCAGGAACGGCCTTCACGAAGTCCGATAACAACCTGCAGCCCGCTGTCTCTCAGGTTCTGAGCTTGGGCATGGCCTTGACTTCCGTAACCGATAATCGCAATCGTTTTGCCTTTCAGTACGCTTAGATCCGCATCTTTCTCATAATACATTTTCACTGCCATTGGATAAGTCCTCCTTAGAATGATGAAGTTTTATAGTTTATTGAGTTAACCTTTTACGGCATAAAAGACTCATAGGACACGCGGATGCCGCAAAAGAGGTTGAACTTGCGTTTAATCAGCTATGCCGCGGGTCATGGCAGTAACGCCTGTGCGGGAAAGCTCTTTAATGCCGTAAGGCTTGAGCAGTTCCGTCATGGCTTCGATCTTGGTGGACTCTCCAATGACTTGAACGATCAATGAAGTTGGGCCGATGTCGATGACGGCAGCGCGGAAGGTCTCCGCCAGCCCAAGAATTTCGGGACGCAACGCGGGCTCGGCCTGCACTTTGATGAGTGCCAATTCTCTGGCCACCATCGGGTTGGAGCTGAGGTCAATGACTTTGATCACATCGATCAGCTTATACAGCTGCTTGGTCACCTGCTCCAAAGTCTTGTCGTCGCCAATGGTCACGACGACCATCCGGGATAGCCCGATTTCCTCGGACTCCCCTACTGTAATGCTCTCGATGTTAAAGCCGCGGCGGCCGAACAGGCCGGCGACCCTTTGCAGGACGCCTGGTTGATTGTTGACAAGAATGGAAATCGTATGCTTCGTCATCATTGCTGCTCATCCCCCATTACCATATCGCTGATCGTGCTGCCCTGCATTACCATCGGGTAGACGTTCTCGGACTTGTTGACCTTGAACTCGACCAGCACCGGTCCGGGGGTGTTCATCGCTTCCTGCCATGCTTTGCGCGCTTCTTCCTTGCTGCCGGCAGTCAGTCCTTTCACTCCATAAGCTTCCGCCAGCTTGACGAAATCCGGGCTTCCGGCAAGGTCGATATGGCTCAAGCGGTTTTCATAGATAAGCTCCTGCCACTGGCGGACCATTCCAAGCACCTGGTTGTTGATGACCACAATCTTCACCGGAATGTTGTTGATGGCGCAGATCGCAAGCTCTTGGGCACACATCTGCATACCGCCGTCTCCATTGATGGAGATTACCAGTTTATCGGGATTCCCCATTTGGGCGCCGATCGCCGACGGGAATCCGAAGCCCATCGTCCCGAGCCCGCCCGAGCTTACAAAAGAGCGAGGATTCTGGAACTTGTAGAACTGCGCAACCCACATCTGGTGCTGTCCTACATCTGTTGTGACAATCGCTTCCCCTTTAGTCGTCTCGTTGATCATCTCAACAACGTATTGAGGCTTGAGCTCGGTGTCGGAGTCATTGTACCGCAGAGGGTAGTTTTTTCTTGTTTTCGGCGATTTGTTCGATCCACTGCTGCGACTTCGCCGGTTTCGCCAAGGTGTTGGCATAGGCCAATACCGCTTTTACGTCACCGATCACGGGGATATCCGTCTTTACGTTCTTTCCGATCTCGGCCGGATCCACGTCGATGTGGGCTATACATTGCGCCTTGGGGGCGAAGCCTTCCAGCTTCATCGTTACGCGGTCGTCAAACCGGGAACCGATGGAGATCAGCAAGTCCGCATTCTGGATCGCCTGGTTGGCCGCATACGTCCCATGCATTCCCGGCATTCCCATCCACAGCTCATTGCCGCTTGGGAAGCTCCCAGTCCGAGCAGAGTGGTTGTAATCGGAATCCGCGTTTTTTTCTACGAATTCCAAAAGCTCTTTGTGCGCGCCGGAGTATACGACTCCGCCGCCTGCAATAATGACCGGTCTTTCGGCTGATTCAATCCGCTGCACCAGCTTCTCGATCTGATCTGTAGCCAGCGGAAGCTGCGGCTCGTATCCACGAATCGATACTTCCTTCGCCGGCTTGAACTCGGTCGTTTGGGCCGAGATATCTTTTGGAATGTCGATCAGTACCGGACCTTTACGGCCTGTATTTGCGATATGGAACGCCTCATGGATGATCCGCGGCAGGTCTTCCACCTTGCGGACCAGATAATTGTGTTTGGTTATTGGCATCGTAATTCCGGTAATATCCGCTTCCTGGAACGCATCGGTTCCGATAAAGGAAGTGGCCACGTTGCCTGTAATGACCACCAGCGGTACGGAGTCCATGTAGGCTGTTGCGATCCCGGTGACCAGGTTGGTTGCTCCCGGTCCGGATGTGGCGATACATACTCCAACTTTGCCGGTTGATCTGGCATATCCGTCCGCCGCGTGAATGGCCCCCTGCTCGTGCCGGGTCAGCAGATGCTGGAAATCGGAGAAACCGTGCAGAGCGTCGTAGATGTAAAGAACAGCACCTCCCGGATAGCCAAACACGCATTCGACACCTTCCAATAATAAACTGCGAAGCAGAATTTCTGATCCGCTGATGATGTCGGGCTGCATTGCTTTCTTGATCAGCTCTTCCTTAGAGCGCAACGGTTCGGCTCCAATACTCATGCTTTTTTTCCTCCTTCCGAATGGATCGGTTTCTTATGAAACCAAAAAAACCCCTTCACATCCCAAGACACAATATGTGCCTGACGGGACGAAAGGGGTTAAATCTTCCGTGGTACCACCCAGATTTTGCCGTATGCCTCACAGCATGCAGCCTTAGCAGGTATTCAATGGAACACCTCAGCACGGTAACGTGTGCTTCTCCGATTCCCCCTAATACCCTTGCCGTAAGGCAAGCTTTTCAGGGAAACAGCTCCGAGGTGAGCTCGTCGATAAAGGATTAAGGCAAAGGTTTCAGCGTTTCCTTCGCTCTCTGGACATAAGGCCCTTATCACTTCGTCCTCTTCATAGCCGTTCAACAATTCAACTGTGTGATTTTTTAGTTAATTATATGCATAGCCTTTCCATTAGTCAATAGGTTATCACAATTTCAACCATATTCATTATGAAAAAAGTGAATGGGACCTCTTCCCTGATGATAGGAGCAGGGGCTCTCTACGGCAGCAAAAAAAACCGCCCCACGAAGGAGGCGGTCCAAATTATGCGTTCATTTTTTTGCTTGGCTGCAGTAGCCAGGTCAGCAAAGGCTTGCTGATCGTTTACAGCCAGATCGGCCAGGATTTTGCGGTTCACTTCGATGCCTGCAAGCTTCAAGCCGTGCATCAATTTGCTGTAGGACAAGCCGTTCAAACGTGCGGCCGCGTTGATACGGACGATCCACAATTTGCGGAAATCGCGCTTCCGCTGACGGCGGTCACGGTATGCGTACAGCAAGGATTTCATAACCTGCGCATTAGCTGTTTTAAATATGCGGTGTTTGGAACCAAAGTAACCTTTTGCAAGCTTCAATATTTTTTTTATGACGACGACGGGTAACGAACCCGCCCTTAACTCTTGCCATAGTAAAACCCTCCTAGTTTTTTAGAAAAAAATAATTAAATTACTTAATGTTTGAGAGGCCCTGCTTCAGACGCTTTACGTCTCCGGAAGACATAACAGGGTTGCTTCCAAGAACGCGCTTCTGGCGAGCGGATTTACCGGACAGAAGATGGTTTTTTTGTAAGCTTTGTATCTTCTGACTTTACCAGTCCCCGTAATTTTGAAACGGTCTTTAAGACTGCTGTGTGTTTTCATTTTTTGGCATGGGAATTGTTCCTCCTAAAAAAAATATTGTATATCGCATAGGTCGATGAGAACCTTCGGAATAGTCCGTAAATCAGTTGGCTTTAGGCGCAAGAATCATAATCATGCTGCGGCCTTCAAGCTTCGGTGCGCGTTCAACGCTGCAGAGCTCAGCCACTTCCGCAGCCATACGCTCCAGCTGTCTTCTGCCGATCTCCGCATGCGCGATTTCACGGCCGCGGAAACGGACGGACAGCTTCACCTTGTCGCCGTCATTCAGAAACTTCTGGACGTTGCGAAGCTTGGTCTGGAAATCATGCTCGTCAATCGTCGCGCTCAAACGGATTTCTTTGATATCCACAATCTTCTGGTTCTTGCGGGCTTCCTTGTCTTTCTTCTGCAATTCATAGCGGAACTTCCCGTAATCCATAATGCGGCATACCGGCGGTTTGGCGGTTGGAGCGACATTGACAAGATCAAGGTTCGCGTCCGCCGCGAGCTGCATCGCTTCACGGAAAGGCTTGATTCCCAGCTGCTCTCCGTCAGCGCCGATCAAACGAACTTCTTTGGCTCGAATTTCCTCATTGATTAGATGCTCTTTACTAATAGCGTGCCACCTCCATAGGATCTAACTGACTTTCGATGAATCAAGAAAACCTCTACCGAAGCCATTCAAGGATGAGCGACCGCGATTAAAATGCAGGTTTTCCCGGAAAAGAATGTCTGAATTCAGCATAAACCTCAGCGAACTTTAACTTCTTTAACAAAAAAAAGATGCGGGCGCATAAGTGCCCACATCTGTTATGATCGAATGATCATCTTCGCTCTTGTTATAAAGATCCGAATACCAGCCAACTTTAGTCGGACAGGTGAGAAGCGGGCGCTTCTGCTTGTGCATATATAAATCGACTAAACTACAATACCACGCTTAAAAGGGAATGTCAATGCTTTTAGCTCACAGCTTGCAGCTGTTAGCTTACCTGCTTGCTCTGAACTTCATCAAGACGGATGACGCGGGTATGCTCGGTATGGCTCCACTGCTTGTTGTTTTGAGTAAAGAACGCGTAGAACGTAATCGGCCACCAGGAAAGCAGGAAGACGATATAGGTGATCAGGCCTTTGTACGACTTGAGCGGCGCCTTCTCCATGATCATTGCAAGCGGGAACTGGGCGTAGATGGCGACGGTGAGAATGTTGAAAACCAAAGGAGCGACCGTATACAGCGATGTAAAAGAAGTCCCTCCGGTCAGCACCAGATCCCCCCAAAGAAGAACGGTGACAATGGAGCCGACAAACGTGTTGTACACATTCAAAGCGTAGATGGCCGTATCGATCTTGGCCCAGCTGCCTTCCCTGATCCCCTGCAGCAGCAGCGGGAAGAAGAATCTTCTGGCCACGGTAAAGTGTCCCTGCATCCAACGAAGCCGCTGCTTGGCGGACGCTTGAACGTCAGAGGCTTCTCGTCATAGACCTTCGCCTCGTGATTAAAAGTCGGGTAAATGCCGCGCTGCACGCAGCGCATCGTGAACTCCAGGTCCTCGACAAGGGATGTGGCCCCCCAACCCATTTCCTTCAGCAGATTGGATTCGAAGCACATGCCTGTACCGCCCAGATAATTAGCCAGCTTCAGCTTCTTGCGCGGCAGCTGCCATAGACGGTTGCAATACCAGTAAGTGATGGCGTAAGCGGAGGTGACCCAGGAATCGTGAGGGTTTTTTTGGTATCCAGGTAGGCCTGAATCACCCGCGAACCGTTGCACAGGTCGTTGTTCATATGTGTCAAATAATCAGGATTTACCAGGTTGTCCGCGTCGAACATCACGATGGCGTCGTAAGAGCGCGGGAGCTTCCAAAGCTCCTTAAGCATCCACTCGATCGCGTAGCCTTTTCCCCTGAGGTTAGGATTGCGTCTTTCGTATGCGTAAACCCCCAGGGAACGGGCGATTTCCGCTGTATTGTCGGTACAGTTATCGCAAATCACAAAAAATATCGTACAAATGTCTCGGATAATCCAACCGCTTGAGATTCTCGATCAGCGCCCCGACAACCTGTTCCTCATTGTGAGCCGCGACAAGAACCGCAAATGATTTCGTCGGCGCGAAATGCTTGGTTGCCTTGGGCTTTGACCAACCGAAAAAAGTCAAAAAACAGCTGGTAGCCTCCGATTAACGCCAAGACAATCTGCAGTGCGAGCAAGATTGTGTCCAGCATCGCTTAAGTCCCCCTTTTTTTTAAATATACCCCTATTGTTTTTTTCTCTCTGCGGTTTGTCTGTAAACACGAATTCGCCTCGTCGAACCGCTTCGATCGGAAGCCTCACTTATACTATTCGTGTCTTGTTACCCCTTTTGGTTCGGCAGCCGTCTTAGATTTTCTCTTGTTTGAACCCATTTGTCAAAATCCCAAAATAACGGCAGTCGATGCGTTACCTTAGTATTGACTAATTTGAAGGGGCTTTAGCCTGCTGTTCTTATATTTCTGCTCGAATCCTTCCCGTTTCCGTTCATTCTCTCCGATGGCCGGCAAGGAAATAACAGGGAAGCTACATATAGCCTGTTTTATTATAAAACACCTTTGCTTCCAAAACAACTTCATGCCGCTTATTTCACGGCGGTGAGAAGGTCTGTCTTCTGCTTTGCCGACGCGCTTTCGCATACTTCCTCATAGCTATGGAACAATCTGCCGAAAATTTCTTGCCAGGATTGCGAGAGGCTGTACTCCCTGCCCTGTATCGCCAGCCGCCTGCGCAATCCGTGCTCGCGGTACAGGGCAACCACCGCATCCGCGAAGGCAGCGGCATCCCCCGGAGCAAAGCCAGCCTGTGGTTCCATGCTTGATGTTGTCGCTGACTCCTCCTGCGTCGGCTCCGATCACGGGAGTGCCCGAAGCCATCGACTCGAGCACGACATTGCCGAAGGTTTCGGTCGCGGAAGGAAACACGAACAAATCAGCGGCGGCATAGAGCTCCGAGAGCTCCTGCCTTCCACAAAGCCCGGCAGACGAATATCGGCGGCGCCTGCGCAATCTTCTTTCAACTGCGCGAATTGGGGCCCGTCTCCCGCAATAATGAGCACGCATTGATCTCTCACGGACCCAGGCAGAGAGCGGAACGCCTGAAGCAGCACATCGACGCTTTTCTCCGGAGCCAGACGGCCCACGAAGAGCAGGACGAATTTGTCAGCCGGTATTCTATACTTTCTGAGAATTTCTACCCTGTCGACGAGAGGTTGAAACCGCCCCACATCGACTCCCCTTGACCAAATTTCAAGAGCGCCCATGCCCTTGCTTTTCAAGTGGTCCAGAGTCGATTGGGAAGGCACGTAAATTTTGCGGCAATCCTGATGAAACCAGAGCATATACTTCCACAGCATAGGCTCCATCCATTGCAGCTTGTAATAGCTCAAATAGCGGTCAAAATGCGTATGGTAGGAAGCGACGAACGGCACTTTGTTTTTTTCTTGGCGTAACGGAGCCCGAAAAGTCCGAGATTGAACGGCGTAGCTGCATGCACGATGGTTGGCTGGAACTCTCTCAGCGCCTTGTTCAGAATCATCGGGTTCGGGATAGCCATTCTGCACTCCGGGTACAACAGGAAAGGAATGCTGTAAAATCTTTCCACACCATATTGTTCAGTTTGTCCTTGCTGGCTTTGAGGCGCGAATACTCTACATTCCGCTCCACGGGATTCAAGATATTGAACCCAGCGGCCCAGTGTTTTGGCAACTCCATTGACGTCCGGCACGTAAGTGTCCGTAAACAAAGCGACTCGCATGACCCGATCCCTCCTTAGGTGTTCACCGGAAAGCGTTGATGGAACCCGCAGCAACCTGTAAAAAAGGTGTCAATTTGATCATATCGCCGAAATGTTAACTGAAAATCAACTCAAAATTAAAGTTTTTTTTATGTTAATTCGGTTTGGAATTAATATCCCTTTAACAATTGTAAGCTACACTTAAAATATATATTCCACAAGGTAATGCAATCCAAGGAGGCGAACTTCATGAGTCGGATGGTGAGTTGGCTGCAGGTTCGTGAACAAAGGATGTTCTTTTTTTTGTCAACCGGAAGATCCATAACGGGATTCTGGACTTTTTATTCTCGAGAATAACCCATATGGGAGGCGCTACTTTTACGATCGCTGTCGCCCTTATGGTCGCGGTGTTCGGACACGGGCACTGGAGGCTCGCCGGACTGCAGAGCTGCCTGGCGCTTGCTCTGAGCCACATCCCTGTGGCGATTATCAAGAAAAAAAATACCCGCGTCTGCGCCCCTACCTGGTGCTGCCGGACGCCAAAATAGGCAAGAATCCGCTGACGGACCATTCTTTTCCTTCCGGCCATACAACGGCGATTTTTTTCGATTGTGATCCCCTTCGCCGCTCTTTCTTTCTGGTTCGGGTTGGCGGTTGTGGCCATCGCCCTGCTGGTTGGGCTATCAAGAATTTATTTGGGGCTTCATTATCCTTCGGATGTGCTGGCAGGTTCTTTTCTGGGTTCTGCCGCGGCGGTTTTAAGCGTATTATTTGTTGGTTAGATCAGAATTGATCTGCAGCACCGATTTAATTTCGCCCATCCCAGCCCCGAGTCCAGTTGTGCATTTGCAAGGAACTGATATAATCTTTCAAAAAACGGTTAATGATAAAATTAGAAACTTCCATGGTAAGGTTAGGTGAATTCATTGCGAAAGAAACGAGTTTTGCTGTTGTCCGAAGGCTTTGGCGCTGGGCATACGCAAGCCGCTCACGCGCTGGCCCTTGGCTTGCGGCGGTTGGACCCCGCCGTTCAGACGAGGGTAATGGAGCTGGGCTCATTCCTGCATCCGACCATCGCGCCGTGGATATTCACCATGTACCGTAAAACCGTAACGTCGCAGCCGAGACTGTATGGAGCCCTTTATCGTTCCCAGTACAAAAAAATCGTTAAACCGCTTCACCAGGCTCGCTCTCCACCGCATCTGCTACTCCCAGACAGCGGAGATCATTAAACAGCTCAAGCCGGACACGATCGTGTGCACGCACCCTTTTCCCAATGCCGTAGTGTCCAGATTAAAAAAGGTTCGGCCTGTCCGTTCCCCTGTTTACGGTCATTACGGATTACGACGCGCACGGCACTTGGGTGAATCCGGAAGTAAACAGGTACCTGGTGTCGACGCCGGATGTAAGAATGAAGCTGATGCACCGCGGAGTGCCTTCACAGAACATCCAGGTGACGGGGATTCCAATCCACCCGAATTTCTGGGCCCCCAATAATCGGGAGGAAATCCGCAGCCAGCTGTTTTTTGAAGCCCCTCCCTACCGTTCTCATTATGGGCGGCGGCTGGGGGCTTGTGAAGAACGAGAAGCTGATGGAGCATATCACCCGATGGCGCGATCAGGTGCAGCTCATTTTCTGCTTGGGGAGCAATGTCAAGACGTTAGCGAAGCTGTCGGACCACCCCAGCTTCCGTCACCAAAACATCCGTTTGATGGGCTTCACTTCAGACGTCGACAAGCTGATGGACGCTTCGGACCTGCTGATCACGAAACCCGGCGGTATGACGTGCACGGAGGGCCTGGCCAAGGGCATCCCGATGCTCTTCTACAACACGATTCCGGGGCAGGAAGAAGAGAATGTGCTATATTTTACACAGCAGGGATTCGGGGAGAAGGTCATCTCCGAGGAAACGATAGACGCCTGGTTATCCCATCTGGTTGAGCAGTATCCCGAAGTGGTGAAGCACCGTGAGTTCATGACCAACCGGTTCCACCAATACAAACCCGCGGAATGCTCTCAAGCGATCATCGAGCATTTGCTGAGCTACAATTAAAAAAAGGTCTCCCCGGCGGCTGTCGGCGCCGTCATCGGGAGACCTTTTTTTTCGTGCCGGTCAGGCTTCGGGGAAATGCTCAGGCGCTTTTCGCTTGCCAAAGCCCTTGTCTGCAAAATCGGCCTCCAGCGCTTTGACATGCTGGTCCAGACTCTGCTTCCCGATCACTACCTCACATCGGTGGATGTTGACGCCCTGCTCGACGAACTTCATTTCGTACTCAGTCATGACATGGTCGGGATTCACTTGGTCCCTATGAAGGTTAAGCGTAATATTGCGCATGCGGAGTCCGAGGTCGGCAAAGGAATTCAATGAAAATTCAAATAACGTCTGTGAATCGGTTTTGAGATGAATTTCTCCGCGTTCATTCAGAAAGCTTTGATATTTTCGGACAAACCTCGGATGGGTGAGCCTTCTGCGTTCATGCTTTTTTTTGGGCCACGGATCGCTGAAGTTAAGATAAATGCGATCGATCTCCCCTGCGCCGAAGATTTCATCTATGTGTTCGATATTGAACAGGACGAGCGCCAGGTTGCTTGTATCACCGATCCCGCTCTCCAGTCTGGCGGCGCGGGCTTTTTCGCTGGATTTGCGCAGAAGCTCGTCGTACATGTCGATACCGATAAAATTCGCTTCCGGGTGTTTGATGCTCATTTGCGAGATAAACCGGCCCTTGCCCATACCGAGCTCTACATGGATCGGCCGGCCGTTGCCGAAATATTCCGCCCATTGGCCTTTATAATCGCGTGGATTCAGAATCACCAGATCCTGCTGCCGCTCAATCGATTCACGAATCCCTTTTCTTCCGCGTAATCTCATCTATTATGCCTCCAGATCCATCATTGTCTCATGCAAATGATAGTCCATTACAGGCCGAAAATCAAAGGTTAGCTCTTGGGCTTTCCAAATTGGAAAATCATTAAAAAAACACCGCTCTTTCGAGGGTGTTTTCCAGGAAGCCCGCGGATTAACGGTTAGGGTGGTTATTTGGGCTTTTGTCTTTGCCGCGCATCCCCGCGAGTCCGATCAATCCCAAAAGACCCAACCATCCGTAGTTGGTGTTCGGACGAGTATCCGCATAAGTTCTATAGTTGTTGGCATTTCCGTAATAATCTGTGCTGTAAGTTGAAGTAGTTCCAGTAGTTCCGTCCGCCCTGGTGTTCATCCTGTTTGCTGCACCGCCGTAGTTGTCTGTACCATACGTGTTCGTACCTGTACCCGTTGTCGTACCATAGCCGGTGGTAGTGCCGTAACCTGAAGTCGTGCCTGTTCCGGTCGTGTCGGTGCTCGTTCCGGTTCCGCTCGTTCCGGTAGTGGTTCCTGTTGTGCTGGTGGTGCTGGTGGTTCCAGCAGCGGAACCTTCGGCATAGGCGTCAGCTCCAAGACCCAATCCCAGTCCCAACGCCAAAACGAAAGCAGCCGCGTGACGCTTGTTCATCGTAAATCTCCCTTCATGAAGAGTATTTTGTTGCATCTTTATGTTTCTCTGAGTGCCAGGGATTTATGCTGTGAGCAGTTATTGGCAGCTTCATTGTAGAGGTAAAAAATTACAGGGGTTCGCTTTTTGCAGATTTTTTTGATTACAATAATGTTATGATTACGAAAAAAGGAGTTTATCGCAAATGCAGCAATCTTCCGTTAAACCCCTCCTGTGGGAGGATAAACGTTTTCATACATGGAACTTCGAAATGCGGCGCGAGTTCGGCACGAAAGTGTTCAAAGTGATGCTTGATGCGGGCTTTACTTGCCCTAACCGGGACGGAAAAATCGCTGCCGGAGGCTGTACGTTTTGCAGTGCGCGGGGATCGGGCGATTTTGCCGGAAGCCGAAGAGACGACCTGGTCACCCAGTTTAATAAAATACGGGACCTGCAGCACCAAAAAAATGGCCCGAAGCCAAGTATATCGGCTATTTCCAGCTTATACGAACACCTACGCGCCGGTCGAGGAATTAAAAGAATACTATGAAGCGATTCTCAAACAGCCTGGTGTGGTAGGGCTGTCGATCGCCACGCGGCCGGACTGTCTGCCTGACGATGTTGTGGAATATTTGGCGGAGCTCAACAAGCGGACTTATTTGTGGGTGGAAATGGGGCTGCAGACGATCCACGAGAAAACCTCGACTCTGATCAACCGGGCCCACGACACCCAGTGCTATATTGATGCGGTAGCCAAGCTGAGAAAGCACAATATCCGGACCTGCGCCCATATTATTTACGGGCTTCCCTGCGAGACGCACGAAATGATGATGGAAACAGGCAAAGCTGTCGCTCAGATGGACGTGCAGGGGATCAAAATCCACCTTCTCCATTTGATGCGCAAAACTCCCATGGTCAAGCAGTATGAGGCGGGGCTTCTCAGATTTCTGGAGAAAGACGAATATGTGAAGCTTATTGTCGATACATTGGAAATTTTGCCGCCCGAAATGATCGTTCACCGGCTGACAGGCGACGCGCCGCGGGACCTGCTGATCGGCCGATGTGGAGTTTGAAAAAAAAGTGGGAAGTGCTTAACGCGTTTGACGCTGAGTTAAAGCGCAGAGATTCGTGGCAGGGCAAGTTTTGGCAGGCATAGGCAGTAGCTTGGCCGCGGCGTGGGGTTGAGATTTGCAGCCCACGCGGGAGGGCTGGGTTGGCTCGCGGCTGGGCGCGGCTGCAGCCCCTCCCAAATCAGAGCCGCCCAAACCTAATTCTGCTGCCCTAAAGCAGCAGATGACAAAGCCGGAGCTGATGCAGCACAGCCAGCCAAGCCGCACGCTCCTACGGCGCCGATCGTGCCGCAGCCTCAGCCACAGAGGCTGCCAAAGCCGCAGCCCCTTGAGTCGACTACCTTGGAAAGGAAGGTTTACATGGGCTTTCCGTCAATTCTGAGCTTTGCTCACAAGCTGATCGAAGAACGTGTGCGACCCGGAGACGCTGTCGTCGACGCGACGGTCGGAAACGGCGTGGATACGCTTTTTTTCTTGCGCGGTTGGTCGGTCTCCACGGGCGGGTGTACGGCTTCGACATCCAACAGCAAGCATTGGATAACGCTGCCGCCCGCCTGCGCAATGAATCCCCTGCGGCCGCCGAAACAGTCCAATTCTTTCTACGCAGCCATTCGGAGATGTCTGAAGCGGTTCCCTTCTCAAACCATGCTATATTCAAGCCGTCATGTTCAATTTAGGTTACCTTCCGGGAGCGGACCACGCAACCATAACGAGACCTTCGACCACCCTTCCAGCGCTAGACGCCGCGCTAAACCTGCTTGACAAAGGCGGCGTTATCACGGCGGTGCTTTACCCCGGTCACGAAGGCGGGCAGGAAGAAGCCCAGTCTGTAATGAAATGGGCCGCCAGCCTTTCCCGGAAGGAGTATCAAGTGCTGCAATACCGGTTTATGAACCAGCGGCAGCACCCTCCCTTCCTCATCGCTATCGAAAAAAAGATAGAGCTATGGTATAATAACCAGAAAAGACCAATTATTACAAGAAAGCAGGGATTTCCGCCGTGTCTGCAGTTAAACCGTATCCTCTACAGTTTCAACCTGAAATGAAAGAACGAGTTTGGGGCGGGCGGGCTTTAGAGCAGTTCGGCCTCGTTTTGCCGGAAGGGCGCATCGGCGAAGGCTGGATGATCGGCGACCATCCCAATGGTACAACGAAAGTGATGAACGGCGGCTTGGCCGGGTGGGGCCTGGATCGGGTGCGCGAGCAGTACGGCAAGGAATTTTTTTTCGGATCCCGCGGGTTCTCGGAGAAAAAACGGCCGCTTCCCGCTGCTGATCAAGCTTCTGGACTGTGAAGACGACCTCTCCGTCCAGGTCCATCCCAATGATCACTACGGGAAATTAACGCCTGGTGAATTGGGCAAAACGGAAATGTGGTACATATTAGCAGCTAAACCCGGAGCCAAAATCATTTACGGCCTTAAAGACGGCGAAAGCCGCGAATCCCTGACTAAAGCGATCGAGGAAGACCGGATTCTGGACAGCCTGCACGAAGTGAGCGTGGGGGCCGGAGACTCTTTTTTTACATTCCTGCGGGCACGGTGCATGCTTTGGGGGCAGGCGTGCTGGTAGCGGAAATCCAGCAGAACTCAGACACCACTTACCGCCTGTACGATTACAACCGGCCCGGACTTGACGGACAGCCCCGCGAGCTTCATATCGAGGATTCCCTTAACGTGATTGCTTACGACGGCGCCGGCTCCACCTATATGAAAACGGACCTCCCTACCCCAACGAGTGGCTGGCTCTTGCGCAATCTCCTTATTTTATCGTGGAAAAAGGGAAAGTCGACGGACACTGGAGTTTGAGCACGACAGCCGAAAGCTTTGTCATACATGTCATTTGTGAAGGTACCGGCCAGCTTACTTGGGCAGACGGCGCTCTCGATGCCAAAGCCGGCGATTGTTTCCTTGTCCCGGCGGCACTCGGAGATTATGCGCTGGAAGGCAATTTGACGGTGTTAAGGAGTTATATCCACTAATCAGCACAGGAGGCTTTTCCTTCGCGGAGGGCTTCTTTTTTTTCGATTTTTTTGGAGTCAAGACGCTTTCCTGAGTCAGGGCTATTCTCTCGGGTGAACACGTTATCTACAATGAGGGGTACTTCACTTTCGCGAATTCCGCAAAATCGTTCCCCCCGCTGCCCCGCAATGTGGGTGTAAGATTGCCCAATCTCTTCCCGTGGAATGTGCCGCTCTTCGTTCAGAGCCAACCATAGTCCGGGATATGCGGCGGAAAGTCCATCGACAAAAAAAGGAAACTTAAAACGCCTAAGCCCCTGTTTTTATAAGGTTAAACGGAGATCCGACGCAGAAGGTCCATTGAGTAAATTTGCGCTTCTTCGCCTGAATCCGGCTGGAAATAGGCGATCAGCAGGCTTTCGCCGCTTCCGTCCGTTTTACCCGTCTCCAAATACCGTCCCAAATTAAAAGGGACCTGCTCCACCATCACATGCTTATGAAGCTCCTTTTCGCTGACCTCCAGCGAGGCAAATCCGCCTGATACGGCCTCCGGATGCTCGGCAAGCAGCTTGTACAGACCGTTCTGCTGTTCTTTTTTTCCAGAGAGAAGTTCCACCATACTTTGCGGGGCTTATATTTATGGCCGGCGAAGTAGTCGAGCTTCATCAATCCTTCGATCACGGGCAGCTGCCTGGCTCCGCGCTGTCTCAAAAAACGCATAAAGCCGCGTGAATAAATCCTCCAGCTGATGGCCGATCCGCTGCCAGCCTCTGCTCTCCCAATAATCGCCGAACTCCTGAAAGAAATCGAAGGCGGAGCTGAATTCGTGATCGATCAGGTAGCGGACCGTGTGGTCCAGCCGGTGGGCGTTCCAGTACTTCTCCAGTACGTCCTCGACCCTTTTGATGCGGATAATATCGGTAAAAGGCAATATATCGTTGCCCAAAATTTCATACGGCGCATGGTCCATATAGATGTATCCGTATTTGGCGGCATCGTGGCGCATTCCCGTGCCGCGAAGCATTTTGAGAAAACCGAGCTGCAGCTCTTCCGGCCCCAGGGCGAACACGTCATTGAACGTTTTGCGGAAAGAGTGGTAATCCTCCTCCGGCAGCCCGGCGATCAGGTCCAGATGCTGGTCGATCTTGCCGCTTTGTTTTATTTTGTCCACGGTGCGTGCCAGCTTGGTGAAATTCTGCCTGCGCTTCACGAGTTCATTCGTCGTTTCATTGGTGGACTGAACCCCGATTTCAAACCGGAACACCCCTGGAAGCGCGTTCTCGGACAGGAAGTCCAGCACCTCGGGACGCATGATATCGGCAGTAATCTCGAACTGGAACACACAGCCTCTATGATTCTCGATCAAAAAAAACCGGAAAATTTCCATAGCATAATCTCTTTTGATATTAAACGTCCTGTCCACGAATTTGATCAGCTTGGCGCCGGAATCGATCAGATACAGAAGGTCGCGCTTGGTCCGCTCCATATCGAAATACCGCACCCCAACCTCAATGCTCGATAAGCAAAATTGGCAGGAAAACGGGCAGCCCCGGCTAGTCTCGAAATAAACAACGCGGTTAGCCAGGCTCGGCACATCTTCGGCGAAACGGTACGGCGACGGAATATCATCCAGCTTGAGCTTGGGACGGGGCGGGTTGGTCAGCACTTTACCGCCTTTGCGGTAGACGGCTCCGAACACGGAATACATCGCCCTATCTCCCGTGAGCTCCTTCAGCAGATGGTGGAGCGTCTCTTCCCCTTCGCCCATCACGATGTAATCGGCCTCGGGAATCCGGTTCATCCAATATTCCGTGTCGTAGGACACTTCGGGACCGCCCAGTACGACGGTAAGCTCGGGCATGATTTTTTTTGATCATGCCGATGACGGCGATCGTCTCCTCGATGTTCCAAATGTAGCAGGAAAACCCGAGGACATCGGGCCGCTTCCGGAACAGGTCGGAGACGATATTCATCGCCGGGTCCTTGATTGTATATTCGCTGATCTCGACATCGAAGTCTTTGTCGCAGAACGCTTTCAAATATCTCAAAGCCAAAGACGTATGAATGTACTTGGCGTTTAATGTGGTTAATACGACTTTCATGTTAACAGGCCTCTTTTGCAGCGTAATTTGCCGGCAGCGGCTGGCTTTTGCCGACCCCCCATATGTAAAGCTTTTGTAATGGCGGGCGACAAGACCCCTCTATTCTACACTGAAAAAAAGCGGATGGAAAGACTTTAACCGATCTCGTGGTCCAGCGCGCTGAGGCCGGCAGTGCGGGAAGGCGCGCCATATATACTGTGGAGGGTCATCCACTCGTTCGTTTGGGAAATGATGGTCTCCTCCAGCTGTTCTTTTTTTATACTTGAAAAAAAGGTTATATCTCCAGCAGTATCCTTCAAATGCTCCATATAGCCCGCCCTTTCTTCCATCCATTTCGCCAATTGATATAAAATCATCCCGATACTCTCTCCTGTCGCCGCGAATAGCAGAGTAGGACAAAAGACTTCCTACGGCTGCACTGTATTTTTTTTATATATTATTGTCAAGCATGCCCGGAAAGCGGGTTATATACACGTCGGTTGCAAAGGCTGTATAAAACAACTGCTTCCGCAGCAAGGCAGCGGAATTCTCACCCACTCGCAACGTTCAGTGATAAACCACCGAGTCGCCGCCGCCCTGCTCTGCGTACGGATGGGCCGCCATCCCGGCAGGCCAGCCTTCGACACGCTGCTTGGATAGGTCTTTTCTGTCCATGATCCATTCTTTAGCCAGAAACTGGCTGCGATAGGAGACCTGTTCGTTTTTTCACCCTCGCATATTGGCCGCCGGCAAGCAGCAGCCGGGCTTTTACATTATCGCTGAGCATCAACTTTAAAAAAACTGGACTACGATGGATTTCAACCCTGCATCAAGCACAGGGCACATCAATTCAATCCGGCGGTCCAGATTTCTGGTCATCCAATCCGCGCTGGATATCCATACCTCCGGCTCACCGGCATTCTCAAAATAAAAAAATCCGGGAGTGCTCCAAAAAGCGGTCGACTATGCTGCGCACGGTTATATTTTCGCTTAGGCCGGGGATCCCCGGTCGCAGCACGCATATGCCGCGGACAATCAGGTCTGTCTTGACACCCGCCCGCGAAGCGGCATATAGCTGGTCCGTGAGCTCCTGGTTGGATAAGGCGTTCATTTTGGCGATGATCCGGGCCGGCTTGCCTAAAGCGGCGTTTTCCGCTTCGCGGGCAATCAGGCTGAACAGCCGCTGTTTTAGATGAGTGGGGGATACGCCCAGCAGATGCAGCTCACCCGGGGTGGAGAACCCCGTGATTTCATTAAACAGATTGGAGACATCCTCGCCGATCTTCCGGTTGGAAGTGAACAGTCCTACATCGGTGAACATCCGCGCCGTGTCTCCGTTATAATTTCCTGTCGCCACATGGATATACCGCCTTAAAGAATCGGCTTCCCTGCGTACGACCATGGTCATCTTCGCGTGAATCTTCAAGCCTGCCAAACCGTACACCACATGGCATCCCGCTTTTTTTTCCAACGCTTTCGCCCATTCGATATTTCTGGCTTCATCAAATCGCGCCTTTAATTCCACCACGACGGTCACCTGCTTGCCCGCTTCAGCCGCGCGTATCAATGACTGAATAATCCTCGAATCCCCGTTCACCCGGTATAGCGTCATTTTAACAGCCAGCACGGAGGAGTCCTCCGCGGCCCTGTCAATAAAGTCGCCCACCGCCTCAAATGATTCATAAGGATGAAAAAAAACCATCACATCCCGCGCTTGCAGTACACTGAAAAAAAAGTCATCCGTTTCCTCAAATTCCCGCGGATAAACCGGTTCGAATTTCGGATACCTCAAATGGTCATACCCCGACAAAGAACTTGAAAAAAAGCCATATAATAGCTTAAATCAATTGGGCCATCGATGACGAATACAGGGTAATCGTTGCCCAGCTCTTCTTTCAGCAGCTCGAGTGCATACGGGTCAAATCCCGTCTCGACCTCCAGGCGCACCGGGGTGCCCCACTTTCTGCTGCGCAGCACCTTCTCCATTTCATCCAGCAGATCTTCCGCCCCCTCTTCATCCAGCACGAGGTCGGCGTCGCGCGTCAAACGGAACATATTTAATGAGACCGGATGATACTTGTTAAAAAATTGTAGGGATATACTGCTTAATTAAATCTTCAAGCAAAATAAAAGTTTTCTGCGCTCTCAAGGGCTGCGGCGAAACCTCGATAAAACGGGATAGATTGGATGGAACTTCAACGAGCGCCAAATGGTTTACCCTGTCGCCGGGATCCATTAAGACAACCGAGATATAGATGCTTTTGGTCCGGATGAGTGGAAAAGGACGGCTTTTATCGACAGCCAGCGGCGTGAGGACCGGGAAGACCCTTTCAATAAAATAGGCTTCCATCTCTTCTTTCTGATCGGGCGCGAGCTCAGCGTATGTGGTAAACAGGATGCCTTGTTCCGCCAGCAGCCGGTCGATCCGTTTGTGTGTGCCGTACTGGTGTCTTACCATTCTCTTCATGGATTCCAATACTTTCTGCAGCAGGTGCTGCGGCGTTAATCCCGTAAAATCGGCCTCGCAGCTTCCGCTTTTGACTTTATCCAGCATTTCTGCCAACCTTACGCTCACAAACTCATCCTGATTCGTAGAAACGATGGATAAAAAATTTAGTACGCTCGAGCAGAGGGACGCTTTCGTCCTGACCTTCTTCGAGCACCCGCCTGTTAAACTGCAGCCAGCTTAAATGCCGATTGATATATCTGGAATGTTCCTGCGTACCCTCTGGTGTCATGCCGTCCCTCCTTTCGTTTGCCATGCTAATTTTTTCCTTTTAAAAAAAGCAGCGTCCCTATTCTTTGAAACAATCTCCATGTGGCACTGCAGCGAAATGTAATCAAATCTGCAGTCGGCTCATTCTCGCTTTTGGCCATTGAGGTCACCCTTTGCATGAAAATGTGTTAAAAAAACACCCGCCTGATTGCAGAGTCAGCGAGTGAATGAATATCTATTCAGTTAAAAAGAAATTCAATGCATCATTTGAGACTGGGTTTCAGCGCCAGCTTCCGCCGCAGGCCTCATAACACTGTTCAGCATCGGATTATGGACAAGCGCATTGCCCGCCTGTACTCCAACGACGCGTCCCAGTCTGTCGCCCACCAGTCCGCCCACAATGGATCCCACGATGGTTCCCGCTCCGGTAAAATCGAAGTGCCGAGCAGCGCGCCGTATTCTATGCCGGCCATGACGCCGAAAGCTCCGGTTACGTTGCCCGCCGTTCTTACCGCGAATTCTTTTTTTATCCATTTGTCCGTTGGTTAAATTCCTGGTGTCCTGGATTTGTGTTAAACCGCCGGAAATAATTCCTGCCCATAAAGAACCGCCCTGCAGCATCCCGATCACTCCTTGTTGTTGTGAGTTAAGTCCATAGAAGAATTGTGCCCGATTATTGATTTGCAACTCATCATTCAGCGCATTTCATGCATTTACCAACCTGCTCATTTTAAGATAGAGCTCTTTCTACCGGTTTCATTTTCTTTACGCGCAGCGGCGGCGTCTTTGATCTGGTCCGTGATTTCGAGCAGCACTGCCGTACCTTTGACCGCCAATCTGCGCGATGTTTTGCGCGCTTCCGGTGAGACGGCGAGAACAACTGCGGCGGCAGCCAAAAGGATGCCAATGGGTGATTTAATCATATTTTAAACCTCCTGTATTTTATAATCGCCTCGGGTAGAGGTTTTTTTTACTTAAATCATTCCATTAAATGCATTTAATAATACTTGTATATTTCAATTCCTGCAGTCAATAATAACGAAATAATTGTTCATCGATTAGTTGATACTCAGGTTAAGGGGAGGGTGTGGATGACTCCATTACGAAGTAAAAAACAGATTTCTCCGCATATTGCCGGGGAGAATACGCATGGAAATCTGTGGCCTGACAGGAAACGAAGTTATAGCACAGTGTCTGATCGAACAGTTTTCCTCCCGCGCAGGGATTAGCAAAATCGAAGCTTGTACTCTTACAGGCAGAGTTCTGCTTGTTTATGACGAAAAAAAGCAATCAATTTGCAGGAAGTTTTCGGACTGATCCAAAATTTGGAGAGGCAGATTTCCTTAAAGGAAACTTGCGTGCCCGTCTCTCCTGAAACTTCGGCTGAAATGAAAGAAGTGAAGCTGGAGGTTGCGGCTGCGGAACAAGTGAAGCTGGAGGTTGCGGCTGGAGGAGCTGTGGAAGTCGGGCTGCCCGAGGACATTCGGACGATGCCTTCACTGCCAGGCACTGAGCATACAAAATCCGCCGAGAACATTCCGCTTCCGTTGGCTCTGTCGATGGGCGGTCTGGCGGTTTTGGGAGCCAAACAGCTGTTTATGGGAAGGTCGTCCTTGGCCGGAAGTCCGGTACCTTTTTTTTATTTATCCGCGCTTGTTTCCGTCTTAACGGGGTACCCCTTCCTGAAGCGGGGAATCCAAACGTTTTCCGAAAAGAAAACGATAAATTCCGACTTGGTGCTGGGCACAAGCGCTCTTGCCCTGGCACTTATACGCGAGAATCTGGTCGTGCTTGCCGGACTGAGTCTTTTGCAGTATGTAAATTGGAGACGATGCAACTCCGTGATATGCGGGCATCAAACTATTGCTTTATCGCCTGAAATTCAAAGTTACAGCGAGAAAGCGGGCAAATTGGGGATGATTGGCGCAGGTGTGACCTGGGCTGTGACCGGGAACCCGCTGCGCGCCGTTGCCGTTCTGCTGGCTGCCAACCCGCGGCCTGCTACAATGCCCGCCCAGTATGCCTGGAACCAGGCCGAACTGGTCTCCGGCGAGCGAAATTATGTAGTGCCGGAACAAGGGTCGCTGTCCAGGCTGGCCAGAACGAAAACGATTCTGCTTGAAGATTCCTCCTTGCTTTTTTAACAAACCGGCATCGGAAGAAATTGAATGTATCACCGATGAGGCAGAGCACGCGGACAAACTGATCTGCCTGACGGCCGCCTTGCTGGAAAAAAGCAGCCACCCGTGGAAAGAAGAGGTGTATGCCAAAGCGAAACAAACGTGCCGCACCATCCGCACCGCTTTTCATGTGGAAGAAACGAAAGAAGGCCTGAAGGGCAAAGTAAACGGCAGCCTGATCTTGATCGGCAGCTGTAAATTCCTGCAGGAGCACGGCGTTGACTGCGCGGCCTATGAGCTGAAATCCAAAAGGCTGGCAAGAAAAGGCTATGAGGTTCTTTTTGCTGGAAAACTGGGTAATAACAAAAAAAATGAATGCATCGGATTGATCACCAAGCACCAGGAACCCACCTTGAATGAAAACGGGCGCGCTGCGGCCTCTTTTATACAAAAGGGATGGCGTCTTGCATTATTAAATAACAGCATGGAAGTGAGCGAGGACTTGCTTTCCCGTTCCCGGCTGGATCAAAGCTGGCTGTCTGTGCACCAGGGGGAAGTGATCGAACGGATCGCGGTCCTGCAGCAGCTCGGCGAAGACGTATTATTTGTGGCAGGCAGTGAGGAAAACGAGGTCAATGGCTTTTTTTTCATGAGCCGGAATTCCGTCTGTTTCGATCCACGAGTTGAAAATATTCAGCAAAGTGCGATCTTTGCCGAGAAAATGGACCAGACGGTGAACGAGCACTTTTCAGTGACGAAGAAATGGAATTCAGTGGGCAGCGCTCTGGCCACTCTGGGAGTGATCAGCGCTCCCGTCGTCAATCTGGCCGCGGATGCCTTGTCCCTTGTTTTCATGTCCCGATCCAAGAAAATCAGCGAATCCATTCCGTCCGCACCCGAGCGCGTATACAAGAACGAAATCGCCGCCACTTCGGAGGCCGTTCTGTGGCATGCTGTGCCAAGCGAGCAGGTTTTGGGAAATTTCCACGTGGACCAGCACCGCGGATTGACCTCGGAACAGGCGGCTTCCCTCAGGAACCGGCATGGTTGGAACCGTCTGGCCAGCAAAAAAAGCCGACTCCGTGGCTGATGTCCTATCTCAGTCAGTTCAGGGAGTTTACCACAATGATTCTGCTCGGGACGACCGCGCTTGCGATATTTACAGGCGGTTTATTCGACGGGATCGCGATGGGCGGGATCCTGCTCGCCAATGCCGCGATCGGGACGATTCAAGAGCGGAAAGCGGAAAAAAGTGGTTGAGACGCTCAACCAGTTTCAAGCTCCCTTGTGCAGGGTGCTCAGGGACGGCCGGCAGGTTGAACTCTCTGCGGAGGAGCTGGTTCCCGGAGATATCGTGGCTCTGGAAGCCGGAGACCGGGTGCCGGCCGACATCCGCCTGATCCGTTCCTGGAACCTGCGCGTCAATGAGGCGGCGCTGACAGGGGAGTCTCTGCCCATCGACAAGAACGAGCCTTCTCTAACAGAGGACTGCTCGCTGTCCGAGCGGTTCAATATGCTCTATATGGGGACCGACGTATGCGGAGGCAAGGGCACCGGCGTTGTTGTACGGACCGGGATGGGGACGGAGATCGGCCACTTGATGTCACTTCTGAAGCAGCAGGATAAAGAGGCCACCCCTTTGCAGGAAAAAGTAACATCCATCAGCAAAAAAGTTCGTCAAAGGCGCGCTTGTTGCGGGGGTCCTTGTGTTTGTGGCGGGGCTGCTGCGCGGCATACCGATTACGCAGATGATTTCCACTTCCATTACGCTGGCGGCTTCGGCCATACCGGAAGGGCTGCCTGTAACCATAACGATCGCGCTAAGCGCGGGCATATTCCGCATGGCGAAGAAAAAACGCGCTGATCAGAAAACTTTCCTCCCTGGAAACGCTAGGCAGGACTACGGTAATTTGTACGGATAAAACGGGAACCTTAACCAAAAAAATGAGATGACCGTCAAAGCACTGTGCACGCTGGATCGCGCCTGGACGGTAAGCGGCAACGGCTATGACCCTGCGGGCAGCTTAAATGAACTGAACCCGGAGGTGGCCGCTGCGTCCGCCGCTCTGGAGGAAAGGGAAAACTACGGAGGGCCGGCAGAAAACCCCGATCTCGAGAGGCTTCTGCAAATCTGCTTGCTGTGCAACAACAGTACGCTGGAACAGCAGGATGGGCAGTGGGTCACCAAGGGAGATCCGACGGAAGGCGCCCTGCTGGCGCTCGCTGCCAAAAAAGGCATGTGGCTGAAGGATATGTCCACTGGCACCGCGGGCGGGAAGTGCCGTTCGATTCGAACACCGCCAAAATGAGTGTGGTTTGTAAAGACGTGCAGTCCGAGAAGGAATGCTACGTATTTTCCAAGGGCGCCGTGGAGTCCATCCTCCGCCACTGCAGCCGGTATCAGAAAAACGGGGAAATCCTGCCTTTATCGGAGGAACAAAAAAACAGCAAATTTTACAGCAAAACGACAGATTTTCAGCCGATGCCTTGCGCGTTCTCGCTTTCGCCTACCGCCCCGTTGAAGAGGACGCTGACCACGAAGGCATTGACGAGCGGGAGCTGATTTATGTCGGCATGGCAGGAATGATCGACCCTCCCAAACCGGAGGTGGAGAACAGTATCCGCGAGGCTTTTGCGCTTGGGGTCAAGCCTGTGATGATTACCGGCGACCACCCGATTACAGCCATCGCCATCGGAAGGCAGCTCGGCATCTACGACGGAGCGCAGAACGTTCTGTCAGGCCATGAGCTGGACCGGTTATCGGAGGAGGAGCTCGACCGGGTCGTGGACCACGTTTCGATTTTCGCGCGGGTCACGCCTGAGCATAAGCTCCGTATCGTGACCGCTTTTCAAAAAACGCGGACATATTGTTGCCATGACAGGCGACGGAGTGAACGACACCCCGGCGATCAAACAGGCCAATGTGGGGATCGCCATGGGGCGGACCGGCACGGAGGTCACGAAAGAAACCGCGGATATGGTTCTGACGGAGGACCATTTTGGCACGATCGTGGATGGAGTCAAAGAAGGCCGCACGATTATCGGCAACATCCGTAAAGCGCTTGGCTGCTTATTGACCGGCAATCTGGCGGAGATTATTGTAACGAGCGCGGCAGTGATGGCCGGTTTGCCTATCCCGCTCGTTCCTATCCAGATTCTGCTGATGAACCTTTTGACCGATGCCCTGCCGGCTATGGTACTCGCTTTAAACCCCGGCAACAAAACGAAGCAGACCAAACGCACGGATATTGTAGACAGGGATCTCTACCAGAAAGTAATTACCAAAGGAGTCCTTCTAGGCCTGGGCTCGCTTGGATTATTTGCTGCAAGCCTGGCGACAGGCGCGTCTCTCCCAGTTGCACAAAGCATCGCGTTCGCAACACTGGTGTCGGGACAATTGATCCAAACCTTCTCCTGGCGGCAGGAGGGCTCGGAGGAAACTGTGCGGGATTGGGCGAAGGACCGTTTCTTGCTTGGCGCCCTCGGCATTTCATGGCTGGCTTTACTGGCCGCCTGTATATCCCTGCGGTAGCGGGATTCTTCCATACGGCTCCGCTGACGCTGAGGCACTGGCTTCCGATTCTGGCAGTCGCCGGCTCCGTTTCGATCTTGTCGAGACCGGTGCTGGCCCTGATTTCGAAAAAAAGCAGGAAAGCAGACAGCTGCATCCGGCTTTTGCTGCTGTTTAATCCGCGGCTTAGGGCGAAAAGCTTTCTCCGGCCTATCCTGCGGTTCAAAACCGCGGCTTAGGCCGTACAATCGCAAAATCATTTTCTAGGAGGAACAGCAATGATTCAGAAAAAACCTGGACAAGATCATAATCGGGACTGCGCTCGCCATTGCGGCCTCCGCTTTGCTGCCCGTCGCCAAATCGACTCTGCGGCCGCTAGCCGCTAACGGAAGGCAGAGCGGTGTCAATCTGATCAACCGCGCGAGGTCTTTCGTTCAAATGGCGCGGGAGGAAGTAGAGGATATTATCGCCGAAGCACAGTTTGAACGAATGAAAAAAGCAGATGGATAGAGACATCGCATGGCTTGATGAAGAGTAGCGCGACGTAAGAAACAAGCTTATGAAGAACCTATATAATTGGAATGGATACAGTTGCTCAAGATTAGCATCAGTTTTTCCTGTTACTCTTGTCGAGTGCTTTGAGCTGAAATGGTGCCGTGCCATGCCACTCAGATGATGCAGAGTAATCAAGTTACAGTTTCGTTCAACTTATATAGCAAGGTTGAATAACAATAGACGGCCTTCAAACCAAGTGGAGAGTGAGGAGATGCTATGGAGGAGCAGGACATAGATTATCATTTGCGGGAAGCCTTGTCTCACCTGGAAACCGCTTTAAATCAAAGCGTGAGAATGATGCTTGAGAACAGCGGCGCCAAGAAGCAGATCGGAGTAAAATGGGAAGGATTTCTCGGCCAATTTCTGGGACAGGTAAGAGAAAAAGGCAAGAAGTCCGGAATCAATCTGCTGAGCTTTATTTCGTTTCCCCGGCTGCGGTAGGAAACTGTGGCCCTGGGCGTCCGTTTTGCCGATGGAGGCCCGGAATGCGCCACGGGCGTGGCCTTGACGCAGGTGGCCTTGCGCATGGCTTGCTGACGGCGGCAGATCAGATTCCGATATTAATGCTGTCGATTAGAGAAGCACTCTCTTTTTCGATTTAAAAAAGGCTTTTTTTTCCGTAGATCGCACGTTACTTTAAAAAGAAACACAACTACAAATTATGCACTTCCGCATTTCACGCATCCCCAACTGAGCCGCCAAACGTCTCCCTACTCCCACTTAAAAGTGAACGCTGCCACGATAAAAGCCACGGCCAGCCAGCCGCCAAGCAGCACAGCCTCCGTCCAGACACCGGCAAAACCGGCTCCTACATTCATAATTTGCCTGATCGCGCTGGATAAATGGGAGATAGGCAGGGCCTTCACGACCGGCTGCAGGAATTCCGGCATGCTTTTGATCGGGAAGAATACGCCGCCCAGGAACATGAGCGGGAAAGAAATTATTCCGGCAATCGGCCCCGCGCTTTCCGGTGTCTTCGCAAGCCCGGCAATGATAAATCCGATCGACATAAACGTCAGCGTTCCCAATACGACGAAGAAAATCAGCAGCCACCAAGACCCGTTCACCTGGGTGCCGAACACCAAGCTGCCCACCAGCAGCACGATCAGCGCCTGGGCGCCGTTCAGCAGCAGTCGCGCCGTGATTTGCGCAGCGATAAAAGTCCGGGCGCTAAGCGGAGTGCTCTGCATCCTGCGCAGCACGCCCCGCTCCCGCCAGGAAGCAATCTGTCCGGCCACACCGTTCAGATTATTGTTCATAATCATCATGGCCACGATGCCCGGCACCAGGAAGTCGATGTAGCGCAGCTTCAGCGATTGGACCCCTTCCGGGTGAACCGTGACGATTGGCACGTAATTCGACATTTGTTTGGAGATATCATCCACGGCTCGTTCGACAATCGGCAGTCCCACCTGGGCGGCCGGCTGGTTCGTTTGATCGTAATAGAGTTTCAACCTGGCAGCGTTTGTCGAGCTCGCGCCTTTCATGGCGACCGCTTCTGCATATCCTTTGGGAATGACGAGAACGAGCTGCTTATCTCCTTTTTTTTCAGTTCCTGCAGGGAGGTATCCAGGTTATCCGCAGTTTTCACGTCCAAAACGCCGGATTTTTTTGCAAAGAATCCAGCAGTTTCCGAGAGTCAGCGCTGGCGTCCTGGTCGATCACGTATCCCGATACGGAAGCAGTGCCTCCGCCGCCCAGGAACGATCCCAGCATAATCATGAAAAAAAATGGGAAAGAACAGGGTAAAAAAACAATACTTGCCGATTGCGCGCGAATAATCTTAGCTGGGCGAGCGTGAGCTGCCAATAAGCGTTCATGATTCCCTTAAGCTCCTTCCCGTCATTTGGATGAAGACATCCTCCAGCGTAGCTGTGCGTGTCTGAAGGTCCGACAACCGGAGACCGGCTTCGCTGCTGTGCCGGATCAGCCCGGTTAACGCCGTCTGCAGTTGATCCGTATATAGAACGAAGGTGTCCTTGCGCAGATCCACCTTGGTCACTCCCTGGATTTCGCCAAGCTCCCGCATCATTGCACTGCTTCGCTCCTCCGGCAATTGATTCTCTCCCGTCAGCCGAAACTCGATCGCGCTCTCGGACTGCAGGCTTTGCACTAACGCAGCGGGCGTATCCAACGCGATCACCTGCCCCTGGTCCATCAAGCAGATCCGGTCGCACAGCACATGGCTTCATCCATGTAATGGGTGCTGAGCACGACGGTCTTGCCTTTTTTTCTTTTAGCCTCAAAATAATGTCCCACAGTGTCCTGCGTGCTTGAGGATCGAGTCCTGTCGTCGGTTCGTCGAGAAAAAAATCACCTTCGGATCATTGACTAACGCCAAGGCGATAGCCAGACGCTGCTTCTGCCCTCCGGAGAGGTTCTTGACGCGGTCGTTCATTTTTTTCGGTTAAAGTCATGTCTTCAATCAGCGGCCCCACCGGCACGGGTTGTTTGTAAAAGCTGGCATACATTTTCACTATCTCTTTCACTTTTAAAAGCTCAAACAGGGAAGTCGACTGCAGCTGCACGCCGATCACTTCCTTCACCTTGGCCAGGTCCTTCTGCGTGTCGAATCCCGCAACCCTCGCCGTTCCCCCATCAGCAGCCTCAGCCCTTCGATCATTTCCATCGTTGTGGTTTTGCCCGCGCCGTTTGGCCCAAGAAGCCCGAAAACTTCGCCAAGCGCACCTGGAAGCTGACCCCCCGCACCGCCTGGAACTTGCCGTACGTTTTGACGAGCCCGTCGGCTTCGATTACAACTTGCTCGGATTCCAATGGTATGGCTCCTCCCGGGTTCTTTTTTTTGATTTCATTGTATAAGTCGATTCTATCCGCTCAGCGGGATTTTTTTAAAGTCCAGTTTTTTGCTCAAGCTTGGTGCGCCGGACCCCGCGTGGTATATTAGAAGCAACAAAAAAAAGATAGCGCGAAGCGAGGAAATATGCCTAAATTCGATTCGAATACACCGCAAGGCAAGTCAGGAAACAGAGGCAGCGTTCAGTCAAAAGGGAATCCGGCGGCGGCGGGAAAGCCGTCAGGCGGAAGAGCGCAAAAGCCGTCCTCGGGCAAACCGCTGGCGGGAAAGCTTCAGCTGCAGGAGCGGAGTTGTCGCCTAAATCCGGCGGATCGGGCGGCACTTCCGGATTCGCACGAAAGCAGGGTCGAGAGCCTCTTACGGCAAGTACGAAGGGACCGCGGAGACTTAAGGCCGGGAGACCGCATCGCGGTGACGATCAAACGGATCGGCATCAACGGCGAGGGCGTCGGCTACTACAAGCGCAAGGCCGTATTCATACGAGGGGCGCTGCCGGATGAAGTGGTCAAAGCGCTGGTCACCCGCATCGAGCCGGGATTTCTGCATGCGGAGCTGGTCCAGGTGGAGAAAAAAAATCCCCTCACCGCAAAAAAAGCCGGACTGCCCGGTCTACGACACCTGCGGGGGCTGCCAGCTGCAGCATATGTCTTACCAGGCGCAGCTCGCGGCCAAGGAAGAGATCGTCAGAGAGGCTTTTCAGCGATACACGAAGCTGGAGCAGGTGCCCCTCCGTCCTATCCTCGGCATGGACGAGCCGTGGCAATACCGCAATAAAGCGCAGCTGCAGGTCGGGATAGACAACGGGAAAGTGATCACAGGGCTTTATTCCGCCGGCAGCCATAAGCTTGTGGACATTTCGGGCTGTCCCATCCAGCATCCGGCCATCAACGAAACGATTGCGGCGGTAAAGGAGATCGCAAGCAGGCTGGGGATCTCCGTCTACAATGAAAGAAAGCGCCAGGGCGTGCTGCGGACAGTCGTGGCCCGGATCGGGCAGACTTCGGACGAAGTGCAGCTGACGCTGATCACGGCCTCGGACGCTTTGCCCCGAAAGGAGCAGCTGTTGGCCGAGATCCGGCGGAGGCTGCCCAAGGTTACCACGATCGCGCAGAATGTGAATGACGCGGACACTCCGCTCGTCTTCGGGGAGAAGACGACCATATTGTGGGGCAAGGAACGACTGGACGAGACGCTGGGAAGCGTCAAGTTCTCCTTGTCCCCGCGGGCTTTTTTTTCAGCTGAATCCGTCCCAGACGGTCCAGCTGTACAACTCCGTCAAGGAGGCGGCCGCCTTGACGGGCAAGGAGCTCGTGGTCGACGCCTACTGCGGCTCGGGCACGATCGGGTTGTGGCTCGCGCCGGACGCCAGGGAGGTGCGGGGCATCGAAGTGATCGCCGAGGCCGTCGAAGACGCCCGGCGGAACGCCGATGCAAGCGGCATGGGCAACTGCCGCTTCTATGTCGGCCAGTCGGAAGCGCTGCTTCCCGACTGGATCAAGCGGGGCGAGCGGCCCGACGTCATCGTCGTCGACCCGCCCCGCACGGGCTGCGACCGCAAGCTGCTGAGCGCGGTCATTGCAGCCAAGCCGAGACGTTTCGTCTACGTCTCGTGCAATCCCTCCACCTGCCAAGGATTGCCGGGTGCTGCTGGACGGGGGCTTCACCCTCGAATGGGTGCAGCCCGTAGATATGTTTCCACAGACTTCGCATGTGGAATGCTGCGCTCTGTTGGTCAAAAACTAACCCATCGGCTTATCTT
Source organism: Paenibacillus sp. JCM 18996 (assembly GCA_001313085.1). Next base: position 2,154 of record BBFE01000024.1, on the reverse strand, counting down.
GTAAAAGCAACCGGAACAGCCCCTAACGGCAGCCTGGTTGCTTTGTAGGTCATTGTCGCTTAGAGGGCAAGGAATGTTTTTTTTCTCTGAAGGAATGGGTATAAAAAATAGTTAAGTGCAAAGCAAATCCTGGACTTAATAACCCTAAGGAGAAATGAATCATGAGCTAACCCCGGAACAGCGTGTCACATTACATGGCTTTAACAATCTTACCAAATCATTAAGCTTTAATATGTACGATATTTGCTATACCAAGACGAAAAAAAGAACGCGAAGCCTATATCGAGTATATAGATGAGCAGTACAACGCGGACAGATTGACCAAGATTTTGAAGCATGTGTCCGATATTATAGGTGCGCACGTATTAAACGTCGCCAAACAGGATTACGTGCCTCAAGGTGCAAGCGTAACTTTGTTGGTCTCAGAGGGTCCGATTGTAGAAGTGCCGACGGAATCCTTCGACGAATCGCCGGGGCCTCTTCCTGAAGCGGTCGTCATGGCATTGGATAAAAGCCACATCACGGTACATACTTATCCCGAATACCATCCGGACGAAGGGATCAGCACTTTTAGGGCGGATATCGATGTGTCCACGTGCGGGGAAATTTCACCCCTTAAGGCGCTGAATTATCTTATCCACTCGTTTGATACGGACATTTTGACTATGGACTACCGGGTCCGGGGCTTTACACGGGATATTAGCGGCCATAAATTGTTTATTGACCACGATATCAGCTCGATCCAGAATTACATTCCCGGCAAAATAAAAGATTTATACCATATGATTGACGTAAACGTATATCAGGAAAATATTTTTTCACACAAAATGCAAGCTCAAGGAATTCGATTTGAATAATTATCTGTTTGGATACACGAAGGACAAGTTAAGTATAGAGGAACAGAACGAAATCACGGAAAGTGTAAAATGGGAAATGGACGAAATCTTTTACGGGAAAAAAATATTAACTATGGCTCGGTGGGTGAATCATAACAGCTGTACCTTCGACTAAAAAAAAGACTCCTGCTTGTATTATTCGAATACAGCCAGGAGTCTTTTTTTTCGTCATCGGCCTCTACTCTGCCTGCCAGCGCAGCGCTGCCGGATCAACCTCCGGCACAAGACCCTCCCGCGCGGCTCTGGTGAGAAGAGCGGTAACCGCGGCATACCCGTCCTCTCCCAAATTCGCAGTGAAGTCGTTGACATACAATTCGATATGCGCTTGTGCGACTTCAGGAGACAGCTCTTGAGCATACTGCATCACATATTCCCTCGACACCTCAGGGTGTGCCCAAGCGTATTCGACAGAATTGCGGATCCAGCCGGCGATCGAAGCGAGATCAAGCGACCTGCGGGCGATAATGGCCCCAAGCGGAATGGGCAGGCCGGTATCCGCCTCCCACCAGCTCCCCAGGTCGGTCAGAAGGGACAGCCCGTAAGACGGTACGTGAAGCGCGCCTCATGGATCACCAACCCGGCATCGACCAATCCGTCCCGTACCGCAGGCATGATCTCGTCAAATGGCATGATAATAATCTCGCCTACGCCGCCAGGCACATTCTGAGCGGCCCACAGCCGGAACAGCAGATAGGCGGTTGAACGCTCGCTGGGCACAGCCACCCTGCGGCCGGCAAGTGACGCCGGATCTGATCTGTTCTGGCTCAAAACCAGCGGCCCGCAGCCTCGGCCGAGCGCTCCACCGCATGGAAGCAGCGCATATTCCGAAAGCACCCACGGCAGCGCAGCGTACGATACTTTAAGCACATCCGGCCCGTGCGGTCCCGCCGCGAGATTATTGGTAATATCAATGTCCGCGTATGTGACGTCGAATTTCGGAGCACCAGGCACAAGACCGTGCACCAAAGCATGAAAAAAACAAAAGTGTCATTAGGGCAAGGAGAAAAAAAAGCGATCTTCATTTTTTAAATACCTCCACAAATACTGCGCTTGCTGCTTCCAGCGCACTTAAAGCTTCCTTGATGCGCCATGCGGCCCGGTCACGAGGGCCAACCGCATTCGATATGGCGCGTATTTCCAAGACAGGGACTCCGAGCTGGAGGGCTGCGGTGCCCACACCGTAACCCTCCATCGCCTCCGCGGCCGCACCGGGCACTCGTATCGCGAGTTCCGCGGCCGTTTCGGCGGTCCCCGTGAC
>BBFE01000023.1 GCA_001313085.1 Paenibacillus sp. JCM 18996 | reverse complement strand
CCCGGCGAAGCCGGCAGTCCGGCCGCGAGCACGTCGAGCTCCGCCTCGGTGTCAATCGCAGGTGCAGCAGCTGGTCGAGGTGGGTCACCTCCATCCTCTGCAGCGCCTCCTCCCTGCTTATCACTCCTTCCCGCACAAGCTCGACGGCGATTTTCATCGCGGCCTGGGCGGTGCGTTTGCCGCTGCGCGTTTGCAGGATATACAGTTTACCCCGCTCCACGGTGAATTCGATATCCTGCATATCCTTGTAGTGGACCTCAAGCTGTTCAGCCGTGTTGGCCAGGCTGCGGTAAACTTCAGGCATCTCCCCGCCCAGCTCCGAAACCGGAAGCGGCGTACGGACTCCCGCTACGACATCTTCTCCCTGGGCGTCGTCAAATATTCGCCGAACAGCTTCTTTTCGCCAGTGGAAGGATTGCGCGTAAATACGACCCCCGTTCCGCAGTCGTCACCCATATTGCCGAACACCATCGACTGGATATTGACCGCGGTGCCCTGCTCATCCGGAATACGGTGAACCTTGCGGTACACCTTCGCCCGCTGGTTGTTCCAGGAACGGAATACCGCTTCCACCGCCAGCTCGAGCTGCTCGGAAACCTTTTGCGGAAATTCCTTGCCGGCCAGCCTGCGTGTCACGCTTTTATATTGAACGATCAGTTCCTCCCAGCCATCCGCCGGTACGTCCCTGTCCTGCGCCCAACCGTTCTCCGATTTCATTTTATGGAGGTGCTGTTCGTAATGCATCGAATCCACACCGAACACAACATTTGCGAACATTTGGATGAGCCTTCTGTAGCAGTCAAAAGCAAACCGGCGGTTGCCCGTCATCCGCGCCAAACCCTCCACCGTTTCGTCGTTCAGCCCCAGGTTAAGGATCGTATCCATCATACCGGGCATGGACGTCACGGAGCCGGAGCGGACAGACACGAGCAGAGGATCCTTTGTATCTCCGAAACGCTGTCCCTTGGCGGATTCAAGTCTACGCATCGCGTCCTCTACCTGTGCAAACAGACCGACCGGCAAGCTGCCTCCCGTGGCGTAGTAAGCGCGGCAGGCGTCCGTGGTCACTGTAAAACCCGGCGGCACAGGCAGCCTGGCTTTGGTCATCTCCGCCAGATTGGCCCCTTTTCCGCCCAGCAGTTCCTTCATCGTTTGATCGCCCTCTGAAAAATGAACCACCCATTGTTTTACGCTCATTTTATTCCGCCTCCGTCCGCTCAGTCTTGCCGCAGTTCTCTTGCCCGCAGCTGCTGTAAAAAAACGATCACACGATTGGTATCAAGTTCATCTATAAAACCGCCACAGTCGCGGCAAAGGATGGTACCCAATTTCGGTAAACGGCTGTCTTGTTCCTTCATCACACTCGTTAGTTGAATAATGCTACTCTGTTCCATGCGGCATTCTCTCCTTTTTTGAGTTTGACTCGCGACCAGGTTCATCAAATCCGCAACCCGGGAAGCATAAGCCCATTCATTGTCATACCACGCTAAAATTTTCACCTGGTCTCCCGATGCCATCAGCGATAATCCGTCCACAACGGCCGATTTGCTGTGGCCGATATAATCGGACGAAACAAGGGGTTCCTCGCTGTATCCCACGTAGCGGGCAAATTCGCCTGTCACGGCTTCCTGGAAAACCGCCTTCACCTCATCGGCCGTCACGCTGCGTCCCAGCTGCAGAGTCATATCGGCCAAAGACACGTCCGGTGTCGGCACCCGCAGCGATATTCCCTGCATCACCGGCGCCAAATGCGGAAGGATATCCCGCAGCGCTTTTCCTACCCCTGTCGTTGTCGGAATGATGGACTGCGTGCAGGAGCGGGCTCTCCGCAAATCGGCATGAGGATTATCGAGATGTTTCTGGTCGTTTGTATAAGCGTGCACAGTGGTCATCCAGCCGCTGCGGACGGTGAAAGCGTCGTCAATAATTTTCAGCACCGGCGCCACACAGTTGGTCGTACAAGAAGCGGCGGACAACAACTTGTGCCGCTCAGGGTCGTAACGGCCGTCGTTCACTCCCATCACGACCGTGAGATCCATCCCGCTGCCCGGCGCCGTTATGATGACGCTGGAAGCTCCGGCCTCCAAATGCTTTTCCGCGCCCTGCTTGTTGTTGAATTTGCCTGTGGCGTCAATGACAAGGTCTACGCCCAGTGCCTCCCACGGCAGTCTGGAGGGATCCCGCTCCGCCAATACGGCGATGCGGCGTCCATTTATCGTTAGAGAATCGATGCCGTCCTCGATATCCGCGTCCCACATTCCGTGAATCGTGTCGTATTTCAGCAAGTGCGCTATCGTAGACGCGGGGTAAGGCTATTGACCGCTTTTATCTCCGCTTCGGCACTTCCGCCTGCACAAATGGACCTTATCAGCAGCCTGCCTATCCTTCCCAACCCGCTTATACCGACTGAGCAGCTCATACAAGACCTCCTTCGATGATTTTCTTCTCATATAATACATACCATATATTTTATTATGACACAATATATAATCGATATGATTTTATAATATACACTTTAATTGCCACAAAATCGTCAAAAAATACGCATAATTCCAACCCGCCATCTCAGAGGTTCCTCACTACCTTAATGCCGCGGCAAAACGGCAGCTCACAGCAAAAATGACGCACAAATTGGCAGCAATTTGATACGTCATTTTGTTTTAATATGATGTTATTGTTATTCAGGATTGTTGGGATACTCTGTTTTGAGTAAAGACATAACATTTAGAGACTCGTACTTGTCACCGTTTTTTTTATACAATCTCTCAGCGTACCTTCCAAAACAAATCCAACCGTTTCATACACATACAAACTACTGCCAAGCAGAGGTAACTTATCTGTTTTTTTAAATGAAAGAGATTTCAATGAAGGCAGGTAACTCTTCCCTGCTTCCCATACCCCTTAAGAAGATGAGGTTTTTTTGATTTGCGCTTTAACCTTAGTACGAGGATTTGTCTGATCACAAAATAACATAAGACAGCTAAAACCCCTCCGATAATAACTGCTCCTAGCAACAATTCAGCGTCTTTGTGTAACACTCCTCTAGCCCAAGCCCACTTATGCGCATGCGGATCGAAGTTTTCATGGAGCATACTCTTTCCAATTTTTTTAATTCCAATGGCGCTAATGGAATGTATACAATCTTAGTAAAGAAATAGCCTACTAATGCTGAGGTCAGACTAAATTTCAACCACTTGACTACAGCGATCATTAGTATAAAAGCAATTCCTGCCGTTGGTATGGTCAACATTTCCGAAATTACCCCGATAGCAAAGCTCATTGCTACTGAATGTGGTCCTGCAGGGTCATTGAGCAATTCGTGCCATTTACTTGCAATCTTTGTCTTCAACTTAATTATAAAATTCTTCATATGCCACCACTCTCATCGCTTTTTTTATATAACATAGCATACCCAGACTAGTGCTCATTAAGTAATATCGGATTTCTGGGGATTGTAGTTATACTCTCTCATGGTTGATTCCATGGCTCTTCCGTTTCAGGATACAAAAAAAGAGACCCACTTCAACGGGCTGCAGGTCTAAATTGTGGGTAACTTTGTTATATACCATTTTGAAAAAAATCGTTAAGTTTGAAAGTGGTATACTATAAAAAAAAGTGGTGGAATACGAGCATAACCACGGCGTTTCCGTCGAAGCAGAACTAGGAACCGTCGGAGGGCAAGAAGATGATGTTGTAGGAAAAGGCATCATTTGCGCAAACCCGGGCGATTGCGCACGGGCTCGTCAAGCTCACAGGCATTGATTGCCTCGCTCCAGCTCTTGGCTCTGTGCACGGACTATAAAGGGGGGCCAAAGCTTGGATTTAAGGAAATGGAACAAAGCCATTAAAGAAGTCGTTACCGGAAAGATTCGGGAATTCGGATCAAACGGAAAAGCGTAACAAAAAAAGGGCCTCAGTCGCAGAGAGCACTGCAAAAAAAGATTTTTTGAAAAAAATACTGCTGATTTAGGGAATACATAAATGTCTCCCTGACCTCCGAACGAGCCTTAGAATCAAAGAGGCTCGTTTCCTTTTGGTCATGTAGTTGTTCTTGCCAATCGGATTAGACTTTGCTTTCGAAGAAGTAACATAAGAATTCCTTGGATAATATGCACAGACATGGGAATAATTATATCGATATCAATTTATTTTTTTAAGGAGCAGCTATCGATGATAAGCACCCGCGAATTGAAAGGACAGATCGATGAATTAGCGCAGCAACTCCAATTTATAACGGATCAGTTGGACCAAATTAAACAATCTCTTAAGAACCAAGAAAGCAACAATGATAACGAAAACCAATCATCGAGCGGAAATAATAATAATCAAAGCGGGAATAACGGCAACCAAATTTCTGGAATCGCTAATGATTTTTTTAAAGTTAAAAGGTTTAACGAGTGAATTAGAAAAAAAAATTGCAGCAGTATAAATCAAGTCAAACAGGTAAATCTTCCGGTTCAAACCTCACAGAGGATGATGTGATTCATTTAATCCTAGGTATGATGAATGGAATGATTGACTGGACTTTAGATTATGTATCCACGCAAGGTCAAAACCAAAATCAAAATCAAAACCAAAGTCAAAATCAAAACCAAAGTCAAAATCAAAACCAAAGTCAAAACCAAAGCCAAAGTCAAAACAATATTTTTTATCAAAGCCATTAAACGCAAGAAATCCCAACAGTAAAACAAAAAAAACACCATTATTCCTTTCTCAGGTGCGGTTATTTGTCATGCTCTTTTACCCGTATAGCACCCCCATCCGTTCATCAACAGATTCATCTTTGCTCTTTATTCAGTTGGAGAAAAGTGGGAGCAATTTTTTTTCCAGAATGCTTCCTTGATCGATTTTATCGAGATGGTTCTTTATGGCAAAACGTATTACCATCTATATTTTATTTTCATCAACGCTCAGCTATATATCCTGTTTCCGGTTCTATTATGGTTCTTACAACGAAACCCTCGCATGACAAGGCATCTCTTCTGGATCGGTGTTATGCTGCAGTGGGCATTTGTACTCTATAATCATTACAGCTTGCATTACTCGGATAAAGGGCAGTTGGCCATCAGCTTTATTTCTTATTACTTTTTTTGGGCGCATTTGTCGGCATCTATTACCATACGCTTAAAGATTGGATTTTTTGTTATGTAGAGTAAATTGTTTTCGCAAAAAAAGCGCGGCTCTGGATACCGCTTTGGATCTTATGGATCGCTTCAAGCTTAGGAGATGTGAACCTATGGTATCAAAGTCGTGTGAATGATGTAAGCGGAAACTCGTTAACATACGAGTGCTACTGGTTTTTTCATACATTTACTTCACCGTTGATTTTGCTTCAAATAGCGAGTGCGGCAAATGGGAAATTTACGACGTGGTGCTGGGGGACTGGCGACAAATTGGTGAGGATGAGCGAAGAAAGGCAGTGAAGATGTTGGACGCATATGACGCCATCGGGAAGCATGAGCCAAAAAAAGAGAGCAGACGATTCGAAGGTGATCATTTTTTCCAAACCGGTGATGAACTTGGTGGACAAGCTGAAGAATAATCCAATGGGTACGACGTTCGAAATTGAGCGTCGTTTCTTCTTGTATATCTTTTTTAAACTTTGTTGCTGATAAGCTTGTTAATTTAGCAGGAGACTAAACTCAAAACCGCATGCCTAAAATCCAAGTAGTGTTCAAAATATCATTCACTTGTACCACTGCATACTCCTAGTTGCTTTTCTTATGGTAGGAAATAGGATAACATAAGACTACAAATAATTATCGCCGGGGGCTTCGTGATGAAACTTAGTCAAATTACCTTACACAACGTCAAAAGCTTCAAAGAATCGACTGTAGTTAACTTTAATGAACAATTTAACATTTTGATTGGTCCGAATGGCGGTGGTAAAAAAGCAATTTGCTGGATATTGTAACGATCGTTATGAGGCATTTCTTGTTAAAAGGTTATATCATCGTTCCCAATAGCGATATAAGGGGAGCGTTTTTTTTCCTTCAGAACACGAAATTGTTGACGAACCAGAAGTGCATTTGCATCCAAAGTGGCAGTCGGTGTTGATTGAACTGTTTTTTAGAGCTTGCAAGGGAGACGGGCAACCAATTCGTCATATCAACTCATTCTCCGGCATTCATTAATGAACGAACGCTAAATGACGTCATCAGAGTGTTTAGGGACGATCAGAATGCAAGTCATGTTGCTCATTTTCAAGCCGAGTCTGTCGTAGGAACGAAAGATTTGTTGCATATCATCAACAGTACGAACAATGAAAAAAATGTTTTTTCGCTGATAAGGTCGTTTTGGTTGAAGGAATTTCAGATCGGTTGATATTCCAGAAAATGATCAAAGTGTTGCTGAAAGAGTACAAAATAAATAAAATCATCGAAGTGATTGACGTAGCAGGTAAAATTAATTTGCAAAAAATATCGGGATTTCCTTAATATGCTCGGCACCGAAAATTGGATCGTCACAGATCCTGATTATGTGAATCAGATCGGGGATAACACGCTCAAAAGCCTTTTTTTTGTCACAAATGAACGTAAAATTGATGAGAACGTGCTTAAAGATGTTAGAAGCGTGGATGGTGCAACACTGACCGAAAAAACTTGAACGAGCGCTTACAAGTGGTCAACTAGAAGAACTTCGGGTTCTTTGGGAGTACATTAAGAGCTTCCGTCGTAAACTTCAACCTGACATGACAGAGGGACAAAAAAAACTTACTTCAATCATTCATAACAAGAGAGGAAGAGGATCGCATCTTCATTCTGGAGTATGGTGATATCGAGGACTATTTACCGGAACCTTATGGAAAAAAAAGACGTAAATAACGTTATTCAATTAACACGAGATGATGATTTTCGAGCATGGATTTGTAATGAGGACGACATAAAGATGAGAGCAATTAAACGAATAGCGGAACGGATAATGCTCAGTGTAGAAAATCGTACAGTGGCAGAGGAGCCGCTGCAACCTGTTACTGTGGGAACAGCCAATTAAGCAACAAAGAAAATTATCGCATTTGAAGCCGAAATTGGTGAAAAAAATCGAAAAGGCGAACTTGAAAAAAAGTGCGACACGGTGTCAAAGCACAGATGCAGAAAGAAACGGTTCATCAATAAGAAAAGCAGGTGCTGTCGAAGCCACGTCCTTAGGGCAATCGTCAATGGCATCAATGACCGGAAGGAGAGCCGTGTCAAGCCGTTGATGGACGAACTAGGCGCAGTCCAGACCCGAGTCCAGGAGATTCAGGCAAAAAAAGCTCAAGTACTTGGAACTATATGAATTGGACGATTTTGATCGAAAGCTCTTTTCCGATCGGCTTGCAGAACTTGAAGCCGAACTTGATCGGCTTTATGGCCGAAAGTCCGAACTGGAATACGAACTGAACATCGACCATTCGCAAACCGTCTCCTTCGAGCAAGTACAGTCATTGATTGGGCGCTTCGAGTACCTACTTCGATTTTCGTCCTTCGACCAGCGCAAGACGCTGCTGCACCTCATCATTCAGAATATCACCCTGAACGACAAGCGTCAGATTGACAAGATCGAGATGGTCTTCGACGAGACAACCGAACAGCATTTTTTAAGCCTAGCCCCTTCCGCTGAAAGCCAAGCGGAAGGGGCTTTCCCTTTTTGCGGGAAAGCCATGAGGCTCAATCATAGGCTCGTCGTCTGCATTTAACGGGGATAATCCATCCCTGCCGATCAAGTCAGTTGCCTCCGACTTGGGTGTTTACTCAGCTAACGTTATCCGTTAACAATATTTCGATAGTAAAATGGACAAAAAAACCCCAATTAACCGAATATTAATTTCTATTATGGAAACTATAAACTTAGTTGGGGGGGAATTTGTCATGCTTTATATCCTTCATATTGTTTTAGCATCAGCCTACGTCGGCTGGTTATTGAAATCAAAGAGATTAACATGGAGTTCTTTTGTAAATATCTTTGTTCTCGCTTTGCTGGTCGTAGATATTACCGAGATCATTTTTTAATTTATTACTGGGCCTATATAAATTCCCAACGAGCCTTTTGTCCGACCCCGTTCGTGACAACTTTTTTTAGGCATTTTATTTACTGATTCCATCATTTTGCCGTTAACTGCTGTATTATTCTGTTATCATGTTATGAATCACCCTTGGAAAACAGCTCTGACTTGGGCATCCGTCATGACTTTCTTGGAATGGGTTTATCTAAGACTGGAATTCTTGAGATACTACAATTGGTCTGTTGTATATTCCGCTTTGTTTTATTTAGTGGGATTTGCATTCTTCTCACGTTTGGCCAATGTGTATATCCATAGCCCCTCGAAAGTACCCTACTTTATTAGATTGACTTGCTTTGCCTATACTGCATTAGCGCTGCCTGGTGCAATTCCCGATGTATTATTCAATCTTCACCAATGGCGCCCTGGACTTCTATCAAGTCCTTCTTCAGATGATAGAATCACGGATTTAGGTTCCAGCTTCATTCTTGCTCTAATTATAGGAATGGTAATATCCAGAATAGCTACCCCGTTTAAAATAATTTCGTTTGCACTGCTAGTTTGTTTGACCCTTTTATGTGCTTTCTACTCCTATAGTCAAGGTTGGTTAATCTACAACCAATGGAACCATACCCTTACCGTTATTAGATATTTAATTCCATACCTGGTCCTTTTCTGGTATGACAGATGGCAAGCAAATTTAAAATGAATGCGATTGAATGGTGGGAGTTGAATGGCACGGCTTGCTTGACTGTTCATTCTCTACAGCAATTTTAGACTAAGTTGTATAAACTGTTCCACATTACTGCCCGTTGAGCGATCAACGCATCTGTTCAAAAAAAATTCCTGAATTTCGTGAAGAAGTAAAAGGAGCAGCAGCGGCAGCTCCTTTATTGTTTGTATGGGGTCAATGTAAACGTTAATAGCCCCAAACCTATCATTGTACTGGAGCTGTAATAGACTTATGCCGCTCTTCCGGCGTGGCATCCTTCAAGTCGCGTTCAATGGCGAAGAGCGCATTGCAATACGCCAGCCGCTGACCCGCCGCCGTATCCGATTGCCCTTTCGTCTCGGGCGAGGCTTTTAACGCTTCGTCGTACTTGCGCCGAGCATGCGCCCAGCATCCGACTAGTGTAACACCAGCAACTTTGTGGTAGCCTGGATAGCCGTCCACATGTAGATACCCCTTAAAGCCGGTTAAGAATTTCCGGGGATGTTCGCCGCCCCGTGTCATCTGGTAGTCATAAAGCACCGCCGGCGATACACATCGACCGGTCGGGTAGAGCCACAAATAGGATGTGGATTCTGCCGATCTTCCCGGTTCACGTAGCACCTGCAGCGTCGTCTCATCTGCATGCAGCGTCTCCTGCTTGAGCAAATACGCCTTTATGGCATCGACCATGGGAGACAGCCACTGCTCCGCTCCGTATATCATCCAGTTCGCCATCGTTTGCCGTGACAATGTAAAGCCCAAACGTGCAAACTGCTGCTCCTGTCGATAAAGCGGCAAGCTGTCCACGTACTTCTGGCACATGATATGCGCCAGAACTGACGGCGAAGCGATGCTTCCCGGATAGACGGGTTTCGGCATCGGAGCCGTAACGATAGGTGTCTGAATGTCTTCACGCTCACAATGGCGGCAGGAATAGATCTGCCGCACATGTCGGATGACCTTGACTTGAGGTGGCACGATGGCGATCTCGCTTCGAGTCTCGGTGCTCATCTCATGAAGTGCGCCGCCACAGCACGAGCAGACCTGATCCTTCTCACTGAGCTCATAGGTCACGGTCTCGATCGGCAAACGTTCCAGATCCGCTTCGCGCTTGCCGGTCGATTTTCTGCGTTCGTAAGTTACTTGCTCCGTCGGCGGCTCTTGCCCTTTAGGCGTTGCAAGTACCTCGGCTTCGTTGAATAGATTCAGCTCCAATTGATTGGGGCTCGTCTTCTCGCTTGATGCACCGAAGCGTTTTTTGTTGCGCAAGACGGAACTGCTCCTCGTACCATTTGAGCTTGGCTGTAAGCTCTGCAATTTGCTGCGTCTGATTGGTTTCGCTATTCCAGTTGTTGGATTGTCGTTAAGGTATCCGCTCTATTTTCCATACCATATAGATTCGGTGAATGTCACTTTATCCCTGCCAGGAGGTATGGCGATACCGCGAACATTTGCTTTAAACGACCGTTTCAGCCGTAACTTTCGGGTGTGCCTGGCGCTGGCGAAGCGAAAGTCCATCGAGTAGCCAGCGAAGCTCGCGGGAGGAGATGGTTACTATGCCCGCGCTCGTGGTCGGCCATTGAAATGTACCGCGTTCAAGACGGCGGTAAAACAGCCAGAACCCGTTGTGCTCCCAATACAAAATCTTGAGTTTGTTCCACTCACGATTGCAAAACACGAACAAGCTCGGCGAATAGGGATTGAGCTCGAAGCCTTCCTGCACGATGGCAGCTAATCCGTCGATGGACTTGCGCAGATCGGTTGATCCAGATGCGAGATAGATGTGCTGGACGCTGGATAATGTTAGCATGGCGCTTCCAGAGCTTGCACGACTTCTCATAGCAGCCATGGGTCAAAGCCAGGATGGATCTCTATATGAACTGAACCGATACTAACGACAAGGGAAGAGGTGGGAATGGTAGATTGGATGGGATCGGTAACCGTTAGCGGCATCCAGTGATTAAAAAAAGAGTTCCAACCTCGGAAGGGATTGATTTTAGTTTGCGGAGCCAATACTTCAACTGCTCTTTTTTTAACATGATGGACATCGCACCACGCTGACATTGTAAACCCGCTCGTTTTGTAATCCGCTATACGGGCTGTCCATTCTTGGTGATGCTGTTCTTTAGTAATCATAAGGCAACCTCCGATTGGATTAGGTTGCTCTCATTTTCTCATGTATATTTGAGGGCTTGATGTTTGACGCTTACCAAATAGCAAACTTATTGTATCGAAATCTACATGCGAAGATCGTCAATGCAATCATGAATCTTGGCGTTTCTTCTTTTGGAGTTTATATTATACATGCAGCGGTTCTCTTCTATTACTTCCGTTTACCAATCAACCACACGTCAGCCACTTACTATTCATACGATGCGGAAGGTTATGCCTTCACTCTTCTCTTGTGATGGGTAATTGTAGGATTGGCTCAGGTGCCTCGTCCAAATACATCTCTGCTTCTTTGAGTGTAAAGCCTCGTGAACCCATTTTAACGACTTGGTTTTCATCTTCCGTCAACGCCATAGTTCGGATATTTCCTGTCATTACTTAACCTCCTTGTGGCTAGGAATACCTTTGTTTACCCGAATAAGAGTAAACTGTAAAGGTAAAATTTCTTTTTTTCAGAGATATTTTTTACAATCCGATTTAAACAGTCTATACATAACGCGTGGAGGGAATACATCATTTGTTTGTACAACTTAGTTCCTATCGCTTTTTTTTATTCATGTTATTTCATGACTGATCAATAATTCTTCCTATCTGTGTTCCTTCGTTCGGAGCTCAACCGGCAAGCCAATCAATAGGACGTTTCGAAATGATGGCAAGTATAGTGGATTAAAATGGAATCCTGCCAAGTCTATGTCCTTTACTCTTCTCCCCTTATAAGCGGCAGTGTGCAGCAGCGGAAAGATCCTCCTGATTTAATGATTTCCGAAATATCCACTTCAATCACTTCGTAGCCTCTACGGTGAAGTTCTTTATTTACCTCTTCATTAACAGGCAAACTAAAAAACTTTCTTGCTGCCTAATGACAATACATTCGTTCCCATTTTAAATTGTTCGGTCTTATTCACCTCAATTAGTTCATAACGTGCGGCTAATCGGTCTAAGTCTTCTTGGTGGAGAGCCGGCGAGAAGACGAGCGCTTCCGTTGGAGACAGCACATTAAACACACAATCCAGATGCAGGTAGGAACGTTCAATCGGTATAGTCACCACTTCGTACTCTGGTATGTATTGCATTAAATTATGTACCGCATTCTGCGAGGTTCGGCCGCTGATCCCGACAAAAACGGTATTCCGGTCAATCATCACGTCTCCGCCTTCGATACTGTCCCGTTGTAAGTTATAAAAAGGGTAATTATGTTCATTGAGCCATTTAATTAATATATTGTCTTCGCCTTGTCTGATTCCGCGGCCCATGTGAGACACAAATAACTTCTGTCCCAGTGTAAAACCAATATCTCTGGTAAACACCTGCTCGGGATATTCTTCTACATGAGGCAGGAGCAGGGCTTCGATGCCCTGGTCTGACAAAGCTTTGCGAAATTCACGATGCTGCTTTACCGCCAGCTTTTTTATCTATATTGTCCTCCGCATAATGCCTTTGCGTTTCATTGATAATTTCACTTATTTCCATATACTGAGGTTCACACAAGAGTACTTTGTACAGCGAATGATATTCGGTGGCGCAGTACAGTCCGTTTCCTTGCTGCATTTTATATGCCATGATTCCGCCCCCAATTAAGGTTGTTTATGGGGAGTATTCCCATTCAAGCGGATCATATTAACAATATACATTGATTCGTTTTTTCATTCCCTTAAATATGGAAATATCTGAAATTTATTAGTCGTGAGCAAAGGTCATAGGATGGCAATAGTTAAGGAATGGGGATCGACATCGCCCAAGAAAACCATGTGGCGCGAGCCGTGCATTTCCGCGGCATTGTGCTTGGTGAACCCCTCTTGTTTCCAAATGACGAGGACGGATTTCGCTCTCTTCTCCAATGGATCCGGAACCTGCATGCTATTTACCAACTAACCGACGCTGTTTTCGTCCATATCGATTACCACTACACACTTCTATTTCTTAATGCTTCCCTGTCAACATTTTGTGGCGGTTGTTCCATCCACCTGTTGTCAATCATCAATTTAACGCCATCATTTGCATACTGGAGTATTTCAGCAACAAGTCTTGTGTAATGTCCTCCTAAATCCTTTCTAAGGCTTGCCCCAATGGCGGTCCCATAACCCGCAACACTAAGGGCATTTAAACTATTGATTTGAAACATCATTAACTTATCTGAAAATGGGGCATCAATGGATTGTGAAATTGTTGAATCCCATGTGGTTGGCAATGGCACCCCATCTTCAATTAAAATCTGTCTAAACACTGTCTCATGCTTTGCAGCTATCTCCGTACCTCTCTCCAAATATCTTCTCACTTCAGATGATTTAGCTGTTTGGGAAAAGCCTGTGATAAAAGTTCTGCCAATGGAGTTTGTTTCCGTATTTTTTTCGAAATATGAGTTAGTTCAATAACAGTCAAAGGTCGGTGTTTGCCGATTAATCCTGATAAAAAAATGATTCACTTTGAAGGTATTCAGCTTTTTTCCATTGGAGGTAAGGTAGGTGAACGGACAAATGCTCCCTTCTTTAGAAGTAAATCACAAGCATCATTGTAAAGTTTCATAAACATTTCTGAAGTTTTTTGAAATCCAATCTCTTACATCTTTCCGTGCCAATACTTCGAGCAAAGCTGCCGCAGCCGCAGTTCCAGCAGCAGCCATGTATTTTATGTATCTAATGGTAAACAAATCTGAATATAATCGACCCGCTTTTAAGTTCACATCTTCTTGTGTGAATCCAAAAGGTATTGCATGATTTTCTTTTTTTTCAAAGATTTGTTTTACTTCGTTTACAACAAAATTGCAATTTGTTAAAGCTGTTTGAATAATTTCTGTAGAATCTGCATCTTCATTAACAGTGGCAAAATGCTGAACTATACAATAAGCCATTGAATTTTGCATATATGCACTCCATAATGCTGCAATTTCTGATGATATAAGTTTTGGGTTATGTTCCATTTGTTGCTTAGTTCTCCTTATATGATTTTTTTTTAGTATTTACAGGAATAATTGAAAATATTATTCTCTATAGAGATCTTTATTTGGTAATAATCCTTTTTATAATCGTTATGTGCCACAACACTTTTTATAAAAAAGTTAATATCCAATCCAATCAAATCCATCTGATACCTTACTGCCCGATTATTGAACAAAATTCAAACTGTTCCATTTTAACCTGAATCGTTATTCTTTCGTATTCCTTCGGGTACGTTCTGCAAAACTCGTTATTTCAACAAATGAAAAAAAGGAGCCGTCGCAGAAAGCCCCTCAACTATCGTTTTCCGAAATAAGAATTAGAACTAACGCATTTACTTTACACGGCTTCCAGGAACTCCTAATCAATTACGCCAACCACATCTTCGGATATCAAACGGACTTGTTCCGTTGCTCTCGACAACTTCCCTGTTTATGGATAAAGCCATTGGCGCCAGTTCTTGCATACGATTTGCAATTCGATCAAAAAAGGTGAGGATGCTCACAAATCAGCCGTTGAAGCAAGAATGTTCCATATCCTATATGCCGGGATTCGTCTTTCTTAAGATAATCGATTCCCTTCATTAGCCCTGGCATTTTTCCCATCTTATTCAGACCTTGATAAAAGGACCAATACCCAGTTTCAGCCAGAACTCCCTCTACGAACATATTGTATAAGACTGACGCATCGGCTAAAGCTTCTGGTGTATGGTCAACTAATAATCGGTTCATGGTTTCAGGCAATATCTCATAAAAAAATCTTGCGGTACGTAGGTACATGATACTTAGAAATTTCATCGTTAATACCTAGGACATTCAAGACGATGCGGAAAAAATTCCGTATGTTTCGCTTCTTCAAACAGGAATGTAGTGAGATACAGTTCTTCCTCGAGTCTTCCTTCTTTTGCAATAGTCATAACAAGCGGTAATAAATCGATGGTGACTGCTTCTTCTCCTGCTTGGAACTGGGATAACAGACGCAGCGTTCCTATACGCTGTGATTCAGTCAACGTTGTCCAATCCAAAACATCTTGTTTGAAATCTATGTCTTTCGGATCCCAGATCCCAAATTTTTTTCGCCTTTTGAAACAAACGATAAGGCAAAGCATCCTCACGCAGTGAACGGGTTGTTGTTGTGAATTGTTCATGTTTCATATACTGTACCTCCATTGTTTGATCTAAATCGTTCGAGTCGTAAACTTTGTTAGAAGAATTGCTCGTTTAAAACATCCTTCGATTGAATATCCATATTATAACATTTACAGTTGACAAAGATACCTAATTTTAATAACATCTAATTAGACAATAATTTAATTAAAGGAGGACCAAAATGCCTGACCATCCCGCAAACACGCTGACCAAAAAAAACGAAAAGCTGCAGAAATCCGTGCTGCGCAATTTTTTTCACAGAGCATGGTCGTTTGAAGAACCTTCCTTCACAATTGAAAAAAAAAGTTAATCGTCCTCGAGCATCTCACAAACCAACTGGAGCCCAACAAACCGTATGCAGAAAAAAGAAATGAACGAATTTATCAAAGCCTTTCACGAAGACTACGCCACGATCCGCAGGGAACTGTTTATCCACCGGTTCGTCAACCGAGACAAGGAAATATATGAAGTGAATACCCGCAATGAATGGAGAGACTGGGCAAGCCTAAGATAAAATTCAGTTAAATTGAAACCTTCAATTGGCTCCACTCCCTGCACATTTTGACCGAAGTGAAAACTTATATTAAGCTATAATTAGACTGTTATATATTCATGTAATCAACGGAGGGTTTTGTATCCAACTCGATAAAATCGTAAATTACCATAAAGCACTGGCCGATCCGACACGCATACGGATACTGATTCTGCTTGCCGACGGAGAAATGCACGGACAGGCGTTAGCGGAAAAGCTAGGCGTGTCGCCCCCAACGATTACCCATCATGCGATGAAACTTAGAGAAGCGAGTCTAATCAACGAAAGAAGAGAAAAGAACACGATCTATTTCTCTCTTAATGACTATTTTTTTGAAGCAGAATGCTAAAGCGACAGCCGATCTGATTTTCAAAGAAACGAGTGTCAAAGAAGAACAGCTGCAAACAGAGAACAACGAGAAGCTTAAACTGTCCGTATTGAATTCCTTCTTCTCTGCCGACGGCAAGTTGAAGCGCATTCCCAGCCAATATAAGAAAAAAAGCTGATGGTATTGGAACAGCTGGCCGCAAAGCTGGAAAAGGGAAAGCAGTACACGGAAAAAAAGAGATCAACGAATTTATCAAGCAGTACCACGAAGATTTTGCAACGATACGCCGTGAATTCATCATGCAGCATTACATGTACCGTGAGAAGGAAGTATATGAACTGAATCCGAAGGAAATGTGGGCAAAATGGGAAGAGCTGTAACTCGCGTTAAAATAGAGCTGCAACTATGACATAAATCAATCTCATTATTCTAAAAAAAAAAGCACACACTATCCGCGGAGGCATAATAACTCCTTGGATAATATGCACAGAAATGGGTAAACGGCATTTACGACTTCTTGAAGATGATCAAACGGATTCTTGTGCAACTGTGATGCGCAGGAGAAAAAAAGGCAGCAAGCTGGCTGCCCTTTCGAGATGTTTATAACCATGCCAAGAACTACGTGAACCCAGCGCTAGATAACTTCGAGATCGTCTTGCTTGGGAAGTTCGGGATATACAGCGTGCGGCTCCGCCTGATACCAATAAGCAACCGAAGCAATGTCATCCTGAAGCGGCAAATATCTTCCCCCTGAGCGCCAGCCGAGCGCCTGAATCGTGACGCGTAAATCTTCCCCGAAACGGATCGGATCCATAATATGCCATCGGTACATGCCAAAGCGCTGCTGGCTCCTGTACAGACCATCCGGCTTTATCACCTGGTGTAACCCCAGGAAGGCTGTAGAATACAGACCGTATTCACCTTTAGGCTGTTCGAAGTTCCACGCACCGCCGAAATAGTCTTCCGTACCTGTGCCGGAAATCGTGGGAAATTCCTTATCCCCGTCCATGTAGAACTTGATTTCCCCTTCGCCCCACCAGCCGGTGCTGTTTACCTGCCAAGCCAGGTATGTACCGACGTAATGTCCCTTGCCCTTCACGCCGTCCAGGATAGTATGGACCTCCTTATACTGCACAGGATTGCTGCGCCGCCATTGGGCATGGAAATATGCAGTTTCTTCTACTGCATCAGTCAGTGAATAATCAATTTGGAAATACAGGACGGCATCGTCAGCAGAACGATTCTCTACGGTCACCTTCGCCTCTTGCCGGAAAGGCATCACCCAATAGCTGTTCATGCCGCCCGCGGGATTCACAGCAATCGGCAGCGAGTTTACATTGCTCCGCTCACACCATCCGTTACAGAAGAAGTCGCCGAGCGGCACCTCCACCGAAGGATCCGATTCCTTATCCCAATAAATACGTACAATCAAGCTTCTCCACTTATCGGGTTGGGTGGTCATCCAAATATGCTGAATAACACCCGGACCATCGATCTCGCTAACGTGAAATTTGTGCCGGATTTAATCATTATGGAAGGCGATACCTTCCAGCCTATGCCGAGGTCGCGGGCGCAGGCTGCACCGGTTCCTTCGTTCGCCATCGCAGCCTTCCCCTTCTCGCCTGTAAAATTTTCTGCGCTGATCGATCTTGACCTCGCATTTGAAAGCTTTGTTAACGCACCGAGCCCCATGTCCAAACTATCAAAATTCGCCATCCTGTGTTCCGCCTCCTCACTTTTTTTTCAAGCAACATAGAGGTTATTTTCGACATTTAACAAATATTTCCTCTTTACTTAATCTGGAAAATGATTGAAATTTTCAAAATTTTCAGTACGACAAAAGGATACTCCTTATCCGCTTTTTTTTCCAGAAAATCTGCTACAATTACATCAGAAAGGCTCTTGTCATTTAGTGTAGGAGGAATGCTCATGTCCGTGCTGCGTTGGGGAATTTTGGGATGCGCGCAGATTGCCGCTAAAGCGTTTATTCCGTCGGTTCGTGCATCGGACCTCAATGAGATCGTTGCTGTGGCAAGCCGAGATCAAGCGAAAGCCAGGACGTTCGCTGATGCCAATGGCATCCCGGCCGCCTATGGCAGCTATATGGAGCTGTTAACTGACACGAGCGTCGATGCGGTTTACATTCCGCTGCCGAACCACATGCATGAGGAGTGGACGATCCACGCTGCTTTCGCAGGCAAACATGTGCTTGTTGAGAAACCGATGGCGCTAACGGAGCGTCAAGCGGTACATATGGTACAGGCTTGCGAACAGTCCGGTGTCAAACTGCAGGAAAATGTTATGTACCGCCACCATCCACGCTATGACCGGGTGAAAGAGATTATCCGATCCGGCGACATCGGTACGGTTAGGGCCGTCAATGGCGTCTTTACGTCTGACCGTTCCGTCATGCAGGGGGACTTCCGCTTCCGGCAGGAAATGGGCGGCGGCAGCCTCTATGACATTGGCTGCTACTTGTTCAGCGCCGCCCGCTATGTGCTTGATGAGGAGCCGATTGCCGTCACAACGCAGGCTTTGTTTTCGTTAGAGCATGGCGGCGTCGATATGATGGCCTCGGGCATCCTGGAATTCCCTGGCGATGTGGGGATGACGTTCCAATGCGGCCTGTGGCTGAATTCGCCAATAAGCTGGAAATCCGCGGCACGCATGGCGCGATCTGCTTGCCTTCGGCATTCTCGCTCCGAGGCGATCTGAGCCCCGACGTAGCGGTGACCGTGCGCGGCGAAACGAGGATCGAGCCGTTCGAGCGCGGCAACCAGCAGCTCCTGCTGTTAAACCGGTTCGCAAGGGCGGTGCTTTTTTTTGGTGAAACGGAGCCGTTCAGCCTTGGGACGGAGTGCGTAATATGAAAGTAATCGATGCCAGCCTGGACTCTGCGCGCGGGCGGAAACGGGTGGAAATCCTATCTCCTCACTGAGCTCAAATAGTGGTTAAAAACCGGGAATCCCCGCTTCGACCGCTTTGTTGATCGTAATGGACAATTCTTTCGGATTAATCGCTGAAAGCGCGATACCGGCGGGTTTTCTGGCGATAATCTGCTCCAGTACCGTAAATCAATTAAGCCGCCCGGCACTTGTGATCCAGGCAGCTTACTGAATAAATCAACCGGCTCTCTCTTAGCCTTCTTATTTCACAGCTTTCAAATGGAACCAGGTGCTTGCGTAATCGCCGCGCAGGGAAGGAACCGTCAGGCCGAGGTACATGAGACGGTCGCCGCCAAAACGGTCCGCGTCATCTCCCAGTGTGTAATCATAGTCCGGTTCAATCCTTTCAAGCGAATCCGGCTGAACGGTGCGTTGGGCCCTGCCAATACCCGGAAATAGAAGACGAGAGCTTCCGCTTTGTCCTCAGAAACAAACATCCAGGCAGTTTCATTCCCGTCAAACGGGCTTTTCAGGCGGTACAGGTCGCCCTTCTGCACCAGCATGCGGAATTCCTTGTACACGGCGACCTGCGCCTTGACGATTTCCTTTTCTTCGTCGGTGAAACGGGTCAAATCCAGCTCATAGCCGAAGTTACCGGACATGGCGACATCCCCGCGCGTGGCAAGCGGCGTCATGCGATGCACTTGATGATTGGGCACAGCCGAGACATGGGCTCCCATAGTGCTGACCGGATACACCAGACTTGTGCCGTACTGTATCTTCAGCCGTTCGATGGCGTCCGTATCATCGCTTGTCCAGGTCTGAGGCATATAGTACAGCATGCCCGGATCAAACCGCCCGCCGCCGCCGGAGCAGCTTTCGAACAAAATATGCGGGAACTTCGCCGTCAGGCGTTCCAGCAGCTCATATAATCCCAGCATATAACGGTGCGCGGTCTCCGATTGACGCTCCGCCGGTGTTGCGGCTGACCCGATTTCCGTCATATTGCGGTTCATATCCCACTTCACATACGAGATCGGTGCGCTGGAAAACACGTCGCTCAGCTTCCGGAACAGGTAGTCGCGGACATCCTGTCTTGAATAATCGAGCACCAGCTGGTTGCGCGCTTCCGTGCGGCGCCTGTTCGGCACATGCAGGCACCAATCCGGATGCTCGCGGTATAAATCGCTGTCCGGAGAAATCATCTCCGGTTCAACCCACAGGCCGAACTGCAGGCCAAGCCGGTTGACCCGCTGCGCCAAATCTTCCAGCCCGTCAGAGCTTGCTGCGGTCAACCACCCAATCTCCCAGGGAGTTTGTGTCGTCGTCCCTTTTTTCCAAACCAGCCGTCATCCAAAACGAACAACTCAATGCCCAAATCCGCCGCGGCCTTCGCGATCGCTTCGATTTTTTCCGCATTGAATTGAAAATAAGTCGCCTCCCAGTTGTTGACCAGGATAGGCCGCTCGCGGTCCCGGTGAATGCCTCTGCACAATCGGGTGCGGTACAAACGGTGATAAGTCCTCGACATTCCACCGAGTCCTTCCGGGGAGTACACGAGCACCGCTTCCGGGGTTTGAAAGCTTTCTCCGGGAGCAAGCTGCCAGGAAAAAATCAAAAGGATTGATCCCGACGGACAGACGGGTGGAATCAAACTGGTCCACTTCCGCTTCCATCAGGAAGCTGCCGCTGTATACCAGACTAAATCCATACACCTCTCCCTGGTCCTCATCCGCGTTAGGACGGAGCAGCGCAGCGAACGGATTCAGCTGATGGCTGCTGGAGCCCCTTCTGCTTTCTATTCTTGTCCCTCCAGGTCCTAATGGCCTTCTCTGCACATGCCTCTCTCTAGCCCAGGCTCCCGACAGATATAGAAACTCGTAATCCGCATCGGGAAAATCAACAGTCGCGCTTAACGCACGCGCCAGACGGACAGGCTGTTTGCCCTTGTGGACAAAACGCGTCGAACGGGCGACAGCGCTGAAATCTTCAAATACCGTGTAGCTGAGGATGACCGTAAGACCGGTATAAGCATCCGTGAGCTCCAGTTCCAATGTCTGCGCTTCCCGGTCAGATTCAGCGTACACTGCAGGCAGCCCCTCAAGTTCGGGTTTCCCGTCTATAATTCGGTGGCCCGTATATTGCAGTTCGGTGATCCTGCTTCCGTCCTCCAACCGGACCTGATAAGCCGGGTGCCTGAAATCGCTGGTGCCATATTGCGGATATTCCTGCGGCAGCGTGTCCAGGGAGATGCTTTTGACGTCCGGCAGCGGGTTGGGGCAAAAGGAG
The DNA here is from genome assembly GCA_001313085.1 of Paenibacillus sp. JCM 18996. The sequence continues at coordinate 35,030 of BBFE01000023.1, read as the reverse complement.
GTGCGCTCGATAAATTGCAAGATGCTGCTCAAATTCCCGTCATGGCGGAGCTTTTTTACCCCAATAAGCATGTGCCGGGAACCCTCTCACCAGTTGAATTACGTAGCTCATGTCTTTTGATTGAAGATGAAACAAGCCTTCTGCTTCTTCATAGTAAATCGCCATAATCGCAGCTCCTTTAAAGTTTTTATTTTAAAAAAATGTCCTCTTGGTTGTGAAGCGCTTTCATTCAAGGGACAACTGAATGCCCTTTCATTATGAAATTCCCGGTAAACTGCGTTTCAATTGTATTACCATCGGCCAACCCCTTTCAAGATCAAGTTACTTATTCGCCCACACACGTTACTCAGATGGAGAGGCGCTGCCGCCGCAGCTCTCACGGATCTCCAGGCTCGTATCGATCATGACATGAACAGACACTTCTCTCCCTTCAAAACGGTCCAGCAGCATGTTTACCGCCATCTTCCCCATATGCTCGGTGTAGACTTTCACAGTGGTAAGCGGCGGATTCATGTAAGCGGATACTTCAATATCGTCAAAACCGATTATGGCCATCTCTTCCGGGACCTTCACCCCATGCTCATGCAGAGCGCGTATCGCGCCGATGGCCATCGGGTCGCTGCCGATAAAACAGGCGGTAGGGCGATGCGTCTGGTTCAGCATTTTATTCATCATAAGATAACCGCTCGTCGTGGACCAATCCCCGGAATAAACGAATTCAGGTTGAAACAAACCTTTTTTTTCCTGCATGATCCGTTCAAAATAAAATTTTCTGGCTTCAACGATCTCCTGCCTCTCTTGTCGGGACCAAGTTTGTGAATATACTCTTGCGCGCCGATGAATCCTATTTCTTTATGGCCTAACCGGAAAAGATGTTCAAGCACATCCTCAACCGCCTGTTTAAAATGAATCTTCACAGAGTCGTAGTCTCGGTGAACCAACGGATGGTTTACTAAAACAATACGTTCTTTTTTTACTAAATATATTGTCAATTTCCGATACATCGATGGATCCTACAATAATAAGACCGTCCAGCTGCCGAAATGCCGAGAGGTCCACTCTGCCGGCCCGGAACACATGGTCTATCGTAATGCCCAGCTCCTGACAATGCCTTTCAATGCCTTCACGTATAGATAAAAAAGTATGGATCCAGCTTTTCTTCGTCCGGCGAGTTCAGTAAAAGCAGACCTATCTGCCTTTGGGACATATGATTCTCTCTCTTCAGCTTCTTCATCCGGGTGGGCTTATACTGCAGCTCTTCCGCTATCGTGAAAATTCTGTCTCTCGTATCCTCGCTGACCGATAATGTCGCGTCATTGTTCAATACCCGCGAGACCGTCGCCGAGGAAACGTTAGCCTGCCGGGCTATATCTTTAATCGTTGCCATCGTGCGATCACCCGATCTTATAGTTAATATATTAACTAAATATGTCCCTATCTTATCAGACGAGATTGGGTTTTACAATACAAAAAACAGGATCCCCTTTTACGGCGATCCCGGCCATTTAGACCCCCTCTTGCTTCTTCACATTTCCCTTTTACACAGTCTCCGGCTTTGTGGCACTTTTTTTTGTTTCCTTTTGCCTGTGATGAAGAAGATAATAAATGACCAGCGAGAGAGCGACAACGATTCCTCCGAAAAAAATACATCGTATGGTAATCTGTGAGTGCTGCGATGATGCCCAAAACGTATGAGCCTACCCCGTAACCCGAATCAAAGAACGTAAAATAAGTTCCAGTGGCAAGGCCCCGCCGATGCGCAGGAGCAGATTGGACAGCAAGGGTCTGGAAGCTGGGAAGAATGGCGCCGTACCCCAGTCCGATAATCCCTCCCGTAATTAAAAAAGACCGGAGCAGTATAAGCCTGGCTGAGCCATATCATACCGACGACGAACAGAATAATGCCGGGATACACGAGTATATGCTCTCCCCGGCGATCGAACAGCCTGCCCGTAAAAGGCCGCGATATGAGAATCATAGCCGCGAATACGATAAAAAAAGTAGCTTGCGGTCTGTTCCAAACCGATCGATTTGGCGTAAACGGAAATAAATGTGGAAATCGCCCCGTAAGAAAAAAGCCACCACAAAACCGGCCAAAGAAATAGGCACGGCTTTCGGCTCGATATACCTTTTTTTACGTCCCACGGGCTGAGACTGCTCTTTTTAGGGACATGCTTGGGATCTCAGTCGAAATACCGCATATAAAGGACAGCAAAGAAAATATCGATACCGTCATGAAAAGCAGGTTAAAATTGGTATGCGCCATAAGTGAAAGACCGAGAAAAGGACCAACGACCATAGCAAGGCTCATGAATAAGCTGAAATAACCGATGCCTTCCCCTTTACGATTATCCGGAATGACTTCAAGCACAATGGCGGAGGTCGCGGTGGCCGCGATACCAAAAGCAATACCATGGATAAAACGCAGCGCCAGAAGCAAATAAAAAATCATGGATGATCAGATATAAAAACGCTGCAAACTGTAAATAAGACGAGGGAAATGTTCAACAATGCCTTTCTGTTCACTTCGTCCAGCCATTTACCGGTTAAGGGGCGGAATATAACGGCCGCGATTATAAATACTGTCGTGACCAGCCCGATTTCTTGTTTGCTGCCATGTAAATTGTCCAGTACAAAGGACGGCAATGTAACCGCCAATATGTAGAACGTCATAAAAAAAATAAAAAAAAGCTGCTTATGCTGACCGTTAAAAAAAAGTTGCGGCTCCATAGTGAATCATTCTCCACCCATATCTCTTCTTTCTGATTTAGTTGTTGGCATATAATTGTCGAGACAAATACTTATATTAAGATGTCGAGATAGCTATTCCAGATCCTCCGCTATATTTTCATTGATCCGGGACAAAACCTTTCTAAAAAAATTTCCAGCTCTTCGCCGGGTATCCCCCTAAGCAGACTTTGTTCGAACAGTTCCTGGATAAAAGGCTTGACTTGATCGTACTGCCTCCTGCCTTTGTCTGTGATGTAGATTAAGAACGATCTCCTGTCTTCACCGTTTAATTGTTTGCGGACCAGCTCTTTACGTTCCAAAATATCTAAAATACGAGTCACAGTAGGGGGGTCTTTATCCGTTCTTTGAGCTGTCTCTTTCTGGCTAATCCCGTCTTGCTCGCACAGCCGTTTCAGCACCGTCCACTGCTCCGGAGTAATATCGAACTGTTTGAGGTGAGCCGACAAAAAAGCGGATTATATTGCGGTTCGTTATACTCGTCGGATAGCCGATGGAAGCGTCATGCGAAGCAGTCATTCGAGTCACCTTCCTTTATTTTAATTGCTATAACAATTATATATCTGACAATTTTTTATCGTCAATTTAATTGTTATACTATCTATTATTAGACAAAATAATTCTAAATTGTATGCATAAAAAAAACTCCTAAAGTCTAAATGCTTTAATGTGTAAAAAAAAGAGAGCAGACGAGAAACTCTCCCGTGTGCTCTCTTTATAGCTGAAGCAGTCTCTGTGAAAGATCAATAGGATGAGGCTGCTTACAAATGAGGACTCCATCATATTATACTTTTTTCAAATCGACCTCGAGCTCTCCTCTTTAATCATGGTCCGGATGTAGAAATAACCCATTACAGAACAGAGAAGGAACGTGAAGAAGGCGGTCGCCGCGGCCAGCTGCTTGTCCTGGAATACACTGAAAATTTGCTCCATCGACACGCCCAGCATCTGCGGTGCGTTGGGGCCGATCAGGAAGGGAGCAGTAAACGAGCCGATGACCCCCATAAATGCAAAAGTGACCGCAACGAGCAGCGTTTTGTAAGTGAGGGGCAGAACGAAGCGGAAAAAAGATTCTCAGTCCTCCGGCGCCTACGTCCTTCGCGCTTTCGATAATCGCATTAGGGACGGCGGACAGCGCTGAGCCGAGCAGCATCGTCGTAAATGGAATATTAAACCACAAATTGGCGATAATAATCCCTTTCATATCGAAAATAATGCGGGGCATCTCGCCCGCGTTAGCCGCAACCAAAAAACCGGGATACCCAACATGGTTGCCGAGCAGCTGGATCAAGCCGTAGGTGGCGATAACAGACGGAATAAAAAATCGGGATCATGTATGTCCTGCGGATCCAGCGGACAGCCGGTCCGTCGTTGAACCTCATGTAAACGGCCAGGGCATAGCTGATGACCAGTACGAGAATGACGGAAATGACGGTTACTTCCAAAGTAAAAAAATAATGTTGGACCGCATCAGCTTATCGGTGAACAAGTACCTGTAATTGGACAAATCATAGCCGCCTGACTTGTTGGTCAAACTTTCTTTAAATGAAATGACAATCGGAATGACCACAATGACGAACAGTACTAAAAAAAGAGGGGATAACCAGAAGCAATCCCAGTATCCCCATTTTCATCTGCTTGCTCATTGGGCGGCAACTTCACTTTGCCAACGTTTGGTCATATCTTTGTCCAGGTCGCCGATATTGAATGAGCGGAAGCTTGAGCAGCGCCTTTGAATGCATCTTGAACTTCCTTCGGCATATTAGCCAGCTCGATGCCTGGGAAGCCGTGCATTTTATTAACGACAACCGCTTGAGCTTCAGGAGACACTACAAAGTTCAGGAACTTGTTTACCGCATCTTTCTTCTCGGACAGCTTCGGCACCATCAAGTACGTCGGACCTCCGTTGAAGCCCGGCTGTATTTGCTTCATTTTAATTGACTTAGGCAGCTGCCCTTTATCGGTTTGCTCAAGCACCATATCCGACCACGCAGGGATCATATCCACTTCGCCGCTTGCCAGCAGGTCCAGGGTTCCTTGGTTTTTTTCTTCGGATAAATACCTTTGCCGTAAACGGATTTTCCAAGATCCTTCAGAAGCGCGAAGCCTTGGTCCCACTGCTTCTCTATGCCAGGGTCGGAATTGTGGATCGCCTCTTCGGGCAGTGATTTATAAAGAGTGGTCATTACGAACGAATTTCCGGACCCGCCTGTGGAAGGATCATTGTATGCAAATTTTTTTTGTGGATGCTTGCGGATCCAATCGTACAGCTCGTCCAATGTGTTAGGAACGTCCTTCACTTTGTCGCTGTTGTAAGCCAGTACTACGGCGGAAGAACGGTAAGGTACAGCCATATTGGAAATATCCTTCATCGTTTTCGGATCTACTTTGCTCAGATTTGGAATTTTGTCGGTGCTGAGCGGAGCCCAAATATCATCTTTTTTGCCCTTTACTCACGGTAGATACCCCATCTTCATAGAGGTCGATATCCCCAGAGCCTTTGCCTGCTTGCTTGGCGGCCAAAATGCGGTCATAAGTCGGCTGGCGCCTGTGCCGGAAGGAATGTACACCGGTTTCACCTTCACGTCCGGAGTTTGTTTCTCGAACATCGGGATGATGGTGTCCCACAAATCCTTTACGTTCTGCGAGCCGGTAAAATAAAACGAAAATTCTACAGGCTTGCCGGATGAAGCACTGCCAGCCGCGCTTCCGGAGGGATTGGCGGAATCAGCGCTCTTCCCGGAGTTGCCGCAGCCTGACAGGAAAGCTGCTGTAATGGTCATTACTGACATGAGCGTAATTGCGGTTTTCTTGCGAAACATGGGTAAATTCCTCCTTAAATTTGGTTAAACTTCCTGATATGCTAATGCTTTTGCAAAATTCACTTTAAGCTGCTGCCCTTGTTGCAAATCTTTCACCTGGTCGCGCGGCTGAAATGCCTTGATCGTGCCGTGCTCCTGCAAATCGACGGACACTTCGGCGTAATGCCCAAGAATCATGATTTGCTTGATCGTTCCTCCAAGACCTTGACCCTCTTCGCCATACAAAATGACATCTTCCGGCCGCACCGCAACGGTCACTCCGCCGGAAAGCTTCCTGGAATTCGGGAATGCCAGCTGCCCAACTGTCACCTGCCCGGCTGCCACCACCCCCTTTAAAAAAAGTTCATTTTGCCGATAAATTGAGCAACGTACAGAGATATCGGCTCATCGTATATTTCCTGGGGGGACGCAATCTGTTCGATATGCCCATGGTTCATAACCACGATGCGGTCGGAGATCGACAGCGCTTCCTCCTGGTCGTGAGTAACGAACACCATCGTCAGGCCGGTATTCGCCTGGATCTCGCGGAGTTCTTCCCTCATCTCGTGGCGAAGCTTGGCGTCCAATGCGGAGAATGGTTCATCCAGCAGCAGGACGGCAGGCTTGAGCAGCAGCGACCTGGCGACCGCGATCCGCTGCTGCTGGCCGCCGGACAGCTCGGTCGGGTATTTCTGCGCAGCAGCGGGCAGACGGACGAGCTCCAATACTTCGGAAACGGCTTTATCAATCTCGGGTTTCTTCATTTTGCGTATTTTCAAGCCGAACGCCAGGTTCTCGTAAACCGTCATATGCGGCCATAGATTATAGCCTTGGAACACCATCGAGGTCGGGCGCTTCTCCGGCGGAGACTTCAGTACACTCTTGCCCTCGATCAGGATATCCCCCGAATCCGGGTCGAGAAAACCGCCGATGCTGCGCAGCACCGTTGTTTTGCCGCATCCGGAAGGGCCAAGCAATGTGATCAGCTCGCCCTTTCGGACATCGAGAGAGATGTCGGAGACGCCATCCCCCGTTTTATAGCGTTTAGTCAGTTGTCGAATCGATAGTTGAATATCCATGCTGACCTCCTTTTTTTTGGCTGACCGATTACCGTGTTCATTTGATTTGGAACCCGCTCGACATAATATCCGCGCTGACAAAGCGCTGTGCGGCGAGCAGCAGAATAATGGTCGGGGCTGTCAAGATAATCGAAAACACAGCTCCCGCATAGGCCGGATAGTCGGCAATAATCGAGTACATGACGATCGGCATTGTTTTGAAGTTCGGAATGCCGACCAGGAACGTGCCCTGCGCTTCATCCAGCGAATTCAAAAAACGTAAAGATGGAAGCACAAGGATACCGGGCATCGCCATCGGCAGCGTGATGCTGCGGAACACTCGGAAGGGACTCGCTCCAACGTCACGGGCAGATTCTTCCTGCGCGGTATGGACGTTGCGGAACGCAGCCGTGGGGATCCAGGTCATGAACATAAGCACGTTAATGATATGGATCAACACGACCCCGGCCAAAGTGTTCATTAATCCGAGCTTATAGAACAGTACGGCGATCGAGACATACAGCCCCATTTTGGGAAAAGCATGCGTAAGCAGAAAAGAGAACAAGAAGAAGCGGCTGAGCGGAAAACGAATCCGTGCAAACGCGTAAGCGGCGGGAATGCAAAGCACGATCGACAATGCGGTTACTATCGTAGCGATGAGAAACGACAATCCGATCGATTTGGCGATATCCTGCTGCTGGAATACAAATTTCCACCATTTCAACGACCATTCATGCGGCAGCATATCCGGATAGTTCCATTTTCCGGTGAATGCCAATATGGTCAAGTTCAGCAGCGGGCCTAAAAAAGAATACAATAAACACAACGAGCACGAGAAATTCGACGATTTTTTTCGGGGACCTATTGCTTTCAAATACCATCGCATGCGGACTATACGCTCCTTTCAGAAGAGATTATTGGCCTCCGGTCGACTGCCGGACAATCAATTTAGGCTCAAATTCTATTGCTGTGTCCGTGACCGATTCCTGCCGGATGAGCTTGTCCAACATCATAAAAGCGTTTCTGCCCATTTCCTCCATATTTACGCTAACCGTCGTCAAGGAGGGCGAGAACATAGCCGCAAAATCAATATTGTCAAAGCCCATCACTGCTACCTGCGCGGGTATCCGCACGGACCGTTCCAGCAAAAAACTTCATCGCGCCGAGAGCTATCATATCATTGGTCGCGAATATGGCGGTATAATTACCCTTTCGAAAATGGTCCCAATGCAGGCTCATCATTGCGTAGCCTTCATCAAACGTAGATGCGGCAGTATACGCGATGGACGAGGACTGAAGCTGCGCCCCTTGCCGTTCCATGAAAAGCTTAAACCCTTTCAGCCTGAGATAATGGCTGCGATGCGTCTGCGGACCGGCGAGAATAAAGACGCCGCTGTGCCCTAACCCGATCAAATGCCCGGCGGCTGTCTGTCCCCCCTGTTCGTCCTTATTGACGATATGGACGACCCCGTCAACTTCTGTCGAGCCGTTCACCATCAGATAAGGGACTCCGAAGTTTTTTTTGATATAATCGATGACATTTTGCTGCAGTCGGCTGATCAGGATCAGGCCGTCGACTCTTTTCTCCAGCATGAAATCCGCCGAACGAAGCGACATCTCATGGTCGGTAGTCACGAATACGGAGTAGTCCAACCCTGCGGCCGCGGTTAGAATCGCGTCGAGAATTTTGCCGTAAAACGGATGGGAAGCGATCGGATGATGCCGCCGGTAAATCAGCACACCGATATTGTGCGTCCGATGTGAAACCATTGCCCTTGCCACCGCGTTCGGCTTATACTGCAGTTCATGAATAATATGAAGCACTTTCTCCCGCGCTTCCGGACTTGTGTATCCTTTGCCGGAGATCACCCTGGAGACCGTCGACTTGGATACTCCGGCGCGGAGAGCGATTTCCTTGATTGTATAACTCATTTTTGTAACCCCATTTCTGGTATGGGACCGTTCCCACATAACTAAAATAACGGTCAAGTGTTATTTGCGTATTAACTCTGTATAAATTAAATGTAAATTCGCACCCATTAACGTCTGCCAGGATTCGACTCATACCTTGAGCGGCCATAAAGGGGTCCACGCCGGAGCGGCCAGCGGGGCAAGTTCGACAGGAGTCGCCTCAGGCGGCGCTGTGGCAAAGCCTTAACCTGAACATTCAAGTGTTTATCCGTGAACAACAAAAAAGCCCCGAGCCAAACTGATTCGAGGCTTCAACTACACATTTGTCTTTTATTTAGGTTGTAACAATCGTTCGTTCAAAGAGACCTGATCTGATTCACATATTTGTTGGTTGTTGATTTTGTTTGCTCATCTGATACAATCCGAGCGACACGATCGACGACAGCACAATCGAACCGCCGTAATATGTTGAATTCCTAAAAAACAAGTGCCACAACATATCCGCAAGTCCACCAATTAAAAAAGACTAAGACCCCAAGAACTCCTATTCCATATCCCCTCGGTATGGACTCTCTCCAAACAATATAGTAATGAGATGATCGAGACGTTTTATTCGATCCAGCCTCCTTTATTAAACAAGACAGATTCCAATAAACCCGCCGGCAGGCAGGCTCAATAAACCGCTATAGTCACCGCTTCGCCTTATAAAACTCATGGTACAGCTTCATCAGCGCCCGCTTCTCGATCCGCGACACATAGGAGCGCGAAATGCCAAGCTCCTTTGCAATCTCGCGCTGTGTACGCTCCTCGCCCCCGGCTTCGAGGCCGAACCGGCCGACAACGACTTCTTTTTTTCGCGGTCATCAAGGATATCAAGATTTTTTTATAGATCTTCGATTTTTTTTCAATTTTAAGCTGCACTTTATCGACAACATCATCGGTTTCCGTGCCCAGAATATCGATTAATGTGATCTCGTTGCCCTCTTTGTCCGTACCGATGGGATCGTGGAGGGAAACGTCCTTGCGGGTCTTTTTTCAACGAACGCAAATGCATCAAAATCTCGTTCTCGATACAACGGGCGGCGAAAGTGGCGAGCTTAGTCCTTTATCGGGGCTGAACGACTCTATCGCTTGATCAAACCGATCGTTCCGATGGAGATCAGGTCTTCCAGGTCCTCGCCTGTGTTATCGAACTTTTTTGACGATATGCGCGACCAAACGAAGATTATGCTCTATAAGCAGGTTACGGGAATGTTGGTTGCCTTGAGCCATCAAATGCAGATGCTTCTCTTCTTCATCCTCGGCTAAAGGTTGGGGAAACGCGTTGTTCTTGACATAGGAGACGAGTAGCAACAGTTCTTTGAAGAATAAGGCGAACGCTGAGAAAAAAACCAGGCACTTGTAGGTCACCCCCATGATGTGATTGATACCATTTTATGTGGCGGGGGCCTAGAAGTGTCTGTACTTACAAAATTACTTTGACATGATATGCACTCATCTGGTCGCACGACGGTTGATTGTAAGCGGGATGCGTCTATTTTAAATTGCGAATTGTGCTTTTGGCGCTCCCGCTATTTCCTGCGAATACATACATCAATCTGGAGGCTCATTCATGAGTCACCCCTGGATCTTTACTGGCTTAATCTCACCATTAGCGTATTCTTTGACGATTTGACCTTTTTTCCGTCTTATATATCCGCGATTTCGGTTCTCTACAAATAAGTAATATCTTAAATCCACCTTAATTGAGTGTGCAAATAATACAAATTATCGTGGAAGCCCCAGCCAATCCCCTCCGTATCCGAGACAATTGCGCTAATACGTTCCTCGTAATCGTCGAACAACTCGGCACTTTCATCATCGTTCACTATTTGAATTACATCGGCAAACATCGACTCCATACTGCCTGGAATTGTCTGAACTTGCAAAATTACGTTGGCGGAGTATGCACTTGCCTGGTCGCACGACGGATTACCTGCATAGAATTATTGCAGGAAAAGGAGGCAGCATAATGGATAAAATACATGTCAAAGGCTTCGTGCTTCACTCGCAAAACTCTGACAATGAGCATACCCATAGGGTATATATTACTTCCTGGGACGGCAGGCCGGTCTATCACGTCCATCAGTTCGGAGGGGTTACTTCCTATGACGACGGGCATGTCCATGAATATGCGGGGGTGACGGAAGCGGCTCCTACAGGGGTTCCCCATGTGCACCGTTATCATACGGCCACTTCGGTAAACCACGGGCATACGCATGTTATCCAAGGGGTAACGGGACCCGCCATTGACCTGCCTGAGGGGGGCCATATCCACTATTTTGAAGGATTCACAACTGTGAACGGAATGCGTCCGCATACCACTACTACAAAGGCACCACGGGAAACGAGCAGTAACGAGCAGCAAAAAAAAGCCGGGGAACCGTTTCTAACGGGTTCCGTTTTGAGGTGCAAAAAACACTAAATGACATACCAAATGGCGTGCAAATTGACAAACAATTTGACACGCCATTTTTTCTTTACATATCAAGGGATTCCGCGATTTTAGCGCTTCAATTGACAGCCAAATGTATAGGTTGATAAAATTATGGAAATAATTTATGTATAACGTCAATTTAGATGTCAATCTGAATGTCATTTGAGATGTCAATTTGTAAGAAAAAAAGGAGGAGTGCAGCCGATGGACGTGTTTCTAAAGCCCAAACCAAGGCTAGGTACTAAATCAACTTGGATAGTTTCTGAAAAAAAACAAAGGCTATCGTTAAGCATTATGCTCAATATACGGGTTACACCGAAGACGAAGTCGTCGATAAAGTTCTGTCAAAACTAAAGGACGACCCTGAGTTCATCAAATGGGTCAAAGATAAAAGACGAAACAAACGGGCAATGGCACAAATATTCACTGAATCTGATTCGGAGGAAAGCACTGTTGTCTAAATTAAAACGGCTCACAACTTTAGAGGACAACATAATCGTTGTCGAGCGACCATTATCGGATAGTGAGATAAATTCGCGGTCGAAGGATTATCTCCTGCTACCTCCTCTGAAATTTGCTCATAAATACCGTGATTTGCTGTTTAAGCCAGTTACCATTCATTCGAACGGGGTTTCACATCAAATTCAAATGAACGCTTGTACAAATCCATTTTGTAAGTGGATTGGGCTGCCACAGCAAAAAATTTGAGACAATTCCGATGAAACCAAGCCGATATAAACTAAGCGGTAGTCTTAAACACGGTAGTCAGTCCATTGTCTGTAATCCTGATCCAATTCGCCCTGGGGTGGGTATGACATGGGACTGCACAACCCAGCCTTTGTCCAATTGGTCGGTCGCTGAGGAAATAGCTCGTCTTGCGACAATTGACAACGTGCAGGACATGGAACCAAACTACGAATTTCATCGGACTGGCTGCTCGAACAGTTCACTTACGCCCTTCACGTACCCCAATGAGTTCCATAAGAAAGGCAAGAGCAGCGGCAATTCCCAAAAAATGGCGGTGCAAAGTCTGCAAAAAAGATGACCAACGTGCTTCCTTCGCAGCGTGAATCGTTCGCGTATCATCAGAAACGCAACGATGTACTTTTATCCCTCGCACAATGCCTTGTAAATCGGACGCCCGTCAAGCGTACGTGTGAAATCTTGCAAATCGGTTCCGAAACGTACTATGCCAAGCTGGAGTGGCTTTACAAGAAGTGCTTAGAGTTTCTAGAGCGCCACGAAGCCAAAGCCTTCGCTTCAAAGAAATATGGTGTAATGTGGTTGAACACAGACAAGATGATTTATTTTCTGAATAATGTCCGCAAAAAAGGGTCAGGGTTCGATTAGATACGATGATTTGGAGCAAAAAAAACAGTTTGCGACGCACATTGTCGTCACGAGCGACTTGCATACTCGCTATATATTCAGGTCTGACGTTGCGTATGATTGGTTCGTCAATATGGACGACATCGAGAGGGACACAGCGTTATATAAGGACGACCATTTAAACGAATTCGTTCAAAAAAAACGCAAGGCTCAGATTTTCTTATGCTCCGCAGCCGCCGACAAGCAACGACACGCAAACTGACGCCCAATACCGCGAAGAGTTGGGCGAATTCAACCGCAGGAAGAAGTACATTGACGGTTTACACGTGAATTCAACGTACACGACCATCGCCCATTTGTGGTGGATAAAACAAATGGTAAAAGCTGATGAATGGCGATTTGTGACCGATGAAGATTACTCCATCATGACCGCCATTAATCGGGTGTTCGCAAGAGAGATTAGGCTATTCGCGGCACATCATTTTCTTTGCAAAATTGACCGCAGCAAAAGTCGTCGAGATGCTTTTAGGGAGAGCCTTAAAGCTAGAAGTAACCTGGTTGCGTGGGGGCAAAGCAACGGATATCACAAGATGTCGCTCAGTAAAATGGCGTTCTTGAAGCTCCGAGAAATGTTCAAAACCCATACGTTTCATGAGCAAGTCAACGTCGGCGGCAAATTTCATTTGCGATGGGCGAAGAACCCGATAGAGCACCCGATGCCGACGCTTGATCAAGGGATTCGATTAGTCGATTGCACTACGGATTTGTCCTCCTATGACCCGAAAGACATTGCGAATATGGTGCTTCAGATTAACGATAAATCTGTAAACGCTTCTTACAACAAATTCGTCGAAGGATTTCTGTATTGGAAAGACCGTTGGTAACGGCGAGAGGTGACGGCAAAAGCTATATTTACGCCAATTTCAATCCAAAGTATGCTCATTACGCCGAAACCATTCTTCGGACGTATTACAACTTTTGCATGCCATACAAATCGTATGACGGCGTTGAAGCGACTCCTGCACAACGCATCGGGATTGCAGACAGGCAATACACCCTGAAGGATATTGTTTATTTCAAATAGGACAATAACGCTTCTGCCCGAAGTTAACCAAACTTCGGGAAAATTTTAATATATAGGATAATTCCCACACCCTACGAATTAAATCGTAGTATTATCAAGTTATCTAAACTGAGGAGAAGGATGGGAAAGTCAATATGGAAATCAGAACAGAGAGATTAAGTGACTATGACGATGTGTTTGAATTGAATTATTTAGCTTTTGGAAATAGGGAGGATGAGTCTAGGCTTGTCCAAAGAATCAGAACATCCGAAGGATTTATTCCTGAATTGTCGCTAGTCGCAGAAGAAAGCGAGGAAGTAGTCGGTCATGCTTTATTTAGCAAAGCTGAAATTATTGAAAATGAAAAGCAATGCGAGGTTATTGTCCTTGCTCCTATCGCAGTAAAGCCTTCTCATCAGAAAACAGGGATAGGTGGCAAACTAATTCAAGAGGGTTTAAAAAAGATGCGCAAATTTGGGGTATGACTTTGTGTTCTTAATCGGACATCCAACGTACTATCAAAATTTGGATTTAAACCAGCGAGAGAATATGGATTTGACCTGAAGCAATTCAATGTTCCCGACAACGTTTTTTTATGGTGTTTGCGATATCGGAGAATAAAATTCATGAAATCAAAGGGGAGCTCAGATATCCGAATTCATTCTTTCAGTAACCCATAATTCACACAACCAACTTGTTCCATCATCGGATTGCAATTGCTCAAACGACCGCTGTTTTATAGTTTGTTCAAACGAAAACTACGTTGATAAAAAAAGAGTGGCATTTGCCACCCTTTTTTTGATTCAAAATCTTGTCAAACCCGTTGTCAATTTTGATGCCATTTCTCCCTCTTGCACCTCAAAACGGAACCCGTTAAACCGTTTCCCTGGCTTTTTTTTCTATTGTCTGACTATCCCCAGTACCGTCTCGACAAACAGTGCTCGTTTGCCAGTTTGTAGCTTGCCAAATCCACTATCTCTACGCAGCTCTTCGATTCCGGCGAGTGGATCATCCGGTTGTCCCCGGCGTAAATGCTACATGGTGGATAGAACCCTTCCCTTCTTCATAAGCAAAAAAAAGCAGATCGCCCGGTTGCAGGTGTTCCTTCTCGATAAGCGCTCCCTGCTTCGCCTGGTCTGAAGCGTCTCTCGGGATGGAGATACCGAAATATCTGTGCATGCTGTACGCAAACCCCGAGCAATCGTAACCATAAGAAGAGACGCCGCCCCACAGGTAAGGCAGGCCCAGAAATCTCGTGCCTTGCTCGACAATTCCATGCCCTATGTGTCTGACAGCAGGCGTGGGAGCAAGAGGGACATCGGTCAGCTCGAGTTCGTGGCTTCCGCGGTCGTTATGTCCTTCTGCAGGCATAGAAGCCAGAGGGCCTTCGCCCCCGATGATTCGGACATCTCCGGTTTGCAAAAAAAAGCTGCGCCATCCGGTGTTTGCACCTTCACCCAGCCAAGCGCTTCTTCCAGGACCGGCAGCGAGGTAAGGAAGCTCAATTCGATCAACGGCTCCGACGGGCTGCTGTACAACCACGCCTTCTTCGACACCACTTCGACCCGCTTCGCAGCGGATGGGTCAACGTTGGCTTCCGTCCGCTTGGAGCCTGGCGTATATTCCGCTGCTTCGACGAGCTGCCTTCTTGGCACCCAACCGGGATAGCCTGCAGCCTCTTTCCGGGTACCCTGCTCCGGTATAAGCACTTTAACCCAATCCTCCCGCTCTTCGGCGGCAATAACGGAAGTGCCGTACAAAATCTGCGTCTGAACCCGGTTCTCCTCGTACAAATTCAGCTTGTCGTCCACCGTCATCCGCTTCAGCCATTCCGCAATCTGCACCGGATTCAGCAGCGCAGGCACATCCATAGGCCGAGGCGATTCAGGATGGTTCCATACCGTAGCGACGGACACCGCTGCCGTCATGCGCTTGATTCCCCTCATGCTCCCACCCCCGCGTTTTGGCGCTGTGCCATTACGTGAATGCCCAGGACACCGCCCGACAGCTTGTTCAGCGCTGCCAACTGCCTCACTGCTTCCCTACGCTTCATACGCCGCCTCCTTATGCCTCTACACCGGGTTCAGTACATTCCAGCAATTTGTCACGCGTGCTTAATCTTGCTTTGATACCCATCGGAACCGCGATATTCGGGGAGCAGTGGCCGATCTTAAACCCCGCCAGCGTCGGCTTCCCCGCGGAAATAATGTGGTCCCCGATAATTTGCTCCAATGTAAGAGAGGCCCTGCGTTTGTTCGGCTCACAATTGTTAAAATCACAGACGAGAATCCCCGCTGCATCGGCAAATTTGCCCGCCAGGCGCAGTTGGTTCAGCATCCGGTCGAGCCGGTAAGGTTCTTCGTCGATTTCCTCTATAAAAAAGATTTTGCCTCTCGTATCCAGCTCGTACGGAGTTCCGAGAGTGCTTACGAGCAAGGAGAGGTTCCCGCCGACGATGGGGCCAAAGGCTTCTCCTTCCACTAAAGTATCAAGCGGCGATATTTCTTCCGTATAGCGCAGAACGGATGGCTGCATGAGCGTTTCGTAATTTTGAACGGTGAGCGGATGAGGGCTGTCTTGACCCAGATCGATCATCATCGGACCGTGGAAAGTAACCAATCCCGCGTACTTTCCAATCGACGCATGCAAAAAAAGGTAATGTCGCTATATCCCCAGAAAATTTTCGGTTGGCCCGTATCATGCCATAGTCAAGCATGTCTGCGATTCTCCCTGTGCCGTAACCCCCGCGCGCGCAGATGATCGCTTTGATCTCGGGATCGGCAAACAAGCCGTTCAACTCCCGTGCTCTCTCCTCATCCGTTCCGGCCAAGTAGCCGTGCTGCTTCGACAAGCTCTCGCCCAGCCGCACCTGCAGCCCCAACTTTACCAAACAAGCTGCAGCCGCTTTCACCTGCTCCCTGTCACCCCAGCTGGCCGGTGCCGTAATGCCTACCGTATCCCCGGGATATAACCGCCGCGGTTTTATCCGTTCATTCATCCAAACCGCCCCTTTCCCGTTTGAAAAAAAAGCTAGGAGTGCCCGCTGCGACTCACACCCTCAATTAATCCGGAACTATTTTAAATCGGGCTTGAAGTCCACGTGCATTTTGTACGTTTTCCCCCATCGGGTTCATTATATGCGTCTTTCATCTATTTATCATTTTTTTGATTTCTATCTCTAGTATATGGAATATATAATAAGTAAAATTGGTTATCAGGGGAGGTTGAAAGGCAATGGAAAAGGATATCAGATGCCGCAGGATGCACAATAGTCGATGGTTTAGGAAGGATTCTGCCTATTTTGATTTGAATAAACCTGCCCCAACCAATGTCCAATAGCATAACAACATATAGGCCGCCAAAGATGGCAGCCATTTGCTTAACGCAGATAGTTTCTTATACAGCCACTACTTTGCAGCTCATTGATATTCCTTTCCTTCATAGATTACGTATCCGACGGGACTGTGAGTGAAATGAATAACGGGATCTCCTTCGCGGTTATCCGGTGTCAGATATACATGGTTCTCGTCCACATATTCACCTTGCAGTTCGATCGGTTGTCCGACCGCAAGGTCGGGAATTGGTTGTTTAATTCCAAGATGATCCCCGTACCGAATCGCAACGAAAGTTTCTTTCTGCATATCAATGATAGAGCTATCCGCGCCCCGGATCTGAAGTAAGTCCGTGATCTGTACGAATAGATGATGGTGCATGGCACCCTTGGCTTTGGCGTCGGGCAATACTTTTGTGATCTGGGCTTTCACGTGAACAACAGGAGCATGTAGGGATAATGGATGAAGTTGATGACCGTAGGAATCGTTGGTTATTGTGTGTCCGAAATGAGGGTGTTTTTTCCAAATGGTGATCATGACGGGAGAGGAAAAAAAATTGATGGTTCATGAGATTACCTCCGGAAATGGATTTCGTACATATTTAATCTTACTATCATGCAGATAAACAATTATAGTAAAAATTTCTGTAAACAAGATGTGCAGAATACTCGACACGGCAAAACGTGAAGCAGCGGTGGTCAAAGACGATGTGCAGTTGGATAATTATATTGGGCAGCTCCATTCAGATGGCGGTTGTGATTTGAAATGCTTTACGGTGTCTCCGACGGAAAGATTGATGTATACCAAGAACCTCTTATTCAACAAGCAGGCCGTTATATTTATAAAGCTTTTATTGATGATTACTTTTATGCCAACTTTGCTGACAGTCCGGCTAAGGTACATATCCCCGCCGAACTTACATACCGATATGGGCGCCGTATTGAAGATGCCAGGCTGTCCGGACTGGAAGCAATGGTGCTGAAGAAAAAAAAGCGAGAGGAAGCAACCAATATAGAGTTCTCGTCAATGTCTCGCCTATTGCCGGCTTTATTTAATTATACCGAAATAGAGAATTATACCGGAGAATCTCCTTACATCAGGGATGCATGGCTTGACGGGATACAAGTGATGGTTGCACGGGAGCAGGAGGGCTCGTCCAAGGGGTTGTACCTGGCCGCTAAGGGAGGGCACAACGATGAAAGCCATAATCTTAAAGACATCGGTCAATTCATCATATATTGTGAAGGCTCCCCGATACGACAGCATCGTTATCGATGAACATCGCGGGAGCATACCCTGATTCTGCCGGGATTAAAAGCTGGATGCGTTCAATAAGTCTCATTCGTGATTCTTACCCATGTATTGAAATCAAGGATAACTTTCAATTGGAACGCGTGACACACGATATCACACTGAGTTTAATTACGCCGCACACACCGCAATTCGAAGGAACGGAAGGCATTGTCTTGCAAGATGAGAATCACCATAAGGTAATAATCCGATACAACGGAGAAATGTTTGTGGCTTCGATCAACAAAATACCGCTTGAGGACGAAAACATGAGAGCAGTTTGGGGAGATCATTTGTATAGAATTAGGCTTAAAACCATTACAGCTGTAGATCAGGGCGAATGTATAATAAAAAAATAAGCGAGTTTTAGTTGTACGACGGGAAACGATAGCAAAAAATGGGTAATCTAATAGTAGCAGTAAAAGCAAAGAGAAAGAAAGGATGGGGAAAGAATGGAACCAAAAGATCTTGAGCAGGAGCTTGCGCAATCTTTAACCGAAGGAGAGCTGGAAAAGCAGGATACCGGAGAAGCTGCCAGACGGCAGCTCCCGGTCAGAACGGAAATCCGTATCCAGGCCAAAATCGATCCGATTGTCGAGGAAACCAGAAAATACCGCTCCATGGCAAAGGAAATCGACCAAAGATACGACCGGTATAAGGAGTGACAGCTCCGTATCCAGTCATCCATTGTACAGTATGCAATCGAACAAGGTTTACATTACGCCTAGGCCGTTTACACCATGTCGGATGCCTTCGCGCGGCCTTTTTTTTCCGTTCGGTCAGCTTGATCTTTCCCAAGAACAAAGACAGTACCGCACCCAACAGCACAAAGATCAGTCCGTAAAAGAACACGCTGTGCAGCGAGAGGATCATGGCATTTTTTTCAGCATCGGAACGATCTTCTCGGCAAATGCTGCAGGCATTTGCGAAAGAGTAGCCGGATTGTACAGCAAATTGTAAAGCGCTTGAGGGTTGGTATGAATCATGTCCGTTATCCGGGACGCGATGCCGCTCCCCTGGTCAGGGATTTGCTTTAACAGCGGCTCTATATCTCCTGTCAAGCTGACCGTTGATTTATGGTTAAAGACGGCTCCAAGCACGGTCATCCCGAAGGTTCCCCCGATTTGGCGGAAGAATTGGCTGGACGAAGTCACGATTCCAAGCTCTGATTTGGGGAAAGTTTCCTGCAGTGCAAGCGTCAGGATCGGCATGACGAGCCCCATTCCCGCACCGAGCACCATCATGATCCGGAGCCTGCAGTTTGGACGTTTCCATTCCCATAGTGAGCATAAGCAGGAAACCGCCGGCCATTACGGCCATGCCGACCAGCAGCTGAAGCCGGACACCCGCTTTGTATACCAGCAATCCGCCCGCAATACTGAAAACGATCATCGTAATCATGAGCGGCGTCATGACGGTTCCGGATTCGGTTGCACTGACGCCTAGAATGCCCTGCATGAAGAAAGGCACGAACATAATCGCCCCGAACATACCGATGCTCATCAGAAATCCGATCCCGTTGATAACGCTGAACGTCCTGTTCTTGAACAAGCGTACGGGCAGAATAGCTTCCTCCGCTTTCGATTCGATAAACACAAATGCGGTGAGAAAAAATAACGGCTGCGGCAAAAAAGAGAGACGATCTGCCACGAGTCCCAAGGAAAGTCCTTTCCGCCGAAAGTCAGCGCAAGAAGCAAGGTGACGACCCCGATGACCATAGTCAGCATACCTGCGATATCGAATTTCACCGGACCTGTGGCCTTGTGGGATTGCAATCCCAATGCGATCAGAACGGTGGCCAGAATTCCTACAGGCAGATTAATATAGAACACCCATCTCCAGTCCAGGCTGTCTACGATCCAGCCTCCGATTTGCGGACCGATAATGGAGGACAAGCCGTACAAACCGCCGAATACGCCCTGCCACTTCGCGCGTTCTTTTCCGGTGAACAAGTCCCCGATGATGATCATGGCCATCGGCATCATGACGCCGCCGCCAATTCCCTGCAGGCCGCGGAACAGAATCAATTCCGTCATATTCTGCGACATACCGCAAAGCGCCGAGCCTGCAATAAAAAAATGATCAGCCCTGTTACATAAACGACTTTACGCCCTATCAGGTCGGCAAGCTTTCCCGCAATGGGGACGACCGTTGTGGAAGCGAGCATATAAGCGGTGGTCAACCAGGTCATTAAGCTCAGTCCGCCCAGCTGTCCTACGATTCTTGGCATCGCCGTACCGACGATCGTCCCGTCCAGCGCGGCGAAAAGCATGGCGATAATAAGGCCGGTGATCAATAACCCTCTGTGCCTTGTGGACCCTTCCGCCTCTTCCCGTAAGTTTGTAAGTTCCTGCATTTTCTCCACTCTCTGCACCTCTTTTATTCTTTTAGTTGAAATTGGGCAATTTTTTTTCCAGTATCCCAAGAAATTCCTCAATCTGCTCCGGGCTAAATTGGGATAAATGCTGATGGATAGCCTGTTTTCTCATTTCCTGCAGTTTGTCCAGCGCTTCCCTGCCTTCACTGGTAAGCTTCACCAATACGACCCTGCGGTCATTCTCGTCATTCTTTCTTTCGACAAATCCGCGGGCGACCATTCGGTCGATCATAACGGTTATGGCGCTGGGTTTTACCTCGATCTTCTCGGCCAGCCTCGATACTTTGCAGCTTCCGTACTCAGAGATAAGGTAAAGGACATAGAACTGAGGCCCTGTTAAACCGGCATCCATCCTTTCAATCAATTCATGCCCTAGCTTTCGTGCGGTTTGAAACAATGCGTTTTGGAACCTGTCAATGTTCTGCTCCTCTTTGGCATCCATCGCCTTACACCTCTATTGTTATACTGTATAATATTTAAATTGTTTAACAATTAAATAATAACACTATTTTATAAAAAAAGCAATATCGGCAAGCAAAAAAAAAAACGAATGGATTATCGTCACCAAACCAGTGAGCAATCCACACGTTGAGCAAATCCACACGTTTTTTTGGGCAGCGCTAAACATATTCCAGGATTTCGGGCACCTGCCGTTCCACGTGCTTTTTTAATTTCCTCCGCATCACCGAACTGAAGGACAGCTGCAGCCAGTCCCTTCATTTGTTCCTGCTTCAAGCCGCTGATCAAGGCTCTCGTCCTGAGGATAGACCGGGAGCTCATGCTGAATTCATCCAATCCCATCCCTAGCAGAATCGGCACGGCGTGAGGCTGGCCGGCCATTTCGCCGCACATTCCAACCCATTTGCCGTTGTCATGCGCCGCCCGAATGACCCCTTGAATCAAACGCAGCACCGATGGGTTCAAAGCATCATTCAAATGCGACACCTTCTCGTTCATCCGGTCCGCCGCCATCGTATACTGTACCAGATCGTTGGTTCCTATAGAGAAAAAAATCGACCTCTTTGGCAAATTGATCTGCGAGCAAAGCCGCAGCAGGGATTTCGATCATAATGCCGGTTTCTATATCGGGAGAGTACTTTATGCCTTCACGGTCTAGCTCCTCCCTGGCCTCCTGCAGCAGAGAGGCGGCTTTGCGCCATTCCGACAAAGTGGCGACCATCGGAAACATGATCTTTATATTCCCGAACGCGCTAGCCCGCAGAATCGCCCGCAGCTGGGTCTTGAACAGCTCCGGCTCTTCCAGGCAGATTCGAATGGCCCTGTAGCCAGAAAAGGGTTGTCCTCCTTGGCCAGGTTAAGAATGGGCAGCTCCTTGTCTCCTCCTATATCCATCGTCCTGATTACAACCGGGGCTTCGGCTCCGAATTCTTTCACAACTTCAGCATAGCTGCTCAGCTGCTCCTCTTCGGTCGGCAGGGTGTCCCTGCCCATGTACAGAAACTCCGTCCTGAACAAGCCTACCCCTTCCGCCCCGTTCTTTTTTGGCGGTTTGGGCGTCCTGACTAGAACCGATATTCGATACCAGCTCTACCTGTTTGCCGTCTGCGGACACCGTTTTCTTACCAAAAAATGGTTGGAATCTCTCGGTAGAGGCATTGTTTTTTTCGCAACCAGGCTCCGGAAGCGGGCGACCAGTTCCTGATCGGGGTTTACATAGACCTTCCCTTCGTTTCCGTCAATCGCCACGATCTGGCCGTCCGGAATGGAAGCAAGCGAATCGCCTATTCCCGAGACCGCCGGCACTCCCAAGGAGCGGGCCATAATGGCGGAGTGCGATGTTTTGCCCCCGACTTTGGTCACAAATCCCCCGAATACCTCGGGATCCAGCTGGGCGGTCTGGGAAGGCGTCAATTCCTCGGCGATCAGGATGATTTTCTCGTTCCCTGCAGACAATGTCTCCTCCGTCCCGCCGTCAAGATTCCTGATGATCCTTTGGCTCACATCCCGAATGTCGGCTGTCCGCTCGCGCAGGTAAGGATCATCGAGCCCTTCGAGCACTGCGACTACCTCGCCCATCGCTGCGGCCATCGCCGACGCGGCGTCCAGATGTTCCACGGCGATAAGCTCCTGGGCCCGGCCCACAAGCTCGTCATCCTCCAACAGCAGAAGATGTCCCTCCATAATTTCTGCCTCATCCCCGAGCCCTTTGGCGGTGAGGTCCGAAGCGATCCTGCCGATTTCTGCAGCGCTTCTGCTAATCGCCTTCTGAAGCCGTTCCGATTCCGCGCCTGCCTGATCCGCATCGATATATTGCTTCTCTTCTGTACGCACAGCGCTTCGCATCACCTTCGCAATGCCCAAAGCGTAACCGCCGGCGGCTCCGATTCCCTGCAGCAGCAATATCAATTCACTCCTTCAGGGGATTCTTCGGCAAGGGAGATCAGGATCTGCCCCACCGCCTTTTGTGCTTCGTTTTCCTGTTCCCCTTCCGTAACAAGCACAACGGTATCTTTATATTTGGCGGACAGCGCCAGAATACTGACCAGGCTTTTCGCGTTCAGCTGCTTGCCGTCCTTTTCGAAATATACTTTGCAAGGGTAGCTCTTCGCGGTCTCCACAATTTTTTTTGGCCGGTCTCACGTGGATCCCCAGCCTGCTTTCAATCACATACTCATTTCTCAAAAAAAGATCACTCCTGTCGGAAAAAGCTTATTTTAGTTTGTTCATTTCGTCCTTGATCCGTTCGGCCTGCGGCCCGAATATCGCTTGGACCGCTCCGTTCCCTAGACGGATGACACCGGAAGCGCCCAGCTTCTTCAGCTTTGCGTCATCTACGGCCTTATCGTCCTTGACCACCATTCTGAGACGGGTGATGCAGGCGTCAAGGCTGACGATATTATCATGTCCTCCGACCGCCGTGAGTACCTGCTCCGCTTTCTCGGTCATGCCGGCCTTCCCCGCTGCTCCTGCCGCCCGCTTCGAACCTGTTGCTGCAGTTGCTTTCGGCGCATCATCCTGCGGCGCTTCGATCAGTTCATCGTCTTCCCTGCCCGGAGTTTTGATGTCCAGCTTTACAATGAGGAACCGGAACAGCGCGTAATAGACGACGAAGAAAACAAGGCCGACAGGGATGATCCAGAGCGGCTTCGTCGCCAAGGGATAGTTGAGCAAGTAGTCTATCAGCCCTGCGGAGAAGCCGAATCCGTGCCTTACTCCGAGAGCCGCCATAATAAACGCCGATACCCCGGACAGGACCGCATGAATACCGAACAGCAGCGGAGCGACAAACATAAACGCAAACTCCAAAGGCTCCGTAATT
This sequence comes from Paenibacillus sp. JCM 18996, assembly GCA_001313085.1. The sequence continues at coordinate 11,365 of BBFE01000023.1, read as the reverse complement.
CCGGTCAGGAAAGAGGCGAACGCAGTGCCGAGGAAAACGGAGGCGATGGCTTTTCTTTTGTCCGGTTTGGCCGTATGTATTATGGCCAGCGCCGCGCCGGGCAAAGCGAACATCATGATCTGGAAGAATCCGGTCATGAACAGGCCTGCCGTTTTATCTCCGGCGAAGAAACGGGTAAGGTCCCCGTGTACGGTCTTTCCTGTGGCGTCCGTGAAGGAACCGATCTGGAACCAGGCGATGGAATTGAGAATATGATGGAGCCCGAACGGAAGCAGCAGCCTGTTGCCGATCGTATAAATGGCGGCCCCTATTCCGCCCAGCCCGACTATCCAGCGTCCGAATACGTCCAGCGCATTCTGGATAGGTCCCCAGATCAAGCCCAAGATGACGGCTAACACCACCATGCTCAAAGAGGTGATGATGGGCACGAACCTTTTGCCGCTGAAAAAAATCCCAACCAATCGGGCAGCTGGATATTGTGGTATTTTTTTTGTACAGATAAGCGGCGAGCAGACCGGCAATGATACCGCCGAGAACCCCCATATCCAGCTTCGCGTCTTTACCCACGAAGGTTGTGAAAGCCGCAGGCACCTTTGCCAGAACATTCACCAGGACCTGGTAGGCGATGACCGCTGCAAGTGCGGCCACCGCATCGCCCGCCAGTCCGATGGCGACCCCGACGGCGAAGATGAGCGGCAGAAAATCGAAAATCGCCGATCCGCCCGCGGCCAGAAACGGAGCGATATAACGGTTCAGAAAAGCGCCAAAAGCCCCTAAATGAAAATCTTTCACGTAGTCGATATTTCCGAACCGCAGCAGTATGGATGCGGCCGGCAGCGTAGCGACGGGAAGCATCAGCGCTTTTCCGATTTTCTGAAGAAAGCCCAACATTTCGCATCATTCCCCTCTAAGCTAATTTGAAGAACAAACTTGGCGATTGGATCAAGCTAGGCAACAAGCTTTGACGATTGGATCAAGCTTAGGCCAATGTCGCCTTCAGAACCACACTGTCTCCGGCCTTGACCGTACCGTAAGAATGTGCGAGTTCGGACACGACATCTTCGCTGGCTATCAATACGGGGGTAATGACCGGATAGCCCGCTTTCTTGATCAGCTCGATATCGAATTCGATCAGCGTCTGCCCTTTTTTTTCACGGTCTCACCGGTGGCGACGCGGGCGGTGAAGCCTTTTCCGTCCAACGCGACGGTGTTCACTCCGATGTGGATGAGCAACTGAAGCCCGCTTTCGTGCTCAATAATAATCGCATGGTTCGTATGGATCATATGTGCCACTGTCGCGTCAAAAGGAGCGATAACCGTGCCTTCCGCAGGCTCGATAGCCACCCCGTCCCCCATATATTTTTGGGAAAAAAAAGCTTCGTCAGGCACTTTCTCCAGCTGCACGGATTCCCCGGTGATCGGTGCGGTAATTTCAATAACGTTAGCTTTCGTTTTTTTTGCCAAACAATTTACCCAGCATCGTATTTTTTCTCCTTTATTCTTAGTTGGCACCACGCGCGGCGAGGAACTTTTTTGAATTGAGTATACCTGCTCCGCGTCACCGCCCTCGAATTGTCTTAAAATGTTATTATGAAGCAGTTAAGTATAACGTTTCCCCATTGCGCAGCTTTTTTTATTTTAGATTCTGTTGATCTTTTTTGTTCACAAGACGCATGAATATCATTTTTTTTTATTGAAAATAAAGCTGTTGTCTACTATGATGTTGATGAAATTGTTTTTTTAGATATTAACGCATTTTTTTGAAAATCATTTTCAGGAGGATCAGAGTGTCCAGCATTATTAACGCGATTGAAGAAAAAAAATTAGGCACACTGTCCCAAAAGGAACGGAAGCTGGCCGCATCGATTATCGAGCACCCCCGCGAGGTTGTCAGGCTGAACATCACCGATCTGGCCCGGATTTCCGATACAAGTGCCTCTACAGTGTCGCGCTTTTGCAAAAAACTTTCATTTTCAGAGCTTCGCCGATTTTAAAATGAAGCTGGCGTCCGAGCTGACTCAGACTCCCGCGCACCCTGCGTCCTATCAAGATATTGTTTCGGGGAATTCGCTGCAGAATATCATTTCCGCAGTCCGCGACAACCATCTCAGGTCCATTACGGAAACGACCGTGCACCTCGATCCGGATACGCTGCAGCAGGCTTTGGACGCGCTCCTGAGGGCCCGGCAGATTGACCTGTACGGCATCTCCGGCTCTGGAATCGCAGCGCGGGACTTCTACCTGAAGCTGGTGCGCATCGGGAAAAGATCCGCCGTTTTCACCGACTCACATGCAGATCACTTCGGCCTCAACTTTAACGGAACAGGATGTGGCCTTTGTCATCTCGTATTCGGGGGAAACGCCGGAAGTCATCGATGCAATGGTGTGTGCAAAGGAGCGCGGAGCCACCACCATATCTCTTACGAAATACGGTGCTAACAGGCTCGCCGGGATCGCCGATATCGCTCTCTTCAATTCTTCGTTGGAGGAAGGGATCCGCAGAGGGGATATGCTTCGAGAATCGCGCAGCTTTATGTGATAGATATTTTGTTCACCGGCATGCTCAGCGGTCAATTCGAGCAATTCGTCCCCCGTCTGGAAGATTCGTTCCAGATGGTGCAGCTTTACCGCAAATCCACGAAGGGCAGGTAATATCCATGCAATTAAGGATTTTTTTCGAAGCAATCAGGAGCTCAATGAGGCTGGCGCGGACATTGTGTCGGGCCTCATCCAGTTGAGCCGACACTGCGTTCTTGGGTTGGCGACGGGCAGCTCGCCCGTTGGGCTGTATGAAGAGCTGGTGAAAAGCTGCAACCGGGGAATCGTCTCTTTCAAGAACACGACAACGTTTAATTTGGATGAGTATGTGGGGCTGCCGGAGGATCATCCCGAGAGCTACCACACTTATATGAGGGAGCATTTGTTCCGCCATGTGGATTTAGACCCGGAGAGAACCCATATTCCTAACGGCAACGCGCCTGACCTGGAAGCGGAATGCCGCCGGTACAACGAGCTTCTGGAGGCGGCCAGGCAGATTGACCTGCAGATTCTCGGCATAGGGCACAACGGTCATATCGGCTTCAATGAACCCGACCACGCGCTGCTCAGCGGCACGCACATCGTGGATTTGAAGGAGCAGACCCGTAAGGCCAATGCGCGGTTCTTCTCTTCCATCGACGAAGTGCCCAAGCAGGCGCTTACGATGGGAGTCGGCACGATTCTGAAGGCGAAGACGATTTTATTAATCGTCCGCGGGGAAGACAAAGCGGAAATCGTCCACCGGGCGCTGACCGGCCGGATTACGACGGAGATTCCCGCTTCGCTGCTGCAGACCCATCCGCAGCTCATCGTTTACCTAGATTCCGGTGCAGGGAGGTTGTTTAAGCAATGAGTATCCACGATAATACTGTCATCTATAACGCTAAAGTCGTAACCGAGTCCGGCGTGCTTGAGAATGCGTATATCCGGCTTCGCGGCGGGAAAATCTCGGAGATTGGCTCGGTGCAGGACGAGTTCAAGAGCGAAGGGCCCAGCGGCGTGCGCGATGAGCTATGGGATGAGGTGTTGGGCGGAACGCAGGAAGAACTGCATAACGAGGCCAGGATCGACGCCCATCAGGCTGGGTCATCCCAGGCTTTATCGATGTTCATGTGCATGGCGGATTCGGCCACGATTTTATGAACGCCAATGAAGAAGCGTACGAGGCGATTACCAAGTATCACTCGAAGCATGGCACAACGGGAATAATGGCGACTACGGTGACTGCCTCGCGGGAGCTATCGAACGGGTCGTTGTCGCCGCTGATTATTTTATGGATAAGGGGTCTCCTTACGCAACTCTGCTCGGAGTCCATTTGGAAGGGCCGTTCATCAGCCCAAGTGGCCGGGAGCACAAAACCCCAATTATATCGTGCCAGCGCAAATTCCTTGGTTGGAAGATTGGTCGGAAAGATTTCCCGAGCTTATCCGCATTGTGACGTTAGCCCCTGAAACTCCCGGGGCTCTAGATTGCATCGAATGGCTTGATGCCCACGGCATTGTCGCTTCCTGCGGGCACACCGACGCCTCATACGAGGATATCGAACTTGCCGTGTCGAGAGGCTTGAAGCATGCCGTCCATACCTTTAACGCTATGACCGGACTGCATCACCGCAAGCCGGGAACCGCAGGCGCGGTACTTACGGATGACCGCATCAGCGCGGAAGTGATCGCGGACGGACATCACGTGCATTTTGCGGCCATCAAGCTGCTCGCCAGAATGAAGCCTGCGGACCGCATGCTGCTGATCACGGACGCGATGTCTGCGGCGGGACTCGGCGACGGCGAATACGACCTCGGCGGCCTTGCGGTCGCCGTGAAAGACGGCGTTGCGCGGCTGCAGCAAGGCGGCGCTCTGGCCGGCAGCACGCTGACGATGATCGACGCGTTCCGGTTCGTCGTGCGGCAGGTCGGGCTGTCCGTCGAGGAAGCGAGCCTGATGGCCAGCGGCAATCCGGCGCGCCTGATCGGCCTCGGCGGCTCAACCGGCTCCCTTGAAGCCGGAAAGCAAGCCGATGTGCTGCTGCTGTCTGAAGATCTGGAACTGCAGCACGTGTGGGTCAAAGGCAAGCGGCTGCAATGGGATTAAGCCGCTGCCCGGCTTCTGGTATGGATGCGTACTCGCGGCTCCAACGGTGTTGGCGGGGGCAGCCAGCCGGCGGAGTTTCGCGTGGACTAAAGCCAAAACTGTTCGCTGGAGCGGCGCAACTGCGCGGCTTGCTGCGGCGTAGCCGCTTCGCGGAAGTGCGCGCTCCTTTTTTATTTTATAAAGGATTATTTTTTCCGTTATTCCCGAATTCACACTGTTCCGGCAAGACATAGCGGAACGGTGACCGATTCGCTTAAGCCGAGCTTCGTTTCACGATCACTCTTTCGTTTTAAACCAAGCTTCATTTCGATTACGTCTTTCACTTTAAGCCAGGGTTCGTTTCGCAATGACCGCTTTAATGGTAAAATAATCGATTTCCTCCGGAAGCGCCTCTTTAAGCGGCTTGAGTTTCTCGGCTCCCAGTTCGTTTACTTTGGCCAAGATGACCGTCTCCTGCTCGATCGGGATAATCACGGACCAGTCGATGTCGTTTCCTTCTATGCCATATCGGATGATGTGATCCTGGATCGTCAACGTACTCATGTTTCTTTCTTTCGCAATTTCTTTCACGGTCAAGCCGTCCTGGAAAAGCCGTGCGGAAATGTGGTGGCTGGGCGGTTGAGCGGAGCCGTGGTTCATTTTGGCAGCCGATCCTCTACGCTCGGGTTGAGGCAGCGCTTCGTGTCTTGACGATCCTCGCTCGGCTTGCCCCAGCGCGTCAAAACCCGCCGATCCCCGCTCCACTTGCCCCAGCGCTTCGAATCCCGCTCCATTTCGACCGTCCCCGATCGTCGGCACTGACCGCTCCCGGCCATTGCCCCCACCGCCGGAAGACTCCTCCCTGTACGCCGCAATCTCCTGCAAAAAAAAGCAGCCCGTACTTCTTCCGCTTCACCTCGCCGATTCCCTTAACGTTCATCAATTCGCTTTCATTCGCGGGCAGCTTGACACAAAGCTCCTTCAACGTACTATCGGGAAATACCGCAAAAGGCGGTATCCGCTCCTTGTCGGCCAGCCTTTTTTCTTAAGGTGCGCAGCGCTTCGAACAGCCCGTCCGCCGGTTCCCTCGTTTCGCTCACCGCTATCCTCCGGTGATAGACGGACTCATTTCCTTTCAGCACCTCTGCCGCACGCTGACTTAAGCTGAGCACGGGGAATTTGCTTTCGGACAGCTGCAAAAAAAACCATCCGCCGCCAAAGCGTTGATCAGGTTCGCGATTTCTTTTTTCCTTGTAAGCCTTCATAACTCCGTAGGTAGAAAGCTGCTGAAAGCCGAACTGCTTCACTTTCGCGTCATTGGCGCCCCGCAGCACCTTGGCCGTCAACCCGACGCCGAACCGCTGCCCCATCCGGAAGACGCAGGAAAAAAAATCTTCTGGGCCTCCGTCGTGATATTGACCCGTTCTTTGTCATCCGTACAGTTGGAGCACTTGCCGCATTCGCCGTATTCAAAATCGCCGAAATATTGCACGATCACTTTCTGCAGGCACAGCGAAGTATGGCAGTAGTCTATCATTTTCTTCAAGTTGCCGTATTCCGCATTCTGCCGCCCGGGATCCGAGCCCGACTGCTCGATCAAAAAAATTTCTGCGTCATAATGTCCTGCGGCGCAAACATCAGTATGCACTCGCTCTCTTCCCCGTCCCTTCCGGCACGGCCCGCTTCCTGGTAGTAGGCTTCGAGATTTTTTCGGCAGGTTAAGGTGGATAACATACCGTACATTCGACTTATCGATCCCCATCCCAAAAGCGTTAGTCGCAACCATCACCTTCAGATCGTCGAACAGAAACATTTCCTGATTGCGGCTTCTTTCCTCTTCCGGCATACCCGCGTGGTATTTGCCCGCCTGCACGCCCCATTTCAGCAGCTGCTGATGCCAAAGATCGACCTCTTTCCTGGTGGAGGCGTACAGTATGCCCGACTGGGATTTGTTGCCGAATATATACTGATGCAGGAACTCTTTCTTGCTTTCCCCTTTTACCACCGAAAATGCCAGGTTATCACGCGAGTAGCCCGTGCGTACGATCCTTGGGCTTTTCATACGCAGATTGGCCGCGATATCGTTCATGACCTTGTCCGTCGCCGTTGCGGTGAATGCGGCAATGATCGGCCTCTCGGCAAGATGCTGCACCATTCGGGAAATGTTCATGTAGCTCGGCCTGAAATCATGCCCCCACTGGGAAATGCAGTGAGCCTCGTCCACAGCGATGAGAGGAACCCTGATACGGCTGATCAGCTCGAGAAAACGTTCGGACTCCAGACGTTCCGGAGCGATATAGACGATCTTGTAGTCGCCATGCAGAATTTGGCCGCACCGCTTGTCGATCTGGGAGGAAGTCATTGTACTGTTTATAAAAGCGGCCGGAATGCCCATCGAATTGAGCACATCCACCTGGTCCTTAATCAGCGAAATGAGCGGCGAGACGACCAACGTCACCCCGTCCAGCAGCAGGGAAGGAAGCTGGTAGCAGATCGATTTCCCGCCCCCGGTCGGCATGATCCCCAGACAATCCCGGCCTTCAAGAATGCCGGCCACAAGCTCCTCCTGCCCTTTTTTTGAATGAGGAATAGCCGTAGTATTGTTTTAAAAGCTTTAACGCTTCCTGAAGCAAAATATACACCTCTTGCATTCACCCCATTGCTCGGGGGCTTTTTTTCAATATTATATCATTTTGGGACATTTTTTTTCACCAACAGGCGGTTGGGCGAATACACTGCATCGTGATAAAAGCACAAATCGACAGGAGATGAGAGAACAATGACACCAATACAAGATGAGCTTGCAGTTTCTCCGTATGAAATTTCGGGTAATGCGGGCTTTAATCCTTTTGTTTCTTCCATTGAGCGATCCTACGGCATGTTCGGAGGAAGCGCTTATGGCGGATACGACATGGGCTACGGCGGTTATCCGACCGGCGGTGGTTACGCGGGAATGGGAATGTACGGCGGTTATCCGCATCAGGGCGTTTATGGCGGCGGCTATGCAGGAACGGGAATGTACGGCGGTTATCCGTTTGGAGGTTCGTATGGGGGTATGTACGGCGGCTACCCGCAGCAGGGAGTTTACGGCGGCGGCTATACAGGAACAGGAATGTACAGCGGGACTTATCCTTATTCCCAGTACCGGCCAATCTTCTGGTAATCAGGCTCCGCGCACAAAAAACAAGACCAAAGCGGGGACGGAGCATACAGTCCGTTTCCTTCTTTGGTCTTTTCTCGTTTGCAGCATGCACGGGCTCCCGCTCAATGTCCAACCAGATAATCGTGCAAAAAACGGAGCCTCACGAGCAGCTGGCCTATAGTGTCTCTTCCGACAGAGCAGCGCAAGGCATTGTCGCTTCCGCCCGAAGCAGAGACGGCATTCAGGCGGAACGTATCGAAGCCGAAGCTGCCCCCGGAAACGAAATGCAGTTCAGGCGGCGCGGAAGCCGCCAAACGGTCGATCCACTGCTGATAGTCCGCCTCGGAGTAACCGTCATCCTTCCTGATATAAAATACGGAACCGATCCAGGGGCGGTCATCAATCACATACCGGGGCGACGGCTCGACAGAAAGGTAATACCGGCGGATATGCCCTCTTTCCTTCATATAATTGAGAAAAGCGTAAAACCAATGGGCGTTGCGGTTCAGCCGTCTTAATCTGGCCTTGACCCGGCCCTCGTGGGGAGCGGGGATCATCCGGACGAGCGTTGGATCCGGTGAAGCGCTCAGCATTCCCATTAGGTCGACCCAGCGTTTCACCGCTTCCCCGTCCTGCTGCAGCTGCCGCCCTGCTGCGGCCACAAACCCTATATTGGCCAAGTCCAGGCCGTATTGGTAATATTTGATGCCGCTTTCGACGGCAACCAGCACCACGTGGGCGGGCAGTTTGTCCCCGTACCGCTCGAACAGCGGATTGGCCAAGCTTGTGAGCGTGCGATCGACGATGACATACAGCGGTTCCTTTTGCCGGTGCCGCTGCAGTTTGACGAACAGAATTTCCAGGTCGACGGCAGGCCTCACAGGCCAGCATACAGCCGGATCGACCAGCAAGCAGCCGACAGGTTCCTGCGAGTCCAGCTTTCGATAGATTTCATCCGCTGTCAGCTCCTTGGGCTCTTTCATCAAAGCTCTTGCCAAGTCCGCTCCCTCGCAATAAAAAAACCGCTCTGGTAATAAAGCGGATACGCTTCACCGGTATGTGTTTTATAAGCGATTAAAGCCACTTCCAGCGCCTTCATCCCTGAGGTGGTCAGAAAGCCCACACTGCGCTGACGGCAATCGTAAGACATCGGAAAGAACTGCTCCGCAAACCGCCGCTCATACGATTTGACGAATTCACTGCCATAGCTTCGCATGTAAGTCCCCTGCTCCTCTTGCATGTAGCCTACCTCAGCGGACGCTTCAGGTTCTTGGTCGGACAGAAGCTTGCAGGGAGTCTGCCAATCGCTCCCGGACAGCATCGGGCCAAGCTGCTTCAATAAGGTGCGGATTTCATATTTTAGCGTAATGTACCGGTCAAAGCCGCATCCCATCGGATGGAGGTCATAGTGCGCCAGCTCCGCCAACAGCTGGTCCGCCCGGTGCCGGAAAGCGCCGCTTAACTCTTTTTTCAAACCGGCGGTCCGGAAACTGCTCCCGATACGCGTTCAGCTCCTCATTCACTTCCTGCAAAAAAACCACCGCAGCTCGCCTAAATCAGCTTTTCTCTCCTTCACTTCCTGATGCTCGTCGGTGCCCGGTGAACTGCCGGAAAAGAAAGACTCCCAATCGAATGTCCGCGGTGTCGACCCGATCATGTGCATCACCATTTTCTCTCTCCATCGATTGATGTATTTATGTACTCATTTACCCTTTAGAGCCGCGAATAAAGCATATACGTCGCATCATATTGCAAGCTTTAACGACGTGAGACTGTGAAAAGGATACTATGTCCATGGAAGGAAAGGAGGATGATCATGCCTGAAGGCGGAAATTCGAACACTATAACACTTCCAGCAATACGGTAATTCGTGCAATCAAGTTCAACCGAGCTTTTTTCTTTCTAACCGCCGGCCTGCCTGCATCATCAAGAAACAACTGGTTGGAAGGGTCGTTCTTCAGCCTCACGTTGAACAGCTTCAGCTCTTTCTCGTCAATTTCCCAAATTTCCCAGTTGTCGGGTTCCGCTTCGTTCCGTTCCGTGAGAAAGCTCTCCCTCCCCGTTCGAGCTTCTTCTTCCGACTCCCAATATTTTGTCCCGTAATACTCCAAATTGTAGTGATTTACCAGCCTGCAGGTATAGATTCGCGACGTAAGACCATGTTTAAGTACAAAAGGCACAGCTTTTCCCCTCCGATACTTTTTTTACTGCCACCGATAAAAGACAAATCTTCTATGTTTACTCCAAATTTATTGGCGCCGTCCAGAAGAATCCTTTCGTTGAATAACTCCTTAACTTCATTTTCCACAACGGCCATCCTCTTTCAACAAGCTTTGCTGCCTTAAACATCACCCAACAGCGCTTCCAACTCCTGATGATTTTCAGCAAGCCAAATCATTTCCTTCGCAAAACGGGCAGGAGGCACACTGTGCTCATCCATGTCGGGATTGATCCACCAAGTGCTTTCCATATACCACAATAGCCGCAGCGCACTTGTCAAAAAAACCTCGCGCGATAGAACGCTCCTCTCTATATCCCTCCATGAAACCCAGAACAATAGACGCATTGATTTTATCGCCGTCCAACGCTCCGGACAGAACGGCGCGGGCCGCATCAAGCTGCGGATAATCGTACTTCAACCGGTCAAAATCGAGTACAGCGCTTACACGGTCTTCTGTAAACAAAAGATTGTCCGCCCAGAGATCGCGATGCGACCAACCGGTTGCATTTAAATCAAACACTTCCATATTAATCGTTTCGGTTGTTATGTATTGAGTTTCAATCGCAGGCAGCAGCCAAGTTTTACCCGCCTCATCCGCTTTGTTCCCTACTAATTTCCAATGGTCCAACCGTTCCTCGCGGCTCGGCGGAATAAATTGAGGGCTGCTCTTCCTCCCTGACGTTCCGTCGTTTAACAAACGGTGCATACGGCCAGTGACTCGTCCCAAGTCGTACATTTGATGACCATTTAATTTACCCGCAGGATCATACTGCCTTCACAGTACTCCATTAGCACAAACTTCTCGCCATTGCCTGATTCAAGCAAAACGTCACCCTGATACGCAATGAGCTTAGGGCAAGGCAGGCCGTGACCGTGTAATCTTATCTGCTCTGAGAATGCGTACAAAAGATCCTCCGGATTATATAATCGGTACCTTTCCTTGTTATACTGCTTCAGCAGAAAGATACCCTTGTCCGTGGTGATTTTCCATTTTAAGTTTAACCATCCCCGTTTTATAGGTGCGGTGGCTGAGATATTCAGGCCCATTAAAGCTTGGCAGGTTTTTTAAAAGATCAGCTAAAATGAATTCCATCGTTCATCTCCCCGTGTAAGACGCTCTTGGACAATTTTGTCTTATGTGAGTTACAATGTTAGAAAACCGCTGAAAGGATGCTGCAGTGCTGATGAGACAGAAAGCCAGATCAAGAGAAAGCTGAACGAATTGGTTGTACAGAAGCAAACGCTGGAATTAAAAGGAGACGACGTCCCGCAAGATCAAATCGACCGGCTTGAGGATCAAATCTTCCTTCTCGAGTGGGTTTTGAATGAGCCCATTGGCAAGTATCATGCTTGATCGCCGGACCTCAATTTAACAGGCAGGCCGTCGACTCGGTAAA
>BBFE01000022.1 GCA_001313085.1 Paenibacillus sp. JCM 18996 | reverse complement strand
CGCGCGAGGGGTGCGGCGGCCGCATTTTTTTTATGGGCCGCAAGGGGTACGGCTGCAGCGAGTATAAGCAGGGCTGCGGCTTCGTGATCTGGAAGTCGAGCCTGGGCAAGACGCTGAGCGACTCGATGGTGAAGTCGCTGATTGAGAAGGGCAGGACGAATAAGCTGAAATTCAGCACCCAGTCGGGGGAACCTTTTGAAGCCAGAATCGTGCTGGCCGACAGAAACACCGGCGCATTGGAGCTGGAAAGAGGATGACCATGGTCTTGGAGACATTATTTCCGTAGGCTGGTGCGTAAGATGGTTGGTGAACTGGAATGAAGATGGGCGCCGTTGTATTTTGTGCAGTCAACAACCCTATATTTTTCGGAAAATCGCCAGCCGATTGTATTTCATACAATGGAATACGGTAAATCCATGTGATTTGGCTCGATTTTGAGAAAAGTATTGTACTTTGCAACGAAACCTCTGACAGCGTTCCGAGTACATTCATCAATTGCACAAATTACAATCGAGCGAGACTAACCCTGTCTCGAGAAGTCCATTGAGGAAGCTTCTGTCGCCAAGCTTCCCAACACGTGTCTCTCCCGGCGCGCGTTGTGGCGTTGCATGGCGGGTGGTCAGACCCCAAGTTACTATTTGCCACTGCCGATGAAGTATAAAAAACCTCTTGATTTTTTTCCGAATCCAGCTGGTAAGATGATAAAAAATCATATCTACAATCGATGAATAGGACAGTAATCACTGCAGATAGTCGCAGCGAGCCGGGTGGGTGGAAGCCGGTACGGAAGCGGTGATGAACGGGCCTTGGAGATTGCCTCCGGAACGGGAGAATCGGACCTCATAACGCCTCGCGCTTTGAACATCCGACCCAAGTAGGAAGGCACGGATACTCCGTTAACGTAACTGAGGGGTGCGGACGCCGCAGAGGCAGCCGTGCACTAAGAGTGGTACCGCGGGAACAACAGCTCTCGTCTCTTTATGGAGACGGGGCTTTTTTTTACGTATTTTCTGCGTTACAAAACATCAGAATTCGCAAAGCGATCCATCAACCCCTGAACCGCTGCAGCTCGTCCAGATCGAAATTCACTTTCTGTTCTGTACCAGGAAAACCTGCCTTTTAAGTCGCGATCGAGCATCCATGGAATGCCTACAACAAAGGTTTTCATATCAAAAAAACAAAGGAGGAAATCAAATGCTGCTCAAGAAAGCCGCACAAGCGCTGCAGCCTTATTTGCAAGTGCCAGAGGAACAAATTCTGGATTGGCTGGAAATTCCGCGAAGCTCGGAGCTGGGGGACGCCGCTCTGCCTTGTTTCCACCTTGGCAAACAATGGAGAAAGTCGCCTCAGGCTATCGCCCATGAGTTCGCTGGCCAGCTGAAAGCCTTGCCGAACACTCATGGTATAACGTGCAGCGCAGCGGGTCCTTATCTCAATCTCTCTTTTGACCGCAGCGTGTACGGCAAGCTTTTACTCACAGAGATACTGCAGACCGGCTTCGGACAGTCGCAATCGGGGCAGGGGGCCAGGGTGATAATCGACATGTCGTCCCCCAATATCGCCAAACCTTTTGGCATCGGGCACCTTCGCTCCACGGTCATAGGCAACGCACTGTACCGCTTGTACAAGGAAACCGGATCCGAGCCGGTGAGGGTCAATCATCTGGGAGATTGGGGCACCCAGTTCGGCAAAATGATCGCAGCCTACAAACATTGGGGTACACCGGAAACGCTGGAGCACAATTCCATAAAAGCCTGTCTCGACCTGTATGTGAAATTCCACGAGGAAGCCGAACACCGGCCCGAATTGGAGGATGAAGCCCGCGAATGGTTCCGTAAGCTGGAGCAGGGCGATGAGGAAACCGTACGCTTGTGGAGCAAGTTCATCCAAATCAGCATGAAGGAATTCAAACGAATGTACGAGAAGCTCGGCGTTTCTTTTGATTACACGCTGGGAGAGAGCTTTTACAATGATAAAATGGCCGAGGTCGTGGCTTTGCTGCGGGAAAAAAGATTGCTCGAACTGAGTGAAGGCGCCTACGTCGTCAGGCTGGATGAACGCAATCTGCCGCCCTGTTTAATCCTCAAGTCTAATGGAACTACGATTTACCCTGCCAGAGATTTGGCAACGGCGCTGTACCGCCACCGGGAGATGAAAGGTGATCGTTTGCTGTATGTCGTGGGTATGGAGCAGACGCTTCATTTTGAGCAGGTATTTGCCGTGCTTGAGAAAGCGGGCTTTGACTGGGCGGAAAGCTGTGAGCATATCGGTTTCGGGTTGATGCGTTTTGAAGGAAAAAAAAGATGTCCACACGCAAAGGAAAGATTGTAGTGCTCGAAGAGGTACTTGACGAAGCGGTGGGTAGAGCCCTGCAAATTATTGAGCATAAAAAAATCCGGACCTCCCTGACAAACAGCGCGTGGCTGAACAAATCGGAGTGGGGGCCGTCATTTTCGGGGATTTAAAACACAACCGTTTGAACGAAGTGGATTTTTTTCACTGGAGGAAGCTCTGAATTTTGATGGTGAAACGGGGCCTTATGTGCAGTATGCTTTCGCCCGGACGCAGAGTATCCTGCATAAATCCGGCATGGAAGCTTCCCTGCTAACCGGCAGCTCGGTTTCCGGGCTAAACGGTATTTACCTTGAAAGCGCCCAGGCGTGGCAGCTGCTCAAAGAGCTGGCGGACTATCCGTCCGTGGTCCTGAAAGCGGTTGAGAAGAATGAACCTTCCCTGCTGGCCAGATATTTGATCCACTCCGCCCAAACCTTTAACCGTTTTTTTTATCATCAAGAACGCATACTGGCAAGCGATGAAGAGGAGAAAGCGGCGAAGGTCATTCTGACTTATGCAGCGGGATGTATTTTACAAAAGGGGCTTCATCTTCTGGGAATTCACACTCCCTCACAGATCTGACAGGCGCGCGTTCGCCGGCATGGCTTGAGACAGCGTTCTACTCTCCACCCGACTGTAGTAGGTATGAGGTAAAACTATGCTGCAGGGGAGAGGGAATATGAGCTTGTCCAAGAATCAATCCGTCGCGATTATCGGGGTGCCTATGGATTTGGGAGCTGACCGAAGAGGAGTGGATATGGGCCCCAGCGCGATCCGGTATGCCGGGCTTGAGTCCAGACTGGAGCAGTTAGGATGGAAGGTGTCGGACATCGGAGATTTAATTGTAAAAAAAGATCGAAGCATGCCGCGTCCCCCTATGCGAATTTAAAATATTTGCAGGAGATTGCCAGAGTGAATCAAGAGCTGCGGGATACAGTGGCGAACGTTATGCATAGCGGACATTTTCCCTTGATCCTCGGAGGGGACCACAGCATTGCGATAGGAAGCCTGGCTGGAGTAGGCCGCCACGTAAAGCGGGTCGGCGTGATCTGGTTTGATGCGCACGGAGATGTAAATACACCGGATACGTCACCCTCCGGCAATATCCATGGAATGCCGCTGGCGGCAGCGCTCGGGTACGGCCATCCGGCTCTTACTTCCATTGCGGGGGCCAGCTCCGCTGTTCAACCTGAGCATACGGTTTTGATTGGCACCAGGTCCTTGGACGACGGTGAAAAAAGTGTTTTTTTGAAGCATGTGGGCATCACCGTCTTTACCATGCATGAGCTTGACCGTCTGGGAATGAGCAGGGTAATGGAAATGGCGATAGATATCGCTTCCAATGATACGGATGGAGTGCACCTCAGCCTGGATCTTGACGGACTTGACCTAATAACGCGCCGGGAGTTGGGACACCGGTTCCGGGAGGAATCACCTTCCGCGAGAGCCACCTTGCGTTGGAGCTGCTTTCGTCTGCAGGTTGTGTCGTCAGTGCCGAATTCGTTGAAGTGAATCCGCTGCTAGATCACCGCAATCAAACTGCCGATACGGCGGTGGCGCTGATTGGCTCTCTTCTGGGCGATAAAATTATGTAGCGTGGTGCGGATTGGCTCTCTTCTGGGCAATAAAATGATTTAACGTCGATTTAGGGCTAATTCAAGGGAGGAAACTTGAAGTTTATATCGAATTGTTAGAATAATGCCGATTATTCCCGTGTGAATATGCGCTGGCAACGCGCGGTTGTCCCGGTACGCGTTGCTGCACTTCAAGCGGCTGCAGCCGTCCAAGACTATCAATTAATAACATGAATAATTAACGGAATGAATCGTGAAAGTTCCGTAAACCCACTTTGAGTTGTACTGGAGGTACATACACGATGGCCAATGTTATGCAACAGAAGTATGAACAACTCGGAGAAGTTTTACGCTCGATGGAGCAAGTAGTGGTAGCTTTTTTTTCCGGCGGTGTAGACAGCGCTTTCTTGTTGAAGGCGGCACTGGATTTTCTTGGAGAAGACCGTGTGCTTGCCATAACGGCGGACTCCGAGACCTACCCTGTTAGAGAAAGGGAGGAAGCGATCGCGCTCGCCAAGGAGCTGGGAAGCAGGCATGAAGTTATTCACACCAGCGAGCTGGCAATCCCCGGCTACGCAGAGAATCCGACAAACCGCTGCTATTTTGCAAAATTCCTTGTTCGAGCATCTGATCCCTATCGCCAAAGAGAGAGGTATCGAGCACGTCATCTTTGGCGCCATAGCGGATGATTTGGGAGACCATCGCCCGGGCCTGCTCGCGGCGCATGAGAAAGGCGTAAGAGCGCCGCTGATGGAAGTCGGGATCAAGAAATCGGAAATCCGGCATATGTCGCGTGAATTCGGCCTGCGTACATGGGATAAGCCGTCCTTTGCTTGTTTGTCCTCGCGTATTCCTTACGGAGAAGCGATTACGGCACAGAAGCTCTCGATGATTGACCAAGCAGAGGATTTCCTGATTCAGCTGGGATTCCGGCAGGTGCGTGTCCGGCAGCATGAGCTTATGGCCCGGATTGAGGTTCCTGCGGAACAACTGATGGAAGCGGTCAACGTCGCCGGAACCATCTCGGCCAAATTGAAGGAAATCGGATACGCTTATGTAACACTTGACCTGCAGGGCTACCGTTCCGGCAGCATGAACGAGGTGCTCGCGGCCTCTGCTACGAGTTGATCGGCGGTTCCGCGCTACACCGCCAAGGCTTGTGCAAATTGTACCTTCCATGTAGATATATTACGCCTGCTTCTTTGTAAAGAAAAAATGCCCGTTTCGCTGTTTTTTTTCCTGGCTCTGTTCCGCAACAAACGGAATAAGATAAAGTATCGGGCAGGAGCGAAAGGGGCATAGGCGATGGGAAAAGAGGCTTTACATTACACAGCTTTGGGCGATTCCTTGACGGTAGGTTACGGGGCGGCTCCGGGTTTTGGGTTTGTACCGATCTATGCCAATTTAACGGAGCAAAGCCTGCAATCCAAAGTCAATATTTTTTTAACGCGGGCACGACAGGAGCCGGTTCGGAAGAGATTCTTTCTCAAATAAAACGGGAATCATCCGTGAGAGCTCATATTGTGGCCTCAGATCTGATAACGATTACAGCGGGCGGGAATGACCTGATTGAGGCGGGAAAGAGTTTCTTTATGAATAGGGACACCCGTATTAACGTCAGCTTTGAACCGATTCCAAGCAAATTATTCGGAGATTGTGGCCCAGTTAAAGGAATTAAAAAAAAGGGCGGAAAAGCCGCCATATGGTCAGATTGATCAATCTGTACAACCCGCTTGTCGGAATAAACGAGGCGGAAATCTGGATCAAGAGGTTCAATAAACCGCTGCTGCAGTTCAGAGACCGGAACATTCAGGTCGTAAACATCTACGACGCCTTCGCAGGCCATGAAGTACGGCTGCTATCCGAAGACGGGATTCATCCAATGCGGCGGGTTACAAAGCGATTGCCAAAAGACTGCAGCAGACCGGCTATGCTCCGCTCGTGTAGCCAATGTGCCGCCTGGTTCCGCGACTCATGGTTCGTTGCGCATAGAGTCCGCTATGGATCGATATTCCCCGGGTCATATGCGGATAGTGACTGGCGTGCCGACGGGAACCAAGTGAGCGAGCTCAATCACATCATCGTTGTACATGCGGATGCAGCCTTTGGATACCTCATGTCCGATGGACTCCGGTTGATTGGTCCCGTGTATACCATATCCCTGTTTGGAAAGCCCCATCCAGTAGGCGCCATAAGGACCGCCTGGATTCGGGGCTTTATTGATGATCGTAAAATGTCCGACCGGCGTCTTCGTAACAATTCGCCCGATTCCGACAGGATAAGATTTCACCCACCGGTCTCCATCGTACAAATGGAGCTTTCGTTCCGACGTGACTACATAGATACGATAATTAGCCATACAAAAAAATCACCCCAAGACAGCATATGCCCGGGGACAATAAACGTAACCTTACATTAACGAACTTGCTTAGGCTGCCTGGTCGCAGTTTCCAGTCCCTGTATCTCCTGAAGCGCCTGGACCAATTCATTACGCAGCGGTGCCGATTGCTGATCGTGGACGGGGTCCTGCGCCAGCAGCTGATTCTGTGCCTCCTCTACACGGTGGAGGGCGAACTCCAGCTGGTCTCTTGCAACTCGCATTTCATTCGGATCCGCGTTATGCTGCGCCTCCAGTACTGCCTGTTGAGCCTGCTTCGCTGATTCGATGGCCTCTTGAGCGTTCTCAAAAGCGTGCGTTAAAAAAAACTGCTGATGCTGGTTCGGTTCAACCATGATGAAACCTCCTGTCGTTAAATTGCGTGAGTAAGAAAGGAAACGGCATTTGTTAAGTTGCACCAAATAAATCAATTTCATTCTTGACTGGATCAGGCTTCATTTCCTGGGTAAGCGCGCAAAACGAGCGAATGAATGAAATTTCGACAAATTATTCAGACAATTGCGACTATTTTACTTCTTCTTTGACAGCATTCACCTGTACACGGCAGGGACGTACCGCTTTCTTCGCCTTCCTTGCAGGATAGAACCATAAATCAGGCGTATCCGTGATATAACGAAGCTCGGCGATGAATGACTCGGCAGGTAAATGGTCCGACTTCAGTTCCAGCAGGTTGCCATCGACTCTGACCGCGTTCAGCCGGAGGGGGATTCGCTTCCCATTCACGATATATGACACGCATTGCATTCGTTTGCCGTCCAAAATGCGAATCCGTTTATTGAAGGATATTAATACCACCCCACGAGAACCGCATCTTTCGGCTTGAACGGGCCGAGGCTTCTCGGCCACAATGCCCTTACTCAAATGATACTCATAAGCCGTCCAAGTCGAGTATCCTGATCTCCAGGCGGTGTCGGTAAAGCGATCCAGCCACCGCTTGCTGCGCATCATCTTCTTCGAGGAACCGCTGTCGGTTTGAACCCCGATGGGGATTTCAGGATGGGATCGGCGGATCTCTTCAACGAACGGCCTGTACTCTTCGACATACCCAGCTGGCAAAAAAAGGGATCCATCCAATCCGGCCAATGGGTTTGAAGAAAATGGATGTCGGGAGAGACTTCCTTTATCATCGCCGCCGACTCCAATCCTTGTTCCTCCCGCAGCTTATCCACAGCCTCAGTCCCGCCCCGCACGGCTAACGACCAAGTGGCCACCCCGATTCCCGGTCTGGCCTGGCGCACTCCACCTTCACCGTTGAATATCTCATTAATGAAGCCGTTCACCGCGTTTACCCTGAACTCCACCCAGAGCCGATACCGCTCGCTGTCACGCAGATAATAGGAGGCCGAGGAAGGGTCGCGAAAATCCGGTATCTCCACTCCGTACAGCCGTTTAAAGGCATTCTTCGCATTTGTGCCGATATCTCCGTACACTCCCGATTTAAGGCCGTTCCACTCGGGCAAGTAGGTTCGGCTATCTCCAAGCCGTCAAACGGGTATTCCCGCACCAATCGGCTTAATGCTTCCTTCTTCCATTGCTTGTAGTCGACGCTATGCGGAGAGAGCCTGCAGTACCCATCGTTAACGTCCTTAAGCAATTCCATGCGCCAAGCAGGCCATTCCTTCGGCAGGGGGTCCGTGCTGTAGGTGCCGTTGCCGAGCACCATCGCCCATACGATTATGCCTTTGGCATGAAGTGCATCGATCAGCTTGGCATTCACACGTTTCTCGGAAACGACAAAATAGTGGACAATGCCAAATCCGGAGACAGCCAATTCGTCGGCGATGCTGGCTTCGGAACGGTTCAGGTAGTAAGGGAAGGTGGGATCAATCTGTATGGAGGCGCCGCTCCAAAGCTTGAACGGTCACCGCGTTGTTGCCGTGAAATGTAGACTCGCATCCTGACCTCCTCCAATCTGGTTCGTATACTTATACCTGACATGTATGTACTTCAGCAGAAGAATATTAATCATTTACCCGCCGGTACGGTGACTAAAAAAGATGGAAAAAGCCGGCCCGCTGCCTTAATCATAGTCGACAAGGGGCAGGCTGGCTTTCGCCGCTGTCAAACGTCAGGATTCATTCTTCGGCAATTCATTCAAGGAAGCTGGAGCTTCTTCGGCTTTCCTGGAATTCAATGTAGTGTATTGTTCGGCGAATCTTGCGCGGTTCTGCTGATTTTCCTTCTTCCCGCTCTTGTTGATCGGCATCGGTCTTCACCTCCATGGTAGTATGATTCGAAGACGGGACTGCCGCTATTCGTTCACGCGGGCTGCAGCAGCTTCTCCTTCAGCGAAGTCTTGATCAGATCGATCCTGCAGCGGATATAAAAATCCAGTGGAGCTCCTGAAAGCTCGCTGGGCAGAACCTCTTTGTCCGAATCGTTATCTATTATAAGAACGGATCCGTTCCCGTAAAATTTGAAGGTATAATCAACGTATCCGAAGGGAGCATTATCCAGCATCTCGTGAATTTGCTCGCTCCCCATATGGTCACTGGCCGAAAGAGCTTCTGATACCAATAATCCCGTTCGATGAACCGATAATTCTTGCACCGCATAATGTTTGTCCCTCCCGAAACTTGTAATTGAAATATCAGAACATTTGTTTGTATACCCAGTATACCAAACATATATTCGTATGGCAATTAAAAAAAATTTACAAAAAAAAACCTCTTTAAGAAATTTTTTCTTAAAGAGGCAGATGCAATAAACTACCGTTCCACTCTATATCAATATCCCGGTGATCTGACGTCTAACCCGGGAAGGAGCCGGTCAAATATCTTTCCGTCATAATGGTAAGCAGCTGAACCCCGATTTCATTATGGGCTCCTTCAGGTATGATGATGTCCGCGTATTTTTTTGGAAGGCTCAATGAATGCGTCGTGCATGGGTTTGACGGTTTTGAGATACTGGTCGTAGATCGACTGGATGGTCCGTCCCCGTTCATGGATATCACGCAGCACGCGGCGCAGGATCCGCACATCATTGTCGGTGTCGACGAACACTTTAATGTCGAGCATGTTCCGGACGGTTTCTTCCGACAGGACATGCAGCCCCTCGATAATGACTACCTGGGTGGGTTCTACCACAACCGTTTTCCCGGACCTGCCGTGGATGGCAAAATCGTAAAGCGGCGTCTCCACCGCGCGGCCCTGCTTTAACTGTTCGAGCTGGCTGAGCAGCAGCTCGTGGTCAAACGCCAAGGGATGGTCGTAATTGATAGTTTCCCGCTCGCTCATCGGCAGGTGGGAATGGTCCAAATAATAATTGTCCTGCGAGATCAGCGCCGCATTCTCCGGACCCAGATTCGTGATAACTTGGCGGGCGACGGAGGTTTTCCCCGATCCCGTCCCGCCGGCAATTCCTATTGATAGCATATATTGCGCTGCCTCCCGAACAGAGTATAGTCACAAGTCAAGCTTGCCATTTTTTGTATTTTAACACACTCCTCCCCCATGTAAAAAAATGAGATCCCTGTCCGCGCGGCGATTCCCTGATTCAGTGTTGGATTTTTTTATACCGGAGCGGCCATGACCTTTTTTTACCCAAAATAAGCTATAATAGATTCACCATCATCTGCATCGGTTCGAGCCAAGGGGGAGAAGCATAGGTATGATCATTGTGAGGAATTTGACAAAAGAAATCGTAAACGGTCCCACCGTCCTGCATAGAATGAGTTTTCAGGTGGACCAAGGCGATTTGGTCGCCCTTGTCGGCGCAAGCGGAAGCGGGAAGACTACTTTATTCCGCTGCTTGATGCTGAAGGAGAGGTGGACGGATGGCCAGTACATATACAACGGCAAGGATATCTCCAAGATCCGCGGACTTGAGAAATTCAAGATCAGCAAGGACTGGGCCTACCTGGAAGAGAACCCCCAGTTTAATCTCAATCAAACCGCAGTCAAAAAAAATGTGCTGTCGTCCCGTTGGCGCCACCTTCCGCTATGGAGGACGCTGACACGCAGCGCGTCGATGGACGAGCATGTCGGGGCAATGGATTATTTGGAAAAAAAAGTGGGACTGCTGGATAAGGCGGATATGCCCGTGAGCAAGCTTAGCGGTGGAGAAAAGCAGAGGGTGGCTATTGCCAGAGCTTGATCAAAGGAGCGAAGGTCATTTATGCGGACGAGCCCGTGTCCGGACTTGATCCCGATGCGGCGTCCTCCGTCATGCAGGATATGAAGAAGCTGTGCGAGAAGGAGAAAATCACGATCGTCTGCGCTCTTCACCAACTGGAGCTGGCGGAGAAGTACGCCGCCCGGATCTGGGGCCTGGCCGGCGGCCGGCTCGAGCTCGACATCCCCGGGCGCGCCTGACGATGCGGGAGAAAGAGCTGATCTTTTAAAATCACGGCATTAAAGCGGTTTGCTAAAGTGAGGCACAGGACAACCTGTGTCTTTTTTTGTATTGGGCGGGCGCTCGTACGGAAAATGGACGAATGGAGGAGGATTAACTGTCGTGCCGAAATGAGCTTACCGCAAATATATTGTACTACCCAGGTTGCAGGAGGTGAGAAGCCGCTATCGCCTCTCTGGCACGCGGCGATATGAAGCCGAAGCTGATGCTGTTCTCCCATATTTGCGGTTCGTCCGAAATAACCGGCGCCGAGAAGTTTTTGCTGTTTCTGATGCGCGAGCTGCAGCCTCATTTTCACTGTACATTGGTGGTGCCCGCCGACGGGATCCTGTCTGCCCAAGCCAGACACCGCGGCATAGACACAATTGTTCAATCCTACCCGCTGCTCTACAGCTTATGCATTCCGGGACCGAACACTTCCAGCGAGTTCCGCTCTCTTAGGAAGCATAAAGCGATGCCCGCCTTGCTGGACTTGCTGCATATCCGGCAGCCCGATTACATTGCGGCGCTCACCTGCGTCAATCCGCTTCCGGCATTAGCAGCCAAAATTATGGGTATCCCCTGCCTTTGGCTGATTACGGAGGCGATTGTTTCCAATCCTTATACAGGCGTTTCCGCGGCTCTGATCCATAAGCACTCGAACTGGATTCTCGGAATTTCCGATACTGTGCTCCGTCCATTTCAACCGCTGTCTATCGAATCCAAACTCCATCTGGTTTACCCGTCCTGGCACGAGGAAGATTACAAACCGGAAAGCTGGCCGAATCTTCGCTTGATGAAGAGGGGGCAGCTTGGCCTGAACGAAGCCCGCCCGCTTATAGGATGCCTCTCTTCCTACCTCATTCCGAATAAAGGAATACAGCACTTCATTTCCATGGCCATTTCTTTAAGCGAAAAGTACCCGGACGCGGAGTTCCTTCTGGCCGGGAGGCCTCTCGATGAAGATTATTACAGGCACTGCGTACAGCTGGTGGAGGCTGCGGCGCTTGGTTCCCGTTTCCATTTCGTACCTTTTTTCCGCCGACGTGCAGCAGATTTATTCAGCACTGGATATTGTTGTCGTTCCCAGCTTGGTGGACGAAGCTTTGGCCTGACTGCGATGGAAGGCATGGTCTTCGGAAAGCCCGTCGTGTCCTACGGAGGCGGAGGAGTGGAAGAAATCCATCTCCAAACGCGCAATGCGGAGCTGCTTGCCGTGAAAGGCAATATCAACGAGTTGGCGAGTAAAATATCCCCGCTTGTGGCTGATGCCGCGCTCCGCGAACGGGTTGGGACGGATAACAGCCTGGCGGTAAGAGAGGCATTCGGGATCCATTCTTTTCGCAGCAGGATGCAAGGATGGGTGGATCAGGCTAAGCGGCACACTGCGGTTCGAACCTCCGCGCCGCGCCGGTACCTTGACGGCAGACTGCTGAAAGGCTCCGAATCCATAGTAGTTTTTTTTCTGACCGACAAAGGATCGAAGAGGCCCTTCCTGAGCAAGCGGATTTTGAAATTCTACAGGCAGCGAATGAGCAAGGTCAAGGTGCTCAAGGACGCGATGTTAAATGCGATTCCTACAGGCGCCGCCGTCGAGCGAACCCTGAGGATCAGAAAGAAAAGAAAGAGAAGAAGAAAGCCGGCGGTGACCCGAACAAGAAAAGCTATCGGACAAAGATCGGGATCGTTCCGAAAGTTTGTTTCACTCAATAGAAAACGCACCGTCAAGAAAGCTTCTTCCGCTCGAAAATCAGCTTGAACCGAAGGAGGGATACAGCTGAAGCTATGAGAGTGGTAACCATACTTGGTACAAGGCCCGAAATTATCCGGCTCAGTCTTATTATGAAGGAACTGGACCGGCTGGCTGAAAGGCATGCCGTCATTCACACAGGGCAGAATTTCACTGCCACGTTAAGCGATATTTTCTTTCAGGAAATGAACTTGAGGCAGCCGGATTATTTATTGAAGATGCAGGGGCAGACATTGGGCGGACAACTCTCCATAATGATGGCGCAGGCGGAGAGGATTTTACTGGAAGAAAAGCCCGACCGGGTGCTCATCCTCGGCGACACGAACAGCGCTTTATGCGCCGTTCTGGCGGAACGGATGGGAATCCCTGTGGTTCATATGGAGGCGGGCAACCGATGCTTTGACCTGAATGTACCCGAAGAAAAGAACCGCAAAGTGGTGGACGCAATTTCTTCAATCAATATGCCTTACACGAAGCAAAGCAGGGAGAATCTGATCCGCGAAGGGATCCCCGGCCGACGCATCGTCCTGACCGGCAATCCGATCTATGAAGTGCTTACGGCGTATGGACGGCCGATAACGGACAGCGCAATTTTACAAAAGATGAAGCTGCAGGCAAGACAGTATTTTCTGGTCACGGCCCACCGGTCTGAAAATGTCGATTCGGTCAAGAACTTGACTGAAATTCTAGAGGGACTTAACCTTATCGCAGACAAATATAAACTTCCTATCGTTTGCAGCACCCACCCCCGCACCACATCCCGTCTGTCCCTCCTTCCGGCTCTATCCGTCCATCCGCTCATCCAATTTCATGAACCTTTCGGCTTCTTTGATTTTGTCCATTTGGAGCAAAAATGCTTTCTGCGTGCTGACAGACAGTGGGACGGTACAGGAAGAATGCTGCATTTTCGGGATTCCGACAGTCACCATGCGCAGCACGACGGAGAGGCCGGAAACGGTTGACTGCGGCAGCAATATCGTATCTGGGTTAAAAGCGGAGCGGATCGCCGAAGCGGTAACGCTGATGACTTCGATTCCGGCCGTCTGGAGCTGTCCCGAAGGCTATCTTGATCCTGGTGTCTCCCATAAAGTTGTCAAATTTTTTGTTAGGAGGGAACTTACATGTTTGAACAGGCCGCTATTCTGATCACCGGGGGAACCGGTTCTTGGGGCCATGAGCTGACCAGGCAGCTGCTTCCTCTGAATCCGCGGGAAATCGTGATTTTCTCCCGAAACGAATGCTCTCAAGTTGCGATGAAAAGGGAGTTCGACGACACGCGGCTTCATTTTTTGCATAGGGGATGTCCGTGACCGGCAAGCGATGTTCAAAGCATGCGAAGGCATTGATTTTGTGTTTCATCTCGCTGCGCTCAAGCACGTGCCCGTATGTGAGGATCAGCCTACGAAGCATTGAAGACCAATGTGAACGGAACGCGCAATGTGATTGAAGCTGCCATCGGGAACAAGGTTAAAAAAAGTCATTAACATCTCGACCGACAAAGCCGCGAACCCGTCCAATTTTTTACGGCATGACCAAAGCCATCGGAGAAAAGCTGATTGTATTTGCCAACCTGCTCGGTTCCGAGACGCAGTTCGTTTGTGTGCGGGGCGGGAACGTTCTGGGAACTAACGGAAGCGTGGTGCATTTGTTTAAGGATCAGATTAGAAACAAGCGCCAGATAGGCATTACGGATAAAAGGATGACGCGTTTCTTCATGACCCAGGAGGACGCCATCAACACCATGCTGCGTGCGGCAAAAGAAGGGCGGGGCGGGGAAACGTTCGTCATGATGATGCCCTCCTGCTCCATTATTGATTTGGCCGAGGTCCTGATTGAGGCTTCCGGTGAAAAAACATGTGAAGATCGAGGAAATCGGAATGCGTCCGGGAGAGAAGCTTCACGAAATTCTGTTGTCGGAATATGAGAGCCAGTCTCCGTTCAATACGACGAAAACTACCTGGTCATCCTACCTTCCATCGACATTCCAAACCTGAAGGAGCATTACGAAAAAATATTTGCGACTCGAAACCAAATCCTATTCCTCCCATGAAGCGCTGATTTCTAAAGAGGAGATAAAAAAAGCTTTTGGTCAAAGGCAGGTTTTTTTTATAAATGAGAATTCTGATCTTGGGCGGTAACGGGATGGCAGGGCATATGCTGGTACAATATTTTAAAAAAAGCAGTCAGCCTATGAGGTGCACTACACTTGCAGGGATCCGCGGGATCCGGACGGCATTCCGCTGGATGCCTTTGTTCCACATGCGATTGAGCCCATTCTGCAGCGGCTTCGTCCGGATTATGTTATTAACTGCATCGGCATTCTTAACCAATACGCGGAGCGGAATGAAGCCGCCGCCTTTCGCATCAACGGAAAATTTCCTCATGAAGTGAAGGAAGCGTTGGAACCGCAAGGCGGAATGCTGATCCATATCTCGACCGACTGCGTATTCTCCGGGGAATCGGGTTTTCACACGGAAAACCATCCTCCGGACGGCAAATCCGTCTATGCCCGTTCCAAAATCGTCGGCGAGGTGATCTGCAGCCGCCATTTGACGATTCGCACGTCCATTATCGGACCTGAAGTGAGGGAGCAGGGCATCGGGCTGCTCCACTGGTTCCTGCAGCAGACCGGCACGGTCCACGGATATGTCAACGCGCTTTGGAACGGGGTCACCACTTTGGAGCTTGCCAAGGTTATCCATGGCATGACCCTGAGGCCGGTTTCCGGCTTGGTTCATCTCACAGCTCCTGAGCCCATCAACAAATATAATCTTCTGAGGCGGTTTCAGGACGTATTCGATAAAAAAAAGATGTGGAAATCATGCCGGACGACAGGGTTGTGATCGACCGTACGCTGTTAAACACGCGTTCCGATTTTAAGCCCTGTACACCTCCATATCCTCATATGCTGCGGGAACTGCGGCTTTGGATGCGGTCGGGATGAATGGAAGGACGATCCTGATCACCGGCGCGGGCGGATTCACAGGAAGGCACGCATGCGGACATTTTCACACAAAAGGCTGAAAGTAATAGGATTGGTCCGCCGTAAATTGGAGAATGCGGTGGAATACGAAACAATGGTTTGCGATTGTACCGATGCGGAACAGGTAAGGAAAGCCGTCTGCGAAACCGCTCCTGATTACGCTCTGCATTTGGCCGGCCGCAATGCTGTAGGCGATTCCTGGACCGATCCCGCCGGGCATTTTACGGCGAATGTGATGTCTACCGTATATTTGCTTGACGCCTTGCGCGCATTTCCTGCATGCCAAACGCTGATTGTCGGCTCCATGCTGAATTTCAAACTCTCGGCAAAACCGCAGCCTGTAAGCCCCTACAGTCTGACTAAAACACTGCAAACCTTAACTGCACACTCTTGGCGCGAGTTGTACGGACAGCCTATTAAAGTGGCGCTGCCCTCCAATTTGATCGGACCAGGGTTCTCGGGCGGCGTCTGCGGCCTGCTGGCCAGAAAAGCCGTGCAAGTTGAGCGGGCAGGGGATGAGACGCCTTTCCGATTGTCTTCTCTGGTGGAGCAAAGGGATTTTCTTGATGTCCGCGACGCAGTCAGAGCTTATGAAAGAATTCTTTTCCATGGCGCGTCCGGAGTGGAGTATCGTGTGGCATCCGGCAATTTACATTCCCTGGAAGACGTGGTGAACGGGTTTCAAAAGATATGTTCCCGGCCAATCCCTATTGAAGTGGGAACGGCGCTGCCTAAACAATCTGCTGAGCCCATTAATATCGACGGGGTGAAATCCATCGGATGGGTGCCTCAGTATTCATTCGATGAGTCGCTCCAAGACGCCTTCCGATTCTTTCTGGATTTGAAAACCGCATCTCCTTCACAAAACAATACTCTGTCGTGATGCGGCGAATTGGAATTATCCCTTCATGGTTGATAACGAAAAAAAGGCCATCTGTTAAGATGAGCTTTCGATGTCGACCGGAGGGGATTTTTTATGTCTGAAAAAAAAGGACCTCTCCGGTTATATGAATGGACGATGTCACAATAAGTAGCAGCCGGCGGCAATGCCTTCCAGGCTGCTGTTTGATGGCAGGTCGGTTTAAGATTCAAACTCTTACTTACTTTTGGATCTTAAATACGTGTCGTAAAATATTTTCCTCGCCACGGCATAAGGCAAGCCTGTCTTCGCGATTCCGGAATCATGTACGCACCACGGCTTTTCCTGTGCCGGGACAGCGATATCATATCCGGCCTTTGCAAATTCCATGCATTGCGACGCATCATAGAAATGCCACCCTTGAAAAAAAAGGTCTTCCCTCCAGGCAGATCGTATTGGGTAACCATAAGAAGCCCGTCGATGACTTGAACCGTTTCGTAATCTCCACAGATTTCGCGGCCAGAGTATAGCTCCATTTTTTTCCCAGATGGCTGTCGTATACTTTTCCAACGATATCGTCGCTCTCCCACCAAACGCCGTTTGCGTGAATCGTTTTGGCGCCGATAATGCCGAGCATTCCGATGTTAGCATTGTTTTGGAACAGGGACAGCATATCATATATAAAATGGGAATGAATTATAAAAAACGTCCTGGTGCAAATACACCTTATATTTTGAGTCGGACCTTCTCATCGCATCGTTATAGCCCGCCGTCATGCTTGAGCTGCCTTCGCTCGAAATAAGCTCGATGCCGTACCCGTCCGGAACTGCCAGCGACCGGACATAAGCTGCGGATTCTTCGTACAACATCCAGTCGTTCGTACAATAAATGAACGATATTTTCCTATCGTTCATTTACAGCACCCCTCAATTTTGGATACGAATTCATCTGCGGAAGCGGTCAGACCTCTGGCAAAGCTGGTATCGGCCAGCAAACGGATCGTATATTCCTTTTCAATGATGTCGCTCTGCAAAATGTCCGCTATATCCTCATACCCGATGTCGCCGCTTGCCAGCATCGTCATGACCGTATTTATGCTATCTGCCCTTTCAACGTTCTGTTCAATTCTCCGCATCAAAAAAACTTCACCTTCTGCCGATGTGCGGGATCCGAGTCGTTACGGGCGGGCGCATGCTTCGCAGCCCGGAACAAATACTGGTACGTATGGTAATGATCCCACAAGCTTTCATGGCTCCACTTACACAGTTCCGTGATGAACGCTTCATCTTTTTTTCTGTGTGCCCGATGGTGGCCCGATTATAAACTAGGTTTTCATATCCGGTTTCCTTAAACATTTTGCAAATTTCGTAAAACGTAAAAAAAGCGGATATGCGTTCGATCAAGCAACCCTCTATCGGTGTAGGTCCAATATCCGTTCAGCAAATCCCGGATCAGGCTGAAATGCATCGCGTTCGGAATGCTGGCGAGCACGTTACCGTCTTCTTTCAAGTAGAAGGCTATGTTTTTTTTAACACCTTCCAGGGATCGTACAAATGCTCCAGAACGTCCCCAAAAATAACATAATCGAAAAAACTGTCTCGGGTAGCGCAGATCCAATGTTTCGACGTTTTGACTTTCCACGTGAGCAACCAAGGAGGCAACAGCGGCGGAATGTTCGTTTAATTCGATTCCGTACAGTTCCGCATGAGGATACAAGTTCTTCAACTGCAGCAAAGTGGCTCCACAGCCGCAGCCTACTTCAAGAATTCGGAGCGGCTCGTCTTTTGGCCGGTCGATGAACGAAAGGAGATCATACCGGATATGGGTAGAGTAGACTGGGTTGTATTTCCATTTTTTTCTTCAAATTTTTTTGTTCATTTTCCTGCAGCAGGTTTGAAAAAAGCGGACGGATCGCCGCTAAACGAAGCACTGCCAAAATGCTGAATAAACGTATCCTTGCACAGCATCAGCTTATATCCGGCCAATCTGATCCGCAGACAGTAATCTTCGTCTTCAAAGTTGCCGGGAGAAAATCGTTCATCGAGCGGCCCGACCTTCTCGAACACTTCGCGTTTCATCAGCAGGCAAAAGCCGATGAGCTTGATCCGCTCCTCCCATTTCGCCCGATCGGTCTTGTTGTATTCGCCGGCGAACTGATGAAGCTCTTCCAGCGTACGGTACGGCACCTGAATTGCCGTATAGTAGGATGCATTGTTGGTCAGCGGACCTGCGGCGCCGATCCGTTCGTCGCTGTTCAAGCAGAGGAGCAGCTGGTCGAGCCAGTTGACGGTTACGATCGTATCGTTGTTCAGCAGCAGAATATAATCCCCTGTAGCTAACGCCATCCCTTGGTTGCAGCCTTTCGGGAAACCGGCGTTCTCTGCGTTATAAATCACGCGGAGATCCGTCTGATTTTGCAACCATTGGCCGTGCCGTCCGTGGAGCCGTTATCAACGATAATGAGCTCATAGCTGTCCGCCCTCGTATAACGGCGTATGCTTTCAAGGCAAAGCTTCGTATATTCCAGTTTGTTGTGTGTAAGGATTACGATGCTCGTTTTCATGACTGCTGAACCTGCCCTTCGCGCCCAAGGTGGGTTTCCAGGATTTGTTTATTGCTCAGTACAGCCGGGTCGTCCGGCAAATAGGAACGTGCAATTTCATTATGATAAAATGCTTGTTCCAACATTCCGATTTTGCCGTAACAGACGGCGAGCTGCAGGTGGGGAAGCCACGTATAGAACTGCAGGTTAATCAATCCCCAGGAGTTCTTCGGTTTTTTCCATTTGCGCTGCCAGGTTGAACCAGAAAACAGCTGTATTCCAACTTTCCTTCACAAAAAAAATGATTGCCGATCCTGCAGCATTGTTCAGCGAGCGGCACATCGTACTCGAATGATTTCAATAAATAGTGAAGCTCCTTTTCCCGGTTTCCCAACAGCAGATAACATTGTGATATTTTAATACATACCGTAACCATATCTTCAAGGGCGAGCTCCTGTTTGTCTAATAAATGAAGATATTGTTCGATGGCTTTTTTCATAAGACTCATTTACCAACAGCTCATCAGCAAAGTGAAACAGGTCCCGCTGGGAAAGCTTGTTCCCTTGGGCAATGAGTTTCTCGTAAATCCTTAAATTGCGCTGCGTTCTTTGAGCGAGTTTGTTGTGGGTGACGGAGATGTTGCTATGAAAGATTGTCGCTTCGGGACCTAAAAAACAGATATTCGTGAACCGCTCCATACCACTTATAGTTGTTGATTCGCTTGACCAATCTGTTTCTGCGGCAGCTGGCGGCAGGATGACCGTGCAGATCCAAAGCTACATGATATAGCATCGAAACGGAATCCACTGAGGGCTCGAGCGATGCTTTTATTTCCATCAGCTTTTGCCGATCTTGCTCCAGCAGCTGATCGTCCGCATCCAGCCAAAGAATGTAATCCATCGTCGCCAAGCTGAACGAATAGTTTCTTGCCGCAGCAAAATCGTCAATCCATTCATAATCAAAGATGTTGTCCGTATAGCCGCGTACAATTTTTTTGGTACGGTCGGTCGAACCCGTATCCACGATTATGATTTCATCCGCAATATTCTTCACGGAATCAAGGCATCTGGCAATCGTATGTTCTTCATTTTTTTACAATCATGCACAAGCTGATCGTTATCATCGGAGCACCTCGCATTCAAAAAAAGAAATAACTGCAGTATGACGCAGAAAACTTATAGAAACGGTTTTGTACACACGGTTAGAACCGGTGGATGTCAGAGAAAAAAAGATACCGCCGCGGGGGCGATATCCTTGCATACCGCATAATTACGGAGTAGCTGCCAAACCGTTCTGAGCAATCCCGCTGAAGGACTCGGGGCCAGACCGGGTAACAACTCCCACTGTAGTAGTAGCGCTTATAAACATAGCATAAACTGTCTCTGCCGCTGCCGGAGCGTTAAGGTCTACAGCATTGAAGGTAATCAAGTTATTTTGAAGTACAGCAGCGCCAAATTGGTGCTCAGCCGTATAAATGATGGTGCCGGCACCGAATACAGCGGATCCTCTCTGCACATTAACGATTACGGTTGCAATTGCAGCAGCTGCAGCCTGTGCTCCTACGGTTCCAGTAAGATTCACGATAAGGCCATTCGTGCCTGTGCCCGCTACGCCTTGCGTTTGCAGACCGATCACGCCTGCCAATGCAGGAACGGTCGCTACGGCTGTACCAGGAGCACCGAATAAACTAGAGTTCTCGGAAACTCTCAAATCAAGAAAACGTCCCATTTAGATTTCACCTCCTTGACTTAAGATATTATACGATATGACAAACTCTGTAAGATGGCATGGATGGATTATAGAATACATTTGCCTTATTTTCCTTGCGTTCGCTCGCCTGTTCACAATCTCATTTTCGTTTATACCAGGACGATAGGTATAGCATTCTTAGCGGGACATGCCAGGACTTGTCTATCATTTTTTTGAGTATTGAGACTAATTATGACGATGTGGCATTTCACAGGGGAACGCCTGGTGATCAACGAACACGTGAAGTCGGCTCACGGCAATGTTCTTTCGCAGCATCTGATCCGTTATGACCTTGCCTGTCTATACCGCATGATTACGGAGTAGCTGCCAAACCGTTCTGAGAAACACCGCTGAAGGATTCAGGGCCAGTGCGAGCAACAATTGCCGCTGAATTAGCGCTTATAAACATAGCATAAACTGTCTCTGCCGCTGCTGGAGCGTTAAGGTCTATAGCATTGAAGGTAATCAAGTTAGTTGCACCAGCGACAACTTGGTGCTCAGCCGTATAGATGATGGGGCCGGCACCGAATGTGGCAGATCCTCTTTGCACATTAATAATTACGGTTGCAGATACTTCATTCGAATTCTGTGCTCCTACGGTTCCCGTAAGATTCACAATAAGGCCATTCGTCCCTGTACCCGCTACGCCTTGCGTTTGCAAACCGATCACGCCTGCCAATGCAGGGACGGTTGATACGGTTGTGACGGGGACAACCCCGAAAGTGCTGGAGTTTTCGGAAACTCTCAAATCAAGAAATCTTCCCATTTGCATTTCACCTCCTAGACTTGAGATATTATACGATATGACAAATTCTGAAAGATGGCATGGATGGTTTACAAAATTCCTCTAATGCTACAAAATGGTGACCCATTCTCAATTCAACTGCGTGGAATACAATGTACTGTCGGACAATGGATGAAGCATTCTTAGCGGGAAGTGCCGGGACTACCAGAAACTATAGGAGGAGTTATTAATGACGAATCTAAAAGACAGTACAGGCGTGTATGACATTATCAGACAGTATAACGCCTCTTGGTCAGCATTTGCCGATCTTACTCTATTTGACGAAATCACGAAAAAAAATCATGACGATGTGGCATTCACAGGGGAACGCCTGGTGATCAACGAGCTCGTGAAGTCAGCCCACGCGAATGTTCTATCGCAGCATTTGATCCGTTATGATCTTGCCTGTCGTTTCGTCGCAGGAAAAAAAAGTGCTCGACGCAGCTTGTGGATCCGGATTCGGCTCGAAAATGTTGGAGATATCCGGGGCAGAGGAAATACAAGCTATCGACATCTCGGCAGAGAGCCTAAGACACGCGCTGAGAGATTATGCTGGAAGCCGTATTCATTACGTTTGCGGTGATATCAACCATCTTCCCTATGAAAGTGAAAGCTTTGATGTGGTTGTTTCGTTTGAAACGATTGAACATGTTTCCAATGGCAGCCTCTGGATCTGTGAATCCGCACGGATGCTGAAACCTGGCGGACTGCTTATAGTTTCGACGCCAAACCGCGATGTGACCAACCCGGGCCTCTACTACGGAGAACAGCCGGTTAACCCGTATCATTGCTTCGAGTATACAATTTCCGAATTTATAGGCGAGCTGTTGCCATCCTATGATGTACTGGAACTTTACGGGCAAACGATCATACCGGACCACAAGATCCATGCTCGACAGGCTGTTCGAGGGTCGCTCGGTCGAGATTTATCGTATGTACCTGGATTCTGTCCCGATATTCACGGACATCAACTTGTGCCTCTCTCAACGCTCAAGAACGCACAACCTATTTTTTTATCGTCGCTGTATGCCTTAAAAAAGTAAGTAACTCCACCAAGCGGCCTCCCTGAGGGATGGCCAAGACTCATTGGACATTGAAAAGCCCTGGGAAGCAAGCTGGCGTCGTTACTCAATCAACGTCAGCTTCGGACTAACCCGGGACTTTTTTCAATGTCTATTCAAATAGGTGAGCGCCTGGTTGCCGGCTTGCTCCTTTACGCTTATGAAATGATCGCTGGTCCCCGCGGATATCGATGGAACACTTGAACAGGAAGGGGTACTGCTTTCTCAGCCTGCCAACCGTAGGCTTGTAATTCTCTCTGGCTTGGAATCGGTCGTAAGCGCCCGCCTTCTGAATAATAAAGCCCGTTATCCGGGCCCAAAAAACAACCGATACTCCAGTAATTCATGCTCCGCAAACACGTCCGGACCGATAGGAGGTCCTTCGATCAAACTTTCCAGCTGTCCGGTTAACAGCCGAATTGTTTCGTCA
This sequence comes from Paenibacillus sp. JCM 18996, assembly GCA_001313085.1. The sequence goes on along the minus strand of BBFE01000022.1, from coordinate 34,097 downwards.
ACATCGAATCTTAACCGGAGGAATGAATCGAAATCTTGAAAAGAATAGCGAATCCCATGGCTCACCAAATGCATAAAGTTCTTTGCGTCACGTGCCACGAAAACTGACGGGTAATGCTCGGGGAACATGCCGCCATGCTGCAGCGGCATTCCTTCGAGGATCGTAGCAATAATAGAATCCGGCAGCTGAACAAGCTGATCCGGTCGGAATCGGAACGCTTGAAATGCTCAGTAGATACGACAGGCCGCTTGAATCCCCTCTCAATTTTGTAAATGTTCCCCTTTGAATCACTAACCAATATTCCGCCTGGCAGCGGGTTTCCGACCGGTTCATGATGACAGTGTGAATTTCCGTACCTTCCGGGTAAAAAAACAATTCATCTACAGTATATATAAGACGTTCGGGGTTGAATCCCCATTTTCTTATGAAGCTTCGGCGGTTTTTCCGGGCTTGCTCTGCCATGTCAATCGAATTACTGCGAAAGCTCGCATTGCCCTCATGATGGACATGTGTATCGCCGGCAACGATAAGCCGAAAGCCTGCTTTCAACGCACGGTATCCGAAATCAATATCTTCATATCCGCCTGTGGCAAACCCTTCGTCTAACATGCCGATTTTATCGATCAAGCACCGCGGGAACAGCATGCAAAATCCGCTTACCGCGGTTGTTTCCCGCCAAAGGTACGGGTTGTGCCGATTGAATATTTCCGCAAAGGGATGGTACTCTTCATACGTTGCATAAGACATCGGGACTCGCTGCATAGGCATTACCATATTAGACACAGGTCCGACGATGCCGATATCAGATGAACTATGGAGCGTGAGGACAAGATTTTGAAGCCAACGGTGGGAAACGACAGTATCGTTATTAAGTAGAAGCATCATGTCTCCCCTTGCTGCAGAGATACCTTGATTACATGCACCGGCGAAACCGCGGTTGGTCGAATTTTCAATCAAGAGAATATCCGTCCGGTTACGCAGCCGGCCTTGTGTGCCATCCGTTGACCCGTTGTCGATGCAGATCAGCTCATAGGGTAAATGGGTGTATTGAACAACGCTATTCAGGCATCGTTCCGTCATTTTCCAATTGTTGAAAGTTAATATGATGATACTGACTAACATTCCGCCCCCTCCAGTATTGAACTATGGACATGATTATCAAAGTTTTTTTTAAAAGTTTCCGCAGCTGGGGCAGGCACGCCTTCTTGACTGTTTCAAACTCAGTTTGAATGGCGGCAATATGTCGTACTGTACCCATCTGTTTATGCTTGCGGTAAGCGGTGAGGGGTTCGTTAATGTAGTAAAAATCTACCCTGTGCAATAACGTGCGGAGCCAAAATTCATAATCATGAGTAAAGGGCAGGGATTCATCGAAATACCCTATGTTGTGTACAAAATCTTTTCGCATCATAACAGTGCTGCCGTTCACCGGACAGTATGAAGCGAATGCTTCAATAAGTGCTCGAGCGGTCGGAAATTTCACAGTCGCACAACTCTCTGTGACCTGGCTGGATTCGTTTATAACGTGGTAATCTGTGTAGCTGATGGCAGCATTTTGCTGCTCCATAAACGCCAGTTGACGTTCAACCTTCGTCGGATAAAACATATCGTCCGAACTAAGCCAAGCAACATACGTTCCGGCAGCCAGCCTTATTCCGTGGTTGAGCGCACTTGCTGTTCCACCGTTGGCCTTAGTGATGTAATGGATGCGATCCATGTAAGGTTTAATCCGTTCCTTATGAATAGCAGACCCGTCATCCACTACAATAACTTCAATATCCCGGCAGGTCTGGTTCATTACACTAAGTAAAGCCTGGTCTACGTATCCGCAGTTAAAAAAATGGAATGACAACAGTTACTTTCGGCAATGTTCTCTCACCTCTCTATTGTGTGGGCTGCAAGCACCGTCATATTACGATATGCTGATCGCAGGATATGATTGTGGACGAATTAGGCAGATTTACATGCACTGATCATTTTTTTTAGATAGCAGTCGAGGCAACTTTTTTTTAGAGGAACGAATAGTTATTCGTACAACCCGGTATCTTCCTGCAACATACATATATTAAGACCACAAATAAGGAGGACCATAATTGAGAGTATTATTTAGCTATATCATACCGAGCGGCGGGATGGAAACTCTGAATAGAACCCGAGGCGAGGCGCTTCGAAAGCATGGCGTCGATTGTCATCTGCTGTACTCACGCTGCGGGGCAGGGATGCAGAACGCCTCGGACTCTCCTACACATGTTACGGACAATGATCAAGATATTCAACATCTTCTTAAAAAATGAAGGGTTTCAAGCAGCGGTGGTTTCATCCGACTATATCATGCTGGAGAGACTTCGCCGCATGGGTTTTACAGGTCCCGTAATCTATGAAGCACAAGGCCTCGGTCAGATAGATCATGCAACCAGGCTGGTAACCCAAGCTTCGCCATACATTTTGGCTTATGCCGATGCGCTGCTGTACCTCCAACTTCTCACCTCGTGCAGCTGTTTTCAAGGTTCCCGACCAAACTCCATTTTTTTGCTTTCCAAACTGTGTTGATACTGCGAAATTTCAATTCCGTCCACATGCAGGAACTTCTTATCCGGTCATCGGTTGGGTAGGTCGACTTGAACCAAACAAAAAATTGGCGGGAGTGCCTGGAAATCGTTCATCGGATTGCGTTGTACGAACCGCAATTGCGGTTGTGGTTGTTCGAGGACTCCAATCTGTCTGCCGAACCGGAAAGGGCTGCTTTTCAGGCTGCGGTCGCGCGCTTAGGGCTTGGTCATCGAATCGACGTGTTCTCTAACGCACCGCATAGTGATATGCCTCATTATTACTCGGTTATAGGTGAATCAGGAGGATTTTTTTTACTGTCATCGTCTGTTCTCGAAGGATTCGGATATGCAGTCGCTGAAGCCTTGAGCTGCCGCTGCCCGGTTCTTTCAACTGATTCCGACGGGGTGCGTGCTTTCATCAATCACAATTCAACAGGCAAGTTTTATCCTCTCGGCAACATTGGGCAGGCGGTTCAAGAAGGACTGGAACTGATGAAAAACGGGCCGCTGCGTGAGTCAATCCGAATGCGAGGCAGGTCGCATATCGAATCTTTATTCAGTTCAGACACCTACGCCGCTCATTTCATCGGGATGTTACACCGACTCGGTTTACAATAAAATCGCCTTGCAACATTAGCCAAGAAGGCTGGTGTGACAGGCGAACATCGACCTCGGCAATTCCAAGAGGCCTGGCATTTATTTTACACCTGATGAGGTTAGATTCGCCTTTTTTTGGAAAACAGATCCCGAAATGACTTACGCAAAATTAGAAGGAAAACGCCGGATATTGCTGTTCATTATGAGTCTGACACCGTTCGGGTATATATAACGGGAGTAACCGGCTCTGCAAACTTACCCGTTACTCCAGGAAAATTTTCGACTGAGTACAATGGCGGGATTTTTTGACGCTTTTGTAACAAAGCTGAATAGCTCCCCAGTCTGTGGCGACAAGGACAGTGAGTATTGCAAGGTTCCCCGCCTATGAAACACAACTCCGTGTAACCGGCGCTAACGTAGTTGCAGATTTTTTTTGCCTCAAACGCTGCGGGCAATGTAAACGCTGCACAGCGCGTTCTGCAGGCAGAAGAAAAACACGATTGCGGCTATAACTCCAGTTCCGTAAAATAAATGTATGCTGGGAAGGAGCGCTCTTAAATGGAACGAAACTGGTGGAAAGAAAGCGTTGTATACCAAATTTATCCGAGGAGCTTCAAAGACAGCAACGGGGACGGCATCGGGGACCTGCAGGGGATTATCTCCAAACTGGATTATGTAAAACAACTGGGAGTGGATGTCATCTGGCTGTCTCCCGTGTTTAAATCGCCGAATGACGACAACGGCTACGATATCAGCGATTACCGGGATATTATGGATGAATTCGGCACTATGAAGGATTGGGAGCAGCTAATCGAAGCGATTCACAGCGGGGGAATGAAGCTGATGATGGACCTGGTTGTAAACCATTCCTCTGACGAGCACTCCTGGTTTATTGAATCCCGAAAGTCCAGGGACAACGAATACCGCGATTATTATATTTGGAGGGACGGCCTTGACAACGGCTGGGAACCGAACAACTGGACCTCCGTCTTCGGCGGTTCGGCTTGGCAGTTTGACGAACAGACGGGGCAGTTCTTTCTTCATTTGTTCAGCAGGAAGCAGCCGGACCTGAACTGGGATAACCCTAAACTACGCCAGGAAATGTACGATATGATGACATGGTGGCTGGATAAAGGGGTAGACGGCTTCCGTATGGATGTGATCAACATGATCTCCAAAGCGGAAGGATTGCCGAGTGTTCCCGGAGGACAGCGCTACGCGTGGGGAGGCGAATTTTTTATGAACGGTCCCCGGGTGCATGAATATTTGCGGGAAATAAACGAGCGGGTTCTATCCAAGTACGATATCATGACGGTAGGGGAAACGCCGGGGGCTTCCACCGAGGAAGCTCTTCGGTATGCGAACGACGGGGGTACGGAGCTGAATATGATTTTTTCAGTTCGACCATATGTCTTTGGATGAAGGCTGGGGCGGCAAGTGGGATGTAAGGCCGTGGGAGCTGCACCGGTTGAAGGAGACGATGTCGAAATGGCAGAAAGAGCTGGAAGGGAAAGCGTGGAACTCGTTGTACCTGAACAATCATGACCAGCCGCGGATGGTCTCGCGTTTCGGCAACGACGGTAAGTACCGGGTCGAATCGGCCAAAATGCTCGCTACTTTTCTCCATATGATGCATGGCACGCCCTATATCTATCAAGGGGAAGAGCTGGGCATGACGAACGTGCGGTTCGAGAAGCTTGAGGACTACAACGATCTCGAGACCCGCAACATGTACCGTCAGAGAGTGATTGAGAACGGAGCGGACCACAACGAGGTCATGAGCGCGATCTATCTGAAAGGCAGGGATAACGCCAGAACACCCATGCAGTGGGACGACAGCCCAAATGCGGGTTTTACGACCGGTACTCCTTGGCTGAAAGTGAATCCCAATTACACACATATCAACGCTGAAGCCGCTCTGAGGGACCTTGATTCGACGTACTTTTATTACCAAAAGCTGATTCAGCTCCGAAAAAAAAGCACGACATTATCGTATACGGGACATACGATCTTATTCTGGGCCCCATCCGCAAATTTACGCGTACACCCGGTCACTCGGGAATGAAAAAAACTTGTGGTCATCAACAACTTTTCAGATCGCGATGCGCTGTTTGAGCTGCCGCAGGAGATCGTTTATACGGAAAAAAGAGCTGCTGCTATCCAACTATGAGGTTGACGGCAACGAGGCTGTGGAAAGAATGGCTTTAATGCCATTCGAGGCCAGGGTATACTTGCTTACGTGATCCTGCTGAATCGGCTGCCGCCTCTGCGGCGGTTTTTTTTCGCACAAGCGAACCGGACAAGGCAGGGCGAATCCATTTGGTATAAGAGGGAGGGGCGGCTATGGGTAATGTCGACATGCTGCGCAGTTATCTAAAAGAAGGCGATTCCGTTGTTTTCCTGGGAGGAGCGGGTACCTCTACGGATAGCTCCATACCTGACTTCCGCTCGGCTTCCGGTTTATACGGCAGTGAAGCCGGAGCGGAGTTCCTTTATCCTCCGGAGGTCATGCTAAGCCACAGCTTCTTCATGGAAAACACGGAGGAATTCTACAGGTTCTATCTCTCGAAGATGATCTACAAGGATGCGAAGCCGAACTACGCTCATTCTGCGCTCGCACAGCTTGAACTCTCAGGCAAGCTGAAAGCGGTCATTACGCAGAATATCGACGGCCTGCATCAGATGGCGGGGAGCAGGAAAGTGATCGAGCTGCACGGCTCGGTCCACCGCAATACCTGTCTCGGCTGCGGCAGATTTTATTCGCTGGAGGAAATGCTTCGTCAGGCGGATACCGGAATTCCGAAGTGCGTCTGCGGAGGAGTGGTGAAACCGGACGTCGTGCTCTATGAGGAACCTCTGGACACCGAATTGTTGAGCGAGGCGGTTGGACTGATTGCAGACGCGGACATTCTTATCGTCGGGGGCACTTCACTGACCGTCTATCCCGCCGCAGGGCTGGTCGATTATTATCGGGGAAACCGGCTCGTTCTGATCAACCGGTCTGCTACGGGCTATGATGCCAAAGCGAACTTGATCATCAAGGATTCGATCGGAAAAGTGCTGAAAGAAGCGGTAAACTCGCTTGAATAATGGATCCGGGCGCTGACTGCTCCGCAGAAGGTATTGTTCATCAGAATTTGGCGGGATCTTCCGCGAACTCACTTACATATTTTGCGTTAAATTTATCCATAATATGTAAGACTGTGAACAATAACCGGATGAAGGAGTCGTTAAAATGTTGAAAAAAATGGTACCTGCTCATGCTGCTTTTTTTACCCTGGTGGCGATGGGCTTACGAAAGCTCCCGTTAACCGGAGAGGCGTCTTCCGCTCCCGCGGAAGCGCCCCGCAATTTGATTGAAATCCAGACGAAGCAGGTGAACGTGAGCGCTGAGGGGAGCCGGGATATCGTACAACTTGCAGGCCGCAAACAAAATAACGCAAGCACGGCATACAACGAACTCACCATAAATGTATTTGACGGAGGCACCCGTGAAAGAAAGGCATCCCTTTCCTTAAAAGGCGGATACAATCCCAGAATGCGTTTCTGCGATCTCAACGGGGACAAGACCAATGAAATGCTGGTCTCTGTAGAGACCGAAAGCAGCGGCGGTGCAGTCGACCTGGCTATTTATTCCTTAAAAGAATTTAAGCCTGCCGGGATTCCCAATCCGCCCGAGCTGACCGCCACCGGCAGCCTGGAGGACCATTATGCGGCAAAAGTGAAGGTGGCAGAGGCTAACCGGACTTTTTTTCGCTGGATTTGAAGGACAAAATGGCAGCCTACGAACAAATGGGAATTTATCGCGGCGGAAAGCTGGTCAAGCCTGTCGAACTGAAGGTACACCCGTACAGCATATGGACTGCCAAAGACCTGGACCGCGACGGAGTGTGCGAATTGAGAGGCGTACAAAGAATCAGCGGCGTAGGCCATGAGGATACGGTAGGAAACGCGCAGTCCGTCTGGAAGTTGAAAGGTTCCGAATGGAAACCGATAGATATCCGTATCGAAAAATAGCAAAATTTTGTACAATTGAAGTACACAATGAAGTTATGTACCAGATGCGATATGAGGAGCTGCTGCCATCATGCAGATCGGAATCCCCAAAGAGATTAAAAAATAATGAAAACCGGGTCGCCCTCACTCCGGCCGGTGTGTCGGAATTAGTGCGGTCCGGACATCAAGTGTTCGTTGAAACTGACGCCGGTTCCGAATCCGGGTTTTAGATAACGAATATCAGGCGGCCGGCGCCGTAATCTCCTCTACTGCAGATGAGGTATGGGCGAAGGAAATGGTCATGAAAGTTAAAGAACCGCTTCCTAAGGAATATGAGCTTTTCATGAAAACTGATCTTGTTCACTTATCTTCACCTGGCTGCGAACCGGAGCTGACCAAAGCTTGATGGATAAAAAAAAGGTGACTGCGATCGCTTACGAGACCGTCCAGCTTCCGGGCGGCCAGCTTCCTCTGCTGATGCCGATGAGCGAAGTGGCGGGACGCATGGCTGCTCAGATTGGAGCCCGGTTCCTGGAAAAGCCGCATGGCGGCAAAGGCTTACTGCTGGGCGGAGTGCCCGGAGTAACAAGAGGGAAGGTTACGGTCATAGGCGGCGGAATTGTCGGTACGAATGCCGCTAAAATTGCGGTGGGTTTGGGGCGGATGTGACAATCATCGATCTGGACCCCAATCGGCTGCGCATGCTCGATGATTTGTTCGGCAACTCCATCAACACGCTCATTTCCACCTCTTCCAACATCGCCGAATCAGTTGCGGAATCGGACCTTGTAATCGGAGCGGTCCTCATTCCGGGGGCCAAAGCTCCCCGATTGGTGAAGGAAGAGATGGTGAAAGCGATGCCGGCCGGTTCAGTCATTGTGGATGTTGCGATTGATCAGGGAGGGATTTTTTGAAACTTCCGACCGCCTTACCACGCACGATAACCCTGTACACATCAAACATGGCGTCCTGCACTACGCGGTGGCAAATATGCCGGGAGCCGTTCCCCGGACCTTCACCATCGCTTTGACCAATGTGACCGTCCCTTATGCGCTGCAGATTGCAGGCAAGGGTGTACAAGCAGCCGGTCTCAGCAGCACCTCCTTAAGAAAAGGCATCAATGTAATGGGCGGGCATATCACTTACGAGGCTGTGGCAGCCGCGCATGGATTGGAGTTCATAGACGCCAGCGCTTTGTTGTGAAAAAATACCTTTCACTCAGGGGGGAGAAGCAGGAGCTGCTCAGGTGTATATTTTCCACCCCATATGAACTCCAAATCATACGCGGTCGAATCGTGACGGATCAAAATCATAAGTGAAACTATCGGCACGGCAATAATCAACGCAACTATCAATAACCATACAAAAAAAACTGAATCACTTCAACCATGTGCAATCCCTCCTTGGGCTTAGCTCACATTTTTTTACTCACAGTTTATGAGTGCTTTTTTATGAAAGATGTATGAACAATAGAAAAGCCGACCTGCTGCAGGTCGGCTTATTGCTCATCTTAAGTTATGCTGTGCTTTTGGCTTCAGGATTCCAAATGGAACGGCACTTTGACGATAATAATGTCCTTCCGTTTCAACAGCGCACGCTCAATAAAATACGCGGCCTGGTTATGAAGCATCCTATGCCACCATTTTTTTGGTAATGAAAATCGGCAGAACCACTGTAATTTCATATTTATCGCCGACTCGCCGCTGGACTTGGTCAATAAACCGCAGTAACGGATCTTTAATGCTTCGATAACGTGAATAATACGTTTCTAACCGGACTCCAGGATTCCACGCCTCCCATTTCTGTTCGAACTTCTCCTCCGCCTCCTTATTGATGGCAACATGGAACGCAAGAATCTGTTCTGGCGAGCTTGATTCCAAGGCGTATTCGATCGAATTGCGCACGACTTGATTGATCCCTCCAACCGGGACAATCATCAGCGTGCTTTTCAAATGCAGTTCTTGATCGACAGCCATTTTTTTTAACTGCTTGCCAACGCTGACATAGTGACGTTTGATTCTTACCATAACCCATACCAAAGCCGGAATAATAATGGCAATGGTCCAAGCTCCAGCTGCAAACTTTTCTACAAGGGAAATGATAACAACCGAGAAGGACATCACAGCACCCAGACCGTTGATGAATACCTTCGATTTCCAACTGGACGGTTTTTTTCTTTCAGCCACTTTTTTTTAACCATGCCGGTTTGAGCAACCGTAAAAGAAAGAAATACCCCGATGGCATACAATGGAACAAGAGCATCGGTCTTGGCCCGAAATGCAATGATTAACAAGGCGGACATGACCGACAGAACGACAATACCGAAGTTGAGAGCAAGCCGGTCACCCCTGGCATGAAACTGTCTCGGCATATACCCGTCCTGTGCCACAATAGCGGCAAGAAGCGGAAAACCGGCAAACGCCGTATTTGTTGCAAGGAACAGAACGAGAGCGGTTGAGATTTGAACCGAATAATACAGCCACGAGCTTCCGAACAGAGTTGAGGCTATTTGAGAAAGCACCGTGGGATTTCCTGTTTCAGTAGGAGCAATGCCGTATAGATTGGCCAAAATAGAAGTCCCGCTGAACATCAAAAACAATAAAATACCCAGATATAAAAGTGTGGCTTTTGCATTCTTCACGGTTGGCTCCTGAAAGGCTGGAGTGGCATTAGAGATGGCTTCAACCCCGGTTAGTGCCGAACACCCCGAAGAGAATGCGCGGAGGAGAACATAGAGAGTCACACCCGCCGGTATATGCGCTGGCATGGAAATGGCGGCAGACGGAATCCCTTGGGTAATAACCTGATAAAAACCGGCAGCCAGCAGGGCAAAAAATATTGAAAATAAAAAAAGTAGGTCGGAAAAGCAAAAAATGGTTCCGGCTTCCCGTACACCTCTCAGGTTGATAAAAGCAACAAGCGCTACGCCCAGCACGGAAAGCTCGACATTAAACGGAAGCAGTTGTGGAAAGGCGGACGTAATAGCGGCTACAGCAGCTGTTCCGGATACGGCGACGGTTAAAGTATAATCCACGAGCAGCGCGGCGCAGGCAATGAGGGACATTAGCGGATTATAGTTGTCCTTGGCCACTGCATAAGCGCCGCCGCCTTTTGGATAGCCATTGATCACTTGACGATACGAAATAATGAGGGTGAAGAGCAGAATCACTATGATTAGTGAAATAGGGAGACTAAACCATCTGGCCGCCAGTCCATAAGCAACAAGGGCAATTAAAATGGATTCCGTTCCATAAGCCACTGAAGATAGCGCGTCGGAAGAGAGGATAGGCAATGCCATCCATTTGGCATGCGTTCTTCCTCCATCGATTCGGTGGACAACGGGCGGCCAAATAAAAAAATGTTTCATTTTCATACTGATTCCATCTCCTACGATTTAATATGTATTTTTATACTTATCATTATTTAAACTTATAATTTCTAACATATCATCCCCATCTCCCCATTAAGACATACAAAATAATATCACGACCCTCAACCAGTATAATTCTTTTTTTTATCTATTGTTAAACTTTGTTGTTGATATTCTTATTGAAGGACAGTAATGTTCGATGGTGGAATATATAGTTGTATTTTTTTTGAAATAAGGGTTTGTGGTTATGAAAGTTACGATGAAGGATATTTCTGATAAAAGGAGGGGTTGAATCAATAATTCAAGCTTTTTTTTAAAGCAAGATTGCACATTATTGGTGCCAACATTTTCTTCTACTTTTGCTGTTGATCCCCCTGACAATAAGAGACCATTAGATATGGGAGCTATTCCAAAAGCAATTCGAAACATGCAGGAGAGAAAACGTGGTCTACATCAATTGAATTCATTTAACGCAATTGGTCCTCTTGCAGAGGAACATTACACAGCACGCCATTCTTCAGAATCCAATGATAACACATTGCGGGAATACTGATCGTGAACGATGTAATGATGCAATACTGGAAGGACCAATATTATTGTAAAATTTCAACTGTTATTACGATAACGAAGACGATATTTCGGAATCAACTGCCATAGGTGGTTTTTCTTTTGGTCAAAAAATCAACAATTAAAGATAACAGAGCCTATCTATTTAGTCACAGTCGAGTGAGTCCAGCAGCGGGCACATCTCTCTATCGGGTGTTTAATTCTATACGGATGTGTATAAAAGATAGAATAAACACAAAAGAGGTGACTACCATGGAACAGAAAAAAAAGAATACTGCAAAAAAATAGAGCAGCAGGGGAACAGGGACCACCCGGAGCAGTATCCGACTGAAAACGAAAGCTTATTCGACCTTTACGAAAGCGAACGGAACGTGGATCCGATTCCGATGGAAGATTTGAATATGGAAGTGAAGGAAGAGAAACAAAAAAAGGCGCCACAAAACATAATTCCTCAAGCGAGAAGAAGTATAAGAGCGGTTTCGAATGAATAATCGATACTCGGCAGGCTGTGCCCACAGCCTGTTTTTTTCATTGTATAGGAAATTATGTTTTTTCAGTGGCTGTGGATAAGTGTGGTAGATACATTCATCCGCTGGGAGATGATGTTTCGCATCGCAAGTCGCCCGTCTCCTAAATCACCTTTGCGCCTTCGGCATTATATCAGGTAGGATCGATCGGAGTTACAGCGATACTCCCTTGGTTTTTAACGGTATAACCATCCGCCGTTCAGTACCTCAATGCGAGTTAGGAGAACCGCACATTGGGCAAAATTAAGGGAAATCCTACATCTAATTTGACTTCGATATCGTTAGAGATCTATCTAAATGGAAAACCTCCATCAAAAAACAGCGGTTACTCTAATAATTCACTGGAATGGATGGTATTAACGGGAGATTTTCCAGTTATATGGGTCGGAATGCATCAAACAGAGAAAATATCAGTATGTTTTCCAGTTAATCAAAGTAAGCCAGCATACCGCAAGCCAGCACATTCCGGGCAACCCTTTCACCATTGCCTAGCAAAGATGGGGCAGCGAGCCTTCTGTACATAACTTTTTTTCCTCATCAAGACCGCCGTCTTATGATCAATTTTTTTAAAAAATGACGCTCCACCTCTTTCGGCGGGAACGGCCAGCCAGGTCAGTCTCTAATACCCCTCCATAAAAAAAACAGAAAAAACATCCTGCTTCCACTCGTCAGAATGGAATGGTATGTTCTTCGTCACTTATCCCTGATTATAATGTATGAACATGACAGTCCCTGTTTCTAAAAACACGTCTTTATTCATCCGCAGGGTGATTTTGTTCTGGACGGGATAGGCGGGAGGAGAGTGTTATGGTAAAATTCACAGTAAAACGTACGGGAAAGGCGGAGCTTCAGGATGCGCGAGAGGAATGTTATAATCCTTGCTTTGTTCTATGCTTTTATTTATATGAGCACAGGTTCGTTCTCCTCCTATATCGGAGTCTATTTCACAGAAGCGGGGATCGGGCATACCGAGATCGGCATCCTTACGTCCATAGGCGCTGTCGTCGGATTGTTCGCGCAGCCGTTGTGGGGTTTGGCAGGTGACCGGTCGAAAACGAAAAAAACCGCATCCTTATGCTTTGCACGCTGCTGTCCGGGCTGACCGTATGGCTGGTGCCCTGGCTGGGTCGGAGTTTATGCCGCTTCTGTTTGCCATGGCTCTGTTCAGCTTGTTTCAAATTGCGATCAATCCATTAAGCGACGCGATTACATTGGAGCTGTCATCCAGAGGAGTCGTTCGATTCTCGAGTATCCGCACTTTCGGTTCGGTCGGGTATGCCCTCATTTCCGTTGTTGCCGGCTGGCTGTTTGCCAAACATATCGATACCATTTTCTCGTGACCTCGCTTATTATGCTTGGTTGTTTTTTTTATTGTCTGTCGGCATTCCGCAGGTAAGAGCCATCAAAGCGGCACGAAAAAAAGTAAAGCTGGTGGAAATTTTTAAAAAAAATAGGCAGTTGGTCGTAATGTATGCGTATACGCTCGTATTATCTGCTACTATGGGATTTTTGTGGTCATTCCAAGCCATCTACAGCAAGGAGCAGGGGATCAGCATGGAAGTGATCGGCGTAGGGCTTGCCGTCGGTTCGCTGAGCCAATTTCCGTTCATGATCTTTTTTTCAGCGGTTTTATAATCGGTTCGGCATACGTAAAATCCTGCTTTTCTCCGGTGCGGTACATACGGTAAGATGGTGTTTTTTTACGCTTTCGCTCTAACCCCGGCCACCTATATTCTCAGCTGGATTCTGCACGGGGGGACTTATATTCTCTTCTATATGTGCCTTGCGGAGTATGTGAACAAGCATGTCGTAAAGGAGCTTAAGGCGACCGGGCAGATGCTTAATTCCGTCATCCAGCTGAGCATCGGCAAAATCATCGGCGGTATGCTGGGAGGACTGTATGCCGCCCGGTTTGGCTTTCATAACTCGTTTTTTGCTTATGGCGGCAATAGGGGCGGTGTCCACGGCGGGTTTTTTATCTGGTGAGCCGGTTCTACCGGGTGTTCACGGACATCAGGGGGCCGAAAATGGAGATCCAATCAGGCAGTCACACGGGATGAACCCCATATCCATCTCCCTGCAACGCGCCAAAGTATGGGTTAGCACCAAAAAACCGTCAGGATAATCTGTTCCTGACGGTTTTTTTCTTCAATCGCCTAATAAATTACGAGATACGGTGCCCGACACCAACGGCAGGAACTTCTACAGCAGATGCCGGACCTAGCCTGCAGTTTCGTTCCACTTTTGCTGTGCGGCATGGACGTGTTCCCAGAAGTGTTCCAGCTCTTTTTTGGCAATCTCCCGTATAAAGCCGATGTCTTCGCCAATAAGATCCGGAGACCATTTTCTGCCCAAATTGGCATGAACTACTTCGTCGGCCCAATCGTAGTCTTGAAACTGCGTCATTAAAGGTGCTTGGCTTGATCGCGGCAGAATTCATATTCGCCGGCTTTTCCAGGACGTTTCATAGCCCCTTCTTCAATACCGATCGCAAGCCAGGTGTATTGAGCTCCGGGGATTTTCGGTGCATTCACATCATAATCCGATGTGTATTGCGGACGGCTCATCCAGTCCACACCATCATTTTCCAGCGCGGCCTGACCGAATAAGGCATGCCTTACTTCGTCCCACAGATGACGGGCCAAGTCGCGGTAAAATTCCCAAGGCATGTTTTTTTTGCGAGAAAATGACCCCGGCAATTAATTCAGCAGCGGTCATTTCTTCCTGCCTCACGCGCATTTTGGCGAGCAGTTCCTTTTGCACCGGATCTTCCGGCGGATTAGCCACACTGGTTCGCGCCCAGGTGACAGGGCCCATTTTCCGAGGATCCCGAATCGATTTAAGCGGCAATTTGTAGGGTTCGTGCGAACGCCAACGATAAGGCAGCACGGGTGTTTTTTTCCTCAAGACCGTCTATTCCCCCTGCAGCAGCCAGGAAAGTGAGCATTTTTTTGCCTAAACTCATCGCTGCCTTCCGGATAGATCCCTGAAGCTTCAACTTCCCGGATCATTTGTTCACCCCAGGCGAGCTGTTCCTCCAGGTCCAGGATCATTGTACGGAGAATACGAATACTAGGTTGGTCGACAATTTGCTGAGTGGAAGCTATATGCTTCTTGTATGCAGCGAGCATAGCGGGTTTCACAACGCCATAGATTCCGACGGCCAGCTCCAAATCATTGCGGGCTTGAATCAGCTCATCCATCAGCAGAGACAAAGACGCATCGGCTCATGGTTCAGCACAGCCGGGGATGTACGCAGCTCCGTGATCCGTGACCGAAGTCTGTCGGCCGCGTCGGAATCCTCGTACAGATGCTTTCCAAGAGCAACTTTCAGGTTCCAATCCTCTGCGGCAGGCAGATGGCCCGCTGCGATTCGAAGCAGACTTTCATGCAGGAAACGATAGCGCTGCAAAACTTTTGCATTTTTTTTCTCTACTCCATACTGTCCCAAAGCGTACGGATTTCTTATTCCGGCGAAACTTAACATGAAACTTCCCTCCCGCGGATTGTAAACGTTTGTGTAACTGCTTTCATTACATCAGATGACGGTTTGCCGTTCAATAGAGCAAAACGTTGCAATTGTGGATTTATTTGATATGGTTTTCTTGTGCCAATACCAAAAAAAATTTATTCAGTGGATATAATGCCCGATATTCTTCGGTAGGCGCCAGATGCTGTGCGCGCGGATCGGCGAATTGCCTGCGGTACTCGGATGCCGTGGTTCCTTTGATTTTCAAAAAAACAGCGGTAAAAAATAATGTTCGTCATGGAATCCTACTTCATAGGCAATCTGTTTAATGGTGGAGTCGGTCTGAATAAGCAGCTGGCATGCCTTTCAATGCGTCTGTAAGTGATTGCCTTTTGCGGGGAAATCCCCATATACCGGACAAAAAAAATACGGGAAAAAATGTTCATGCGTCCAGCCTTGCGTCTTGGCGACATCGGCAACTGAGAGTGGGAGATGAAGGTTGTTATCGATGAAATGGAGCGCTTTTGATATCTGGGGAGGGAGCTGCAAGCTGCTGGATGGCAAATCATCGGCTCCCGAAAGAGCATCTAACTCGGCCAAGAGCATACACAGCGCAAGATTGCACCTTTCCTTCCAGTGCGTATGTTTGACGGCAGCGAGGTGCAGGATATGCTTGAATAATGATGGAAGAAACGATGCATGGCCTAAATGCACAGAGCGGGCGTCAGGCGATGCCAAGATCGATAAATGATCGTTATCCGGCGGCAGGTCAAGACTAAAATGAATAAACAAGTGCCTTGTTGGCATGGCTGGATCGAAAATATAGGAATGCTCCTCCGCAGGCCGTGTCAGGACAAAGCACGGCTCTTCAAGAGCGTACACCCGGCCGTTCACCCTGTATTGCGTACCCGAGCCCACAGGAAAATAAACCAGCTCGTATTCATTGAGTTGTCTGGGCCCTAACGTCCAGCCCGCCTTCACGGTAAAATCACCGGCCATATTAATCCGGCAGTCCAAAACAGTGGATGCTTTCATCAGACACTTGTCCTTTCATAACGCGATTAATAGCAGAGCAGGAAAATTGTATCCCTTTACCGAATTTTGTAATATAACGTCTCCTGCAGCTCAGTGAAAATTGCTATCATAATTTCGAATGGGGGAATATGGATGCCGCTGCCAAAGAACTTACGAACGAACCTTTTCTCAGGCTTCCGTTTTAAACGCTTACATTCCATTGCAGTGCAATTATTTCTGTTGTTTTCTATCAGCATTATTATCCCGGTGCTCACCGGAGGTTATATGTCCTACAAAAAAATCGGCTAACATGATCGAAGTCCAGGTGAGCAATGTAGCATCCTTGACTATAAAACAGGTGAGCGACAATCTTAATTATAGTTTTAAGGGCATTGATAATACTTCAATGAGGCTCCTCAGCGATAAAACGATTCACGAAGCGCTGCAAGCTAAGAATAACACATCTCCTTATGATAATTATAAGTTGAACCTCGAGGCGAAAAAATTTTGTAATTTCATTAATCGCAAATATGCCTGAAATTCTGGATATTTATATATTGGATGTGAATAAGCAAAATTCGGTTGTAAGCTCAACTATCCAAATTGATCCCTGGCAAACAGAATGGTACAAAAGTATCATCGAATCTGACAGTCCCGCGGTTTGGTTCGGCTTATCCAATACTTCTTATTTGAAAGGCGTAAGCGTGGGCATTCCCGTGTTCGGATTGGGACGCAAGGTCATAGATGTAGAAACGGGCAAAATCATCGGCGTCATGTTCATCGAAGTAATAGGCAACGTGCTCAGTAAAACGCTGGATGATGTGAAATTCGGCCAGACAGGCTACACTTATGTGATCGACCAAAATAACAACTTTGCTTATCACCGCGACCCGTCCCTTTTTTGGCAAAGCTTCAGATATGGTCTTGCCGAACAGGACACAAGTGATGAAGATGAGAAACGGCGATATGATGGTTATACCTGCTGAACTCGGGAACGGCTGGCGGGTTGCGGGTGTCGTGCCTGTCAGGGAGCTGGTGGCGAGCTCGACTGCCATTCGCGACTTGACCATCTGGATCGCTTTGGCTTCCGTCCTCTTGGCCGTGATTATGGGGTATTATGTGGCTCATAAGATAGGCCGTCCGCTCGTGTATTTAAGTAAACTCATGACGCGCAGCGAGGAAGGAGACTTAACCGTACGCTCCAATATAGCGGGCCGAAATGAGATAGGGCAGCTTAGCCGAAGCTTCAATAAAATGATTCGTCAAATCGACGCCCTCATCCAACGTATCGCCGAGGAAGAGAGCGAGAAGAAAAAAAGCGGAGATCCGCGCCCTCCGCTACCAAATAAATCCTCATTTCCTTTATAACACGCTCAATTCCATCCGGTGGATGGCAAAGCTGCGCAGGACCGAAGATGTGGCTAATGCGATCTCCACGCTGGTGATTCTGCTTGAAGCGAGCTCGAAAGAAGCGGATCCATTGTCAAATTGGGAGATGAGCTTGATTTGCTGAAGAAATATATGATTATACAGCAGTATAGATACAACAATGGTATCACTTTGAACATCCATTGTCCTCCGGAGCTGGAAAAGTTAAATTTGCCGAGAATGCTCCTGCAGCCACTTGTGGAAAACTCCATCTTCCATGGCATTGCGCCCAAGGAGAATAAAGGCTCCATCGAGGTGACCGTGTATACAGAAGGAACTGACGCAGTGATTGAGATTGAAGATGACGGCGTGGGAATAGAAAAGGATAAATTATCTCATCTGCTGACCGGCAAGGGCAGCGCCAGAACGAGCGGCATGACTCGCATCGGACTGTTACATGTTCATCAAACGCTGCAGCTGTATTACGGGGCCGTACGGGGTGTCGGTGCATAGCACGGAGGGTCAAGGAACGAGCGTCAGGCTGATTTTTTCCAATACAAAAAAAGCTTCTGCAGAAGATCAGCCCGACAGTGTATACTAGTTTACAGAAAGGGGGATGGACATACATGTACCGAGTTCTGCTCGTTGATGACGAACCGTTCGCCCGGATGGGGCTAAGGTCTACATTTGATTGGGAGATCAATGGCTTCCAGGTGGTAGGGGAGGCATCGAACGGAAAAAAATGCGCTTCAATGGATTGACCGGAACGAAGTGGATATTCTGATAACCGATATAGCGATGCCGGTGATGGATGGCCTTGAGCTTATGCGTGCGGCTCGGGAGCGCTGCCCATGGATCAAGATCGTTCTGCTTAGCTGCCACAGCGACTTTGCTTTTGTTCGGGAAGGAATACGTATGGGGCATCGGATTACTTGCTCAAGCCAACTTTAGAACCGGACGATTTAAAAGAGGTTTTGGACAAGATCAAACAACAAATAGTGGAAGACAGGAAAATAAACCATTTTTTTATCTTCAGCAGGAGTTGTCGGGTAAACGGGCAGCTCTGGAAAAAGCATTCACACAGCTTATAGCGAGAGAAGAGACGGATATAAGTTTAACACTTGGCCTGCCGTGGCTGAATGAAGGGTATCGTATCGTGGTTTGCTTGCTGGACAATGCAGCTGAGCTGCGCTCCGAAAAAAAGGTGGCATTTTCATCGAGATCGTTGTAGAAGAAGTGCAGGAAAGCTTTTACGAGCTGGCAAGAGATGGTATTGCCTTTCGAAGCGACGCGGATCAGCTGATATTGGTCATGCCGGAAGCAGCGGAGGGAGAAGATTATTTTAAAGAGAGATTGGGAGCCTTTCATTCTTTGCTCAAGCAGAAAGGTGTGTCATTTACTTTTGGCATCAGTGGAAAAAAATCACCGGGGTAGAGAGGTTAAAGGAAGCCGTCCAGGAAGGACGTCAAGCTGCCAAAATGCGGTTTTACCAGGGGGCCGGCGGAATTCATTCGTATGAACAGGTCCCTAGTTCGGCAACAGGCAAAGAAGAAACGGAAGGATTAAAGAACATGCTGAAGGACTCGCTCACGGAAGGGGCAAGGGAAGAATCCTCCCATTATTTGCAAAAGCTCTTTATGTATTGGACATACGAGCATCGGACTCCGTCTGAGGTGAAGCGCGAAGCGTTGGATCTGCTCTATCTGTTCCAGATGTGGAAGAAGGATAATAAAGCCGTTACAATTGGGCAAATCGAGGCTCTGCGACTTATGGTATCGGTTGAACAGGTACAGGAATTGATAAGCTCCGCTTTCGAAGAGATTTGGAGGCAGCAGGATGAGATCACCGAAGACCAAGGAATCCACCGGCGCTCTGTGGCCAAGGCGATCGAGTATTTGAAAAGCAACTACAGGCGAAACGTCAGTCTGCAGGAAGTAGCTGACCATGTGTCCATGAGCAAAAAAATTATTTCAGTGAAGTGTTTAAGAAAAAAACACCGGGCAAAACTTTATCGATTACCTTATCCAGCTGAGGCTCAGATGTGCCAGCGAGCTTTTACGCACCTCGTCGCTGAAGGTGTATGAAGTTGCCGAAATGTCCGGATTTAACGATGTAAAGTACTTCAGTAAAGTATTTAAAAAAGATCATGAAAGTGTCGCCGGCCGATTACAGGGAGAAAATCAGCTGATTGTTCAGACAGTTTCAAAACTTCGGAAATCAATACACCTTTTCGGAATAAAAGCGGTTTCACAAAACGGTGGATTAAAGCTATAATGAAAGCGTATTCAAATATTATATTGAAAAGGGTGATCGATATGAATTTGAAAGGGAAATTATCGCTTTCGTTGTTAACGGCGACAATGGCTTTATTTCCAGTGCTGCAAGCATGCAGTAATGGAGGGGGACAAGCTGGAGGGGGACAAGCTTCATCGACTGATGGGAATGCACCTAAAGCTGGAGAGAAAATAAAAAATGAAATGGTCGACATGGGGCAACCCCGGCGAATTAGGCAGATTTCAGGAATTCACAAAGGACTATAATTCAAAGCATCCGAATGTTGAGTTTGAATTAATTCCAGTGCCGAGCGACTATGAACAAAAAACTGTTGACCCAGCTCAGCGGGGGCACAGCGCCTGACGTGTTTTATGCCGGGGACGGCACGATTGCAAAAATGATCCAAAACCAGACCATTGCGGAACTGACGCCGTATTTGAAATCCGGAGACAATGTTAAAGAATCGGACTTCATTCAGGGCTTGTGGGGCGCAGCGAAGAAAGACGATAAAGTATACGGTGTGCCGGTTGACTGTAATCCTCTGATTCTATGGTATAACAAAAAAATTGCTTCAGGATGCAGGAGTTACCACAATGCCCGCCGACCTTTATGAAAAGGGCGAGTGGAATTGGGAAAACTTCAAAGGAACACTTGAGAAATTGCGTGCAAAAGGAAAGCACGGATTTGTAATGGATAACGGTTGGACCAACTACTACAGCTTTGTAACCGCTAACGGAGGCACTCTCTACAATGACAAAGGGGAGTACGTGCAGGATAAAGATCCTAAGAGCGTAGACGCATACAAGTTCCTTTATGACAACGTGAAGAACAAAAAACATAACGTTTGCTGGCACGCTGCCTAAGGGCCAGGGCGGAGACGCAATGTTTATGTCAAACCAGGTCGGATTTGTAACAGCAGGCCGCTGGTATCTTCCAATCTTTAAACAAAATAAAGACCTTCAATTTGATATCGTTCCATATCCGACTAACACCGGCAAGAAGATCGAGCCTGCCGCTGTAGCTACCGCGTATATGGTTTTGAATAAGAGCACTAAACATCCGAAAGAAGCCTATGACTTTATAAGCGCATTTGTTTCCAAGGAAGGCCAGAAGTTCCGCTTGCAGGGCGGCGGTAATGCGGTTCCTTCCGTACAGGGTGCTGATGACGTCGTATTGGAAGGCAATCTGCCTGAGCATGCGAAATATTTCATTGATGCACGTAATATCGGTTATGCCTTAACACCAGCTGAATCGGGAGTACCGGGTCTAAGCAAGGTTATCACCGACGAAATGGAAGCGCTTTGGCTAAAGGACGGCAAGCTTGACGAGACACTCAAGACTATCAATACAAAAGCCAACCAAAAGATCGCCGATTTCAAAGCAGGAAAGTAATTTCTAACCACTTACGGTTCTATGAACATAGGAAGGCTGCCATGGCCAATGCCATGGTGCCTTCCTCCATATGAAGGGGAAGGATGGTGGCATATGAACAAACGCGTGTCGGAAGGCCTTTGGGGTTATTTTTTTTCATTTTGCCCCAGATGATAGGACTCCTATTATTTGCACTAATTCCGCTCGTTTCCGCTATTGCTTTGAGCATGATGAAGTGGGATGGATTCGGCAAGAAAGAATTTATAGGATTCGGGAATTTTGCCGGCCAGTTCAGTAATCCGGATTTTAGACTGGCACTGCTTAATACGGCAGAATATACGCTTTTAGTGGTTCCTGTCGGTATTTTTTTCTCGCTATATTGGTCGCCGTGGCGCTAAACAAGGTACGAGGCAAAGTCTTCTATCGATTGTTTTATTATATGCCGGTCGTGACCGGATCTATCGCTGTCTCTGTTGTTTGGCTGTGGCTACTCAACTCGGATTTCGGGATCATTAACGTTTACTTAAAGCAGTGGTTTGGGATCATAGGTCCCGATTGGTTGACGAACCGGTCGCTCGTTATTCCGTCAATCGCACTGCTCAGCGTCTGGTGGGGGCTAGGAGGAAACATGGTATTGTTCCTGGCCGGTTTGCAGGGGATTTCGTCCAGCTACTACGAGGCTGCACAGATTGATGGGGCCAACAAATTTCATCAGTTCTGGCACATCACTCTTCCATTGTTGTCTCCGACGACTTTTTTTGCAACGATTATGTCCATTATCGGATCGTTCCAGGTGTTTGACCAATCGTTTGTTATGACTGGCGGAGGGCCGGCAAAGGCCAGCTACACGATAGTGTATCATATTTACCAGCTGGCATTCGTAGACTTCACTTTCGGCAAGAGTGCTGCAGCAGCCGTTATTTTGTTCATAATTATCCTGACACTGACCCTGATACAAATGAACATGTCAAAGCGCTGGGTGCATTACGGGGGTTAATTTCTCACAAAAGGAGGGGATGTAATGGAAGCAAAAAAATGGAAGCTAAATCCCAAAACCGGCGGATAACCGCGGCAGCGATTAGAACGAATCGGAGCGGAACTAGTCCCATTGCCACGCTGCTGCTGCATGTGGTACTGATTATAGCGCCATATTAATGACAGGCCCGTTTATCTGGATGATTCTCAGCTCATTAAAACAGTTTTCACAAGTCTTTCTGATCCCGCCCAAATGGATTCCCGATCCCTGGGAATGGGGGAATTATAAAAGATCGTGGGAAGCTTTGCCGTTCGGCAGGGCATATTTTAACAGTTTCTATATCGCTTTAATTTCCGTTGCAGGCCAGTTGATTACCTGCTCGATGGCGGCTTATGCGTTCGCCAAAGTTAGATTTCCATTCCGTGAGTCCATCTTCGTCTTATTTCTGGCGACCATGATGGTTCCTCACCAAGTGACTATTATACCTCTTTATTTGATGATGAAAGGTATTGGATGGCTGGATACGCATTATGCATTAATAGTACCCAGTGCACTGTTTAACGCTTTTGGAGTATTTATGCTTCGTCAGTTTATGAAGAGTATCCCCGATGAATTAGAGGAAGCGGCCATCGTCGATGGAGCCAATCGCTTAACGATCTATTGGCGCATTATCCTGCCGTTGGTGAAGCCCGCGCTTGCGGCACTAGCCATATTCACATTTCTCGGCATGTGGAACAGCTTTTTTTCGGACCTCTCATCTTCTTGAACAGTCCAGATAAATTTACTGTACCGCTTCTCCTCAATTTATTCCGCGGTATGTATATAACAGACTGGACATTGTTGATGGCGGGTTCAGCGATCGCTGTCATTCCGGTGCTTATCGTTTATATTTTCGGCCAGAGATATATTATTGAGGGCGTTACCTTAACTGGAATAAAAGGATGATTTTTTTCAGATATATGAAGGACGATAGAGTTCAATCATTACACCGAAGGCTGCCGCCGATTCCGTTCGGCAGCCTTTTTTGCCAATGGGGCAGGATCCCGGATGAGTGGAAAATAAGCGCGAGGAGGTTCGATAATGTCAATCGTTTGTGAGCACTGCGGAGAGTACGTGGAAACTTCCGTAAAAAAAAGAAATGGAGCTGCGTGTTTGTCCTGAGTGCGGGTATGAGGAGAAAATCACAATGTTAGCGTTGTTCATCGTGACAGGGGCGAGCGGAGTCGGCAAGACGACCGTGGCTAAGCGGCTCCGCGAAACACTGCCGGATTGTGACATATTTGACACCGACGAAATGCACGCTGCTGATTGGGACCAGGCACGATCCAATTGGCTCAAGGTAGCGTTTCAGGTTGCGCAGTGCGGCAGGCATACAGTGCTGTGCGGCACCATGATGCCGCGAGACGTCGAAAAGTGTGACCATTACCGGTTCTTTCGGGAGGTGTATTATCTTAACCTGCATTGCGACGACGCAGCACGGGAGAAGCGGCTTCGCAGCCGGCCGCAGTGGAGAGGATGCACCGAGGAGTTCATAGAGGAGCATAAGCAGTTTGCGCGGTGGCTGCTGGATAACGCGGCTGTGGAATACGACCCGCCGATGCAAATAGTGGACAATACGAGCATACAGCCGGAAGAAACAGCCTTACGAATACGAGACTGGGTGAACGGGAGAAGGCAATAATGTTATGAGCATGCAATATTATCCGGCGCCTTTCAGCCTACAAAATACGCATGACTTCAGGAAAAGCCGGTGACTCGCATCGTTTTCCAATCAGATTAAACCTCGTATAGCACATCTAGGCGGAGTTGCTATTTCACCAACACAACGATTCCCAGGCTTAAGGTAGTCAGAGAATAGCTTAAAAGTAGAATCTTCGACCATTTATTCATTCATGCACCACGCCATTCATTTTAGATTGTACATTGTATGAGACGGGCGGATAAAATGATTGGGTGATTAGGTAATGCGAGATATAAAGTTTTGTCATTTTCACAGCTGCGTTCAGATGAGCGAATAGACAGTACATTTGCGCTGCCAGACTGGATGCTGGTGAAAAATAAAAAACTAAAAAAAATCAAAAAGAAGGCTGCCCATAAAGCAGCCTTCTTTCTTCACTCTTACATCGCTGTTACAGTTCCATTACTGCAGCTCGGTTCTTTTTTTGCAGGAAGCGGTAGAATGCGGTGGCAGCCTGCGCGCGCGTAACGACGCTGTCAGGATGGAAATACCCGACGTCAGTCGTCATGATTCTGAGACCTGTAACGATGGCGACCTGGCCTGTATGCTTGACCTGATCAGAGTCCGCTACATTCAGCGCGAAAATATCTTTGTTCTGCGCTAATTTGTAATAACCGAGCGCGCGGACGATCATTTCCGCCAGGTCATCGCGGGTAATCTTGGCGCCCGCGTCAAAGTTACCGCCTGTACGGTCCAGCAGCTTACGGTCAACCGCGGTTTCTACAAAGGAGAAGTAGGGAGATGCCGCACTGACATCTGCAAAGGAAGCTTTGCGTTCCGTTCCAAACATCGGGCCAAAATTGCCGACGCCATTCATAGCAGCAACCAGCATTTTAACCATTTCGCCGCGTGTAATGCTTTCATCCGGAGCGACCTTTCCGTCTTTTACTTCAAGCGCCTTGTAATCAAGCATCAACTGCAGTTCCTTTTGCGCCCAATGCCCGTTGATATCCTTAACCTGGACCTTTTCCAGCGATGTCAGCTCTCCGGTGTCCGCGCTTCTCCAATTTCCGGTGACGGCATCAAGAAATACCTGCTCCATTCCATTCTTCGGCACCATCTGATACACAAGCTTCGCTGTTTTATCTTCCGGCTTCGCAGCAGGCTGTCCTGTTTTCATAGCATTAATGTAAAGATATTCGTTCGGCAGGGAATAGCGCAGTTCCACGTTATATTGCGAGAAAAAAGAGATCCTTTGCTTTTGCAGGAGGCAGCACCTCCGGTGTTATGTTCGGGTAAGCGATGTCTGACAACTGATTGTAAAAAATTCATCACTTCTCCGGTGTCGGCATTGATCGCTGCGGTAACATTTTCGCTTTCCGAGCCGATGCCATTTACTAGCCGTTTGAATGTAAAGTTATACGCCCGTGTCCCTTTAAACTTGGGATCCTTCATATTAGGGACAGGCATAGGAAACAAATACAGTTCGTGAGTATGGTAGGGCACAACCTTTTTTGATAAAGTCTATTGCGATCGCTTTTGCCTGTTCCATAGAAACTTTCGGATCTTCCTGATTCTGGGGACCGCCATAGTAGGTACGTACCAGCCATAATTGATAACTTCACCCGACTTGCTGTTTACGCTCGCCGATATATTTTGGTCGAATCCGCCTTTGTCTCCGGGCACGCGCCAGTTTATATTCCAAGAAGATACAAGCTTCCAAGGGTTATATCTTGTATTTTCCTGGTAAGAAGCATTGTTCAGGACGGCGTTGTCGGGAATCTTGAACATCGATTTGGCTTTGGACAGCGCCTGTTCCTGCGTCAAATTGAGATCGTTGGACGGGGCTTCTGCGAGCGGTTTGTCCGTCAATGGCTTGTTATCATACACTTGATCGTATTTGTCGCCATTGAAATTTAGCAATTCACCGGTTCCCGCGTCCAGCATAAATATTCCGGCAGCAGGCTGATAGGATAAATAAGGCTTGATTTCGGACTGCTGCTGCATGCGCCAAGGAAGTTTATACGTTAACGATAAATTTAATTTGTCCTGAAAAGTTTTCGTGGCATCCTGCAAACTGATTGCGGATTTTTTTCATCCTGAAATTTTACGGAGTTATCCCAACGATAATCATAGCCTACGACTTTTCCGTTTCCGTCTATGGTCACACCGATTTGATTCTGGGCATATCGGATACCATGGACGGTGCGGTCAAACCTGATATTATAACGGATGTTGCCATTCAGAGGCGGCTGGAAGGATTTTTTCAAAATCAGCGTTGTAAATGAGTTCGGACTTTTCCTCCGGGTTCACCTTGGCGATAAATTGCTGTGCGATCTCTTTGGCTTGCGGCAGGTCTACTTTGGGCGGAAAGGATGCTTGGCTGCCCGGATCGTTATCATCGATATGGAAATTAATCAATTTACCGGTCGCGGCATCGATGGCACCGTTGGCATTACCGAAATAACGCTCCTGATTCTTTTTTTTGGCGAAATTGAGATTCCAGACTCCATGGTTCAGATAGTTAAAATTCGAGTTGTAATTGACCGCCTGCAGCACATAATCCTCGGGAATCGTGACAAAACTCCGAAATAGCTCGATCGCCTTCTCCTTGCTGATCTGAGCTGCAGCGCTGTCATTCGGCATGCTTGATTTGGCGTCCATGGATGATACCGCTTGCGCAGTACCCGCCGATGCATCAGCAGCCAATACTGGGGATACGAAGGATAAAATAAACGCTGTAGACAACCCGACAATGCCGGCCCTTTCCAAAAAAACCTCATAATCTTATTCCTCCTGGTCTTTTAAGCTTTCAATCACAAACAAGGTAAATTATGTATAAATTAGCTGCTATAACATTAGACGGCGGATGATTGGGAAAAGTTGCATTGCAGTGTGTTAATATTTGGAAATTAAAACCTTCCGATCATCTGGCATTGCACTTTGTGCAATAGAAACTGCGAATGAAGGTGGATTTTCGAATTTCCTATACAACAAAAAAAAGTGAGTCACATATAGGCATGACTAATATGTGACTCACTTTTATTTAATTGTTTTTTTGATGTTTAGGTCTTGATAATTTCGTTCCCTCCTGCTCGGTTAAATTATTTTTCTGAATTCCTCGGTGAGAAGGGGAACGATTTCGAACAGGTCACCGACGATGCCATAGTCCGCCACTTTAAAAAATCGGGGCTTCCGGATCTTTGTTAATCGCGATGATAACTCGGGACTGGCTCATACCGGCCAAATGCTGGATCGCTCCGCTGATGCCGCAGGCGATATAAATCTCAGGAGTGACGACCTTGCCGGTCTGCCCGATCTGCAGAGAGTAGTCGCAGTAGCCGGCATCGCAGGCTCCACGGGAAGCGCCCACCGCACCGTTTAACAGAGCCGCCAGCTCTTCCAGCGGTTTGAAGCCTTCGGCGCTTTTTTTTACGCCCCGCCCGCCGGAAACGATGATTTTGGCTTCGGAGAGGTCGATTTTTTTTCCGGAGGTCTTCTTGACGACTTCTTTGACGACGGAGCGGAGGGTAGGGGAGGGATAAGCGACTTCTATGATGTTGCCCTGCCGGCTGGCGTCGGGCTGGTTCAAAGGCTCGGTCGAAGGCTGGGTCAATGGCTGGGTCAAAGGAAAATTGTTAGGGCGAATAGTGACGACCCATGGACCAGAGGCAAATGTTCTATGTTCGAACGCTTTCCCTGCGTAAATCGGGCGGGAAAAGCGCACCTCTCCGCCGGTGTTTTCCAATGCGATTACGTCCGAAATTTGTCCGGCTTTCAAGGATGCTGCCGCCATAGGAGCCAAATCGCGGCCAATCGCGGTATGCCCGAAGAAGAGGGCATCCGGTTTCACCTGCTCTATGACAACAGATAAAGAAGAGAAATACGCTTCCGGGTTATAGGACGTGAGCTCTTCATGATCAACGACGTATACGCTTTCAACGCCGTAGGCAGACAGCTCATCCGCCAAAGCAGCGACCCCGCTGCCGATCAGCGCGGCTGCGATGCTGTCCCCAGGCTGAGAGCACTGTCTTGCGGCGCTGACGGTTTCAAAGGACACTTGGCGCAGTCCGCCTCCACGGCTTTCTGCGAAGACGAGAAATGTTCTGCTCATATGGGTGCCTCCCTCGGGAATAGTATAAGGCAAGAAACGGCTCGAATTTAGATGACTTTAGCTTCCTGGCGAAGAAGGCGGACGAGTTCCAGCGCCTGGGCCCCCGGCTCGCCTTTCAGCACCTTGCCGGCATTGCGCCGGGGCGGAGGGTGATCTCCTGCCTCACTGTTTTGGCTTCCAGGGAATAGGCATCGATGTGCAGGTCATCCAAAGTCAGCTGCCGGAAGGGCTTCTTTTTTTTGGCTTTCATAATGCCCTGCAGGGAAGGATAGCGTGGTTCATTAAGCCCTTGCTGGGCGGTAAAGAGAGCCGGCAGGGACGTTTCCACCACTTCGACGTCGCCTTCCGCGTCTCTGTGGCAAGCGCTTTGCCATCCGTGAGTTCGAGCTTGGTAATCGAGCCGACGTGCGGAAGATCCAGCAGGGAAGCCACCCGTACGGCCACCTGGCCTGCCCCTTGGTCAACGGAGAAGTTACCGCCAAGGATCAGGTCGACGTTTTGGCTGGATAAAAAAGGCAGCTAAAGCTTGCGACACGACGAATTCCTCTGCAGGAATCCGATCGTCCGAGATCAGGACCGCTTCGTCCGCCCCCATCGCGAGTGCGGTCCGCAGCGCTTCAGCCGAGCGGCCCGGCCTGTGGATACAACCGTAACCTTGCCTCCCAGCTCGTCGCGGATCCGGATCGCCTCCTCCACCGCATACTCGTCGTAAGGTTAATAATAAACTTCACTCCTTCTTCGGAAACAGCCCCGTTCTCAAGAACGATTTTTTTCCTCAGTGTCAAAGGTTTGCTTTAACAGCACATAAATGTCCATATTCTAAGCCCCTTTCTTGAAGATCACGATTGTAAGCCCTGCAAAAAAAAACTTCAATGTGCCATCCACCTGGCCTGTGAGCGAATATTTCCTTCCGGAAATGAGCCAGGAGGTCACGACCTCATCCATAGCCCCGAAAAGCAGAAGCCGGACGAGCTTCACATCCAGATCCGGGCGGAAGACTCCCTGATCCATCCCACGGCGCAGCAAATCTTCAATCAGTAATATATATGGCTTCAGCCCGTCACCTATTTCCTTTCTTAATTCCAGGGAGCTCTGCCTGAGCTCAATTTGCGTTACATAGGCCAGATCGACGTTGTTTTCCAGCATGGTGTAATGGATTTCGCAGACGCTGCGCAGCGCATCCTTGACATCGTTCGTATCCTTAAGGCGCTGGTGAAACTTGTCTACCATCTCTCCGAGCTTCTCGCGGAACAGGGAGATGAGGATATCCTCCTTTCTTTTGAAATAAAGATAAATGGTTCCGTCGGCGACCCCTGAAGCACGGGCGATTTTGGAAACTTGAGATCCGTGGTATCCGTGCTCTGCGAAAACTTTAAGAGCGCCTTCGAGGATTTGGTAATATTTTTTCATTTTTTTTTACTTGTCATGGCGCCACCCCGGTGGTAAGATATAACTAAATGGTGAATGAATACTCATTCATTTTATGAATTTATCATAAGTCAGATGCCCGTTAATGTCAATGACAAACCTGACAAGCGAGAGACACTTTAAGGAGGGGATTTGACAAGCGCTGGACACGTGGAAACGCTTTACGAGGCTTGGCCGTTGGGATGAATTCGATTTTTGTCGAATAGGATGAAGTAGAATCCGTTCCATATCAGCTAAGTTTAATTTTATGCAAGAAATGTAAGCGCTTAAAAAAAACTGGGTATTATTTTACAAGGACCGGAGTGGTGCGGATGATTGGGTCATTGGTCCAGGTGACCGCTTTTCTTGCAGTGACAGGGCTGTTCCTATATATGTTTGCAAAAGTAGTCTACCACCGTTTTCTGTACCTGAAGCTGGGGCAGCCTGTGGAGTTGGAGAAGCAGTTGAAGGAGCGGCTCACCGCCTTCCTAGTGCAAACATTCGGGCACACGAAGCTGTTAAAAGACCGCCGAAGCGGTGTGATGCATCTTGCCGTCTTTTACGGATTCATTATTCTCCAGTTCGGGGCTTTGGATATTATCTTGAAAGGGCTGATCGGCAGAGGTTTGCCCATTCCGGGTTACGCGGCGTTCGGACTGATGCAGGAGGTTACGGTGCTTGCCGTGCTTCTGGCTATCGGATATGCGGCGTACAGGCGGTACGTTGAAAATCTGAAGCGGTTGAACAAAGGCTGGAAGCCGGGCATCGTCGTATTTTTTTCATCTTCTTCCTCATGCTTTCGGTTGTGCTCACGCTGGGATTCGAACGGATGCGCGAAGGGCTGCCGGCCTCCGGCTATGCTCCGGTCTCCTCTTTGATTGCCGGGGCGCTCGGCGGTTTGAGCCATTCGCAGGCTGAGGCCAGATTTTACATTTTCTGGTGGGCGCACCTGCTGATTCTTCTGTCTTTTCTGGTATATGTACCGCAGTCGAAGCATTTTCACATCCTTACCGCGCCGGTCAATCTGTTGCTGCAAAGGACCGGCCCCGTCGGGCGGCTCAGAAAGCTTGATTTGGAGGATGAAAATGCGGAGTCGTTCGGTGTCTGCAGGATTGAGGATTTTACGCAAAAGCAGATGCTGGATTTTTTATGCATGCGTTGAATGCGGACGATGTACGAATGTATGCCCAGCCGCGAATACCGGCAAGCTGCTGTCGCCGATGCACATGATTGTGAAACTTAGGGACCATCTAATGGAAAAAGGAGCCGCGATTACGTCCAGATCTCCGTGGATGCCGGCTTTGGCTTTCGCATACAGCGGCATCCACACCATGAAAGCAGACGAAGAGGGGATGGAGGCAGGCTGGCGCAGCGACTCGATAACGGATATTTCGTCAACGATGCAAGCCCAGAAAAAACTCCTGGATGACATCGCAAAAAATCCGTCATGGAAGTGGAGCTGGTCGGAGACGTGATGACGGAAGAGGAGATTTGGGCCTGCACGACCTGCCGCAACTGCGAAGACCAATGTCCGGTGGGCAATGAGCATGTGGATAAAATCGTCGATCTTCGCAGACAGCTTGTACTGATGCAGGGAAGTATGCCGCATGACGGGCAGAGGGCGATGCAGAATATCGAGCGCCAAGCAATCCATGGGGATGAGCCGGAACGACCGGAGCAAATGGGTGCAGGAGCTTGACGAGGACGGCGGACTGAAGGTATTTACCGTAAAGGAGAATCCGGATTTTGACTATTTATTCTTCGTCGGGTCGATGGGATCCTATGACAACCGCAGCCGCAAAATCACCCGTTCGTTCGTTCGTCTGCTGAATGAAGCGGCAGTCAATTTTGCCATCCTCGGGAACGAGGAGAAGAATTCGGGGGACACGCCGCGCCGTTTGGGCAACGAGTTCTTGTTCCAGCAGCTATGCGCCGAAAATATTGCCGCGTTCCAAAAGTACAACGTCAAGAAAATAGTGACGGCCTGCCCGCACACCTTCAACATATTAAAGAACGAATACCCTGAATTCGGCCTGGAAGCGGAAGTGCTGCACCATTCGCAGCTTCTCGAATCTCTGGTCCGGGAGGGCAGGCTGAAGCCGGTTCATCCGTTGAAGGAGCGAATCACTTACCATGATTCCTGTTACTTGGGAAGGTACAACAACGTGTATGAACAGCCGCGTAATATCCTGCGGGCCGTGCCGGGCGTCGAGCTGGTGGAGATGGATCGCTCCCGTGAGAACGGAATGTGCTGCGGCGCGGAGGCGGCATGATGTGGATGGAAGAGACAGCCGGCAAAAGAGTAAACGTGGCGCGCACGGAGCAGGCTCTTGCGGTGAAACCGACGATGATCTCCTCCGCCTGTCCATACTGCTTGATCATGCTGGAAGACGGTACGAAGGCCAAGGAAGTGGAGGAGCAGGTGAAAGCGAGAGATATCGCGGAGATTTTGGAGCAGGCGGTGTTTGGACTTCGGGTGCAGCCGGTGTATGAAGAAGAACAGCAGAAGGCGCGTTGAGGGAAGTGACAGTAAGGTGAAGCAGGGAAAAGCGTGTTGGATGGAGCGGGTGCCGGCGAAAGGAAGGTCAAAGGAAATCGATATGCTTTTGCAGGGGAAGAGGACTGGACAGCAGGCTGGTTGTACAAAGGAGATTAACGATTGAGGAGGGTATGAAATGGGGAGAACGGTTCGTAAAGCCGCGGTCATCGGCTCAGGGGTTATGGCTCGGGCATCGCCGCTCATTTGGCCAACTCGGGAATCGACTGTCTGCTGCTCGATATTGTGCCGACAAGCTTGACACCGCAGGAGGAGCAGGCAGGGCTTCTGATGACGGATCCCAAAGTGAGGAACCGGCTGGCTGCCGGCGCATTGCAAAGGTTGGGCAAAACAAGTCCGGCTCCGCTGTACAGCGAAGCTTTTGCCTCAAGGATCACTCCCGGAAACCTGGAGGACGATTTGGCGAAGCTGTCCCAGGCGGATTGGATTATTGAAGCGGTGACAGAAAATCTCCAGGTAAAGAAAAAATTTATTCAGCCGCATCGAAAACGTATGGAGCCCGGCATCATCGTATCCTCGAACACCTCGGGGATCTCGATCAATGAAATGGCGGAGGACTGCAGCGAGGAGTTCAGGAGACATTTTATGGGGGCCCATTTCTTCAACCCGCCCCGCTATATGAAGCTGTTGGAAGTGGTCCCCGGCGAGAAGACGGCGCAAGAGCTTGTCACGTTCATGCAGGAGTTCGGCTCCCGCACATTAGGCAAAGGCGTCGTTATCGCCAAGGATACCCCGAATTTTATCGCGAACCGGATCGGTACTTACGGCTTGATGGTAACGCTGCGCGAGATGCTGGAAAAAGGGTATACGGTGGAAGAAGTGGATGCAGTCACTGGTCCGGCGATGGGGCGGCCGAAAAGCGCCACTTTCCGCACGCTGGATCTGGTGGGACTGGATACGTTCGTGCATGTCGCGCGAAATGTGTATGACCATTTGAAGGATGGGCAGGAGAAGGCTGTTTTTTTTGAAATGCCGGCTGTCTTGAATGAAATGGTCGCTCAAGGATGGACCGGCGAAAAGATGGGCCAGGGATTCTACAAAAAAGTGAAAGGCGCCGAAGGAAGTGTCATTGAAGCGCTGAATCTGAACAGCAAGGAATATGCTCCTGCCCGAAAAGTGTCCTCGGCCTCCCTTGAAGCGGCGAAAGCCGCCAAAGGCGCCGCCCCGAGGCTGAAAGCGCTGCTGTCCACACCGGATAAATATTCAAGCCTGGCGTGGGACGTGCTCAAGCATGTGTTGATTTATTCGGCAGAGAAGCTCGGAGAAATCGCCGATACGATCGTGGACATCGACAATGCGATGAAGTGGGGGTTCAACTGGGATTTGGGGCCGTTCGAAACATGGGACGCTATCGGATTGAGCCGCTCCGTGAAGAGGATGGAGGAAGAGGGATTAACGGTTCCGGTGTGGGTGAAGGAATGGATTGAGCAAGGAAACGAAAGTTTCTATCAGCGGCGCGAAGGTGAGACCTTGTACTATTTAAGGAGTGAATATGCAAGCCTGGACGCTCCCGCTGAGCGCATTTCCCTGCAGGCTTTAAAGCAGCGCGGCAAAGTGATCCGTTCGAACACCGGAGCCAGTCTGGTGGAAATAGGAGACGGTGTGGCGTGCCTGGAATTTCATTCGCCGAACAACGCGATCGGGGCGGATATTTTGTCCATGATCAGCCAGAGCGTCGATGAAGCGGAGGCCAATTATAAAGGATTGGTGATCGCCAATGAAGGCAAAAAACTTCTGCGTAGGCGCGAACCTGATGCTGCTGCTGATGGAAGCGCAGGACGGCGAGTGGGATGAAGTGGACAGCATCATCCGCCTGTTCCAGAATACGATGATGAAGCTCAAGTATTCGAACATCCCGGTGGTCGCGGCTCCGCACCAAATGACGCTGGGCGGAGGCGTGGAGGTGTGCATGGCGGCCGACGAGATCGTCTTCCCGGCCGAAACCTATTTCGGCCTGGTCGAGACGGGCGTGGGCTCATCCCGGCCGGAGGCGGCTGCAAGGAGATGGCGCTCCGCGTCAGCGCCGGGTCGGCGACACGGAGGCGGACCCGCAGCCGTACCTTAACCGCGTGTTCGAAACCATAGCCATGGCGAAGGTTTCGAGCAGCGGGCACGATACGCGGCGGCTGGGCTACATGCGGCCGCAGGACCGGGTGATCGCTAATGCCGATCACCGCGTTTTTGCAGCGAAGCAGGCCGTGCTTCGCCTGCATGCAGCCGGCTATGCCAAGCCGGCTGCGGAAAAGCTCCGCGCCGCCGGGGA
>BBFE01000021.1 GCA_001313085.1 Paenibacillus sp. JCM 18996 | reverse complement strand
AAGAAGAGTCCGCAGATGCGGGCTCTTTTTTTTGCTTTTCTTTGTATGATTGCTTATAATTCAAGCTAAACTAAGAAAAGAAATTTTCTTGAAATTCAGCCTCTTGCAATATTTAAAATTTGTTATATAATATTGATTAAGGTCAAAGAAAGTCAAAGTCAATACAGTTCTGATACTGGAGGATTGGGTATGCGCAATGTATCAGAAAATATAGAACAGTATCTGAAACACATCTTAGAACAAAGCCCTGAAGGTATGGTTGAGATCCAACGCAATGAGCTTGCGGACGAGTTTCAGTGCGTGCCTTCACAGATTAACTACGTAATAAGCACCAGGTTTACTCTGGAAAAAGGGTATATCGTTGAAAGCAAGCGGGGCGGCGGCGGTTTTATCAGAATACAAAAAAAAGTGAAGTTGACGTCTCACGGAGAGATTCTTGACCACATCTTTCGCACGGTGGGAAACCAGATCGACCAAGCTGCGTCGGAAGGCCTGATTTATCAGTTAAAAGAGAGAAACCATGTTTCCCTCCGGGAGGCCAACCTGATCAACGCCGCCTTGTCCAGAGATGTGCTTAACCTGAAACTTCCGCTGAGGGATGAAGTCAGAGCCCGGATACTAAAGGCCATGCTCATATCATTGCTCACCAAATGACCAAACTGTTATGTTTGAAGGAGGTAATCATCCATGACATGCCAAGAATGCGGAAAAAAAGGCCGGCCACGCTTCATTTTACCAAGATCGTCAACGGGGACAAAACCGAGTTTCACATCTGTGAGGCTTGCGCCCGGGAAAAGGGTGAGTTCATTCCGGGCACTCCGAGCGGTTTCTCCATTCATAATTTATTGTCCGGATTATTGGATTTTGAGCCATCCACAGCCAGCACAGTTACAGCCAAGCCCCAAAATATGCGATGCGAGAACTGCGGTTTAACGTATTCACAATTCGGTAAAATCGGCCGTTTCGGTTGCAGCAACTGTTATAAACAATTTTCGGGAAGGCTGGATCCGCTGTTCAAAAGAGTACACGGCAACACGACCCACATAGGGAAGGTGCCTAAACGAACCGGCGGTTTAATCAAGCATAAAAGGGAAATTGAGAATTTGAAGAAAGACCTTTCCCTTCTTATCGAAAGGGAGGAGTTTGAACAGGCGGCTGAGATCCGGGACAAGATCAAAGAATTGGAGAAGAAGGTTTCCGATTCTTAATGGATGGATTGAATCCCATATGGGGGGTAATGCCTATGTCAATGGAACATTTCACAGACAAAGCTTTAAGCGAATGGATGAAAGGCCAGGGCCCGTATTCAGAAATTGTTATCTCTTCCAGAGTCCGAATAGCGCGAAACTTGAGAAGCTATCCTTTCCCGATGTTGGCGGATCAAGTGCAGTCGGCGGAAGTGCTGGACAAGGCGGCAGATGTTTTGGACAATGAAGAGCTGACCACAATTAGCGATTTCACGCTCATCCCGCTGAACAAGCTGACCGAGCTTGACAAAAAAAGGTTTTAGTCGAGAAGCATCTGATCAGCCCTAACCTGGCCAGTGAATCACGCAATGGCGCAGTCATTTTGAGCGATAATGAATCCATATCCATCATGGTGAATGAAGAAGACCACCTTCGCATTCAATGCTTATATCCCGGTTTTCAGATTAAAGAAGCCTGGGATTTAGCCAATCAGATCGACGATATCTTCGAGGCCCAATTGGATTACGCATATGACGAGAAACACGGCTATTTGACAAGCTGCCCCACAAATGTTGGCACGGGAATCCGGGCTTCAGTCATGATGCATCTACCGGCGCTGGTCCTCACCCAACAAATTAACCGTATTTTGTCCGCTATTACTCAGGTGGGACTCGCGGTGAGGGGATTATATGGCGAGGGTAGCGAGGCGCTGGGGAATCTTTTTTTCAAATTTCGAATCAAATTACACTGGGGCAGTCGGAAGAAGAGATTATAGACAATTTATACAGCGTCGCCAAACAGATCATCGAGCATGAGAAGGCCGCAAGGCAGAAGCTGCTGAACGAGACCCGCCACCGCATCGTCGACCGGGTCAGCCGGTCCTACGGGATCCTCTCGCATGCGGCCATCATCGATTCCAAGGAAGCGGCGCAGAAGCTGTCCGACGTCCGGCTTGGTATTGATTTGAACATAATAAACAACGTTTCCGCTACAGCGCTCAACGAACTGTTGGTCATGACCCAGCCGGGCTTCCTGCAAAAGATCACCGGAGAGAAGCTTTCCCCTGAAGAAAGGGACATTCGGCGGGCCGACCTGATCCGTTCGCGGATTAAGCAAAGTTAATTAAATCGTTTTCCGTACCGTTAATAGGGTAACATTCTTATTGTAAACATCGATATAATAAACCATGGAGGTGCTATACATGATGTTTGGCAGATTTACGGAACGCGCACAGAAGGTGCTGTCTTTAGCCCAGGAAGAAGCCGTTCGTCTGGGTCACAATAATATAGGTACCGAGCATATTTTGCTGGGGTTGATCCGTGAAGGCGAAGGCATCGCAGCCAAAGCGTTAATCGCGCTCGGACTCGGGCTCGAGAAGATTCAAGACGAGGTCGAATCCTTAATCGGCCGCGGCCAAGAGCAGCCTTCCAACATCGCTTACACCCCCAGAGCCAAGAAAGTAATTGAGCTTTCGATGGATGAAGCCCGTAAACTGGGCCACACCTATGTGGGAACCGAGCATATTCTGCTGGGATTGATTCGCGAGGGTGAAGGGGTAGCCGCACGCGTGCTGAACAATCTTGGAGTTTCGCTAAACAAAGCCCGCCAGCAGGTGCTTCAGCTGCTTGGAAGCAGCGAAGTGGTTTCCACTAACCACGGACACAATCCTAATGTGAATACTCCTACACTGGACAGCTTGGCCAGGGATCTGACGTCTATCGCAAAAGAGGGCAACCTGGATCCGGTCATCGGAAGAAGCAAAGAAATCGAACGCGTAATTCAGGTGTTGAGCCGCAGGACCAAGAACAACCCGGTTCTGATCGGAGAGCCCGGAGTAGGTAAAACCGCAATCGCCGAAGCCTGGCCCAAAAAAATTATAAACAACGAAATTCCGGAAACTCTGCGCGATAAACGCGTTATGACTTTAGATATGGGTTCCGTCGTTGCGGGGACCAAATACCGCGGTGAATTTGAAGACCGCTTGAAGAAAATCATGGACGAAATCCGCCAGGCAGGAAATATTATTCTGTTCATCGATGAGCTGCATACCCTGATCGGCGCCGGAGGCGCGGAAGGCGCGATAGATGCTTCCAATATCCTGAAGCCGGCGCTGGCCCGGGGAGAGCTGCAATGCATCGGGGCAACGACACTAGATGAGTATCGTAAATATATTGAGAAAGACGCCGCTTTGGAGCGCCGCTTTCAACCGATTACGGTGGATCAGCCGTCTCCTGAAGAAGCGATTCAGATTCTGCACGGTCTGAGAGACCGTTATGAAGCGCATCACAGAGTGAAAATCACCGATGAAGCGATTGAACAAGCGGTGAAATTGTCCGATCGCTATATCACGGACCGCTTCCTGCCTGATAAAGCGATCGACCTGATTGACGAGGCGGGCTCGAGAGTACGCTTGAAGTCTTACACTGTACCGCCTAGCCTGAAGCACCTGGAAAGCAAGCTGGAAGACGTCCGCAAGGAAAAAAAGATTCCGCAGTGCAGAGCCAGGAATTCGAGAAGGCTGCCGCTCTTCGCGATACAGAGCAAAAGCTTCGCGAAGAATTGGATTCCACCCGCAACGATTGGAAAGAGAAGCAGGGACGCGTGGATTCCGAAGTCACTCCGGAAGATATTGCCCAGGTCGTGGCAAGCTGGACCGGCATTCCTGTCGTCAAGCTGGCTGAAGAAGAAACCGATCGCCTGCTGAAAATGGAGGCCATCCTGCATCAGCGTGTCATCGGACAGGACGAAGCGGTGAAAGCCGTCAGCCGTGCGATCCGCCGCGCCAGAGCCGGATTGAAGGATCCGAAGCGCCCGATGGGTTCCTTCATCTTCCTCGGACCAACCGGGGTAGGTAAAACCGAGCTGGCAAGAGCGCTGGCAGAATCCCTGTTTGGCGATGAGAACGCGGTGATCCGCATCGATATGTCGGAGTACATGGAGAAACATTCCACCTCCAGATTGGTCGGAGCGCCTCCGGGGTATGTCGGTTACGAGGAAGGCGGACAACTGACTGAGAAAGTACGCCGCAAACCGTACTCGGTTGTCCTGCTGGACGAAATCGAGAAAGCCCATCCGGAAGTGTTCAACATTCTGCTGCAGGTGCTTGAAGACGGACGTCTGACAGACTCCAAAGGCAGAACTGTAGATTTCCGCAATACGTTGATCATTATGACTTCCAACGTCGGAGCCGAGCTGATCAAGAAGAACAGTACTCTTGGCTTCACCGCTCCATCGATGCCGGCCGCGATTACGATAATATGAAAGATAAAGTGATGGGCGAGCTGAAGAAGAGCTTCCGTCCTGAATTCTTGAATCGTATCGACGAAATAATCGTGTTCCACTCCCTGGAGGAGAAGCATATTGCCGAGATCGTTACCTTGATGGCCGACGATCTTCGCAAACGGCTGAGAGAGCAGGAGGTTGAGTTCTCTCTCACCGACGCAGCCAAAGCTTTCCTGGCGAAAGAAGGATTTGACCCCGCGTTCGGTGCCCGTCCGCTCCGCCGCGCGATTCAGAAGCATATTGAAGACCGTCTGTCCGAAGAGCTGCTCAAAGGCAATATCTCCAAAGGAGACCAGCTGGTCATCGACGAGAAAGACGGAGATCTGGTAGTGCTGCGTAATGAAGAAGTGACAAGCAAGTAATAAAGTATGCATAATCACCTTCCCGGCACCTTGAGGAGAAGTCGACACTTCTTCCTCAAGGTGCTTTTTTCTTGTACTTGTCCGGGGCCCAAAAAAAGTGACGCGTTAAGCTGCGAAGGCTTTGCCCGCATTCGGGGTTATTTTGTTGCAGGGGTTTTCACGAACAGGACAAAATGTTAATATTTGAGTAGGTGAACCGGACGGCGGGAAGATTAGATTAGGAGCAGAACGAATGGCCAAAACTAAAACCAGATTTTATTGCACGGAATGCGGCTGCGAATCGCCCAAATGGCTGGGCAAATGCCCAGGCTGCGCCTCCTGGAACAGTATGGTGGAGGAAACCGAAACCGTTATCAAGACGCAGGGGATGAATCTTCCTTGTCCAGGCGAAAGAAAAAAGCCAAATCCATCATAAACATAGAAAGCAGCCCCGAACCGAGGGTCGTCACCGAGAATGCAGAATTAAACCGGGTGCTGGGCGGCGGTATCGTACCGGGATCCCTCATTCTTGTGGGCGGCGATCCCGGCATCGGAAAATCCACATTGCTGCTGCAAACCTCTCATGCTCTAACGCGCAAAGGCTTGAAGGTTCTGTATATTTCCGGCGAGGAGTCCGTGAAGCAAACAAAGCTTAGGGCGGAGCGGCTCAATGCACTTTCGGACCTGCTGTATGTTTTATGCGAAACCAACCTTGAGCATATTGAAGAATCGATAGAAGACGTGCAGCCGGATTTTATTGTTATAGATTCCATCCAGACCGTTTATCATCCGGCCATTGCCTCCGCTCCCGGAAGCGTATCGCAGGTAAGGGAATGCACGGGTCATTTTATGCGTATCGCCAAAATAAAAGGGATCGCCACAGTGCTAGTAGGCCACGTAACCAAAGAAGGAGCGATTGCGGGCCCGCGGCTGCTGGAGCATATGGTAGACTGCGTGCTTTATTTTGAAGGCGAACGGCATCATACTTACCGGTTGTTAAGAGCGGTAAAGAACCG
Source organism: Paenibacillus sp. JCM 18996 (assembly GCA_001313085.1). Next base: position 51,689 of record BBFE01000021.1, on the reverse strand, counting down.
CTTCGGTTCTACTAATGAGATCGGCATCTTTGAAATGCGCGAATCCGGTTTGCACGAGGTGGGCAATCCTTCCGAGCTGTTTCTGCAGGAGAGGCCTCTGGGTGTCGCCGGCTCAACGGTAATCGCAAGCATTGAAGGCACCCGCCTGTGCTGGTGGAGCTGCAGGCGCTCGTGTCGACGACGAATTTTCCAAGCCCGCGCAGAATGGCAACGGGTGTTGACCAGAACCGTTTGGCTCTCATTATCGCAGTGCTCGAGAAGAGGGTCGGACTTTTTTTTGCAGAATCAGGACGCTTATTTGAATGCCGCAGGAGGAGTCAAGCTGGACGAACCTGCGGTCGATTTGGCCATTGCATCAGCATCGCTTCAAGCTTCAGGGATCAGCCCACCCGCCCTTATGACGTCGTCTTCGGGGAAGTCGGACTGACCGGCGAAGTGCGCGGCGTTTCGAGAATTGAGCAAAGGGTCACGGAGGCTTTGAAGCTGGGATTTAAACGAGTCATAGTACCGGAAAAAAAATATAAAAGGGTGGACAAAGCCGAAGGGAATCGAAATCATTGGCGTAAACACAGTATCCGAGGCGTTACAGCAAGCGCTAGGTTAAGAAGGAGAGACATAAATGACGATAAAAGAGGAAGCCAAAAGGGACGTGATGACCCAACTGCTGCAGCTGGTGGCGCCGGGAACTCCTTTTCGCGACGGGCTGGAGAATGTCCTGCGGGCCAAGACCGGGGCTCTTCTGGTCGTAGGCTACGGTCCGGAAGTCCAGGGGATTGTCGACGGCGGATTCTCCATCCATTGCGATTTTTTCGCCCAATTATTTATATGAGCTGGCCAAGATGGACGGGGCCATTATTTTAAGCGAGGATCTTAAAAAAAAGATTCTTTATGCGAATACCCAGCTGATTCCCGATTCCTCTATCTCCTCTATCGAGACGGGAATACGCCACAGAACGGCGGAGAGGGTGGCCAAGCAGACGAACCGGCTGGTGGTCTCCATTTCGCAAAGAAGAAACATCATCACTTTATACCAAGGGAATTTAAGATATACGCTCAAAGACATCGGCGTTATTCTGACGAAAGCCAACCAGGCCATGCAGACTCTGGAAAAAATATAAAGCCGTGCTTGACCAGGATATGACGAATTTGGGGGCCTCCGAATTTGAAGAGCAGGTGACTCTCCACGATGTGGTTAACGTTCTGCACAGAATCATTATGGTGCTCAAAATCAAGGCGGAAATCAAGAGATATATCACCGAGCTCGGAACGGAAGGGCGCTTGATCAGCATGCAGCTGGAAGAGCTGGTCGCAAACACCGAGCATGAAGCTTATCTCGTAATCAAAGATTACGGCCGGGACATTCAAGACGATAAAATGAAAGAGATCTTGACTCTCATCAAGCGGGCTACTTCCGATGAGCTGCTTGAACAGAATCAGATTATCCGGATGCTGGGATTTCCCCTCAGCAATAGCATCCTGGAAGAGCCTGTCTCTCCCCGCGGGTACCGTGTGCTTCATAAGATTCCGCGCCTGCCCACCGTCATTATCAACAATCTGGTCGAGAACCTCGAGTACCTTCCGCATATCATGATGGCTACAATCGAAGAGCTGGATGAAGTGGACGGTATCGGGGAAGTGCGCGCGCGCACGATCAAGGAAGGGTTAAAGCGGATCCAGGAGCAAGTATTCATTGACAGGCATATCTAATTCCCATACAATCAGAGCGTGGAATTTAGCGGACTGACTCGCGCTTCCGCACGGTAAAGTAAAAGTAAAAGGTGGAAACGATGCTAACCAAATCTCTTCCGAGTCTGTTTACGATTGCCAATTTATTCTTAGGAATACTGGCCATTATATTTGTTTTTTTTAACGAAAGTCCCGAATTTGCCGCCATTATGGTGATTATCGCGATGTTGACGGACGGGCTGGACGGACGCGTAGCCAGAGCACTGAACGTTGCCAGCGAATTCGGCAAAGAACTCGATTCCCTGTCGGACGTGATTTCATTTGGCGTGGCACCGGCTTTTATTATGTATGTGGTTGCGTTTAAAGATATCAATCCGACGGTGGCCTGGATCGTAACCGCCATCTTTCCCATCTGCGGCGCCCTCCGTCTCGCCCGGTTCAACGTAATCGAGGGGATCCCGGGTTATTTTGTGGGACTGCCTATTCCCGCGGCCGGAGGAGTTCTTGCCACTTTAGCTTTATTCCACTCGGATATCAATAAATACATTCTTGTGTTCAGTACATTGCTCTTGTCCTATCTCATGGTTTCCACCATCAAATACCCGAGCTTCAAGAAAATGGCGATTCCTAAAGCGGCGGTTTGGATCACGGGCCTGCTGGCCATTTTCGCCACTATCCTCGCCGTTATTTTTTTCCGGGAACCGCCTCCAAGCTCATCTTTGTACCTCTTGTCATTTACGCGTTATACGGCCTGTTCCAGCAAAGACGCAAGAAAAGATAACGATCCGGAAAATAAAAAAAGCATTTATTTTCTCCTTCGGGAAAAAAAATAAATGCTTTTTTTGCGGTCTAAGATAACTTGAATAATCCAAGGGTAGAGCATTTCTCGGATTCTTTGTCCACGACCTGCTCCAGATCCAAATTGAGCAGGTTGCCCAAGGCGGACATGTAGAACAGATGGCTGCCCAATTCCTGGGTCACGATTTCCCTGCACTGCTCGCACAAAGCGCCGCTGACATGTGAATCCAAGGTGTCTTTGGCTTCTTCCAACGTCATGGAACGGGTATATCTCTGTTTGCCGGCATTCAGCTGGATGCATCCGCATTCGGTGATCGATTTTACTACAGAACGGTTAACGGTGGCGTTTGTTTGTTGTAATTTGGATAGAACGTCCAGAAGACTGCGGTGACGGAGTAACAGTTCGGAAACTTGCTCCTGAAATTGCTTCAAGGTTAAGGAGTTCAATTACAAACACCTCGTTATGTGGAATTTATTTCATTATATAGGAATCTCCAGCAAACATCAATTTCCATCAGATGGAATTTTACGCGCGCAGGTTTTTTTCTAAAATTGGCTGTGTCCAGGGTTAGCCCTCCACATTTTAGACCATAATTGTAAGGAAGCAGCTTTTTTATATGTCTTTGGAGGTGTATGGCGGAATGAGAAAATGGCTTCAGGTGCTTTTTTTGCATTCATGGGAGCAGCGTTGTTTTATCAATGGAATGATTATGTTGGAAGCCCCTTTTTTTTCAATTCATAGAGTCTGTGTTGGGATTAGGGCAAGTGCCGGGCCAAGTTTACTGGATGATGCTGTAGGAGCCGTTCTGTTTTTTTTGTTGTGTCGGCTTGGGCGCTTTCTGCGGCAGTCAAATGGGTCCATAAAGGAGAGCAGTCTGTAGTGGACGTTCCCGTGTCGGATCTGTTGTCCGGTCTTCTGGGAGCTTTGCTGGGAATGGCCGCTTCTGCTTTGTTGGCCGCCTCTTTGGGCAAAGGCTCAGGTTCGTGGTCTTTTATCCCTGTTATGCTTACGTCATTTATGGGATACGCCGGCTTTCGGTTGGGATACTCCAAGAAAGACGAGCTCAGCAAGATCTTCATGACAGGAGCCTCTGGCAAACGGGCAGCGGAATCGTCCACTTTCGAAGAACACAAAATTTTGGATACGAGCGTTATCATTGACGGCAGGATCGCCGATATTTGCAAAACCGGATTTATCGAAGGCACGCTGGTCATCCCGGAGTTCGTATTAGAGGAGCTGCAGCATATTGCCGATTCGTCCGATTTGTTAAAAAAAAGAAACCGCGGGCGCCGGGGCCTCGACATCCTGAACAAAATCCAGAAGGAGCTGGAGGTCCGGGTGCTCATCTATGAAGGGGATTTCGAAGAGATATCGGAAGTGGACTCCAAACTTGTGAAGCTGGCCAAAGTGCTGCAGGGGAAGGTCATTACCAATGATTTTAACCTGAATAAAGTGTGTGAGCTGCAGGGCGTATCGGTGCTGAACATCAATGACCTGGCGAACGCGGTAAAGCCTGTGGTGCTGCCTGGTGAAGAAATTATCGTGCATGTGATTAAAGACGGCAAGGAGCACGGGCAGGGCGTCGCTTACCTGGATGACGGAACGATGATTGTCGTCGAGGGCGGGCGCGATTTTATCGGCATGACGCTTGAGGTTATGGTTACCAGTGTGCTGCAGACTTCTGCGGGACGGATGATTTTTGCCAAGCCGAAGCTGCTGGAAAAAAAAGCCCAGTGAAACCGGCGGCATTCTCTTTAACGCGCAACGGGCATGGCTGTGGCATGAAAATCGGGCTACCGTTGAAAAAAGCCTCCCCGCATGGACTATGATAGATAAAGTAACTTCTTAGTCGGGTGGGATCGGTGTTGAGCGGACTTGGCGTTGTGGTTGTCGCCGCTGGTAAAGGAAAAAAGGATGAAGACGGCGGAAAGCAAGCAGTATCTGCATATAGCGGGAAAGCCGATTCTGGTGTATTCTCTGGAGCTTTTTTTCAGGGCCTCAAGGAAGTGGATTCCATTGTGCTGGTGACCGGGGAGTCCGACGTGGAAAGATGCAGGGATTACATAGAACAGTACGGGCTGTATAAGGTAAAGTCTGTCGTAGCGGGCGGATCGGAGCGCCAGCATTCGGTGTATGAAGGTCTACAGGCGCTTCCGGACAATACGGAGTGGGTGATGGTGCATGACGCTGTCAGGCCGTTTGCCCGCCCCGAGGCGGTGCTGTCCTGCTGGCGGCATGTGCGGGAGAAAGACGCGGCTGTTCTTGCCGTACCCGTGAAAGACACGATCAAAGTAGTAAACGATGCCGGAGCGATCGAATCGACGCCGGATCGGTGCAGCTTGTGGGCGATCCAGACACCACAGGCTTTTCGTCTTTCCCTGCTGATGGAGGCCCATAAGAGAGCTGCGGAAGAACAATTCATCGGAACCGACGATTCCATGCTGGTGGAGAGGATTGGCTATCCGGTTCATGTGGTGGAAAGCGACTATACGAATGTGAAAATAACGACTCCCGACGATTTGCTTATGGCGGAGTGGATTCTGGGACAGAGGAAGGAAGAACAACGATGATTCGAGTAGGACAGGGCTTTGACGTGCATCAGCTGGTGGAAGGAAGACCGTGCATTATAGGAGCGTGGCGATTCCCTACGAGAAAGGCTGCTGGGCCACTCCGATGCGGATGTGCTGCTTCACGCTATTTCCGACGCGATCCTGGGCGCTCTGGCGCTGGGCGACATCGGAAAGCATTTTCCCGACACGGACGAGACGTTCAAGGACGCCGACAGCCTGAAGCTGCTGGAGCGGGTGTGGGAGCTGGCCAAGGAGCACGGATACCGGCTCGGCAACGTCGATTCCACGATTATCGCGCAGAAGCCGAAGATGGCGCCTTTTATTCCCCAAATGGCAGCATTATCGCACGGGCGCTGGAAGCGGAGGAGTCGCAGGTCAATGTGAAAGCGACCACAACGGAGCAGCTCGGATTTGCCGGAAGAGGCGAGGGCATCGCCGCCCAATCGGTTGTTTGTTTGTTGAAAAATGTGCTATCATAACATTCAATTAGCGATGAAAAGAGGTCCATTGGCATGTCCAACGAAATTCGCGTAAGATACGCTCCGAGCTACGGGGCATCTGCATATCGGAGGAGCGAGAACGGCATTGTTCGATTATTTGGTCGCGCGTAAGAACAACGGGACATTCGTTATCCGTTTTGAAGATACAGATCAGACGAGACACGTGGAATCCGGCGTGGAGAATCAATTGAACGGACTGAAATGGCTGGGCCTGGATTGGGATGAGAGCGTGGATGCAGGCGGCCCCTACGGCCTTATCGCCAAATGGAGCGGCTCGCTGAAGCATGTATCAGCCTATATAGACCAGCTGCTGAAGCAGGGGAACGCCTACCGCTGCTTCTGCTCCGAAGAGGAGCTGGAGCAGGAGAGGGACGAGCAGGAAGCGCGGGGCGAAATGCCAAAATACTCGGGCAAATGCCGCCATTTGAGCGCCGAACAGATTGAACGTTATGAAGCCGCAGGCCGCAAGCCTTCCATACGCTTTCTTGTGCCTGAAGACCAGGTCATCGCTTTCGACGATAAAGTCCGCGACCATGTCGAATTCGAGACGAACGGGATCGGGGATTTCATCATCGTCCGCCCGGACGGAATTCCTACGTATAACTTTGCGGTCATTCTGGATGATCACCTGATGAAGATTACTCTGGTCATCCGCGGAGAAGAGCATCTGTCCAACACTCCCCGCCAGATCATGATGTATGAAGCGCTAGGGCTGCCTGTTCCCGAATTCGCCCATCTTTCCTTGATCCTGAATCAGGACCGCAAGAAGATGAGCAAGCGGGACGAATCGATTATCCAGTTCATCCAGCAGTATAAAGAATTGGGATATCTACCTGAAGCGGTACTGAACTTTATCGCATTGCTAGGCTGGTCACCGGGCGGGGAAGAGGAAATTTTTACCAAAGAAGAGCTGATCGAGCAGTTTGATTTGAACCGTGTGTCCAAGAGCGGAGCCGTATTCGATATGGATAAGCTGAACTGGATGAACGGACACTATATCAAGAATGCGGAATTGTCCAGGATTGTGGAGCTGTCGCTGCCCCACCTTAAGAGGGCCGGCTTTGTCCTGAGCAGTTGACTGACAGCGAGATGGAATGGGTGACTACGCTGGTGGGCTTGTATAAGGAGCAGCTGAGATACGCGGCGGAAATTGTCGAGCTGGCCGCCTTGTTTTTTCAAGGAGGAGCTTGAATTGGAGGAAGAGGCACAAGCAATCTTGGCGGAGGAGCACATTCCGGTTGTTCTCGCTTCCTTCCTGAAGCAGGTGGAATCGGCGGCTGCATTCACTCCGGACAGTATTAAAGGAATGCTGAAGAACGTACAGACGGAGACCGGCTTTAAAGGCAAACAGCTGTTTATGTCTACTCGCGCGGCTTTGACCGGACAGACACACGGACGTGATTTGAACGTAACCTTGTCCCTGCTGGGCCGAGCTAAAGTGAAATCCCGGTTGAACGCCTTATTGTCAAGATAGATTGTATTGGGTATACTTATTGACAAACACATTAAAGCTGTTCTATAGGATATTGCATTGATCAGGAGAGTACGTTGAAGTGAGGAATTAGCAGAGAGGATAACGGGAGAGAATGCGTCCGGCTGCGAGTTATCCATTTCCCTTTCAAAAGAAATGCGCCTGTGAGCTGCAGGGTTGAGCTTACGAGGGTAGGCCTTGCCGAGTCGTTCCCGTTACGGACGCCAGAGGACTTCCCTGTCATCGACCGGGGGATTCAAGCAGAGTGGAACCGCGACGAGTCGCCTCTGCAGCTTTCGGCTGCAGAGGTTTTTTTGCATTTTGCGGTACTTATTTTGCGGTACTGTTCAACGGCTAAAGGAGAATATTTTTTTGGGGGTGACCAAACGTGTGGAGAACGATGAAATCCGATATTGATGCCATATTCGAGAACGACCCCGCTGCGCGGAGCACCTTTGAGGTGGTCTTTACTTATTCCGGTCTGCACGCCATCTGGCTTCACCGGATCGCCCACTGGATGTTTAAACGGGGATGGTTTACGCTGGCGCGGATCATTTCCCAGTTCGGGCGCTTTATGACCGGCATCGAAATCCACCCGGGAGCCGTTATCGGCAAACGTCTTTTCATTGACCACGGGATGGGTGTCGTCATCGGTGAAACATGTGAAATCGGCGACGATGTCGTCCTGTATCAAGGGGTCACCTTGGGCGGAACCGGGAAGGAATGCGGAAAAAAAAGGCATCCGACGATCGGCAACCGGGTGGTCATTTCTTCAGGTGCAAAGGTCCTTGGATCGTTCACCGTTGGAGACAACGCCCGTATCGGCGCGAACGCGGTGGTGTTGAAGGAAGTTCCGCCGAGCAGTACCGTCGTGGGCGTGCCGGGCAACATTGTCAAAAGAAACGGCGCGCGCGTTGACCGGTTGAACCATGGGGACCTTCCGGATCCTGTTGTCGAGATGTGCCGCCGGCTGCAGCGTCAGATTGACGATTTGAAGCTGGAATTGGAAAACGAACGGCAAAAGAACGGAGGATTGAAAAAAAAGCATGACGCTCAGAATGTATAACTCCATGACCCGAACGGAAGAAGTGTTTCAATCCATAGAACCGGGCAAGGCCAAAATGTACGTGTGCGGTCCTACGGTGTACAACTACATCCATATCGGCAATGCCCGTCCGATGATCTTTTTTCGATGTGGTCCGCCGTTATCTGGAATCGATCGGATATGAAGTGAACTATGTAGTGAACTTCACCGACGTTGACGATAAGCTGATCCGCAAAGCCAACGAGGAGCAGTCCACCGTACCGGAGCTGGCGGAGAAGTATATTCAGGCCTACGCGGAGGACGCGGAGGCTCTTGGCGTGCACAGGGCCTCCATTCATCCGCGGGTAACGGAGAATATCCAGGAGATTGTCGCCTTCATAGGCAAGCTGGTGGAGACCGGCTATGCTTATCCCAGCGGCGGTGACGTCTACTACCGTACAAGCGAGTTTGAGGAGTATGGCAAGCTGTCCCATCAGAACCTGGAGGAGCTCCAGCATGGCATCCGCATCCAGGTGGACGAGCGGAAGGAAAGCCCGCAGGATTTTGTGTTATGGAAGGGAGCGAAACCGGGCGAAATCTCTTGGGAGAGCGCTTGGGGAACAGGACGTCCCGGCTGGCACATCGAATGCTCCGCTATGGTCCGCAAATATTTGGGTGATACGATCGACATCCACGGCGGGGGGATGGACCTTCAGTTTCCCCATCATGAATGTGAAATTGCGCAGAGTGAGGCGGTAACGGGCAAGAAAATGGCCAACTACTGGCTGCATAACGCTTTTCTGAATATTAACAACGAGAAAATGTCCAAATCGCTGGGCAATGGCATCACGGTCCGGGAATTGCTGAAAAAAAATGTACGGCCTGAAGTATTCCGCTATTTCATGCTGTCCGCCCACTACCGCAACCCGCTTAATTTCAGCGACGATTCGATGGAACAGGCACGGGGCAGCGTAGAGCGGATCGACAACTGCATCACGAACCTGAACCACAGAGCCAAAACCGCAAGCGGAGGTCCACTGGATCCGGCGGTTGAAGAGGCGGTGTGCGAGGCCAAAAAAGCAGTTCAAAGACAAAATGAACGACGATTTCAATACTCCGGACGCGATCACAGTGTGGTTTGATTTAATCTCCGCCGCCAATCAGTATCTAACCAGGGAGATCGTCACTGAGGATTCGGTCAATCTACTGCTTCAACAATTCAAGGAAATGGATCGGGTTTTGGGCATAATACCCCGCAAGGAAGCTCAACTTGACGAACAGGTGGACCAGTTGATAAGGGAGCGGACGGAAGCCCGGCAGGCCAAGAATTGGGCCCGTGCAGACGAGATCCGGGATCAATTGACAGAGATGGGGATTCTGCTTGAGGATACGCCTCAAGGAATACGTTGGCGGAGAAAATGAACGATATTTTTGATTCTCTCACCCTGCTGTTTCCGTTTCCTCCCTCAAAGAGCCCGCATCTGCTGAACCCTCTCGTTCTGGCTTATGTTGGGGACGCTGTATTTGAAGTGTATGTCCGCCAATATGTGGTTTCCCTGCCTAATCATCGCCCTAACCATCTTCATCGGCTGGCAACGCAGTACGTGTCGGCTAAAGCCCAGGCCAAGGCGCTCCAGGCGTGGCTTCCCCTTTTGACCGAAGAGGAACTGGATATGGTGAAAAGAGGGAGGAACGCCAAATCCGGAACCACCGCAAAGAATGCGGACGTCCTGGAATACCGGCACAGCACCGCTTTTGAATGCTTGGTCGGGTATTTATACTTTACCAAGCAGTTCGACAGGCTGCAGACACTGATGAAGATCGCTGTAGAGGCCAAGATCAGCCGTTAGCGGACGGCACGAAGCCTGAGGAGGTAAACAGACAATGGAAGAAGAATACATCGCGGGGAAGCACTCTGTGCTCGAAGCTCTTCGTTCAGGCCGAACGATCAATAAAATCTGGATTGCGGACAATGCCCAGAAGCATTTGACCCATCCAATCATAACCGCGGCCAAAAAAACAACGGAGTCATCGTCCAGCATGTGGATAAAAGAAAGCTTGACGCAATGGCGGAGGGAATCCAGCACCAAGGCGTTGTCGCGCAGGTCGCGCCGCATGAATATGTGGAAGTTGAAGAGATTCTTGCCGGGGCGAAGGCCAGGAACGAAGCTCCCTTCCTTCTGATTCTGGATGAAATTGAGGACCCGCACAATTTAGGCTCAATTCTTAGGACAGCCGATTGCACGGGCGTGCATGGAGTGATTATTCCCAAACGCAGATCGGCCGGATTGACCGCGGTAGTGTCCAAGACCTCCGCCGGTGCGGTGGAATACGTCCCTGTAGCAAGAGTAACCAACATAGCCCAAACGATCGAGGAATTGAAGGAGCAGGGCGTTTGGGTCGCGGGAGCGGATGTGGCGGCCACCCAGTCGATGTACGGCAGCGACTTTACCGCTGCAACCGCCCTTGTGATTGGGAATGAGAACAAAGGGATGGGAAGGCTGATCAAAGAAAAGTGCGATTACCTGATCCAGCTTCCGATGTTCGGACAGATCAATTCGCTCAACGCCTCTGTAGCCGCTTCGGTCCTCATGTATGAAGTCGTCCGCCAGCGGCGGTTTTAGCGCCTTAACTTTATGGATGAGGTGCTCATTGTCGACGGATATAACATAATCGGGGCCTGGCCGGAGTTGAACGCTTTAAAAGATACGAACCTCGAGGAAGCGAGGGACCGCTTGATCGATACCCTGGCGGAGTATCAATCCTTCTCGGGCATCAAGGTGCTGCTCGTGTTTGACGCCTATCAGGTGCCGGGCCTGGGACGCAAATACGAGATGAGCAAGCTTGCCGTCTACTATACCAAAGAGAAGGAAACGGCGGACGAATTGATAGAGCGTCTCGTCTTCGAACTGATGGGCCGCAGAAAGCGGATATCTGTGGCCACCTCCGACATGATAGAACAGCATGTGATTTTCGCAAAAGGGGCTTTGAGGCTGTCTTCCCGCGAGCTGCTGCAAAAGGTCCGGCAGAGCCAGAAGGAGCTCAAAACCAGGATACGAAGCCAATCCACCCGGTCGCGCAACAATTTGGACGCTAAGCTCAGCGACGAAATGAAATCTATACTCGAGCGCTGGAGAAGGGGAGACCAAGATTCCTGATCCAAGTAAAATTGCTAGATTCTGAGAGGTTTCGGATTGACGCTGCTAGATTTCATCATGTATACTAACACTATCCTTTGAAAATGAATAGCAGCTTCACAGGCCGGAGGGATTAATTAAGTGAGCGTCGACCTCGATGAGTTGAGAATTAGCTATTATGACCTCAAGACAGATGAATCTATTGTCGAAGCAGTCCGTGAAGGCAGCGGCGAAGCGTTGGAGTATTTGATCAACAAATACCGTAATTTTGTGCGTGCCAAAGCCCGCTCCTATTTTTTTTAATCGGCGCGATCGGGAAGATATCGTGCAGGAAGGCATGATTGGATTGTACAAGTCGATTCGTGACTTCCGGGGAGACAAGCTCGCGTCCTTTAAGGCCTTTGCCGAACTTTGCATTACGAGGCAGATTATTACCGCTATCAAGACAGCCACCCGTCAGAAGCATATTCCTCTTAATTCTTACGTTTCCTTGGACAAGCCGATTTACGATGAAGATTCCGATCGTACTCTACTGGATATCATCTGCGGATCAAGGGTGACCGACCCGGAAGAACTGATGATTAACAAAGAAGAATTTAGCGGACTGGAAGATAAGATGGGAGAGCTGCTCAGCGAGCTTGAGAGAAGAGTGCTGATGCTCTACCTGGATGGACGATCTTATCAGGAAATTGCGGTGGACCTGGACAGACACGTGAAATCGATAGATAACGCTTTGCAGCGTGTAAAGCGCAAGCTCGAAAAAAATACCTTGAAGTACGAGATTTGTAAGAGACACCATCTTGACGGAGACGGTGTTTTTTTTAACGTTAAAGACTTACATACCGCTATGCGGCACCACTGATGAATGAAAATGATGTCCATACTGGTACAACGGCTGGTGAAATGAAACTTTCTTTACCAAGAAACATAAGGACAGCGTTCATTTCTTCGTATTTTTTCGAAGCGGGAGTTTATAAGCGCACATGCAGGTGAATAATAGATAGCGAGTATGGCGTTGTTAACACCTTTCCCTTGACACGTGTAATGTGTTATGCTAAAGTACTTTAGGTAGCCCTAAAAGTAGCTGCTTTTTTCGTTCAACAAAAAAAGGGCTGTGAATTCAGGTTGTCCGGGAGGTGCACAGCATGCGGGTTATAATTACATTGGCTTGTGGAAACTGCAAGCAGAGAAACTATACTTCCACTAAAAAAATAAGCGAAACAATCCAGACCGCATCGAGATGAAAAAATATTGCAGATTCTGCAATACACAAACTTCTCATCGCGAAACCAGGTAGTTTTGGAGGTGTAACAGTGGCATTTTTTTAGGTAAGATGAAACAGAGCTTTTCGTTCTTTGGCGATGCTTACGCCGAGCTGAAGAAGGTTAAATGGCCAAGTCGCAAGGAAATGACAAGCTATACCCTTGTTGTACTCTCTGCAATCGCCTTTATTGCCGTTTACTTCGCCATACTCGATCTAGGAATCTCTGAACTGCTTCGTCTTGTTACTAAATAAGCGAATTTCATAGGTGGATGATATGGAGAAAAGATGGTACGTTGTACATACCTATTCCGGGTATGAGAATAAAGTAAAGGCCAACTTGGAGAAACGCGTCGAATCCATGAACATGATGGACAAAATCTTCCGCGTGCTGGTGCCGATGGAAGAGGAACTGGTGAACAAGGACGGCAAGAGAAAGACCGTCATGCGCAAAGTTTACCCGGGATACGTCCTAGTGGAAATGATTCAGACCGATGATTCCTGGTATGTCGTCCGCAATACGCCGGGAGTAACGGGGTTTGTCGGTTCTACGGGTTCAGGTTCCAAACCGACGGCTTTATTGCCTGAGGAAGTGGAAGCCATCCTGAAGCATATGGGTATGGAAGAGCCTAAACCTAAGATCGAGTTTGACCTCAAAGAAACTGTGCGTGTGAAGGTGGGACCTTTTGCCAACTTTGTCGGTTCGGTTGAAGAAATTTTGTCGGACAAGATGAAGCTGAAGGTTCACGTGAATATGTTTGGCAGAGAAACCCCTCTGGAGCTTGATTTTAATCAGGTGGAAAAGTTGTAAGGAAATCCTGCGGATTTTCCGGTGTCGGCAGAATGGTTCCTCTAAGGTGATCTTTTTTGTCTGATTATAGGTTTCTTTCCAGGTCTATTCACAGCGGATAGACCTTTCGACAGTGGGAGGCTCTCCCTCTATCAGACTTTGAGCAAGGAGGTGTCCACAATGGCTAAAAAAAGGTTATCAAAATGGTAAAACTGCAAATTCCTGCAGGCAAGGCGAATCCAGCACCTCCGGTAGGTCCGGCATTGGGTCAAGCGGGTGTCAACATCATGGCATTCTGTAAAGAATTCAACGCTAGAACTGCGGATCAGGCGGGACTGATCATTCCTGTCGAGATTACAGTTTTCGAAGACCGTTCCTTTACATTCGTTACCAAAACCCCTCCGGCAGCAGTATTGCTGAAAGTGGCGGCTAAGATCGAAAAAGGATCCGGCGAACCGAACAAGAAGAAAGTCGCTACAGTGAAGCGTGCGCAAGTCCGTGAAATCGCTGAGCAAAAAAATGCCCGACCTGAACGCAGCATCCGTCGAAGCGGCTATGCTGATGGTTGAAGGTACAGCACGCAGCATGGTATTACTATCGTTGACTAATTTCAGAGAAATCCGTGCAAGCGGGGCTTGAGCAATCACGCCCGTCAGTGGGAGGATTATCCGTTAACACCACAAAGGAGGAGTAGCATAATGGCTAACCATGGCAAAAAAAATTCATTGAAGCTGCAAAATTGATCGATGTTGAAGCTCAATACGAGTCTAAAGAAGCGATTGAGCTCGTGAAGAAAGCGGCGACTGCGAAATTCGACGAGACGGTCGAAGTGGCAGTGCGTCTGGGAGTGGATCCCAGGAAGCAAGACCAGGCAGTTCGTGGGGTAGTTGTGCTTCCTCATGGTACCGGTAAGACCAAGCGTGTCCTCGTATTCGCAAAAGGCGACAAAGCGAAAGAAGCTGAAGCGGCCGGAGCGGATTACGTAGGCGATCAAGATATGATTAACAAAATCCAACAAGGCTGGTTTGATTTCGATGTCTGTGTAGCGACACCTGACATGATGAGCGAAGTCGGTAAGTTGGGTCGTATACTCGGGGGTAAAGGTTTGATGCCGAACTAAAGCGGGAACCGTTACGTTTGATGTAACCAAAGCCGTACAAGAGATCAAAGCCGGTAAAATCGAATATCGCCTGGACAAAGCGGGTCAAATTCATGCGCCGATCGGTAAAGTTTCCTTCGACGCTGAGAAATTGAACGAGAACTTCAAAGCGTTAATCGACGCCCTTGTAAGAGCGAAGCCTGCTTCTGCTAAAGGTGTATACCTGAAGAACATCGCGGTATCCTCTACAATGGGACCAAGCGCCAAGATCAACGTGCAAGCCTTCAGATAAGACAATCATCGGATGTTGACTTTTGTCGGCAGCGTGATAATCTACTTAAGGTCTTTAACAAACGAATATGCTGACCGTAGACAGTAGGTGCTGCTCCAACAGCTTAATTTCCTACCGAGGTGTTGTGATATATAGATGACTCTTTTCCAAGAGTATCGGAATCAACATGCCTTCGTAGTGTCTATGAAGGCATTTTTTATTGCAATCAACCAGGTCTGTACGCTCAGTATTTGATGTGATAAAGAATGCTCGATAAAAGCTCTTAGGAGGTGTACAAAATGGCAAACGAAAAAAAGTACTTCAGGAAAAGCAACAAGTGGTATCCGACGTTGCAAGCAAGCTTCGTGACAGTGCTTCCACTATCGTTGCGGATTACCGCGGATTGAATGTGGCTCAAGTAACCGAGCTGCGCAAGAGACTCCGTGAAGCGGGTGTTGAATTCCAGGTTCTCAAGAATACTTTGGTTCGCCGCGCGACTGCGGAAACCGAATTGACTGAGCTGGATGCTCACTTGACCGGCCCGACAGCAGTTGCATTTTCCAAGAATGATGTGGTTGCAGCTGCGAAAGTTTTGACTGAGTTCGCCAAGAAGAACGAAGCTCTCAAAGTTAAAGCGGGTGTAGTTGAAGGGAAAGTCGTAGATATGGCCCAGATTAAAGCTTTGGCGGATCTGCCGTCCAGAGAAGGTCTGTTGTCCATGTTGCTCAGCGTGCTTCAAGCGCCTATGCGCAACTTCGCTCTTGCAGTTAAAGCGGTGGCTGACAAGCAAGAAGGCGGAGCGGCTCAAGAAGTTTAATCAATTACGAATCTGACAGGATCTTGTATCCTTACTAAAACAAAAAATTAATGGAGGTTCAACCATGTCTAAAGAGCAAATCTTGGAAGCAATCAAAGGGATGACCGTTCTTGAACTGAACGATCTGGTTAAAGCAATTGAAGAAGAATTCGGAGTAACGGCAGCAGCTCCTGTAGCTGTAGCAGCAGGCGGCGGAGCAGCAGCGGAAGTTGAAGAGCAAACAGAGTTCGACGTAATTCTGACTGCCGCTGGAGGATCCAAAATCAACGTAATTAAAGTGGTTCGCGAAATCACAGGCCTTGGCTTGAAAGAAGCGAAAGACCTTGTTGACGGCGCACCGAAGCCGATCAAAGAAAAAAGTCTCCAAAGAAGACGCTGAAGCTATCAAAACCAAGCTTACTGACGCTGGAGCATCTGTTGAAGTGAAGTAATAAATGGTTAGTTCCCCTTGAAGTTGTACACTTCAGGGGGTTCTTTGCATTTCGAGTCTGATGGAGGGACCATCATGTCAGAGCATTACTATTCCAAACGGCCGACCGTTAAGCATGATATTCATAAGATTGAGGAGACGCTGAGGGGAAGAAAGCTGTTATTTAGCACCGATGCCGGT
The DNA here is from genome assembly GCA_001313085.1 of Paenibacillus sp. JCM 18996. The sequence goes on along the minus strand of BBFE01000021.1, from coordinate 35,654 downwards.
GTTTTTTTTCCAAGATGGAGGTGGATTACGGAAGCAAGCTGCTCATCTCCAATCTGGAGATTGGAAACGGCGCGAAGGTGCTTGACGTAGGCTGCGGCTACGGCCCTATCGGTTTAGCGATTGCTGCTTCGGATCCCCAGTCCGTCGTTACGATGGTTGATATCAACGAAAGAGCGGTTGAACTGGCTCAAAACAACGCTAAAATGAACGGCATCTCCAATGTGCGGATACTGCAGAGCGACTTGCTCGAAGCGGTGCGCATGGAAGCTTTCGATGTAATTGTATCGAATCCTCCCATTCGTGCGGGTAAAGAAACGGTGCATTCGATTTTCAGCCAAGCGAGGGATTGCCTGTCATCAGGCGGATCTCTGTGGATAGTCATCCAGAAGAAGCAGGGAGCGCCGTCGGCATACGCTAAACTTGAGGAATTGTACGGGGAAGTAACCGAGGTGTGCAAGGACAAAGGGTATAGAATTTTGCAAGCGAAGAAACAATAATCATTTAAGAAAAAAAATTGACATTTAACTTGTGATGTGATATCATTATAAAATGTCAGTATTAAGATAGGCTTTATGTCTTTACTTGACTAAAATGTCAAGCAGATTTTTTTCTTCTCGAAAACATGTGTAGAAATGAATAATATTTTAACATGAAACGTATAATGTTTAAATTTTAGGCAAATCTACAATTAGAGAATGAAGAATGTGGAAATTACATGAGGTCTGTCTTTTAATGCTTATATGTATTTATAACAGGCTGATTGAACAGAATCAACCTTGTTAGTCTCTCATCACAACAATTTATCGCTGAACCCGCCGATATAACCGAGTGAAACTTCCAAGGAAGTTTTTTCTTGCTTTATAGGTTTAGCGGTAATTTAGTAGACATTAAGGGGTGAATAAAAGTTGGCGGGTCATCTTGTTCAGTTTGGTCGACGGAAACGCAGAACTTATGCACGGATTAATGAGGTGCTGGAGATCCCGAACCTGATCGAAATCCAACAAAAAATCGTACCAGTGGTTTCTGGACGAAGGCTTGCGCGAGATGTTCCAGGATATCTCTCCAATCCAGGATTTCACAGGCAATCTGGTGCTTGAATTTATCGATTACAGTTTAGGCGAGCCTAAATATTCGGTCGATGAATCCAAGGAACGCGACGTCACATATGCCGCTCCGCTGCGTGTGAAGGTACGTCTCATCAACAAAGAGACTGGGGAAGTCAAAGAGCAGGAAGTATTTATGGGCGATTTCCCGCTTATGACGGAGACGGGAACTTTTATAATCAATGGTGCAGAACGGGTTATCGTCAGTCAGCTTGTTCGCTCACCTAGCGTCTATTTTAGCACAAAAGTCGACAAGAACGGTAAAAAAAACTTACACGGCTACAGTGATTCCGAACCGGGGCGCTTGGTTGGAGCTTGAAACTGATGCCAAAGATATTATATATGTTCGTATCGACCGTACCCGTAAGATTCCGGTAACCGTGCTTCTCAGGGCGCTTGGTTTCGGTACGGATGCGGAAATTCTGGAGCTGCTCGGCGATAATGAGTATATTCGCAACACTCTGGATAAAGACAACACCGATTCGACGGATAAAGCTCTCATAGAAATCTATGAGCGTCTTCGTCCGGGCGAGCCGCCTACTCTGGATAACGCCAGAAGCTTGCTTGTCGCTCGTTTCTTCGACCCCAAGCGTTATGATTTGGCGAACGTCGGAAGATATAAAATCAACAAAAAAAGCTTCATATCAAGAACCGCTTGTTCAACCAGAGGCTGGCTGAAACTTTGGTGGATGCCGGCACGGGCGAGATTATAGCCGAAGCGGGCCAACTGCTGGATCGCCGTTTGCTGGACGAAATCCTGCCGCATCTGGAGGATGGCGTGAACTTGAAATCGTACCGCATCACAGGCGGCGTGATGGAGACTGACGAAATCCCGCTTCAATGCGTGAATGTGTATTCGCCGATTGAAGATGGGAAGATCGTTAAGGTGATTTCGAACGGTTTTATCGATAAGACCGTGAAGAATATTACCCCGGCTGATATTATTTCCTCCATTAACTATTTTATCAATCTGCTGCATGGAATCGGAAACACGGACGATATCGACCATCTGGGCAACCGTCGTCTGCGTTCCGTGGGAGAGCTGCTGCAGAACCAGTTCCGGATCGGATTGTCCCGGATGGAGCGTGTCGTCCGTGAACGGATGTCCATCCAGGATGCGAATGTGATCACGCCGCAGGCGTTGATTAACATCCGTCCCGTGATCGCGTCGATCAAAGAGTTCTTCGGAAGCTCGCAGTTGTCCCAATTCATGGACCAGACGAATCCTTTGGCCGAACTGACGCATAAACGCCGTCTTTCCGCTTTGGGACCCGGCGGTTTGACGAGAGAGCGCGCCGGCTTCGAAGTCCGCGACGTGCATCACTCTCACTATGGCCGTATGTGCCTATTGAAACGCCTGAGGGCCCGAACATCGGGTTGATCAACTCTTTGTCCACTTTTGCAAGAATCAACGAGTACGGGTTTATTGAAGCACCTTACCGTTGGGTAGACCCCAAGACAGGCGTGGTGACGGATAAAATCTCTTACTTGACGGCGGACGAGGAAGACAACTATGTTGTCGCGCAGGCGAATGCGCCATTGACAGCAGACAACAAATTCGAGAGAGAAAGCGAAATCGTTCGTTATAAAGACGATATCCTGACTCTTCCGATTGACCGCGTCGACTATATGGACGTTTCTCCCAAACAGGTTGTATCCGTAGCGACGGCTCTCATACCGTTCCTGGAGAATGACGACTCCAACCGGGCGTTAATGGGATCGAACATGCAACGCCAGGCGGTGCCGCTGTTGATTCCGAAGGCGCCTCTTGTCGGCACAGGAATGGAACACAAGACCGCCAAGGACTCCGGGGTATGTATTGTATCCAAGGTGGATGGCGTTGTGGAACGCGTAACAGCTAATGAAATATGGGTGCGTGAGCAGAAGACGATCGACGGCAATCTGGTGGACGGCAACCTGATCAAGCACAAGCTGCACAAGTTTATGCGCTCCAACCAAGGGACATGCATCAACCAGCGTCCGATTACTTTTAAAGGCGAACAGGTGAAAGTTGGAGATATTCTCGCGGACGGACCGTCCACCGAGCAGGGCGAGCTGGCATTGGGACGCAATGTTGTCGTTGCTTCATGACTTGGGAGGGCTACAACTACGAGGACGCTATCCTGCTTAGCGAGAAGCTGGTCAAGGAAGACGTGTATACTTCGATTCACATTGAAGAATACGAGTCGGAAGCGAGGGATACGAAGCTCGGACCGGAAGAGATTACGCGTGACATCCCGAATGTAGGGGAAGACGCGTTGAAGAATCTCGACGAGAGAGGAATTATTCGTGTCGGTGCTGAGATTGCCGCAGGAGACATTCTGGTCGGCAAGGTAACTCCGAAAGGGGTAACGGAGCTGACCGCCGAGGAAAGATTGCTGCATGCGATTTTCGGTGAAAAAAAGCCCGTGAAGTAAGAGACACTTCCCTGCGCGTACCGCATGGTACCGATGGAATTGTTGTGGACGTGAAAGTATTTACCCGCGAGAACGGCGATGAACTGCCTCCGGGCGTGAATCAGCTTGTACGCGTGTATATCGCACAGAAACGCAAGATCTCCGAAGGGGATAAAATGGCGGGACGCCACGGCAACAAAGGGGTTGTCGCTCGAATCCTCCCTGAAGAGGATATGCCTTACATGCCTGACGGTACACCGGTCCAGGTAGTATTAAACCCTCTGGGGGTACCGTCCCGTATGAACATCGGGCAGGTGCTTGAGGTCCACTTGGGCATGGCTTCCTTGAGGCTCGGTATTCACGCAGCCACACCGGTATTTGACGGTGCTCATGAGTATGATGTGTTCGACACGATGGAAGAAGCCGGCATGCAGCGCAATGGTAAAACCATGCTGTACGACGGACGTACCGGTGAGCCGTTCGAACGTGAAGTGACCGTTGGCGTCATGCACATGATCAAATTGGCCACATGGTCGACGACAAGATCCACGCCCGTTCCACCGGACCTTACTCTCTGGTTACCCAGCAGCCATTGGGCGGTAAAGCTCAATTCGGCGGACAGCGCTTCGGTGAGATGGAGGTTTGGGCTCTTGAAGCTACGGCGCCGCTTATACGCTGCAGGAGATTCTGACTGTCAAATCTGACGATGTTGTCGGACGCGTAAAAAAACATACGAATCGATTGTAAAAGGCGAGAATGTGCCGGAGCCCGGTGTGCCTGAATCGTTCAAAGTTTTGATCAAAGAGCTTCAAAGCTTGGGCATGGACGTCAAAATCCTGTCCGGCAATGAGGAAGAGATAGAGATGAAAGAGCTTGACGACGAAGACGATGCGACCAGCGACAAGTTGAACCTGAACCTGGAAGGCGCAGAAATGGGAGTCGAGTAAGGAAGAAGTTGTCCGGAAATGATTGCAGTTGCCTTGGAACATACTAGCACATTCTTAAGGAGGGTTGCTCCTTGATCGACGTTAACAATTTCGAGTATATGAAAATCGGTCTGGCATCACCGGATAAAATCCGCTCTTGGTCCCGTGGGGAAGTCAAGAAGCCGGAGACAATCAACTATCGTACTTTAAAGCCGGAAAAAAAGAAGGTCTTTTTTTGCGAGAAAATTTTTTGGACCGACTAAGGACTGGGAATGCCACTGCGGCAAATATAAGCGCGTCCGCTATAAGGGCGTCGTTTGCGACCGCTGCGGGGTTGAAGTGACCCGTCAAAAAAAGTTCGCCGCGAGCGGATGGGCCATATCGAGCTGGCCGCTCCCGTTTCCCATATTTGGTACTTTAAAGGAATCCCGAGCCGCATGGGTCTCGCGTTGGATATGTCCCCAAGATCCCTTGAGGAAATCATCTATTTTGCATCCTACGTGGTCACCGATCCGGGGGATACTCCTTTGGAGAAGAAGCAGCTGCTTTCCGAGAAGGAATACCGAAGCTACCGCGAGAAATACGGCTATGCTTTCCAGGCCGGCATGGGTGCGGAAGCGTGAAGAAGCTTCTGCAGGATATCGACATCGAGAAGGAAGTCGATATGCTGAAGGAAGAGCTGAAGACCGCCCAGGGACAGCGACGCAACCGTGCGATCAAACGCCTTGAGGTGATGGAGGCCTTCAGGAATTCCAAGAATAAACCGGATTGGATGGTGCTGGACGTACTTCCGGTCATTCCGCCGGAGCTTCGTCCGATGGTTCAATTGGACGGCGGACGTTTCGCCACTTCCGACTTGAACGATCTGTACCGCCGTGTCATTAACCGCAACAACCGTTTGAAGAGACTGCTTGACCTCGGCGCTCCGGACATTATCGTCCAGAACGAGAAGCGTATGCTTCAGGAAGCGGTTGACGCATTAATCGACAACGGACGCCGCGGACGCCCGGTCACTGGCCCCGGCAACCGTCCTTTGAAATCCTTGAGCCATATGCTGAAAGGAAAGCAAGGACGTTTCCGCCAGAACCTGTTGGGTAAGCGCGTCGACTATTCCGGACGTTCGGTTATCGTAGTAGGGCCGAGCTTGAAGATGTACCAGTGCGGTCTTCCGAAAGAGATGGCATTAGAGTTGTTCAAACCGTTTGTCATGAAAGAGCTGGTAAACAAAGGCCTTGCCCACAACATCAAGAGCGCCAAGCGTAAAGTAGAGCGCGTAAGCCCGGAAGTTTGGGACGTTCTCGAAGAAGTGATCAAAGAGCATCCGGTTCTGCTGAACCGTGCCCCTACACTTCACAGACTGGGGATTCAGGCGTTTGAGCCGATCCTGGTGGAAGGCCGTGCAATCAAGCTGCATCCGCTCGTATGTACCGCATATAACGCAGACTTTGACGGTGACCAAATGGCGGTCCACGTTCCATTGTCTGCCGAAGCTCAGGCGGAAGCGCGCGTTCTGATGCTGGCATCGGGCAATATCCTCAATCCTAAAGACGGAAAGCCTGTTGTCACGCCGTCTCAGGATATGGTCCTTGGAAGCTTCTATCTGACCATGGATAACGCGCAAGCCAAAGGATCCGGCACGGTTGTCCGTTCCGTTCACGAAGCCGTATCGCTGTACCAAAGCGGAAATGGCGCTCTTCATGCCAGGGTAGCCATTCCGGCGAAGGCGCTGAACAAAACGAGCTTTACTGCAAGACAGCAGGAAGCTATGCTGGTGACTACCATCGGCAAAATCATTTTCAACGAAATCTTCCCTGAAGATTTGCCATATATCAATGAAGCAACAAAAAACGAACCTGCTTAACGGTACTCCGGACGAATACTTTATTTTTTGATAAAGGTGAGGACGTAGCCGGCCGGATTATGGGGATTCCAAGTAAAATTGCGGTTGGTAAAGAGTATTTGGGTACAATTATTGCGGAGTGCTTCCGTAAATACCACACGACCCAAACCTCCATCATTCTTGACCGGATCAAGCAGCTCGGTTTCACTTATTCCACCAAAGCAGGGATTACGGTTGCCGTTGCAGACGTAATCGTTCCTAAGGAAAAGAATGAAATCCTGAAAGAATCCGAGGAAAAAAGTAAAAAACGGTCACCAACCAGTACCGCCGCGGTTTGATTACCGATGAAGAGCGTTATGACCGCGTTATCGCCATCTGGAGTAACGCCAAAGATCAAATCACGGATATCCTGATGAAATCGCTGGATAAGTTCAACTCCATCAACATGATGGTGGAATCCAAAGCGCGCGGTAACAAATCGCAGATTACACAGCTGGGCGGAATGCGCGGACTGATGGCCAATCCATCGGGTAAAATCATTGAGCTGCCGATTAAGTCCAACTTTCGTGAGGGCTTGACGGTTCTGGAATACTTTATTTCCACGCATGGCGCGCGTAAAGGTTTGGCGGATACGGCGCTGCGTACGGCGGACTCCGGTTATCTGACCCGCCGACTGGTTGACGTCGCCCAGGACGTGATCGTCCGCGATGAAGATTGCGGAACCGATAAAGGCTTTGTCGTCGGCAAAATCCAGGACGGCAAAGAGGTTATCGAAGATCTGTACGACCGTATTGAAGGAAGATATTCTTTTGAAACGATCAGGCATCCTGAGACCAAGGAAATTATTGTTAACCGCAATGGATTGATCGAGTCCCATATCGCCGATGCGATTATCGCGGCTGGAATCGAGAAGCTTCAGATTCGTTCGGTGCTCAGTTGCCGTTCACGCCACGGCGTATGTAAGAAATGCTACGGACGCAATCTTGCGACTGGTCAGCACGTTGAGATCGGTGAAGCTGTGGGAATTATTGCAGCTCAATCCATCGGTGAGCCTGGAACGCAGCTGACGATGCGTACGTTCCACACCGGCGGTGTTGCCGGAGACGATATTACTCAAGGTTTGCCGCGTATTCAGGAGCTTTTCGAAGCGCGTAATCCTAAAGGCCAAGCGATCATCACAGAGATCGACGGTACGGTTAAAGAAATTCGCGAAGCTAAGGACCGCCGTGAAATCGAAGTTGTGGGCGAAGCGGATACCAAGGTGTATGCCGTAACGTACGGATCGAGGATCAGGGTTTCCGTCGGCCAGCAGATCGATGCCGGAGACGAGTTGACCGAAGGTTCCATCGATCCGAAGGAAATGCTGCGCATTAAAGGAATCCGCGGAGTGCAGAACTATATTCTGCAGGAAGTTCAACGCGTTTATCGTAACCAAGGGGTAGAAATCAACGATAAGCATATTGAAGTGATGATCCGTCAGATGCTGCGCAAAATACGTATCGTTGATGCAGGGGATACCACACTGTTGCCCGGTTCCTTTGTTGATATCCATGAATATGAGGAAGGCAACAAGGAGGCGCTGTTTGCGGGTGCCGAGCCTGCGGTTGCAAGGCCGATCCTGCTTGGTATAACCAAGGCGTCCCTGGAGACCGATTCCTTCTTGTCCGCGGCTTCCTTCCAAGAGACTACAAGAGTATTGACCGATGCGGCTATCAAAGGCAAGGTCGACCAGCTGCTGGGCCTTAAAGAGAATGTCATCATAGGTAAGCTGATTCCGGCAGGAACCGGTATGACGCGTTACCGCAATATTCGTCTGACCGAGCCGGCAGAGGAATTGTCAATGGATGAGGACGCGCCAAAAGAACCGGTGACAGTGGAATAACTCTGTAAGGTTTCACCTGATCTAATCAGTCGCCTGTCCTCAGAACATATCACTCTGAAATCTTTCTGAGGACAGGCAACTTTTCTTGACATGGCATTGTTGAAATGCTAATATATCAAAGTGTGCCAATGTGGATATTCACCTGTACTTTGGAGGATGTTGAACCAATGTCTTATGAAAAAAGTGACACAGGCGTCGAATCTTAGTATCGGCACGAAACAAGCAATGAGAACGGTTGAGCTCGGAAGAGCCCGCGAGGTTTATGTTGCCAAAGATGCAGATCCGCGGATTACTATAAGGATGGTCAACCTCTGCAAGAAGATGGGGGTTAAGGTCACTTACGTAGATTCCATGAAACAGCTTGGAAAGGCCTGCGGGATTGAAGTCGGTGCTGCCATGGCCGCAGTTATGAATGAATGATAAGCAGTTATTTTAAATAACGTTTCGATAATGTTTTTTGTCTATCAGGCAAGAACATTATCTATGCTCATTTATGACTCGCCTGGATCTGTGGGCTTAAAAAAAAGACTCAACATTTTTTTACTTTGGGAAGGAGGTGGCATCATGCCAACAATTAATCAGCTAGTTCGTAAAGGACGCCAAGCCAAGGTGGAGAAGTCCAAATCGCCAGCTCTTCAGAGAGGTTTCAACGCTTTGAAAAGAGAGCAAACCGATTTGAGCGCTCCTCAAAAAAAACGCGGTGTATGTACTCGTGTGGGTACCATGACACCAAAAAAAACCGAACTCCGCTCTTCGTAAATACGCTCGTGTGCGTCTTACTAACCGTATTGAAGTAACAGCATACATCCCAGGTATCGGTCACAACCTGCAAGAGCACAGCGTTGTGTTGATCCGTGGCGGAAGGGTAAAAGATTTGCCGGGGGTTCGTTACCATATCGTGCGCGGCGCTTTGGATACATCCGGCGTGAACAACCGTAAACAAGCAAGATCCAAATACGGTGCAAAAACGTCCTAAAGAAAAGAAACAGTAAGCTTTTAGCATCAATTCGTTAAGAAAGGGGGATAACTATGCCTCGTAAAGGTCCAGTTACTCGTAGAGATGTATTGCCAGATCCTATCTATAACAGCAAGTTGGTTACTCGTCTAATCAACCGCATTATGATTGACGGAAAAAAAGAGGGGTTGCTCAAACCATCCTTTACAACGCGTTCTCGTTGATTCAGGAACGTACAGGTAAAGAACCGATGGAAGTGTTCGAGCAAGCTATCAAGAACATCATGCCGGTACTTGAAGTTAAAGCGCGCCGTGTAGGTGGAGCAAACTACCAAGTGCCTATCGAAGTTAGACCGGAACGCCGTACTACGCTTGGTCTTCGTTGGTTGGTGAACTATTCCAGACTTCGCGGCGAGAAGACGATGGAAGAAAGATTGGCCGCTGAAATTATGGATGCCGCCAACAACACCGGCGCTTCCGTGAAGAAGCGTGAAGACACTCACAAAATGGCGGAAGCGAACAAAGCGTTCGCCCATTACCGCTGGTAGGATTTATCGCGTCAATCGACGCATTTGGAAGAACAGCGATCTTATGCTTGCGCGGTCTTGCGCTTCGTGGGCATAAGAAGTTATTCTTAAGAATGGAAGGTTTGCGCTGACTCCAGCGGCAGGTCCCTTCTGATTCTATAAAATAAGCAAAGTGACGAAGGGAGACAAGTACCAGATGGCAAGAGAGTTCTCCTTAAAAGATACGCGCAATATCGGAATCATGGCTCATATTGATGCCGGTAAGACTACGACTACTGAGCGCATCTTGTTCTACACAGGACGTACACACAAAATCGGTGAGGTGCACGAAGGTGCAGCTACGATGGACTGGATGGAGCAAGAGCAGGAGCGCGGAATTACCATTACTTCCGCTGCGACTACCGCCGCTTGGAAGGGTCACCGCATCAATATCATCGATACCCCGGGTCACGTTGACTTCACTGTTGAAGTAGAGCGTTCCCTGCGCGTGTTGGACGGGGCAGTAGCAGTATTCAGCGCCAAAGAAGGCGTTGAGCCTCAATCCGAAACCGTTTGGAGACAAGCGGACCGTTATAATGTTCCTCGAATTGCTTATGTCAATAAGATGGATATTATCGGTGCGGATTTCTTGGGAGCCGTTGCTTCCATGCGTCAGAAGTTGGGCGCTAACGCTGTCCCAATTCAGCTTCCGATCGGTGCCGAGAACGATTTCGTCGGTATCATCGATTTGCTTGAAGAAAAAAGCACATATCTACAAAGACGATTTGGGTAAGGAAATCGAGGTCGTTGAAATCCCTGCCGAGTATAAGGACAGAGCAAGCGAGCTTCGTTTGGAATTGGTGGAGAAAATTGCCGAGCTGGACGAAGAACTTACAATGAAGTATCTTGAAGGTGAAGAACTCACTATTGAAGAGCTTAAGACAGCGCTTCGCAAAGGTGTCGTATCCGTCAAGATCTTCCCTGTCATTTGCGGATCCTCTTACAAGAACAAAGGGGTTCAGCTGATGCTGGACGCAGTTATTGAATACCTCCCGGCTCCAATCGATGTTCCTGACATCAAAGGGATGCTGGAAGACGGTACTGAGACTGTGCGTAAATCTTCCGACGAAGAGCCGTTCTCGGCCCTTGCGTTCAAGATTATGACAGACCCTTTCGTAGGTAGGCTGACATTCTTCCGTGTTTACTCCGGTAAATTGGAAGCAGGCTCTTATGTATTGAACGCTACCAAAAGCAAGCGTGAAAGGGTAGGCCGTATCCTTCAGATGCACGCTAACAGCCGTCAAGAGATTTCTATCGTTTACGCGGGAGATATCGCGGCAGCTGTCGGCTTGAAAGATACTACTACAGGCGACACACTTTGTGACGAGAAGAATCCGGTTATCCTGGAATCCATGAACTTCCCGGAGCCGGTTATCCAGCTTGCAGTTGAGCCGAAAACCAAGGCTGACCAGGACAAGATGGGTATCGCCCTGCAAAAGCTGGCTGAAGAAGATCCCACTTTCCGTGCTCATACGGATGAGGAAACCGGCCAGACCATTATTGCAGGTATGGGTGAGCTTCACCTGGAGATCCTCGTGGATCGTATGCTTCGCGAATTCAAAGTGGAAACCAATGTAGGTAAACCTCAGGTTGCTTACAGAGAAACCTTCCGTGCTCCAGCCAAGGTTGAAGGCAAGTTCGTTCGACAATCAGGCGGCCGTGGTCAATACGGACATTGTTGGGTTGAGTTCGAACCTCAGGAAGCAGGGGCTGGATTTACTTTCGAAAGCAAAAATTGTGGGTGGATCGATTCCAAGAGAATATATCGCGCCAATCCAGGCCGGTATCGAAGAATCCATGAAGAACGGAGTTCTTGCAGGATTCCCTCTGGTAGACATCAAAGCTACTGTTGTCGATGGTTCCTACCATGATGTCGATTCCAACGAAATGGCGTTTAAGATTGCCGGTTCGATGGCGCTCAAAGCGGCCAAAGACAAGTGTAAGCCGGTTCTGCTTGAGCCAATCATGAAAGTGGAAGTTACCGTTCCAGAAGAGTATATGGGCGACGTTATGGGCGACCTGAACTCCCGCCGCGGACGTATTGAAGGTATGGATGCACGCTTTGGTGCGCAAATTATCCGTGCTAAGGTACCTCTGTCCGAGATGTTCGGATATTCCACAACACTTCGTTCCAGAACGCAAGGACGCGGTGTCTACTCCATGGAGATTTCCCATTATGAAGAAGTGCCTAAAAAACATTGCAGATGAAATCATCTCCAAAAAAAGGCGCTTAATATATTAAATTCCTACCTATAAGGAGGCATTTCCACAATGGCAAAAGCTAAATTCGAACGTAATAAACCGCACGTTAACATCGGTACTATCGGTCACGTTGACCATGGTAAAACAACTTTGACTGCTGCGATCACAACTGTATTGTCCAAAAGATACGGCGGTGCTGCTGTAGCATTCGACCAGATCGACAAAGCTCCGGAAGAGCGCGAGCGCGGTATCACAATCTCCACAGCTCACGTTGAGTACGAGACTCCTAACCGTCACTATGCTCACGTTGACTGCCCAGGCCACGCCGACTATGTTAAAAAACATGATCACCGGCGCTGCACAGATGGACGGAGCGATCCTGGTATGTTCCGCAGCTGACGGCCCAATGCCGCAAACTCGCGAGCATATCCTTCTTTCCCGTCAGGTAGGCGTACCTTACATCGTAGTATTCTTGAACAAATGCGACATGGTTGAAGACGAAGAGCTTCTTGAGTTGGTTGAAATGGAAGTTCGCGACCTTCTTAACGAGTATGAATTCCCAGGCGATGACACTCCAATCGTTCGCGGATCCGCTCGTGAAGCACTTCAAAACCCTGATGGCGAATGGGCTGACAAAATCGTTGAGCTGTTCGAGCAAATCGATACTTACATCCCGACTCCAGAGCGCGACACTGAGAAGCCTTTCTTGATGCCTGTCGAGGACGTATTCTCCATCACTGGCCGCGGTACAGTTGCTACCGGCCGTGTAGAGCGTGGTACTGTTAAAGTACAAGACGAGATCGAAATCGTTGGTCTTGCTGAAGAAACAAGAAAGTCGATCGTAACAGGCGTTGAGATGTTCCGTAAGCTTCTTGACTCCGCTCAAGCAGGCGACAACATCGGAGCCTTCTTCGCGGTGTAGACCGCAAAGATATCGAGCGCGGCCAAGTTCTTGCCAAGCCAGGTTCCGTTAAGCCTCACACTAACTTTACCGCTCAAATCTACGTTCTGACTAAAGAAGAGGGTGGACGTCATAAACCTTTCTTCACAGGCTACCGTCCCCAGTTTTACTTCCGTACAACTGACGTAACAGGTATCATCAACCTGCCGGAAGGTACTGAAATGGTTATGCCAGGCGACAACATCACTGTAACCGTTGAGCTGATCTCCCCAATCGCGATCGAAGAAGGAACCCGCTTCGCGATTCGTGAAGGCGGACGTACTGTTGGTGCGGGCGCTGTTGCTACAATCGTTAAGTAATAACCGTTTGGAAATAAAGATCCCGGTCATTGCAGCCGGGGTCTTTTTTTCTTAATTAAAATCAATACGAAAACGCCCCGATTTCCAACAGATCGGAATAATTTCAGTTCCATCTGCTGCATCGCAACAAGCGAGAAAAAAAAGTTAGGCGATTCATGCATAATTTACTTGCTTTATAAAAGATTTTTTTTATATAATAGTGAACGTTGGTCTGTGACGTTGCGATGATGTGAGAGGTTGCTGACACACCCGGCTCCTTTGCCATAGGAGAGGGCGTCAGGATATTTTCACTGAGTATGTCCGAAAAAAAATTTGGGCGATAGAAGGAGGGACTTATATGGCAAAGCAAAAAAATTCGTATTCGTTTGAAGGCGTATGATCACAGAGTTCTTGATCAATCCGCCGAGAAAATCGTTGAGACAGCAAAGCGTTCCGGTGCAGGTGTTTCCGGTCCGATTCCGCTTCCTACTGAAAAGCAGGTTATCACGATTCTTCGTGCGGTTCACAAATACAAGGATTCCAGAGAGCAGTTCGAAATGCGCACTCACAAACGTTTGATCGATATTGTGAATCCTACTCCACAAACTGTGGATGCGTTGATGCGTTTGGATCTGCCGTCCGGTGTGGACATTGAAATCAAACTTTAATGGATTGAAATTACAATAAATAAGACGAAGCAATGAAAAGAGGTGTCAACAAATGGTCAAAGGTATCTTAGGTAGAAAACTTGGGATGACTCAAGTATTTACACCGGAAGGTTTGGTAGTGCCGGTCACTGTGATTCAAGCGGGCCCTTGCGTAGTTCTTCAAAAGAAAGATACGGACAATGACGGTTATGAATCCATCCAGATCGGTTTTGATGATAAGAAAGAGAAGAGAGCCAACAAACCGGAGTTGGGCCATGCGAAAAAAAAGCTGGAGCAACGCCTAAGCGCTACATTAAAGAATTTCGCGGAATTGAAATCGGCGCTTACGAAGTTGGCCAAGAGTTGAAAGCAGATTTGTTCGCAGAGGGCGAGTATGTTGATGTAACCGGAACGTCCAAAGGTAAAGGGTTCCAAGGTGTTATCAAAAGACACGGACAATCCACAGGACCTATGGCTCACGGTTCCCGTTATCACCGCGGTCCAGGTTCGATGGGTTCCATTCAAGCAAACCGAGTGCCAAAAGGCAAGAAGCTGCCAGGACACATGGGTAACGAGACGGTTACTTTGCAAAACCTGCAGGTAGTTAAAGTTGACGCTGAGCGCAATGTACTGTTGGTTAAAGGCTCCATTCCGGGACCTAAGAACAGTTATGTTAGCGTGAAGTCTTCGGTTAAAGCATAAGAAAGGCAAGAAAGGAGGATTACTGATGCCAAAAGTAGCAGTTTACAATGTTAGCGGATCACAGGTTGGAGAAGTTGAGTTGGCCGACGCAGTGTTCGGTATCGAACCCCACGCGCACGTAATGCATGAAGCTGTTCTAATGCAGCAAGCATCTTTGCGTCAAGGAACACATAAAGTTAAAGGCCGTTCCGAAGTTCGCGGCGGCGGTCGTAAACCATGGAAGCAAAAAAAGGTACCGGACGTGCACGCCAAGGAAGTATCCGTGCACCTCAATGGAAGGGCGGCGGTGTCGTATTCGGCCCGACTCCACGCAGCTATGCTTATAAACTTCCTAAGAAAGTTCGCCGTTTGGCAATCAAGTCGGCTCTATCTTCCAAGGTGGTTGATAACCAAATCATCGTGTTGGATCAATTGAGCTTCAACGCGCCAAAAAACAAAAGAATTCGCAGCAATCCTTAATAATTTGAAAGTGGACCGCAAAGCATTAGTGGTTGCTTCCAACTATGATGAGAACGTTGCGTTATCCGCACGCAATATCCCTGGTGTCAAGTTCGTGGCAGCTGACGGAATCAATGTACTTGATGTTTTAGTATACGACAAGCTGATCATCACCAAGGAAGCGGCTGAAAAAGTAGGGGAGGTGCTTGCGTAATGAAAAATCCACGCGATATTATCAAGCGCCCAATCATCACTGAACGTACGGCTGAGATGATGGCTGATAAGAAATATGTTTTCGAAGTTGATCTTCGTACGAACAAAACCGAAATCAAGCAGGCAATCGAGCTATTTTCAACGTGAAGGTGACTAACGTCAATACTTTGAGAATGCCCGCAAAGCCAAAGCGTTATGGACGTCATTCCGGCTATACTTCCGAGTGGAAGAAAGCCATTGTAACCTTGAGTGCAGACAGCAAGGAATTGGAATTCTTTGAAACTGTCTAATACATTCCAAAAGTAAGGAGGGAATCTGGATGCCAATCAAAAAAATACAAACCGACTTCCCCGGCCCGTCGCTCGATGTCCGTTTCTACATTCGAAGAAATCACAACATCAACACCGGAGAAATCTTTGCTGGCTCCTCTTTATAAGAAAGCCGGCCGCAACAATCAAGGTAAAATCACCGTTCGTCATCAAGGCGGAGGCCACAAAAGAAAGTATCGCGTAATCGACTTTAAACGCACTAAGGACGGAATACCAGGACGCGTTGCCACTATTGAGTACGATCCGAACCGTTCCGCAAACATCGCTCTTATCCACTATGCGGACGGCGAGAAAAGCTACATCATCGCTCCTAAAGGTCTGAAGGTTGACGATGTTATCACTTCAGGTCCCGGTTCCGACATCAAGATTGGTAATGCACTTCCACTGGAGAACATTCCGGTAGGTACGGTTATCCACAACATTGAGTTGAAGCCTGGCAAAGGCGGACAAATGGTTCGCGCAGCCGGTACGGAAGCTCAATTGCTTGGTAAGGAAGAGCAGTATGTAACGATCCGCCTGTCTTCCGGTGAAGTCCGCAGAGTTTTGAAGGTTTGCCGCGCAACCATCGGTTCCGTTGGAAACGAAGACCATGAGCTCGTCAGCATCGGTAAAGCCGGACGTTCTCGTTGGCTCGGCAAGAGACCTGAAGTCCGCGGGGTAGTTATGAACCCTAACGATCACCCTCACGGTGGTGGTGAAGGCCGCGCTCCTATCGGACGTAAGTCTCCAATGTCTCCTTGGGGCAAACCGACCCTTGGATATAAAACTCGTAAAAAAAGGCAAAGCATCGGACAAATACATCGTTCGCAGACGTACGAAGTAAGGCGGCTTGAATCTATAGTCTCTTAATGAATTCAAGGTTAAGGGAAGGGAGGATCATCAATGGGACGCAGTTTGAAAAAAAAGGACCTTTTATCGACGGTTACTTGCTTAAGAAAGTTGAAGATATGAACGATGCCACCAAGAAAGCGGTAATTAAAACCTGGTCGCGCCGTTCTACAATTTTCCCGCAGTTTGTAGGCCATACATTCGCGGTTTACGACGGTAAAAAAGCACGTTCCTGTATATGTAACAGAGGATATGGTTGGTCATAAGCTGGGTGAATTTGCCCCAACCCGTACGTATAAAGGGCATGCAGGCGAAGATAAGAAAACAGGCAAGAGATAATACGATGGGAAATCGTAACGGATGATTCCTAGTTTGAGAGGAGGTACTACCATGCAAGCCAAAGCAGCAGCTAACTATGTTCGCATTGCTCCTCGTAAAGTGCAATTGGTTATTGACTTGATTCGCGGTAAAGCCGTTGGTGACGCGATTGCGATTCTTCGCCACACCCCAAGAGCAGCTTCTCCGATTGTTGAGAAGATACTGAATTCTGCGATTGCCAATGCGGAGCACAACTACTCCATGGACCCTGCAAAATTAGTTATTTCACAAGTATACGTAAATCAAGGTCCAACCATGAAACGTTTTATGCCTCGTGCAATGGGGCGTGCAAGCCGGATTAACAAACGTACCAGCCACATTACATTAGTGGTATCTGAGAAATAAGGAGGGACAGCGTGTGGGTCAAAAAAGTAAGCCCGGTGGGCCTAAGAATCGGTATTATTCGCGATTGGGAGTCGAAATGGTACGCAGGTAAAGACTTCGGAGATCTTCTTCTGGAAGATGTGAAAATCCGTGAATACCTGAAAAAAAATAAACTAAAAGATTCTGCAGTATCCAAGATTGAAATCGAACGTGCTGCGAATCGTGTCAACGTAACTATTCACACGGCAAAGCCCGGAATGGTTATCGGCAAAGGCGGTACGGAAGTGGAAAACATCCGCAACTACATCGCCAACATGACAAAAAAAGAAAGTTCACATCAACATTTCCGAAATCAAAAATCCTGAACTGGATGCTATCCTTGTTGCAGAGAGCATTGCTCAACAGTTAGAGCGCCGTGTGTCTTTCCGACGCGCTATGAAGCAAGCGATACAAAGATCGATGCGTTCCGGCGCTAAAGGGATTAAAACTATGGTAAGCGGCCGTCTGGGCGGAGCTGAAATCGCTCGTTCCGAAGGTTACAGCGAAGGAACTGTTCCTCTTCATACGCTGCGTGCGGATATCGACTACGGAACTGCAGAAGCTCACACTACCTACGGACGTATCGGTGTGAAAGTATGGATTTATCGCGGAGAGGTTCTTCCAACTGCTAAGAAAAAAAAGGTTGTTGAGGAAGGAGGAAACTAATCATGTTAGTACCAAAACGCGTTAAGCATCGTAAACAACAAAGAGGCAGCATGAGAGGCCGCGCCAAAGGCGGTACTGAAATTGCTTTCGGAGAATTCGGTCTGCAAGCATTGGAGCCGGCATGGATTACTAACCGCCAGATCGAAGCTGCCCGTATTGCTATGACCCGTTATATCAAGCGTGGCGGTAAAGTATGGATCAAAATTTTTTCCTGCCAAGCCAATCACCCAAAAGCCTCTTGAGGTTCGTATGGGTAGCGGTAAAGGTAACGTGGAAAAAATGGGTTGCTGTGGTGAAGCCGGGCAAAATCTTGTTCGAGCTTGCCGGAGTAAGTGAAGAAGTCGCACGCGAAGCAATGCGTCTTGCTTCTCACAAATTGCCGATCAAAACCAAATTCGTGAAAAGAGAAGAACTAGGTGGTGAAGCAAATGAAAGCTAGTGAATTTCGCAACCTAACCACTGCAGAGCTTGAGCAAAAGATTGCCGGATTTAAAGAAGAACTCTTTAACCTCCGTTTTCAACTGGCTACCGGCCAACTGGATAACCCGGTTCAAATTCAAAAAAGTGCGTAAAGAAATTGCACGAGCAAAAAAACGGTTATTCGTGAAAGAGAACTAGGGATCAGCTAAAATAGAGAGGAGGACACTCTATGGAACAACGTAACGAACGTAAACTTCAAATCGGTAAAGTCGTTAGTGACAAGATGGATAAAACTATCGTGGTTGCTGTTGAAACTTATAAAAAAAGCACAACCTTTATCATAAGCGCATTAAATACACCAAAAAAAAGTTTAAAGCGCATGATGAAAACAACGATGCGAAAATCGGCGATGTAGTTAGAATTATGGAAACTCGTCCACTTTCCAAGGATAAGCGTTGGAGATTGGTTGAAGTTGTTGAAAAGGCAGTAATTATCTAACGGTTCTGAGCGGTTTATGGGAATGTAGGCAACCGTGGAAGGAGGGAATACAGGATGATTCAAACATTTTCTCGTTTAAATGTTGCAGATAACTCCGGTGCAAAGCAATTAATGTGTATTCGTGTACTTGGTGGTACCGGACGCCGTACCGCTAACATCGGAGATTTGATTGTTTGCTCCGTGAAAGAAGCAACACCAGGTGGCGTTGTTAAGAAGGGTGACGTTGTCAAGGCGGTTATCGTTCGCACTAAGCGTGGAGCCCGCCGTAAAGACGGTTCTTACATTGCTTTTGATGATAACGCGGCAGTAATCGTGAAGGAAGATAAGTCCCCTCGTGGAACTCGTATCTTCGGACCGGTAGCTCGTGAGCTTCGTGACAGAGATTTCATGAAGATCGTATCTCTTGCTCCAGAGGTTATCTAATAAATAACCGATTGGACAGGAATAAAACATTTCCCGGGAGGTGGAATGGAATATGCCAAGAGTAAAAAAAACAACTCCTATCTCACAACAATAAATTGCATGTGAAGAAAGACGACAACGTGTTCGTTATCACAGGTAAAGATAAAGGGAAGAAAGGCCGCATTATTGCAGCTTACCCTCGTGAAAATAGAGTGCTTGTAGAAGGCGTGAATATGGTCAAAAGACATACAAAGCCTTCTCAGCAAAACCCGCAAGGCGGAATCATTGAAAAGGAAGCCCCGATTCATGTTTCTAACGTAATGCTGGTGGATCCTAAGAGCGGCAAGCCTACTCGCGTAGGATATAAAGTACTGGATAACGGCACAAAAGTGCGCGTAGCCAAGAAATCCGGCGAAGTGATCGACTAATCGGATAAAACAAGAAAGGAGGTCCACAAATCATGGCTGCAAGATTAAAGGATCGTTACTTAAATGAAACAACTCCTGCTTTAATTCAAAAGTTCAACTATACAAGCGTAATGCAAGTGCCTAAAATTGAGAAAGTCGTTATCAACATGGGTGTTGGTGAGGCGGTTTCCAATTCCAAAGTGCTTGACGCCGCGGTTACGGATTTACAATCCATTTCCGGTCAGAAACCGGTCATTACAAGAGCTAAAAAAGTCTATTGCGGGCTTTAAGCTTCGTGAAAATATGCCGATCGGCGTAAAAGTTACTCTGCGCGGTGATCGTATGTATCACTTCTTGGACAAATTGTTCAATGTTGCCTTGCCAAGGGTTCGCGACTTCCGCGGCGTGTCTGCCAAAGCGTTTGACGGACGCGGCAACTATACATTGGGCCTGAAAGAGCAATTGATTTTCCCAGAGATCGAGTACGACAAAATCGACAAGGTCCGCGGCATGGATATCGTGATCGTAACGACCGCCAAGACTGACGAAGAAGCTCGTGAGTTGCTCACACAATTGGGAATGCCTTTCGTTAAATAGTTTGACAATCCATGTCAACGGAGGTGTAAAACTAAGTGGCAAAAAAACTTCAATGAAAATCAAGCAGCAGCGTGCGCCGAAGTTTAAAGTACAGGCCTACACTCGTTGCGAGCGTTGCGGCCGTCCGCACTCTGTGCTTCGTAAATTTAAAATCTGTAGAATATGTTTCCGTGAACTAGCTTATAAAGGCCAAATCCCTGGCGTTAAAAAAAAGCAAGCTGGTAATACCCTACTTACGGGAAGGAGGTTCGCTAAATGGTAATGTCAGATCCAATTGCCGATATGCTTACACGCATTCGCAATGCAAACATCGTTCGTCATGAAACGGTAGAAATCCCTGCTTCCAAGATCAAGAGGGAAATCGCTGAGATTCTTAAAAAAAAGAAGGTTTCATCCGCGACGCTGAATATGTTGAGGATAGCAAACAAGGGATCATCCGCTTGTTCTTAAAGTACGGTCCTAACAATGAGCGCGTAATTTCCGGATTAAAGAGAATCAGTAAACCAGGTCTTCGCGTATATACGAAGAGTCAAGAAATCCCTAGGTTCTTGGCGGCCTTGGAATTGCTATTATCTCCACATCCAATGGCGTAATGTCGGATAAAGAAGCTCGTCAGACTAAAGCTGGCGGAGAAGTTATCTGCTACGTTTGGTAAGACACATCGTAATCGAATGGAGGTGCAAAGATGTCTCGTATTGGTCGCAAACCAATTACATTGCCTAACGGTGTAAATGTAAATTTGAATGACAAAGTAGTAACAGTTAAAGGGCCTAAAGGAACGCTGACTCGTGAATTCCATCAGGACATGAAAATTAATGTTGCTGAAAGCGAAGTTAACGTGGAGCGTCCTTCTGATAATAAATTGCACCGTTCTCTTCACGGCACAACGCGCAGTGTTCTGGCGAACATGATCAGCGGTGTGAACGAAGGGTTCTCTAAGACTCTTGAGCTGGTGGGTGTCGGATACCGCGCCAACAAGACAGGCGAGAAGCTTGTTCTTAACGTAGGATATTCCCACCCGGTTGAAATCGTTCCAGAAAAAAGGCATCGAGTTCGAGGTTCCTGCCAACAACAAAATTATTGTTAAAGGAATCGATAAAGAGCTGGTGGGTGCTACAGCTGCTAAAATTCGCGCTG
The DNA here is from genome assembly GCA_001313085.1 of Paenibacillus sp. JCM 18996. The sequence continues at coordinate 14,521 of BBFE01000021.1, read as the reverse complement.
TTCGTGAGCCTGAGCCTTACAAAGGTAAAGGTATCAAGTATGAAGGCGAACGTATTCTTCGTAAAGAAGGTAAAGCAGGCAAGAAGAAGTAATAAGTTCGTAAGAACGTACGCTTCTTAAAAGATATGAAAGGAGTGACATCCGAATGATCACAAAAGGCGACAAGAATAAAGCCCGGCTCAAAAGACATCTTCGCGTCCGTAAGAAAATTCAAGGGACTACTGAACGTCCGCGTCTGAATATCTTCCGTTCGGCTAAACATATGTATGCTCAAATCATCGATGATGTAAATGGTGCAACCATTGTGTCCGCATCCACTCAGGATAAGAGTCTGACTGATGTTGATAACGGCGGAAATGTAGAAGCTGCGCGCAAAGTTGGCGAATTGATCGCTCAACGCGCGAAAGAAAAAAAGGTATCGATAAAGTGGTGTTTGACCGCAGCGGCTATTTGTATCACGGACGCGTTCAAGCGTTGGCTGACGCCGCTCGTGAAGCAGGCTTGGAATTCTAATTGGAGAATGTAAAATAAGGAGGTATACACTTGCGAGTAGATCCCAATACTTTAGAGCTAACTGAAAAAAAGTTGTTCATATCAATCGCGTTGCTAAAGTAGTAAAAGGCGGTCGCCGTTTCAGCTTCAGTGCTCTCGTCGTCGTAGGCGACGGTAAGGGCTGGGTTGGCGCTGGTATCGGTAAAGCGTCTGAAGTGCCTGATGCGATTCGTAAGGGAATTGAAGATGCCAAGAAGAACCTTGTGCATGTTCCAATTGTTGGAACGACAATCCCTCATTTGGTTCAAGGACATTTCGGAGCCGGCAAAGTATTATTGAAACCAGCTTCCAAAGGTACTGGAGTTATCGCCGGCGGACCGGTTCGTGCGGTGCTTGAGCTTGCCGGAGTCGGCGATATCTTGACTAAATCTCTAGGTTCTTCTAACTCCATCAACATGGTTAACGCAACTTTAGAAGGCCTGCAGCGTCTTAAGAGAGCAGAAGAAGTTGCGAAACTTCGCGGAAAAAACAGTAGAAGAACTATTAGGTTAGGAGGGGAAACTAATGGCAAAACAAATTCAAATCACCCTCAAACGCAGCTTGATCGGCCGCAGTGAAGACCAACGCATCACTGTCAACACTCTTGGTTTGCGTAAGCTTCACCAAACGGTTACACATAATGACAATCCAGCCATCAGAGGCATGGTGAACAAGGTTAGTCATCTTGTAGAAGTCAAAGAAATCGAAGCTTAAAAGGCGATCGTGAATATAGCTCTAGAGGAGGTGCAACGATGAAACTTCATGAACTTACATCTGCTGAAGGATCCCGTTCCGTTCGTAAACGTGTTGGACGCGGTATCGGCAGCGGTATGGGTAAAACCGCAACTCGCGGTCACAAGGGTCAAAACGCCCGTTCCGGCGGTGGCGTGCGCCCTGGCTTTGAGGGTGGACAGAACCCATTGTATCGTCGACTGCCTAAGCGCGGATTCAACAACCCGTTCCGTAAGGAATATGCGGTAGTAAACCTGGAAGATCTGAACCGATTCCCCGCGGGTACGGAAGTAACACCGGAAATCCTTAAGGAGGCCGGTCTGGTTAAAGCATTTAAAGACGGAATCAAGGTTCTAGGAAACGGCGAAATTACTGTGGGATTGACAGTTAAGGCGAACAAGTTCTCCGAGTCTGCGGTAGAAAAAAAATCCAAGCTGCCGGTGGTAAAACCGAGGTGATTTAATGTTTAGGACCATTTCGAACATCATGAAGGTAGATGATTTGAGAAGAAGGATCCTTTTTACCTTACTGATACTCATCGTCTACAGAATAGGCGCTTTTATACCGGTGCCTAACATCAATACGAATCTTCTGCACATGCAGAGTCAATCGAGTTCGACTGATGTGTTTGGTCTGTTAAATACCTTCTCCGGCGGTGCCTCTATCAATTTTCCATCTTTGCAATGGGGATTATGCCGTATATCACGGCATCAATTATTGTCCAGCTGCTTTCTATGGACGTGATCCCCAAATTTGCACAATGGGCAAAAGAGGGAGACACCGGCAGAAAAAAAGTTGGCTCAATTCACCCGTTATGGTACTATCGTCCTGGGTTTAATCCAGGCGACAGGTCTGGCAATCGGTTTTAACAATATCTATAGAGGTCTTGTTATTAACCCGAGCGCCATGACTTATGCGATGATTGCTATCGTTCTTACCGCGGGGACAGCTTTCTTGATGTGGCTTGGCGAACAGATCACGGAGAAAGGAATCGGGAATGGTATCTCTATTCTCATCTTTGCCGGAATCGCCGCTGCCATTCCAAGAGGAATTCAACAGATCTACCAAACCCAGATTGCCGATGCCGGAAGCGCGTTGTTCCTGAACATCGTCAAAGTATTAATAATCCTGGTGTTTGTCGTTTTAATCATTGTTGGAGTAATCTTCATCCAGCAAGGGGTACGCAAAATTCCGGTTCAGTACGCCAAGCGTGTGGTAGGACGCAAGATGTATGGCGGACAATCCACGCACATTCCTCTCAAGGTGAATGCGGCGGGTGTCATTCCAGTCATTTTTTGCGCTGTCACTGTTGGTATTCCCCCCGACGCTTGCAAGCTTCTGGAGAGGAAATGCTGTGGCCGACTGGATTATCACCAACATGAATCAAACGGCTCCTTTAGGGATGGTCCTATATGTGATGCTGATCATCGGATTCACTTTCTTTTATACATTTGTACAGATTAACCCTGAACAGATGGCTGATCAAATGAAAAAGAACGGTGGATATATCCCTGGTATTCGTCCTGGTAAAACCACTTCTGTATATTTGACCAGAGTAATGACGAGAATTACTTTATCCGGTGCTCTTTTCTTGGCGCTTATCTCCATTATCCCGATGATTTTGGGCCGAGTCGCAGGTTTGCCTAACTCCGTCCAGATCGGAGGAACATCGCTTCTGATCGTTGTAGGTGTTGCGCTGGAAACGATGAAGCAGATTGAAAGCCAATTGATTAAGAGACACTATAAAGGTTTTATCAATAAATAGCAGATAGGTTCTGGTGGAAGCCGCAGTGCAGCGGCCATCGGCACCTATTGTGCTGTTCGTCCCGCCAGATATGGAGGTATTCGGAATGAATGTAATCTTCATGGGCCTCCGGGGCTGGTAAAGGTACGCAAGCAGAAAGAATCGTTGCCGAATTTCAGATTCCTCATATCTCTACTGGGGATGCTTTTCGCGCAGCTATGAGTCAAGGGACTCCCTTGGGAATTGAAGCCAAAGGATACGTTGATAAAGGATTGCTGGTTCCGGATGAAATTACGGTAGGGATCGTCAGGGACAGATTGCAGCAGCCTGATTGCCAAAAAAAGGATTCTTGCTGGATGGATTTCCAAGAACGATTTCTCAAGCGGAAGCATTGGATCAAATCCTTGAAGCGATGGGAAAGAAGATTGACCATGTGATCAACCTTTCCGTCGACCGCAGTTTGCTGTTAGCCCGGCTAACGGGAAGACGGATTTGCAAATCTTGCGGAGCCACTTACCACGTTCTGTTTAATCCTCCGAAGCATGAAGGGCAGTGCGACAAATGCTCGGGCGAGCTCTATCAGCGTTCGGACGACACTGAGGAGAAGGTAGGTACTCGTTTAGACGAATACATCAATAAGACTGCTCCTTTGCTGCAGTACTATCAACAGAAGGAAATCCTGCGTCAGGTTAACGGGGAACAGGACATTGACGAAGTAACCGCTGAAATCAGCTCACTATTGCGAGGTCAAGCGTAATGATCATTTGTAAGTCCGAAGCTGAATTGGCGATTATGAGAGAAGCGGGAGAATTGTTGCTGAGACGCATCGTCTGTTGGCTAAAGCTGTTCAGCCTGGCGTTACAACGAAAGAATTGGATCAACTCGCTGAAGACTATATTCGCAGCCAGGGAGCAATACCATCTTTTAAAGGCTACAACGGTTTTCCTGCCAGCATCTGCGCTTCAGTGAACGAAGAGTTGGTACATGGCATTCCAGGTTCACGCAAATTAAGCGAAGGTGACGTCATCAGCATTGACATTGGTGCGCAGTATCAAGGCTATCATGGAGATTCGGCTTGGACTTACGCGGTCGGCCAGATTTCTGAGAAAGCCCGCAAACTGCTTGAAGTTACCGAGAGATCCCTCTACACCGGGCTAGCTGAAGTGAAACCCGATGTTCGCTTATTCACCATCTCACACGCTATTCAAAAGGCGGTTGAGGACGAAGGACTTTCTATAGTTCGTGAGTATGTAGGTCATGGCATTGGTTCGAAGCTTCATGAAGAACCTCAAATTCCGAACTACGGCATCGCAGGTCGCGGACCGAGATTGAAGCCGGGAATGGTTCTGGCCATCGAACCGATGGTCAACGCCGGAGAGCGTTTTGTCAAAACGCTTGCGGATAAATGGACGGTTGTAACGGCAGACGGATCCATGTGCGCGCATTTTGAACATACGATCGCTATAACGGCTGATGGTTACGAGATTCTAACTAAACCCTAACCTAAGGTGATGATGAGTGGAGGATTCAAGGAAACCACAAATCGGACAGATCGTAAAGGTGCTGCGTGGAAGAGATCTCGGCAAACCTGCCATCGTCATCGGTATCGTTGATGAGCGATTTGTTCTGATAGCGGATGGGGACAAACGAAAGTTTGACCAACCTAAAAAAAAGAAAAAAACCTGCTTCACCTTCAATTGGAGTCCATGATCAGCAGTGAGGTGGCGGACAGTATTTTGGAAACCGGCCGTGTTACCAATGGGAAGCTACGATATGCACTGAATAGGTTTGTCCACACAGGGCAAGCCGAAGCGAATGAGAAAGGAGAATGACTGTGGCCAAAGAAGATGTAATTGAAGTTGAAGGTACAGTGATTGAACCTCTTCCAAATGCAATGTTTAAGGTTGAATTAGATAATGGACACAAAATCCTTGCCCACGTCTCCGGTAAAATCAGAATGCATTTCATCCGCATCCTGCCCGGCGATAAAGTGACAGTGGAGTTGTCTCCGTATGATTTAACCAGAGGCCGTATAACCTACCGTTTCAAATAAATAAGGATTGCTTGTGAAGTTAGTTTCTATGAAAGAAACGACAAGCTTAACGAACGGTTTGCAGCCGCAAACCCTTGCAAGAGAAGATCGTCTAGTAGGTTTGCTGCTGCAAACCAAGCGAAGCTTACGAAGTAAGTTTCTTAACAGAAACACTCAGGAGGTAATTACAATGAAGGTAAGACCGTCGGTCAAACCCATTTGCGAAAAAATGCAAAGTGATTCGTCGTAAAGGCAATGTAATGGTTATCTGTGAAAATCCTAAGCACAAACAAAAAACAAGGATAAGGGAGGTGCTGCATAAATGGCTCGTATAGCTGGAGTTGACTTGCCCCGCGATAAGCGCGTTGAAATCGGTCTAACGTACATTTTCGGTATCGGTAAAACCAGTTCTCAAAAGATCCTGGCTCAAGCAGGCGTAAATCCTGACACTCGCGTTCGCGATCTTACCGAAGATGAATTGAACAAAATCCGTGAATTCATCGACAAGAACATTAAAGTTGAAGGTGACCTTCGCCGTGAAGTAAGCCTGAACATTAAGCGTCTTATCGAGATCGGATGCTACCGTGGTGTCCGCCACCGCCGTGGACTGCCTGTTCGTGGTCAGCGTACCAAAACCAATGCTCGTACTCGTAAAGGTCCTCGTCGTACCGTTGCGAACAAGAAGAAATAATAAAGGGGGTTAGAAACTAATGGCAAAACCAAAATCAAAAGTAGCTCGTACCAAGCGTCGTGACCGTAAGAATATTGAATCCGGAGTGGCTCATATCCGTTCAACTTTTAACAACACGATTGTTACCATCACAGATCCTCACGGAAATGCAATCTCTTGGGCAAGTTCCGGTAACCTGGGCTTCAAAGGCTCCCGCAAGAGCACTCCTTTCGCCGCTCAAATGGCTGCCGAATCCGCTGCCAAAGCGGCAATGGAGCACGGCATGAAAGCTGTAGAGGTTATGGTTAAAGGACCTGGTGCAGGACGTGAAGCAGCTATCCGCTCTCTGCAAGCTGCAGGTCTTGAAGTGAACCTGATCAAAGACGTTACTCCAATTCCGCATAACGGTTGCCGACCACCTAAACGTCGTCGTGTCTAATTCAGGATCGTATGGGGTATAAATATTCTAAACATGTGAATAATGGATGGGTAGGATAGGCATACTACATGGTTTATTGAAAGTATCCAGAGGGAAGCGACGTTTTAGAGGAGGGTAAATCTAATGATAGAAATTGAAAAGCCAAAAAATTGAACCGTATCTGTTAGTGAAGATGGAAGCTATGGAAAATTCGTTGTAGAACCATTGGAGCGCGGGTACGGAACGACATTGGGCAACTCATTGCGTCGAATCTTACTCTCATCGTTACCTGGCGCGGCGGTAAATTCTGTTCAGATTGACGGAGTGCTGCATGAATTTTCAACAATCCCCGGAGTGGTTGAGGATGTAACAGAAATCATCCTGAATTTGAAGGGTTATCGTTGAAAATCCATTCCGACGAAGAAAAGATGTTGGAAATCGATGCGGAAGGCGAAGGAATTGTAACAGCCGGCGATATCCGCGGTGACAGTGATGTTGAAATCCTTAACCCAGACCTGCACATTGCCACTCTTTCCTCCGATGCACGTCTTCATATGAGAATTCATGCCAATCGGGGCCGCGGTTATGTACAAGCAGACAAGAACAAAAGGGACGACCAACCGATCGGCGTCATTCCGATTGATTCTATTTATACTCCCATCACTCGTGTGAACTACAGCATTGAAAATACTCGTGTCGGTCAAGTTACCAACTATGACAAGCTAACCCTTGAAGTATGGACCGACGGCAGTATTCGGCCGGAAGAAGCTGTGAGTTTGGGCGCTAAGATCCTGACAGAACACTTGATGCTCTTCGTCGGGCTTACGGATGAGGCTAAAGACGCTGAAATCATGGTAGAGAAGGAAGAGGACAAGAAAGAGAAAGTGCTTGAAATGACGATCGAAGAACTGGATCTTTCCGTTCGCTCCTACAACTGTTTGAAGCGCGCCGGTATTAATACCGTGCAAGAGCTGATAACCAAGACAGAAGAAGATATGATGAAAGTTCGAAACCTTGGACGTAAATCGCTGGAAGAAGTTCAAGAGAAGCTGGAAGAATTGGGACTAGGCCTAAGAATGGAAGAATAAAAGAGACCAAGACCAAGCAGAAATAAGAAGGAGGTTAAACACATGGCTTACCAAAAGCTGGGTCGTGATGCAAGTGCACGTAAAGCGTTGTTCCGTGACTTGGTTACTGACTTATTCATACATGAACGCATTCAAACAACTGAAGCGAAAGCGAAAGAACTTCGTTCCATCGCAGAGAAGCTGATCACTTTAGCCAAACGCGGAGACCTTCACGCTCGCCGTCAAGTAGCGGCTTATGTCCGCCGTGAAGCTGCAAACGAAGAACAGGATGCAATCCAGAAGCTATTCTCGGATATCGCTCCCCGCTATGCTGACCGTCAAGGCGGTTATACCCGTATTCTGAAGCTGGGACCTCGTCGTGGGGATTCCGCTCCTATGGTGTATCTTGAGCTAGTTGACAGAGCCTAATTTGGCACGGGAAAGGGTGGACAGAATCCGGTTTCAACTAACATAGAGCTTTCTCTTGTTGGTTGTTACTTTAAGATTCTGATGAAGCCCTTTTTTTTGTAGTATTTACCGGGGCTTTTGTAAAGTATGTATCAGGCAGAACTATAAAAGCCTGCTTTATTTTGTGGTGAATTGATAAATATCCTCTCCAGACTCCATTAACATCACGTGTTCGGAGGTCGCTTTGAGAAACGTCAGCATGGTAGTAAGTTATGTCGGAACTTCATACAGCGGATTTCAGTCTCAACCGAACAAAAAACACGATTCAGGATAAATTGGAAGAGGCCCTCTTTTTTTTGACCGGTGAACAGATCAAAATTTTAGCCTCCGGAAGAACGGATGCCGGCGTCCATTCCCGAGGGCAGGTTATCAACTTCATTACCTCTTCACAGATTCCCGTAGACCGATGGTGTGTGGCAATGAATAACCTGCTGCCGGTAGATATCTCGGTTTCGAATGCCAGGGAAGTGCCGCTCGATTTTCACGCCACCCGTTCGGCCAAGAGCAAAACCTATAAGTATTTTATAAGGATCGGGCGGCACAGAGATGTATTTCATTACCAAACCCAGCTTCATTGGTACAGAAAACTCAATGTCAAGGAAATGAAGGCCGCGCTGCTTCATCTTGTGGGAGAGCATGATTTTACCTCCTTTTGCTCTGTCAGGTCGAACAAAAGCACCCACGTCCGCACTATATATGACGCCACGCTTGAATTCATTAAAGACGAGCAGCCCACTTCCGAAGATTCAGGAATCATTGTGATTACTTTAACCGGCAACGGCTTTTTTGTATAACATGGTTCGTATCATCGTGGGGACCTTGCTGCAGGTAGGAGAAGGAAGAAGAAAGAGCTCCGATCTTCCCGCCATTCTTCAAGCGGAGAACCGCGCGAAAGCGGGGCCGACCGCCGAGCCTCACGGTCTTATGCTGTGGCATGTGAGTTATGAGGAATTGAGAGATTCCCCTTGATATTTCCGTGTTTATATTGTAAAATGGAAATTGTGTTTTCTACTGGCTATCCCACAGCCCCGAGTAGACGAACACATGGAACAGTTGACTTAACTAATGAGCTGAAAATAACAAGGTTTTGATATATTTTTTTTAGGAGGATATGTAAATGCGTACCACATACATGGCTAAACCCAACGAAGTTGAGCGCAAATGGTACATTATTGACGCTGCAGGGAAAACCCTGGGTCGCCTAGCGAGCGAAGCTGCAACAATCATCCGCGGTAAGCACAAGCCGCAGTTCACTCCGCACATAGACACTGGAGATTTTGTAGTTGTCATTAATGCCGACAAGATTGTTCTTACTGGAAAGAAGCTGCAGCAAAAAAAATGTACTACCGTCACTCTTTGTACTCCGGTGGATTGAAAGTAACGCCTGCTCAAGAAATGCTGCAAAAGAAACCTGAGCGCATGCTTGAACTTGCTATCCACGGAATGCTTCCTAAGAACCGTCTTGGCGAAAGCATGAAAACAAAGCTTAAAGTGTATGCCGGATCCGAGCATCCGCATCAAGCGCAACAACCTGAAGTTTGGGAACTAAAAGGCTAATTGAAAGGGAGGATAACTCGTGGCACAAGTTCAATATTATGGAACAGGTCGTCGTAAGCATTCGGTAGCACGTGTTCGTCTCGTACCGGGCGAAGGACGCATCCTCGTTAATAAACGTGACCTGAATGAGTATTTCGGTCTTGAAACTTTGAAACTGATCGTGAAACAGCCTTTGAATCTTACAGAAACATTGGACAAATACGATGTATTGGTTATTGCTCATGGCGGAGGCATGTCCGGCCAAGCGGGAGCTATCCGTCACGGAATTTCCCGTGCGCTGCTGAAAGCAGACCCGGAATTCCGCGGATCTTTGAAAAGAGCCGGATTCCTGACTCGTGACCCTCGTATGAAAGAACGTAAAAAAGTACGGCTTGAAAGCTGCCCGCCGCGCTCCTCAGTTCTCCAAGCGTTAAGATTTACGGGCAGGCAAGTCAAAGCACTTTTTTTCTGCAAACGGCAGAAAAGGGTGCTTTTTTTTGTGTACTGCGGACCGCTCGTAAAGTAATATCGAGAGTTTTAAGTCAGAGCCAATTCGATGAAGCGCAATCATGCTTTTTTGTAGCTTTCGGTGCGAGCAGTACCCGCTCTAACGGAATAATCTGCGGGAGGTCTATCTGACTTTGTGGGCATTGTATGAAGAACATAGGCAGTCAAGCACCTAGAAATGCCTTTCTCCATACGATAAGATAGCTGTCAAGTGAGAGGAAAATTTCATATTGACATAAAGTAGAAACCTTTTATAATTAAAGTAAATACTTAAATCCTTATAAATATAGTCGGAATTATCAAGGAGGACTTTTCCTATGAACTTGTTTGAGAAAGAAGCTTTGGTTAATCAGGCCGCAGTCGATTTGGAAAACCAATCTCCTGAAGCCATCATTGAATGGGCTGTAGACAGATTCCCTAATATAACGTTGGCGTGCAGCTTTGGAGCGGAGGACGTCGTTTTGGTCGATATGCTGCAAAAGGTAAGTCCGCAGACCGATATTTTCTATTTGGATACTAACGTCCATTTTCAAGAAACCTATGAAACGCGGAACCGGCTGCAAGAATATTACGGTGTGCAATTCATCCAGGTGGAGCCATCGCTCACTTTGGATCAGCAGGCAGGCCAGTTTGGCGAAGAATTGTGGAAATCCGATCCTACTCAATGCTGCAACATCCGCAAAGTAGATCCGCTTACGAAAATTCTTGCCAATTACGACGCATGGATCACCGGAATCCGCAGAGACCAAGCGCCGACAAGCTAATGCCAAGAAAGTGGAATATGATGTGAAATTCGGACTGATCAAATTCAACCCGCTTGCCAGCTGGACGTCCGAAGATGTGTGGAATTATATCCGCAGCAACAATGTGATCTACAACCCACTGCATGACAACAACTATCCGAGCATCGGATGCTCCCATTGCACACGTCAGGTATTTGCCGGAGAAGACCCAAGAGCTGGCCGTTGGTCGGGATTTGAGAAAACGGAGTGCGGACTTCACAAATAAGATGAGCCTATTACAATCATTGGAGGTCATTACATGAAAGAGACAATTCAAGCTCATGGCGGGACCCTGATCAATAGAATCGTATCTGCAGACCACAAGACGGCTTTGGAGGAGAAAGCGAAATCCCTGAATCAGATCAAAATCAATGCCTGGGCCGTCTCGGATCTTGATCTGATCGGTGTGGGGGCTTTTTTTCACCGCTTACCGGATTCATGGCAGAGAAGGATTACCACTCTGTCGTGGAATCCATGCGCCTGACGAACGGAACGGTTTGGAGCATACCGATTACCTTGGCGGTGGAGCCAATCATAGCGGAGACTCTTACGGTCGGTGAGCAGGTAGCCCTTGTAGGGGAAGCTGACGGGGTTATATACGGCCTTTTGGACGTGCAGAGCATCTATGAGGCGGATCAACATAACGAAGCACTGAAAGTATTTAAAACGAATGATATGGCGCATCCAGGAGTTCAAAAGCTGTTATCCAGACCTTCGACCTATGTAGGCGGACCGATTCAGGTTCTGAACCGCCCGCAGCCTTCGAAGTTTCAAGAATTTTATTTTGATCCGTCTGAAACAAGAAAGATTTTTTGCTGAAAAAGGGTGGAAGACGGTTGTAGGGTTCCAAACCAGAAATCCAGTGCACAGAGCGCATGAATACATCCAGAAGTCCGCTATGGAAATTGTAGATGCCCTTTTCTTAAATCCTCTGGTCGGAGAAACCAAATCGGATGACATCTCGGCGGAAGTCAGAATGCGCAGCTACCTCGTCCTGCTTGACAACTATTATCCCAAAGACCGCAGCTTTCTCGGAGTGTTCCCGGCAGCTATGCGCTATGCTGGACCCAGAGAAGCGATATTCCACGCCATGGTCCGCAAAAAACTACGGATGTACCATTTCATCGTAGGCCGCGATCACGCAGGTGTAGGTGATTATTACGGCACTTACGAGGCGCAGGAGATATTCCGAAACTTTACCGCCGAAGAGCTGGGAATCACTCCGTTGTTCTTTGAGCACAGCTTCTTCTGCACCAAATGCGGCAACATGGCTTCAAGCAAAACCTGCCCTCATCCGGCTTCAGACCATCTGCATTTATCCGGGACGAAGGTTAGGGCGCTGCTTAGAGACGGCCAACGTCCGCCAGCGGAATTTACCAGGCCGGAAGTGGCTGAGGTGCTTATCCAAGGAATGTCCGAACAATTGACTTCGTCAGCCAAGGAGTAGTCATATTCGTCCACCCTGTCCCATATAGATCATACAGAGTCTATAGGGAGTAGAGGTGGATTTTTTTTATGCCCAGAAGAAGAAAAAGGTGGGTTATTTGGATTACATATCAAAGCACCATTAAACTGGTCTCCTCCGCGGCATTGATAATGCTGCTGGTCTTCCTGTTCACTTACGAGCTGCCCGCCACCAAAACCTGGACCTATTGGACCCTTCCGTTGTCCGGAAAGACTATCGCATTAGACGCGGGGCACGGCGGCGCCGACGGAGGGGCCAAGAGCAAAGAGGGCACATTTGAAGAGAATATCACCTTGGCGATCACCAAATATGTCAGGGATTATTTGCAGCAGGCAGGCGCGGTCGTTGTGATGACAAGGGAAGAAGATAAAGATTTGGCAGACGAAAATACCAAGGGTTACAGCGCGCGGAAGACTCAGGATTTGGTACGGCGAGCCCGGTTTATAACCGATAATAAATCCGATTTGTTCTTGAGCGTTCACTTGAATGCCATTCCGTCTCCCAGATGGTCAGGGGCCCAAACCTTTTACTATCGCAACCACAAGGACAATCCCATCTTGGCCGCATTAATCCAGGACGAACTTAAGAAAAAATCTCCAGAACACGGACAGGGTGGCCAAAGAAGCCGATAAAACGGTTTATTTGCTGAAAACTTTAAAAAATCCCCGGGGCTTTAGTGGAAGTCGGGTTCCTTTCCAATCCTGAAGAGGCTAAATTAATGGAAGACGAAAATTATCAGAAAAAGGTGGCCGCCGCCATCTACCAGGGCATTCTTCGTTACTATTCCGGCGAAAAAATTAGGAACTCCGTAAAATTGTGATATAATAACATTATTAATTACAACGTGACAACCGAGGTGTCTTATGCTGACCAGAGAACAAGTATTGCAAGCTTTAAACGGATTTATCGAACCACAGTATCAACAAAGCATTACGCGGCTTAATTTTGTACGGGATATTCTTATAAAAGAAGACAGTGTGTCTCTAACTTTAATTGTGACATCCCAGGACGAAAATTATAAAAAATCAGTTTAAACAGATGGCCTCACATGCCATACGAAATCTCGGAGCCAAAGAAGTTCATATCCGTTTTAGACTGATCACCGACTATGACAAAAGCCAGATCTCTGCAGCGACCAGAAACGACAATGTTCCACAAGAAACAATTTCGGAAGCTGAGAACCAATCGCTTCTTTCTCCCGGCTCCAAAACCCGATTTATTGCCATAGCGAGCGGCAAGGGTGGAGTCGGCAAGTCCACGGTTACAGTGAACTTGGCTGCAGCTTTAGCCAGAAAGGGCAAGAAAGTCGGTATCATCGATGCCGATATTTACGGATTTAGCGTGCCGGATATGATGGGGATCGAAGAACGACCGCAATTAGTCAACGACCGCATTATTCCGGTAGAGCGCTTTGGCGTAAAAGTGATGTCTATGGGATTTTTTTGTCGAAGATAACGCTCCAATCATTTGGCGGGGACCGATGCTGGGCAAAATGTTAAAGAACTTTTTTCGGGGAAGTAAACTGGGGTGAGCTCGATTATATGCTTTTAGATCTTCCTCCGGGCACCGGGGACGTCGCTTTGGATGTTCACAGCATGATTCCCCACAGCAAGGAAATTATCGTCACTACGCCGCATGCTACAGCCGCTTTCGTGGCGGCGCGTGCCGGAGCCATGGCTATCAAGACAGAACATGAAATTCTTGGCGTTATCGAGAATATGGCTTATTTTGAATGCGGCAAGTGCGGGGACAAGCAGTATGTGTTTGGGCGCGGCGGCGGAGGAAAGCTGGCCGAGGAACTGCACACCCAGCTGCTGGCGCAAATTCCACTGGGAGCTCCGGAGAATAGCATAAGCGAGCAGGAATATTCACCTTCCGTTTATCATGCGGACACAGTTGCAGGGAAAATATACATGGAAATTGCCGATCTAGTGATCAATAAATATTAGGGAATCCAAAGGGGAACCGGCGCATCGCTGGCTCCCCTTTTTTATTATGAACCGCCACCACCGCCGCCAGTATCAGCGCCGCCGCTTTCGTCTTTGCTCTTATCCCCGCCTGCTTTGCTTTTATCTCCGCCTTTATCCTTGTCTCCGCCTTTATCTTTGTCACCACCTTCTTTACCCTGCTGATCGGAAGTGGCTTTTGGCATCGCGTGCTGTTCTTCCAACGCCTTTTTCATTAGTTCGACTAGCTGCATTTTAAACAAGGGGCTTTGCATGGATTCATTGATAACGGACATGATCTGCTGTCTGTATTGAGTGCCTTTCATGGTATCCATCAGCACTCTTTCATATTCCGGATTTTTTCATAATTGTAATGAGATCTCTCTGGTACTCGGGATCTTTCATCAGGTCCTTGTGGAGCTGCTTGTCTTCCTTCTGCACAGCTTTAGCGAAGTCTCCGGCAAATTTGGGATCTTTCATCAGGGTTTGCAGAAACTGGGTGCTGCCCGGCGATGTAAGAACATCTTTCACAGTGGACTGCAGCATGGTGACCTGCTCTGTGGAAAGCGACTTCATACTGCCGCCACCGCCAGAAGCTCCGCCGCCGGCTCCGCCCGCGGAAC
>BBFE01000020.1 GCA_001313085.1 Paenibacillus sp. JCM 18996 | reverse complement strand
CGGAGCGAAGCTGGCAAAGGGCAGCGTGAACGAGATGCATCTGGCGGAAGGTGCAGTAAGCGGAGCGAAGCTGGCAGAGGGCAGCGTGAGCGAAATGCATCTGGCGGAAGGTGCAGTGAGCGGAGCGAAGCTGGCAGAGGGCAGCGTGTGCGAGATGCATCTGGCGGACAGTGCAGTAAGCGGAGCTAAGCTGGCAGAGGGAAGCGTAGGCGAAATGCAGTTGGCCAAGGGCGCGGTAAGTGAAGCAAAGCTCTCCTTTACTGCGCTGCAGACCGTGAATTCGAAGAGTCGGCAGCTTCAGCAGTTCGGGCTGCATCCGTTCCATTTTGAAGTGCAGGATGAATCGGTGGAAATTCAGATCCCGTTTGAACAACCGTTCGCGGATGCCTTCTATGTCGTCGTCGCGATGACTAACCATACGGCGTGCTACACCGTGGTAAAACAGAAAGCTCCCGACTTTGTCACCCTGCAGGTAGTCAGAAGCAAATTTTCTCCCGAACCATACGGAATCATCAACTGGTTGGCTGTAGGAACCAAAGCATAACATTCCTTTACAAAGAGTCTCTGCGAAGAGGCTCTTTGTGCTTTTTTTTACGCTAACACCGACGGCGCAAGGTATATGCCTGTTTTCCAAGCCTTCCCGTCAGATGCCCTGCCTTTGATAAAACGAATACATACAATAGTAGAAGCAAGCAAGCATTTACCTTGGCTGCTGCTGAGCCACTCAGGGGGTGCAGGCAGCAGGCGAAACAGGAGTTGAGAACAATTTGACACACCACGGCAAACCTAACAGAAAACAGCGCACTTCAAGAGATTCCTTGGCTATTCGTAACAGCCACACTCCTAAGGTATCTGTGATCATTCCGGTCAGCAACGAAAAAAAAAACACTCGAGAAAGTACTTCGCGAGATCTCCCGTGTCCATCCAAAAAATGGAGATCATTGTGGTCGCCAACGGCTCGGTGGACGGTTCCAAAGAGCTGGCTGAGAAGGTTGGAGCCAGAGTCATCTCGTTTCCTGACCAATTGGGGCATGACGTGGGGAGAAGTGTAGGAGCCTCAGCGCCAAAGGGGATATTCTTTTGTTCATGGACGGCGATATCGTTCTGCCTGCTGAAGATTTCAAGCCTCTGATCGACGCCGTGTCAAATGGAACGGATGTGGCGCTCAACAGTTACTCCGGCTCGGTGGATACAGAAAAGGTTCACAGCGTGGTGCTGGCCAAATATACGCTGAATGCTGTGCTTGCCCGTCCGGATTTAAAAGGCGCCTCGATGACCACCGTACCCCACGCCATAAGCCGAAAAGCGCTCGATTCGATCGGGGCGGAGAACCTGGCGGTCCCCCCAAAAGCTCACGCTATAGCCATTCATTCCGGGCTCAAGGTAGATGCGGTCACATTTATCAATGTCGGAGCGAAGAATCCGATCCGCAGGAGCAGAATGGTAGGCAAGAAAGATCCGCTCGAGAGCCTTATCGTAGGAGACCATCTGGAGGCCATCGCATGGATCACAGAGCAAACGGACGATAGAGCCGGCAAGACCGATTTGAAAAGAATGAGAGGGATCGTGAGGTGAAAGCATGAGGACCGCGCGAAAATCCGATAACAAAAAATTTGCGTCTGGTGAAACGGCTCGCCAAGGACTCGGGGCAGGTGGTGAGATCGACGAGAACTGCCCAAGCAAAGCGGGAACCAACATCGAGCCGGACAAAAAAAATATTCTGTTCTGGCGGAAATGGGGGTATGCGGAAGGCAAAAAAAAGGACGGCCGCATCCACAGCATTCAGGACGCCGCATACCGCAAGCGCGCCCTTAACACTTTATGGGTGAAGGCACTCGGCTCCACGCCGATCTCCCGAATGGGATGGGATGGGTATCTGGCTGCGGCGAAGGGATATAAGGAAGGTTTCTTCAAAGCGGCGCGCAGCGTGATCACGACTGGATGCTCATTCCTACCAATAGAACCGTGGCGGCAATTCTGACCGTCATGAACGAGGAGAAAAGCCTGCCGGATATCATCAAGCATCTGCATCGTCTCCCTCTGGACGAAATCATCATTGTCGTGAACGGTTCGGGGGACGGCAGCTTTCAAAAAAAGCCAGGGAGCTGTCCCACGCCACCATTGTCTATTACCCCGCCCCCCTGGGATACGATGTCGGAAGAGCGGTTGGAGCGATGGTAAGCAGCGCAGAAATTCTGCTTTTTTTCTCGACGGTGATTTCACGGTGAAAGCGGAGAAGCTGGTTCCTTTCATTCATGCCATCGAAAAGGGGAACGATCTGGCGCTCAACGATATTCGCCCTTATGTCGGACTTTTTTAAAGAGATAGATACCATCACCTTGATGAAGCAATTTTTTAAACCGAACGCTTGGACGTTCCGAACTGGGCTCCAACTCTTTGACGGCTGTACCTCACGCCTTATCCAGAAAAGCATACGAGCTGCTCGGACCGCAGGCGCTGACCGTCCCCCCCAAAGCGATGGTGATTGCGATAGAAGAAGGCTTAAAAAAATCGATGCTCCTGCCAGCGTAAACGTGATCCGCAAAAAAACAAAGTGAAGGAACACAATCACGGGTCAAAAAAACCAGGTGGCCGACCTCATCATAGGGGACCATATCGAAGCCGTGAGGTATTGGATGAGGCACAAGGGTGAAAGGCTTTTCTATCACGATTCGATACGCCGGCGTGATCAAGCCAGGAGGGCTCCCTAATGCAGATGACAAGCATCATTATCCCGAATTTTAACGGCAGGCAGTGGCTGGAGCCGTGCATCTCCTCCATTGAGCAGCATACCGCACAGCCATATGAAATTATTGTAGTGGATAACGGATCGAAGGACGGGTCGACGGATTTCTGTGTGAAAAAAAGGAATCCGCCTCGTTTCCCTCCCTTTTAACAGAGGCTTTCCGGCCGCCTGCAATTTGGGTTTAAAAAATCGCCAGCGGCGACGCCATACTTTTGTTAAACAATGACGTTCTTGTGATCGAGCACTGGCTGGACAATATGCTGCGCTGCCTGTACAGCTCGGAGGATATAGGCATTGTCGGGCCGATGTCCAACTATGTGAGCGGAAAGCAGCAGATACAGGAACCGTACACTAATCTCAATGAAGTATCACAAAAAAATTCAGAGGCCCTGACCCGGCCAAATGGGTAGAGGTGCAGCGGATTGTCGGACTTTGCTTCCTTTTC
Organism: Paenibacillus sp. JCM 18996; assembly: GCA_001313085.1. The sequence continues at coordinate 55,046 of BBFE01000020.1, read as the reverse complement.
AAGAGAGAAGTGCTGAACAAAGTGGGACTGCTGGACGAACTGTTCACTCCGGGGCATTTTGAAGACGACGATTACTGCTACAGAGCCCGTCTGCAGGCTTTCCGGCTGATGGTCGCGGGGGATTCGTTTATTTTCCATCACGGCAGCTCCAGCTTCAACCAGCAGGGCGAGGGCGCCGTCAAAGCGCTGCTGGAGACCAATTTAAACAAATTTATAAACAAATGGGGTTTCGACCCCCGCACACTGATCTGAAGGATACGGAAGGAGAGGTTGAGATTGAAAGCAGTTCTGCTTGCAGGCGGTACAGGCACCCGTTTATTTCCGCTGACTAAAGTTGTCAACAAACAACTGCTGCTTGTCGGCAAACTGCCGATGATCGTTCATGGGATCGAGAAGCTTAAAGACGCCGGTTTGGTTGACATCCTTATCATCACGGGTGTTTCATCCGCCGGATTGCTGATCCAGCTGCTCGGAAGCGGCAGGGCTTGGGATGTGAGCCTGACCTACCGCATTCAGGAGGAAGCGGGGGGTATCGCGCACGCGCTGGCATTAGCCGAAGGCTATGCCGGCTCCGGCGAGCGGTTCGCGCTGATGCTTGGCGACAATTTATTCGAAAACAGCCTCAAAGGCCATGTACAGAACTTTTTTTTGAAGCAGCGGGAAGGTGCCAGAGTCCTTTTAAAAGAAGTGCCGGACCCTGCCCGTTACGGTGTACCCGAATTCGAGGGGAACCGGATCGTGCGCATTGACGAAAAAACCCGCTTACCCCAAGTCAAATTACTGTGTTACGGGATTCTACCTCTATGACGGGGACATATTCCGGATCATTAAAGGCATCCGGCCTTCCGCCAGGGGGGAACTGGAAATCACCGACGTAAATAACGCCTACGCGGCTGCGGGCAAATTGGAATACGACATCGCAGGCGGTTGGTGGACCGACGCCGGGACGTTCCGATCGCTGCATGAAGCGAGTGCCCGCTTATTGGGGGCGGATCCCTCATGAAGCTTTTAGTGACCGGAGGAATGGGGTTCATCGGCAGCAGCTTCATTCATTATATGCTGAACCGCTACCCTGATCTGCACATTGTGAACTACGACGCTCTTACCTATGCCGGCTGCATGGATAACGTGCGGGAGGCGGAGAATTCTCCCCGATACAGCTTTATCCGCGGGGATATCACTGATAAAAGCGCCGTCCGGCATATCATGGCGGAAGGGATTGAGGCCGTTGTCCATTTTGCGGCTGAGTCCCATGTCGATCGGAGCATTCAGGACAGCCGCCCGTTTGTCCATACGAATATCCTCGGCACGCTCAACCTGTTGGACGCAGCCAAACAGCACGGAATCCGAAGGTTTATCCATATATCTACGGATGAGGTGTACGGCAGCCTGGGCTCCCGCGGTCTTTTCACCGAACAGTCCCCCCTCTCCCCGAACAGTCCCTATTCCGCCAGCAAGGCAGGCTCCGATCTCTTGGCTCGTTCCTATTTCCATACCTTCGGGATGCCCGTCATCATTACCAGGTGCTCGAACAATTACGGTCCCCGTCAGTTTCCGGAAAAACTCATTCCGATGGTCATCACCGGGCGATCCGGGACCTTCCGATCCCTGTCTACGGAGACGGCTTGAATGTGCGGGACTGGCTGTACGTCGAGGATCATTGCTCCGCTATAGACGCGGTGCTGCAAAGAGGGGCTCCGGGCCGGGTTTACAACATCGGCGGGAGCGAGGAGCGGACCAATCTTGACATTATCCGCACAATCCTTGCCGAGATGGGCAAGAGCGAGAAGCTGATCCGGCATGTTCCGGACCGCCCCGGCCATGACCGCAGATATGCGATTGACTCATCGAGAGCGAGACAAGAGCTTGGTTGGCAGCCATCGTACGATTTGGACACCGGGATAAAAAAGAACGGTGCAGTGGTACGAAAGCAACCGGGTTTGGTGGGAAAGGCTTGTCTGCCTCCCCGGTCAACATCTGTCAGCGGAGGAGGGGGAACTGCCGTGAAAGTGATGATCACCGGCGCGGGCGGCCGGCTTGGAGGCGACCTTCAGCGCGTGCTCTCTGCCCGGCACGAACTGTGGGCGGTTGCGAGATCCGGGTTGGATGTCACCGATGCGGACAAAGTGCATGATGCCGTTCAAAGCTATAAGCCTGACGTTATAGTGCATGCCGCTGCCTACACCAAGGTGGACCTTGCCGAGACGAAAGCCGCGGCGGCCTACCATGTGAACGGCTTCGGAGCCAGGAACATAGCGGAGGCAGCGGAGAGCGAGCAGGCCAAGCTGGTCTATGTAAGCACGGATTACGTTTTTTTGACGGCTTGAAAGGCGCTCCGTACACCGAGCGGGATCCCGCCAATCCGATAAGCGTTTATGGGCGCTCCAAGCTGCTGGGGGAGAACTTCGTGGCGGCCTGCTCCGAGAAGCATTTTATCGTACGGACCGCTTGGCTGTATGGCAGATATGGAGACAACTTTGTCAAAAAAAATGATCACTCTGGCCCGCATGGGGCGCGATATCCATGCGGCGGATGACGTCTATGGCTCCCCCACCTGCACTCTGGACCTTGCCCGGCTTATAGGCGAGCTGATTGACACGGAGCGTTACGGGGTTTACCACGGCGCGGGCCGCGGAGTCTGCTCCCGTCATGAATTTGTCCAAACGATATTGGACGAAGCCGGTTTTTCTCATATACGCGCTGTGCCGGTGTCTTCCGACTTTTTTTTCCAGCTCGCCGCTCCCCGCCCCGCGCATTCGGGTTTGGACGACGAAGCCGTAAGGGCCGCCGGCATTGCCAGGCTCAGGCTTGGCAGGATGCGCTGCGGGATTTTATCCGCAATGATTTGAACGAAGGAGGGGATAGAAGTTGATCGAGGGACTCATGAAGAAAACTCTCGTGAAACACTGTGATGACCGCGGATTTTTTTATGGAAATTCTGCGGGACGACGATGCCATATTCAGGTCTTTCGGGCAGGCCTCCATCTCCATGTCTTACCCGGGAGTCATTAAGGCCTTTCATTATCATCAGAGGCAGGACGACATTTGGTACTTTCCTTTCGGCAATGCGCAGATTGTGCTGCACGACATGAGGCGGATTCTCCGACTTCCGGCCGCACGGAAACCTTTTATATGGGAGAAGAGAACCCTTACCTTCTGCTGATTCCGCGAGGAGTCGCCCATGGATACCGCGTGCTGGGGCACAAGCCGGCCTATATCGTCTATTTCACGAACGAGCCGTACCAGGCAACAGCGCCGGATGAATTCCGGATCCATACGACGATCCTTCGATCGGTTTCGATTGGGGCACCAAACACCGTTGAAGTGAACCGGAACCCCGCCAATTTTTTTGCAATGTGAAAAGAGAGGCTGCCATGTATGCAAAATCAATCGTCCGCATAAAAAAACACGCCGGGAAATAGGCTGCAGGAGAAACGGCGCCGCCTTTTTTAACCGGCACCGCCGCAGAGGAAGGAAAGCCGGACACGATACCGGCTTCAGCCACGGTTACCATTTAGGGCGATGCGAATCGGTGCGGAAGGTGATATTGAGTCAGCGAAATCTGCCCTTTTATGATGCCAAAATTTTGTATGTTACCTCGGGGATCGAAGGACCTCCTTACAAGGCGATCGACTCGGCCATTGTCCAAGGCTTCCGGGGCATCGCGAGGGAGCTTGTTTTTGCGCGTCCGGGCGAAGACATCGCGGCTCTGGCTGCTTTGCACCGGCCTGCGGCACTGATCAATTTGAATGGAACGGTGCTGGGCGAGGAGGTTGTCAGGCAGGTTAGGGAGATGGGTGTGAAAACCGCTGTCTGGTTCGCCGACGATCCCTATTACACCGACTTGACGGAGCTGATCTCCGTTCGATACGACCACGTTTTTTACGCTGGAATCCAATTGTGTGCCGTTCTACCGCTCCCTTGGCTGTCCAAACGTTCATTATCTCCCGCTCGCGGTGAATCCTGAGGAGTTTCTGCCCAAGCTGGCAAGCAGTGAATACCGCAGCGATGTATGCTTTATCGGCAGCGCTTTTTTGGAACCGGGTCCCGCTGTTCGACGCCTTGGCGCCGTTTTTTTCCGAAATCAATGTAAAAAAATCGTGGGCTACTGGTGGTATCGGCTGCGCAATTACAAGCTGTTAAAAGACAAGATTGTCCCGCACTGGTTGTCCCCAGATAAAACGGCAAGGTACTACCACGGCGCCAAAATCGCGATTAATGTCCACCGTTCGGTGCATGAGGACACGTTCAACCGGAATCGGCATAAGATCGCTGCCCACTCCGTGAATCCCCGCACTTTTGAGATCTCCTCCTGCGGGGCCCTGCAGCTGACGGATGAGCGGCTTAATCTGCCGGGCCTGTACGAGGTCGGATCGGAGCTCGACGTATATGCCTCGGCACAACAGCTGGTCGAAAAAAAATCCGTTTCTACATGAAGCACGAAGATCTTCGTCAGGAAATGGCCTTGAGAGGCTTGCGCCGTACGCTCCGGATCATACTTATGCCTCGAGATTGTCGGAGATGCTCGGCATTATTTTGGAGTAAGCCTGTTTCAATGAAGTTGTTTTTAAGAAGCGGGGGTGAACCAGTGATGGACCCGGACCGGGCAAAGAGAAGAAGGCGCAAAGAATGGAAGAAGCGAGAAAAGGAAAAAAAACTGCTGCGGAAGAAGCTCAGGAGGCTCCGATCCCAAGTCCGGAGGTTGAAGCGCAAGGCTGCAAAAAAACCGGGATCAAGAGGATGGCCGAGCGTATGAGGATGCCTACAGGAACGGCTATTATGCCGGAGGGAACGGCATAGTCGACACTGTACTGCCCTTTGACCTTGTGCTGCCCGCCGTTTCTATCGAACAGATCGTAGCGTCCGGGGTGGAGGTCTGGAAGCCGCACGGTATCCTTCTCCTGAATGCAGGGCAGATTGCCGATGAACTGACGGGGGCGCTGAACACGGGGACTCCTTACTCACTGGTAAGATTAGGCGACGGGGAGCTTCTTGCCTTGGCCCAGGAGCATGTGCTGCCCATGGACAGGATCCGAAAGGACGGCAGGTTTCTAAGCTCCGCCGGAGTCAATATTCCTGATCCGGATACAAGGGACCGGCTGCTGGCCGCAGTCCGCCAGGCGAATGCGGTCGGTATCCCGAGGTTACGCAAAGAGAACTTTCAGCTGCTGGCTTTTTTTTCTGTGTTTCAGACCTACGGGTTGGATTTCAGGCAGCTGAGGCTGACGCATTCGCTAGTCAATTACTACCTGTGCACAGAGCAGCGGCTGGGCTCTATTTTGCGGGGACGGCAGGTGCTGCTGATCGGCAATGCCGCTCATGATTTGGCGAAGATTTTGTCGGAAAAAAGGCATTCAGGTGTCGGGAATCATTTCCCTGTACAGGGAGTGAAAGATGTGGAACGCGTTATATCGGAGGCGCACTCGGCTGCTTTTGACATCGCTCTTGTATCGGCGGGAATCGCTGCGGTGATCATCGTCCAGAGAATCGCGTCGGAGCTCGGGAAAGTGGCGGTCGATTTCGGACATTTGGCGGATTCGTTGGCCGCCGGAAAGGAGGCACTGATATAATTGCACAGTTTGGAGAAAGAAAGGAGCACGTCCATGAGGAAGCCACTGACAGGATCCGCCCTGCTGCCGGTTTTACAAAAAAGCCGCACAGGCAGGCAAAGCAGGCAAAAGGAAGCTGAGGAAGCTGGCCGTGAAGAAGAGCTCCGGCGCATCGGCGGCTTACATGCGCGGCAGGCGTGACGGATTTCTTTGGGGCCGGGCGGATGGCTATTCCAGCGGATGGAGCGCGGGGAAGCGGATTTTCAGCGAACCTGTCGAGGGAACGAGCATCATCATTCCAACCTATAACCAGCGGAGGCTGCTGCAGCAGTGCATTGACAGCATCCGGCGATATACTCCGGAGCCTCACGAAATTATTGTCGTGGATAACGGATCTAATGACGGTACCGTCCCTTATTTGAAATCGATGGCGGGAAAGCTGCGAATATGGCTGTCTCCGGTAAATTTGGGATTTGCCGGGGGCATCAATCAAGGACTTAGAATGGCGCGCGGACGAACTCTTTTGCTGCTTAATAACGATACGGTCGTAACCAGAGGGTGGCTGCGCAATCTTCTTGCCTGCCTCCACAGCTCGGACAGCAATGGCCTTGCAGGGCCGATGACCAACTATATCAGCGGGATTCAAAAGCTGGACACGTCGTACCGCACTTTAACGGAGATGCATAAATTCGCCAAAGGCTTTAACCGTTCCGATCCGGGCAAGTGGGTGGAGACTTCGCGGATTGTCGGATTTTGCCTGCTTCTGAAAAGGGAGCTTTTCCGCAAGCTGGGATACATGGATGAAGGCTTCAAGCTTGGAAACTGCGAGGATGAGGATTTTGCCTGAGGGTTAGACTGCTCGGGTACCGCCTTGCCATCGCGGGCGATACCTTCATCCATCACGTGGGCAGCGCCTCCATGAAAAGCCTCGGCAAGGCCGAGTTTAAAGAGGTTTACGCACACAATCAACGCTTTTATACCAATAAATGGGGAGATATCGGCAGGCTGCTGAAGGAGACGGAGGACGTCTACCAGTCCACAGGTATTAGCTTACAGGAACGCGGTATGGGACAGTTCTATCCTGCCTTCGCTTTGGTGAAAGGACCAGGACCCGCTGTCTATTGGCTGAAGCATGGGGTTAGGCACCCCATCGTCTCCGAGGCTTGGCCGGAAGCTCTGCCGGTGATCCGCGTTTCACAGATCGACCTGTGGAGCTGGCCTGTGGACGAACACGTCGATCTGGCCGCCGCCTGTGCTGAACTGCACACTGCCTCGCAATATTCGGCTCCATCCACGGCTCAATCCAGCATTCAATCCACGGGGCGCGAAAGTATTGCGAATGGAGTGCTGGTTCAGGCTCCCGACGGCGGAGTTTATCAAATTGACCGGGGAAAAGTGCGCAGATTCCACACGGAGAAAAGCATAGCGGACTGGCAAATGCAGCATTGGCGCCGGACAGGAATTTCCTGGGAAGAGCTGTCGGCGTTTCCTCCCGGGCTGCCGATTCTGTCACCAGTACAGCTTCGATCGGATAATTTATAGGACGGGAGAAATTACGCAGGCAGGGCCTGCTCCGGCGAATCCAAGCAGCGCAGGACTGCATATGCTGAGAAGAAACCAGTATTTATAACGGAGGTCAGGCCATGCAGGAAAACATGACAAGGATTATCCATCATATGGCGAGATCCAAGCACCGGTTGGCTGATATATTTGAAACGGAGCGGCGAGTGGTGAAGCAAATGTCATCCATGATCGGGCATCTTCCCGCCGTCGACCCTTCCTTTGGCGATCTGGAGAGCTTGATTGAGCACGCGATGGACTTGAACAGGAGTGTAACGACTTATTTAAACGGGCTGGCGGGTCTCGAAGAGGCATTGGCGGATAACCTGGCCCTCATAGTGAAGGAATTAAAGGAAGACGAAGGAGAGGAATAACCGTGGTCAGGAGGAACCGCATGAAGAGGTCAGAGGCGTTTATGGAAATGATGAAGGCGACGGCAAAAAAATGCAGGAATATATCGCCGATGTGCTTGAGGCAAAGGCAAAAGAAGCGGAAAAGTCGGCGCAGTGGATATGCAATCATCTTTCGCCCTCCGTATATGAGAACAACGAAGCTCATGTGAAAGAGACTCTTGCTGTCCACGAGTCTTTAATTGAAGAGATCGAAAGCCTGACAAGAATGGAGAACGCGTTGGTCAAAAGCCTTCACGCCCTTCTGTCCGATGCGGACGGCGGTTCAAAAGAGATTGGAGGCGGGATGGGCGAGTTTTTTTCCCGATGGGCGGAGGCCCAAAAGGATGAGTGTCCATGACCAGCAGGACATAGTGAAGCTCGATCTGCTTCGATCCTTGGCCCGCAGCCAGCGGGCTTTGACGAGAATGCTCGAAAGCATGGCGGACTCCTTGGAAGCCAGCAGGCCTCTTTCGAGGCAGTTCGCAGACCATTTGGAAGTCATAGGCCGGTATCAAAAGGTACTAACCCTTCAAATTATGGGATTAAGGATAAAGAAGAGGAGAAGGGGTGTGCCCGCTCCGCCGTGGATCAACCCCCGAATCGCTGTGCAGGGCGAACTCCAGGTCTATTCCATAGGAGGTTTCACTCATGAGCAAAACCCAGAAACCGGCCACATCTATAAAAGCCGGGACCAAGGCACGAAGCCGTAAACTATTGCCGAAGCCCGGGGCAAAGCCGGATAAAACCCGGGCGAAAACAAAGGCCGGCGGCAGCGGGCGTGCAGCCCGTGAAGCCAGTGCGGTAGGAGCCGTGGAGCCGGCGCGCGTAAAACGCGTAAAGCCAAAGCGGCCGGCAGACACAGCTCCCTCAGAGACCGCTCCCACCTAGACCGCCGCAGATTGGCAAAGCAGTACAATAAAGGGTACGATTGGGGCTACGGCAAAGGCTTTAATGAAGCTACACCAAAGGGCTTGAAGCAGGCCACGAATGGGCTTACCGTGAATCCGTCACTGCCCCGGGGAGCTGAAAGCCGCCATAAACCCCGCCTCGCTGGGGCCTGGTTGAAACGCTGCAGGCTGCAAACCAAGCATCGCCGCGTATTGCGGGAGAGCCGTCAACCCCACCGGGCGATAACGCCCCATGCGTCAATCCTCCGCCGAAACCGTACACCAGCAGGCGGTCGCCGGCTTTCACAGTGCCTTCCCTCACGGCCTGGTCCAGTGCGAGCGGGATGGAGGCGGCGGAAGTGTTTCCGTTGAATTCCAGACTGCTCAAGGTGCGCTCCGGAGTTATGCCCGTTTTTTTCGCAGAGGGAATCGATGATTCTCATATTGGCGCTGTGAGGAATAAACCAGTCGATGGAGTGAGGGTCGTCACCTGCAGCTTCAAGCAGCTTGCGGATACCCGACGGAACGGACTGGACGGCAAAACGGTAAACCTCCCTGCCGTTCTGCACGATGAATGCCGAGTCCTTCTTCTCGTCCCATTCGGCGGACAAGCCGTTTCTGTACAGCAGCCGGCCGCCGGTGCCATCCGTTTCGAAGTGGTGCGCCAGGAAAGCCCCTCCGCTGTCGTCTCTTTCCACCATAACCGCTCCGGCCGCGTCTCCGAACAAGATGCAGGTGGTGCGGTCGGTGTAGTCGGTGATTTTGGAAAGCGTATCGGCTCCGATCACCAGAACTTTACGGTGCAGCCCTGAGGTGATCAAGCCGTTGGCGATATGCAGTCCGTAGACGAAGCCGGCGCATGCTGCGGAAAGATCCATTGTGCCGGCAGAAGGAATGCCCAGGTGCGCTTGAACCCTGCTCGCGGTATTCGGGAAAGTGTAGTCGGGGGTGGAAGTCGATACGATGATCATTTCCACGTCGTCCAGCGGTGTTCCCCACCGATCGGCCATATTGCGGACCGCTTCTATACATAAGTGGCTTGTGAACTGCTCGGCCGTACTGATTCGCCTTTCCCTGATTCCTGTCCGCTGGACAATCCATTCGTCCGAAGTGTCCACCATGGCTTCGAGGTCTTTGTTGGTCAAAATCCGTTCCGGAACGTAGCTTCCAATTGCGGTCATACGGGAGTAAGAGACAGGCACTACGATCACCTCGCTTTTTTTGGTACTAGATATTAGTATCTGGTACTAAAAAAATGTAAACCAAATCAAGTCATAAATCAATAGGCATGCGATATTTATTTTGTATATATCCTTAGTTTCTTATCCCAAATTTTCTTTTTTTCGCACAATATATCAGAGTAAACTGCTATAATAGTTTTCTAAAAAAAGAGGTGATATGTATGGCGAAGAAAAGAAAGCCCTCAGCTTCGGCTCCCGCCCCTCAAGACAAGCCCGCCACCCTGAAGGATTTGTTGAATCCCGACATTGTCGACAAGCTCAAGGCGCAGGCGGACCGCATGAAAGCCGAGGAAGAAAAGAGGAAGGAAGAAAGCAGACAGCAGGCGGCTGAAGCCTTCAAAGCCGAGCGCAAACGGCTGGACAATAATTTTGAGCATTTGCTTGACAACAGCAGCCTCGACTGGCGTAAATATAAATAACGCGAAGCGGGATAACTGAAGGCTTGATAACAGGTTGTTGCAGCTGCTTCTCGAGCCCCCATACGATCGCTCTCCACAGCACGCAGCAATGGAAATCGTAGGGTAGATAGCCTGGTTTTACAAAGTATAGCCAAGACAAGCGGCAAGCAGGACACCCGCCCACAGGACAAGCTCCCGAAGCAGATTGGAAGCTTTACCCAGTTTACTGCTGAGCATGCTTGGGCCGTCAAGGTCGGCGCTCAAGGCGGAAAAAAGCGGAAATCGTGAGGTACAAGGCGGCATTTTTTTTGAATGAAAAAGGATAATAAACAGCGGCCGCAACGCCATTAGCGGTGCCTATTGCGAGATTTGTCGTGCCTTTCATAATACCGACGATTAGAATTGGACGGGATCAAAACACAGACATATGTTTGTGTTTTTTTTATTTTACAGGCTCCTATGCTTGATGCAAGAATAACTGTGCTTGTTTCATAGAGGGGGGTACAGGTTAAAGAAGAGTACGGTCAACCAGACCAACTAAAACAGAAGGAGTGATTTAGAATGGCACGTAACGAAAATAATGGTAAAATGAGTCGTGAAGAAGCAGGTCGCAAAGGTGGAGAAGCCGTTTCCCGCAGCCAGGACAAAGAGTTCTTCCAGGAAATCGGGCGCAAAGGCGGAGAAGCTACCGCTGAATCGCATGACAAAGAATTCTACCAGGAAATCGGCCGCAAAGGCGGAGAGGCTACTTCTGAATCACACGGCAAAGAGTTTTACGAGGAAATCGGCCGCAAAGGCGGAGAAGCTACGGCTGAATCGCACGACAAAGAATTTTATCAGGAAATCGGGCGTAAAGGCGGAGAAGCTACCTCCGAATCGCACGACAAAGAATTCTATCAGGAAATCGGGCGTAAAGGCGGAGAAGCTACCTCCGAATCGCACGATAAAGATTTCTATGAGGAAATCGGGCGCAAAGGCGGAGAGGCACGCGGAAACTCCGACGGCGGTGACGGCAAAATGAGCCGTGAAGAAGCCGGCCGCAAAGGCGGAGAAGCACGCGCTCGCAACAACTGATACCAATAATTGGCTAATACTCATATCCGGACAGGTGCACAAAGGGAGGGGCCTTCAGGGGCCCCCCTTTGTTCTTTCTTTAGTTCCCCGCTGAGCACTTCTTCAGTAAGCTTCCAATCATTTACTTCTCTTTGCGGGGTAAAGAAAACCGTCACCAGGCGTGGTTAATATGGTATATTTAGAGTAAACTTTCGCATCCAGTGGAGACCACACTACAATTCTGCTCAGCAAAGTTCTGCTCGGCTTCCAAGGCCTGGTCAAGTCCACGCTGCTTTTACGGTCAGCTTGCCCCTTCACACAGCAGGTGAGCAATAATGATGTACGGCGTTTTTTGGGGCGGATCGCTTGTAAAATGAATGCGATTCCAATTATACTTAATTTGTAATCGCATTCATTTTTTTATGGATATTATTAATTACATAATGATTCGGAGGATTGAACCTATGAAACTCGCCGCGCAGCTGTACACACTGAGAGATTTTCTGAAAACTCCCGAAGAGATAGCAAACGCTTTAAAAAAAAGTGAAGGAAATCGGTTATAATGCGGTGCAGGTCTCCGGTCTAGGGCCGATCGACGCCAAAGCGCTCAAGGAGTTGACGGACCGGGAAGGTTTGGCCATTTGCGCGACCCACGTTGGATACGGGGATTTGACGGAAAAGCTGGATGAGGTCATTGAAAAGCACCATCACTGGGGCTGCAAATATGTGGGTTTAGGCGGAATGCCTGAAGAATACCGGTCTTCCGGCGACGGGTATGCGGCCTTTGCCAAAAAAGCATCTGAAATCGGCCGCAGCCTGAGCGAAGCGGGATTAAAGTTCATTTACCATAACCACAATTTCGAACTCGCCAAATTTGACGGAACAACCGGCCTCGATATCCTCATCGAACAATCCGATCCGGACACTTTTGATTTTGAAATCGATGTGTTCTGGATTCAAGCGGGCGGCGGAGACCCGGCAGAGTGGATCCGCAAAGTGGACGGCCGCATGAAAGTGGTCCATCTGAAAGATATGGCTGTGACGACCGGCAGGGAGCAGCGTTTTGCGGAAGTGGGGAAGGGAATATGAACTTCCCGCGCATTCTGGACGCATGCAGAGAGATTGGCGTGGAATGGGCGCCTGTAGAGCAGGACCAGTGCTATGGGGGCAATCCTTTTCACTGTCTGCGGACCAGCTTTAACAACCTTCGCCAAATGGGCATTGAAGCGTAGGCTTGCGGTGAGCGTTGCTGAGCTGAATAACAGCGTCGAACGTACTTCTTGCAACCCTCGGGCTCTGCCGGCTCTGAGCAGTTTCGACTAATAACAGCACACCGATTTGTCGGGCGATAGCGGATTTCGAGGGCGTTATGCCGCCTGACCCAATACAACTAAACCATGTAACGCCCTTTGGAGGCTTTATATGGTTTAGTTTTCGTTTATCCCGCCTTGTTCGCTCAAATAAGGCCGCGTAAGTCCGTAATTCTTTTGAACCTTGCTTGGAAATTAATAATAACGCCCCGAAAATCCGCTATCCATGCCGGACAGCGCAATAGGCCCCAACCTGCACCCTCTTCAACTTGGCCACGGGGCAGCTGATCGCAATCGTCAAGCACCTTTTATACAGCATGTCCGCGCTCTCGCCTTTTTTTCCCCAAACTCTGTCAGAGCTGCTACCGTCTGCGTAAATGATCGAGAATCGAATCGGTCACTTCCTGCGTCGTCGCGCTGCCTCCAAGATCCGGCGTCTTTACGCCCTTGGAGAGCGTATCTTCTATCGCATCCAGAATAAGCTGCCCGATGTCATGGTATCCCATGAAGTCGAGCATCATTTTGCCGGTCCAGATCTGCCGATTGGATTGGCAATTCCTTGTCCTGCGATGTCTGGAGCGGATCCATGCACAGGCTCGAACATGGAAGGGTACTCCCGCTCGACGTTCAGATTGGCGGCGGGGGCGATCCCGATGCTGCCCATGATCGCGCCGCCCAGATCGGTTAATATATCTCCGAACAGGTTAGAGGCGACGATAACATCGAAGATGTGCGGTCTCATCACGAAGAAAGCCGCCAACGCATCGATATGGGTGCTGGCGAAAGAGGCTTCCGGATATTCCGCCCTGATCTCTCTGAATACGTCGTCCCAGAAAGCATGCTGTGGGAGATGCCGTTTGATTTGGTCGCGCTTGTTACGTGATTGCGGCGGTTCTTTGCCAGCTCGAACGCATAGCGCATAGCACGCTCCGTCCCTTTTCGGGTGAATACCGCGTTCTGAATGGCCATCTGGTCAGAACCGCTGTGGATACGGCCGCCGATTTCAGAATACTCCCCCTCTGAGTTTTCGCGTACTACAATGAAATCGAAATCTCCGGGCTCCCGCAGCGGAGACTGCAGGCCGCGCAGCAATTTGGCCGGCCTTAGGTTGACCGCTTGCTTCATTTCCCGGCGGATTTTGATCAAGAGCCCCACAAGGAGACATGGTCCGGCACCAGTTGGGGCATTCCTACAGCGCCGAGAAAAAATATGGTTAAAATTGCGCAGCGTCTCTATGCCGTCTTCGTGCATCATCTGTCCGTGCTGCAAATAATACTCGCAGTTCCATGGGAAATTCGTCCATTGAAAAGACAGTCCGCCATGGATTTCCGCTGCCGCTTCCAATACGCGCAGGGCAGACGGGACCACTTCTTTACCGATGCCGTCACCCGGAATAACGGCAATTTCATACAGATTCATCGAGAGCCCCCCTATTGAATGATTGCGTTTTCAAAGATTATATCACAAGAAAAGCTGTGATGGAGAAACTTTCCGGTTTTTTGGGTATGCTAACAAAGGATTTGGCTTAACGGATTTTCGCGGAAAGGACACTTCGGGAATGAATTTTGTATGGGAAGCTTAACTCATTTTATTTATCGGGTTCATCTTGCTCAGGATAGCCGGCAAAAAAAACGGTGTCGGAAATGACCGGCCTGGAGATCATTACGCTGTTATCGATCGCCTCGGTCATCGGACATGCGGTGTCGGAGAACGGGTTCTGGGAAACGTTTGTGACCTTGTGCGCTTTTATAGCCCTGCTTGTTACGGTCCAGTATTTATCTCTGAAATATAACCTCATAGAAAAAAACTGTTTATGGGCAAAGCGACGCCTGTTATCCGGGATGGCCGGGTCATCTCCGCGAACCTGAGAAAGCTGCGGATGTCGGTGGACCAGCTTGAAGCCAGGTTAAGGGAAAACGCCATTTCTTCTCTCTCGGATGTAAAAAAAAGCGCCACGATAGAAATGAGCGGCCAGCTCGGTTACGAGCTTGTGAGGGACGCCAAACCGGTTACGGTCGGCGAACTCGAGCTTATTTTGGCGAACCTGGCTTGATCCAGCCACCAAGTAAGCAAAGCAGTCAGCAGAAGGACAACCTATTCCGGGAACAGGACTACTTGAACGACGTTCCACCGAAATGATGGTTTGCCGAAAAAAAACCTACTTCATGTGAAGCATCCGGAACTCGGTTGGGGTCAGCCCTTCGTGCTCCAGAAACTTTTTTTGTTGAAATAGCTTGCGCTCGGGTAACCGGCTTGTTCGGCGATCTCCTTGACAGTCATCTGGGTCTCGATCAACCGCTGCTTCGCGTACTGCACCCTGCACAAAGTGACGAACATGAGCGGGGTCATCTGCGTCGCTTTGCGGAACAATTTGCAGAAGTAGTAGGAGGTAACGCCGGCTTTCTCCGCCCACTTGTCCAGTTCAAAAGGCAGACAGGCCTGCTCCTGGATGGCGGGCAAAAGCTTGACGATCCTGTCGGTGGATTCAGCGCGTTTGGCCGTCAAGGGAACTGCGTGGAGCATGAACACCGTTAATACGGCATACGTGAGAGTAGACAGCCGGTCGATCCTCAGCAGCTTGTATTCCTCCGCTTCTTCCTGCAGCGCGCTCATTGCTTCCTCCAATTCTTTCGGCTGTTTCACGGTCCACAGATTGGAGCGGTGAAATCCTCTTTCAACCAGAAAAGCCTTCAGCATACCTCCGTAAAAATGCGTCCATCGTATGCTCCACGGATCGTCTTCGGAGTTGTAATACCGCTGCCTCTCGTACGGAAAGTAGAGGAAGGCGTCCCCTTTTTTTTGCAGAGTATGGACGGTGCCGTCAATCTCCACATACCCTTTGCCTTTCAGCACCAAATGCATATTAAAATCATCGCTCGAATTCAAAGGACGGTGCACGCTGTGATGGCTGTTTTCTATATACATTCCAACCGATTCCGGCAGGATAAAATAAGGATGGTCCTTCAGGGTAGGGAGCAGGCTTTGTTTGTCCATACGGCACCTCTAAAGTCAATATTGTTGTATCATTGATTAAAAAAAATTTTATTTTCATCTGGTTCGGTACGTTTTATAATGACAATATCATATTACGATTTTGATGAAAAGGAGCTTGATCACATGGGCAGAAAGCTTCGTTGGGGAGTCATCGGCTGCGCAGGCATTGCGGTACGCGCCGTGATCCCCGGAATCCAGCAATCCGCATTAGGGGAAGTTGCGGCCATAGCGAGCCGTGATTTGGAGAATGCCAAAACTACCGCCGAGAAGGCGCAAATCCCGCAAGCATACGGCAGCTATGAAGAGCTCCTTGCGGACCCGTCGATTGAAGCCGTTTACATCCCGCTGCCCAACCACCTTCACAAAGAATGGACGATCCGCGCCGCTGAAGCGGGCAAGCATGTGCTCTGCGAGAAACCGATCGCCCTGAACGCGCAGGAAGCAAGCGAGATGGCGCAAGCATGCGAGCAAGCCGGAGTGAAGCTGGCGGAAGCTTCATGTACCGCCATCACCCTAGATACGACGCTGTGCGGCAGTTGATCGCGGCAGGTGAGATCGGGGAGCTGCGCGGCATTCGGGGCGCATTTACGTTCAACAATTCGAAAGCGCCCTCCAACGTCCGGTTCCATCAATGGATGGGCGGCGGCTCGATCTACGATGTGGGCTGTTATCCGATTTCGGCAGCCAGGCTGATCACCGGCAAAGAACCCGAAGCGGTTACAGTGCAGGCTTTCTTTTCTTCGGAACATGACCATGTCGATATGATGGCTTCCGGTTTGATCGAATTTCCAGGCCAAGTGGGCTTGACCTTCGATTGCGGAATGTGGGCCGCCGGAAGGAATGTACTGGAGATTCTCGGCACAGACGGACGCATTGAGCTGCCTTCCGCTTTCGTGACGCCGCCTGCCGGCTCCACCAGCTATATCCTGCATGCACGCGGGGAAAGCAGGGAGTTCAAAGAGGAAGCCTTGAACCAGTATTCGTGTCAGGCGGACGATTTTGCCCGCAGCGTGTTCGGCGAAGCGGATCAGAAATTTGTTCCCGACGACGCAGTCCGCAATATGAAAGTGATTGACGCCTGCCTGTTATCGGCAAGGGAACATATTCGCGTCACATTGTAAAAAACAAACTTAATACATGGAGGGATGAACAATGCAATACATATCCATTCAAGGTACCGAGAAGCAGGTGTCCAATCTGGTCATGGGTTCCGACTGGTTCAGGCCGGATACATACGAGCGTTTCTCCAAAATGCTGGACGATTATTTCGCCATTGGCGGAAACGCGATTGACACCGCTTATATCTACTGCGGCGGGGAGAGCGAGAAGATGATCGGCAGATGGATGCAGGAGCGCGGCAACCGCAATGATGTCGTTGTTCTGACAAAGGGAGCCCATCACAACAAAGACGGCCCCCGGGTGAACAAGCAGGCGATCGACGAGGAACTGACGACCAGTCTGGATCGGCTGCAGACAGACCATGTAGAGCTGTATGCGCTGCACCGCGACGACGTGAATATTCCGGTTGCGCACATCATGGAAGCGCTTAACGAGCACAAGCAAGCCGGCCGGATCGGGCTCTGGGAGCCTCCAACTGGACCTGGCAGCGCCTGCAGGAAGCGAATGACTATGCTGCGGCCAACGGCTCGCGGGATTCACCTTCAGCTCTCCGAACCTGAGCCTCGCCAAGCCGAACGAACCCCGCTGGGCCGGCTGCGTTTCCGCCGATTTCGAAACCCAGCGCTGGCACGAAGCCAAGCAGCTGCCGCTGCTGTCCTGGTCCTCGCAAGCGGGAGGCTTCTTCTCCGGACGATTCTCGCCGGATGTGCAGGACAACGCAGAGATGGTGCGCGTCTACTACAGCGACGCCAACTGGGAGAGACTGCGCCGCGCGGAACAGCTCGCCAAAGAAAAAAAGGCGTTACCCCGATCCAGATCGCATTGGCTTACGTGCTGAACCAGCCGTTCCCGACCTGCGCGCTCATCGGACCGCAAACGGCGGAGGAGCTGGAGTCCTGCAATGAAGGGGCTGGCATCCGGTTGACTGCGGAAGAACTGAAGTGGCTGGACCTTTCCGCGGAATAAATTATTCGTAAAACAATAGCAAACTCGGCAAAAAAGGAGTATCCTGTGAGGGGTGCTCCTTTTTTTGTTTTGCACAGCCCATTTTCCGGGAAAACCGCACCATAAGCAGGCGCCTTTCATAATATGAATTTGACTGTATCCCTTTACCTTGAACAAATTAACCCGGGCAAGGAGGGGTGACACTAAATGAAGGGCAACGACCACAAAAAACAAATTTTTTTACTGACTAACCGTGAACGGGAAGTATTCGAGCTTCTGGTCCAGGACAAAACAACCAAGGATATCGCACAGCAACTGTTTATCAGCGAAAAGACAGTCAGGAACCACATCTCTAACGTAATGCAGAAACTCAATGTAAAAGGTCGTTCACAAGCGGTTGTCGAGCTGATCAAGCTTGGGGAATTGACGATTTGAAATAGCTCTTTGGCACCACTCCGCTAAGCCTTCAATGCAGCCTCTCTCAGGGGAGTATCGCATAGGAAGGCTTTTTTTTGAATTGAACGCTCGGAATTCCGCTATATAAGATAGCGACACCATGAAATCAAGAGTTTCATTCGAACACTATGGTAAAGACTAAACCAAGACATAACATTTCACGGACCGGTATCTATAAAATTGGAAGGAGCTAATATGTTGTGGATGACGAGGCGTTGAATAAAATACTGAGGAATCTTCAAATATTGAAAGACAAACAAGTGGAGATGAAGGACGCCATTGCGCATCTGGAGGTTTTGGTTGAGAAAGAACGGCAAATAAGAAAACCGACGAATGACACGGAAAAAAAGAGGTTTGTTTTTTTTCTATCCGATTGAAAATCTGCTAATATCAGCATTTGATGTGAAAGATTTAAAGGCAGGCCAGGAAAGGCAAGAAGCGGCTTTGGGCGAACTGGCGATTACCGTATTACACCAAAGCTCGGCAATTAGAACGTTAAAGCTGATCAACCAATAAATCTCGAATTAGGAAGAAGCTGTCCATTTTTTTCTTTGACCCCAAAAAAAGGACAGCCGCCTCTGCAATGCACTGCCGATACTGCTGAAAGAACCTCTCCCTTGCCGCCTCGCTTTTAGCCGTCCCCACACTCGCAGATGGGGAGTTATTTTTTTGGTTTGAACAGGGCTCGGGTTCCTGTATTTTAACAGTTCGCTCACCGTCACAAACCGGTATCCCCTTTGTTCAAGCTCCGGCAGAATCTGTTTAAGTGCTTCTACCGTATCGGATTTCCCTTCGACCCAGTCATGGAAAAGCACGATGTCCCCGTTCCTGGTATTCTTTAAAACTTTCGATGTTATTTTTTTTACCCCAGGCGAGCTCCAGTCCCCCGTGTCTTGATGCCAAGACCACAAAACGACCGTATATCCCGCTTCGCTCGCTGTTTTTTTACCAGGTTTGCCGAATAAAAGCCGCCGGGCGGACGGAATAAGTTGGTTTTAACACCAGCAATGTTGTAGATCGTTTCCTGGGTTTGATTCAACTGCTGCAGGATGGACTCTTTGGGCGTGTTTTTTTCCTGAAATAAGGATGGGAGTAGGTATGGTTGGCCAATTCGTGCCCCTCGGCCGCTTCCCGTTTGAGAATGTCCGGATTGCGTACGACTTTGTTCCCCACGACGAAAAACGTCGCATGTGCGTGATACTGCTTCAGTAAATCCAATATTTTCGGAGTATCTTCAGGATCGGGGCCGTCATCGAAAGTCAAGGCAATCACTTTTTTTCCTTTGTCCGCACTTCCCATACCACTTCTCCCGTAGACTCGTAATAGCGGCGGCTGTTTTTTTCGGTGCCTCGGCATGTATAGAATCCGGCAGAGCTGTCAGCAAGCATAGTGCAGCAATGATTGCGCGCAACCACACACGAAAATTGTAAATGGTAAACCTCCCCTTTCAGACCGTACAGGATAGCTTTCCCTTAAATCCGGCTTTTATGTTTTTTTACATCAATTACCAAGTATAGCTGACCCGGCTTTCCAAATACTGATAAGCAGAATCTTCAAACTACAGGATACGGGAAGGGTGTAATGACATGGGCAGTCATGGAGGAACGCACAAGGCACGCCGGACACAAAGGCTGGCTCCGCTGGCTCTGCTTTTGGCTTTGGCAGTACTAGCTTTGGGTAAAACCGCTTTCGCTGAAGGAGAACAGCCCGGAGATCCGAGGGCCGCGATAATAATAGATGACTTCGGCAACGGCATGAAGGCACAGAGGAAATGCTCAAGCTTCCCATGCCCATCACTGTGGCGGTTATGCCGTTCCTTTCCACTACGAAGCAGGACGCCGAGACGGCTTACAAAGCCGGTTATGAAGTGATCGTACATATGCCGATGGAACCGAAAAGGGGAAAAGCGAGCTGGTTAGCCCCGGGGCCATAAGATCGAGCATGACGGATGCCGAAATCCGCGAAACGGTAGAGAAAGCTATAGACGATGTGCCGCACGCGATCGGGATGAATAACCACATGGGCTCGAAAGTGACCTCGGATCCCCGGATTATGCGTATTGTGATGGAAGTATGCGCTTCGAGGCATTTGTTTTTCGTTGACAGCCACACGGATCCGCGTACGGTTGCGGGAGCGATGGCCAAGCAGCTCGGCGTGCCGACGATTGACAATGAGCTGTTCCTCGACGATATCCAAACCCCCGTCCACGTGATGAAACAGCTGAACCGGGTCAAGCGGAAAGCGGAGGAAAAAAGGCACTTGTGTCGCGATCGGCCATGTCGGTGTGGGCGGATTGGTCACGGCTGACGCTCTCAAGAAAACGGCCGAAAGCAGCACCCCGAGCACAGTGCGCTTCGTTAAGATCACATCGCTCCTTCCGCTGCAGCAGCTTTATTGACAGCATGCGCCATCGGCCGTTTCGCACACAACCTTCGAGCCGATTCCGCTGTGCGGATTGGAAGAAATTGCCCTTTCCATGCTATACTCTAATCAACTGGAGTTTAAAGCGATCTTATACAAAGGGGCAGTGGCCGGCATCGAACATCAAATTTTACAGCTTATATCCCATTATGGGTATGTCGCGCTATTCATCGCGTTGGTTTTGGGCATTGTAGGCCTGCCTGTGCCGGATGACGTGCTGATGCTTTTTTGCGGGGTTTATCGTGTCCAAAGGGCAGCTGAATTACCTGGTGACTGTACTGGTTTCCATAACCGGCAGCTTGAGCGGAATGTCCATCTCTTATCTCATCGGCTCCAAATTCGGTTATCCTCTGCTGCACAAATACGGTCCGAAGATCCACATCAGCCTCAAAAGGCTGGAACGGGTGGAGAGATGGTTTGTCAAATACGGGAAAACGGTGCTGGTATTCGGTTATTTTATTCCGGGGGTGCGTCACCTTACGGCTTACTTGTGCGGGATAGCAAATGGAAATATCACAGCTTCCTTCATTACGCGGTGTATGGGGCTGCTATGTGGGTGCTGACGTTTGTGACGACGGGCTATTATCTTGAGGAAAAAAAATGGAAGCATTACTACCATATGTTCCGACATTACGTTCGCTGGCCGCTGCTGATTTTCGTTGTGGTCATAGCTGCGGCGGTATTGTATATTTTGATTTGGAGAAAAAAAGAATCCGGACGAACAATAAGCCTTTCATTCGCTCGCGACAGCGAAACGGAAGGCTTTTGACATGCGGCGGCGGTCAGCGTTCTTCCTCATACCAGGGGTTGAGATGAATCAGCACTTCATCCACATTGGTATGCAGATTCATGATGGAGCTTTTGATCTGTCGGGAAATGTCATGCCCCTCCTGAATGCTCAAGGAAGCGGGGACGCTGACTCTGACATCTACGAGTATATATTGGCCGTGTTCTCTCGCGCGCAGACGGTCCAGCCTTTTTTTTACGTGAGGTACTTTCAGGATCAGCTCGGCGAATGCATTGATCTTTTCCTGGTCGACATTCTTCTCCATCAAAATATCAACGGAGTCGCGGCCGATCTCATATGCGAGTTTCATCACCAGCACAGAGACAACTATGCCCGCCAGAGGATCGCCATAAGAGAGCAGCGGAATACCGAATCTTTCGCCGGTGAGTGAAAGACCGATCCCTACCACGGCGGCAAGGGAAGCGTACACATCCGCCAAGTGGTCGTACGCGGTGGCGATCAGGCCTTTACTGGCGGCTTCACGGCCGATTCTCAGCGTGTAAATGTACAGCCACTGCTTCCAAACCAAAGAGATAAACGCGGCGATAAGTGCGAGCAAATGGGCCTGATGGGCCGGCTGAAACAAGGCTTGGATTGAGCTGTATCCGATGAATAAGGCAGCCAGGCTAAGGATGAAGGCGACGATTCCGGCTCCCACGACTTCGGCTTTTCCATGTCCGTAAGGATGATCGTCGTCGGCCGGCTGGTTGGATATTTTCATGGCCCCGTACGTGGTGGCCGAGGCGATAACATCTCCCGCGTTATGGATGCCGTCGGCGATCAGCACTCCGCTGTTGAATGAAATCCCTGCGACAATTTTGATCCCCGTCAGCAGCACATTGCTTATCAAACTGATGGCTGCAGCAGCCGCGGACCTGCTTTTTTTTCCAGACTCATTTTTTTCTTCCCCTCACCATGTTTATTGCCTAAAGGAAACAAAAAACCCTTGACCATTCGGTCAAGAGTTTTCGCGTGGTTCTTCTATATAAAATTCCATATAACGGCAAGTTTATACACATTGAGGTCACCACTTTTTTTTCGGCATGCCTGCATTATAACACAAAACATCCTGCTGTGCCATGCAGCGGTGTAGCTTTAGTTGTTCTTGATCACTCCGCAGACGACACGGTCGCCGGAATTTCCGGAGGGATCGGTCTTGCCGTCGTCCGGCTTGGCATGTATAACCAGGGCTCGGCCTGCCCCGTCGAGGAGGGAGATGTTTTTTTGCCGGGACCAAGCGTAACGGATTTGGATGTGATCGTTGTTTTTTTTACATTGCCGTCCTTGTCCGCTTCCACGTTAGGCAAGTCGCCGGCGTGCATCCCCTCCGGGTTATCCATGCCGTGCTTCTTCGAATCAGGGTTCAAATGGCCTCCGGCGGACTTGAAATCCGGGCCTTGGCATGCTCCGGCTTCATGAATATGGATCCCGTGCTGTCCTGGAGTCAAGCCGCTTACATTCAGAGTAATGCTGACAGTGTCGCCCTGGGATTTGAGCTCGGCGGTTCCTGCCTTGTTCATCTGCGTATTAAGCATATCGACGGTGACCGAGGCGGCTCCTTGAGTGGAGCTCTGTGGCGCGTTCGACGGCCCCGTTCCTTGCGCAGAGCCTTGTGCGCCGCTCTGGGAGCCTATGCCGCCTTGCGCAGAGCCTTGGGTTTGTGCCCCGTTCGAGGCTCCCGCTCCTCCCTGGCTTGCGCCGCTCTGGGAGCTGTTGCTTGGATTCCCCGTGTTCTGTTCGCCGGCCGTCGAATGCTTATTCGCATTTCCACAGCCGCCGAGAGCCAGGCCGAATGCCAAGCACAAAACCAGTGGAGCTTTTTTTTGTCCATCATGCCGCTTCCTCCTTGTATTATCGATTCTTTTACCCAATACCCTTCGGCGCCGCAGATGAAACGGCTTTACACGGGGTTCCCCGCAAAGAAACAGGCATAATCCTCGAAGCTCGTGCATCGCTTTGTGGTTTGATTCCAGCCTCCCCACGGCAGCGGGAGTAATCTTCGAAGGTTTCTGGGTAAAGAGATAGGAAGGAGCGCGAAAACGATAAACTGTGTAGAATGGTGTTTAATAAGGTAAAATAGTAGAATCCATCCTGCGGCTCTAATAATTGAAAACATATAGCGAGAGGGTCATTCAAAATGGACAAAAGAAACAAGCAATTAGGCAATCTATCCTTGGCGGCGATGGCAACGGGATTTATCGCGACACTTCCGGTTACCGGCACATATACGGGGGCTCTGCTGCAGGCGGGATTTGAGGCGGGAGTGGTAGGAGGGTTGGCGGATTGGTTTGCGGTTACCGCGCTTTTCCGGCATCCTCTGGGGCTGCCAATTCCGCACACGGCGCTTCTTCCAAGAACAGGGAGAGGGTATCCAAAGCGTTGATTTCGACGGTGGAAAACGACCTGCTGAGCAAAGAGATGATCGTGCAAAAAAATCGGAGAGCTGAACGTCACAGATTACGTAATGGATATGAGCGCCAAGGAGCTTCATTCCGATTCGGTCAGGCAGGGGCTGCAGCTGCTCGCAAGAGAGCTGATTCTGCAGATCCCGCTTGAACAAACGGCTGCACTTTTGCAAAAGGAAGCCAAAACCTACATACGCTCGTTAAATACTTCCGCCGTCCTGCAGTTTCTCGTTGAACAGGCGCAGGCGCGCGGTTTGGAGGAAAAGGCATTCAACGTCGTGCTTGTGAAAGCTGCGGAATATGCGGCAAGGCCGGAAACAAGGGACAAAATCGGCGAAATGGCGATGGAAGCGCTGAAAAAAAAGCTGGAGGCGGGCGGCCTGATGTCTTTTGCAATCAATGCTTTCATCGGCTTCATGACGGAGGAGAAGCTCGGGGATATCGCGCAGAACTTCATCCTGACCAATCTGGTGGAGTTAAGCCATGCCGACAATCCGACCCGGCTCAACCTGCTGGGCGTGATCAGGGATGAGCTCTCAGGCATCAGCACGAACGAGAAGCTGCTTGAAGCGGTGGAAAGCTGGAAGACCAGAGAACTTGAGGAATTGGATTTTTCCTCCCGGCTCACGGATATCCTTACTCAATATCGGCAAAAGCTGCTGGACTATGTCGGGAACGGCTCTTTTGCGGAGGGCATGCTGCTGCCTTTTCTGGAAGGCGCGCTGGGGCGGATCAGAAACGATGCGGACATGTATGGCAAGCTGCAAACCTGGATCAACGGCAAGCTGATTCAGCTCGTGGAAGAGAACCACTCCAGAATCGGCAAGCTGATCAAAGAAAATCTGGACAAGCTCGATAACGAGACTCTTACGGAAATGATTGAGGATAAAGTAGGCAAAGACCTCCAGTGGATCCGGGTGAACGGGGCGTTATGCGGCTTCCTCATCGGGCTGGTGTTGGGCGGAATCAAGCTTTTGCTGGCGTGAAGCATAAAAAAAGGAAGGGCCTTTCAACAACCGGCTCCCTTCCTTTTGCAAATATCAGACTAATGGAACTTGACCAGTTTGTCCACCTGAACCGGCAGTCCGGTTCTGATGGAAATGTTGCCTGCGATTCCCGTCAGGATCGACATGGCGCCGTCCACGTGAGAAGCCGCTCTCTTGAAAGGATCCTCCTCTGGCACGCCGAAAATATCGTTCAGTAGAACAGGGTCTCCGCCGCCATGCCCGCCCTGCTGCTCTTCCACTTCGACATTGTAAGGAGCCTCGAACATCGGGAAGATCCGGATGCTTTTTTTCCTTTGATCGCCCCTTCCATCTCCTGCGCGCCTCCGGAATTGACATAGGAAGCTTCGACGACTCTCACCTCCATGCGTCCTTTTGTCCCGTTGAAAGAGATATTATAGCCTTCGACAGGAAGATAAGCGTTCAAGGAATAAGTGAGGATAGCCTGGCTGTCATAGCGGACCATTACGCCCATTGTATCCTCGATCGAGATGCCGTCGCCGAATACGCTCTGGTCGCGCTGATACCCGTCTTCATGCTCCGCGTCTAGGTACATCGCTTTCAAATTCTCATTATCCTTCATATGGAGGGCAAAAGGGTCCTTGGCGGCCGCTTCGCTGCCGTGGGCTCTTTGGTAAAACTCGGTGACTCCGCGCTTCTCGGCATTTTCCCTTCCGTAGAACATGAGGTCTCCCATTGCATAAACCGTACGGGGCCTCGCGCCCAGCCAGAAGTTGACCAGATCGAAGTGATGAGTGGATTTATGTACAAGAAGGCCTCCGCTGTTGCGCTTGTCACGGTGCCAGCGTCTGAAATAGTCCGCGCCGTGCTTGTTGTTCAGCATCCATTCGAAATGGACGGAGGTGACCTTGCCGATCGTATCGTTCATGATGAGCTCCCTGATCTTCGTGTTATGCGGAGCGTAGCGATAGTTAAAGGTGACCCTTAGCTTGCGGCCCGTGCGGTTTATGGCGTCGAGGATCTCCTGGCATTTGCTCTCGTCGACGGTCATCGGCTTCTCTGAAATGACGTCACAGCCCATCTCCATAGCGCGGATAATATACGTATGGTGCGTGCGGTCGATTGTGGTTACAATGATCGTATCCGGGCGCTGTTCCTCGATCATCTGCTTGAATTGGTCCGCTTTATAGGCGGGAACGGGCTCATGCTGGAATTTTTTCGTATATTTGTTTGTTGGCAAAATTCATCCGCGTCCGGTTCACATCGCAAAAAAGCGACCAGCTCGGACGTCTCCCTGTAATCACGGACTAAAGCGTTGTAGAAGAATGCGGCTCTTCCGCCGGTTCCTATGAGCGCGTATCTGGTTTTGGCCATTGGGTCTCGATCTCCCTTCAAAAAAATGTATCCGCAACCAGCATACCCGTCTGACCGCAAAAAAATTCTATTCATTTATTGCTGAAAAAAAATGTGTTTCTTTGCTTATTTTGTTGTAAACTGAAGTAGAGACAGATATAGCGGATTGGGAGGAAATTCGGATGAAATCCCCCTTTTTTTATCGAAAAAATTAAAGCGGACTCATCTGTTCAATATGGAATCGGACCATGTCCACGAATTTTATGAGATCTATTATTTGCTCGAGGGCGAGCGGGACTATTTCATAAATGACCGGACGTACCGGCTGAGCAAAGGGGATCTTGTCTTCATCAACCGGTTTGACCTGCACAGGACTGCGGACACGGGGAGAGCGGACCATGAAAGGATTCTAGTCAATGTGGAAGAGAACTGGCTGCTCGGAACTCTCTCCCCCGAAGAAAGACAAGTGCTGACACAGTCTTTCCGGATGGAGGGGAAAGCGGTGCGTCTGAACGTGAAGGAACAGGGTTATGTGGAGGAGCTGTTGTCACGGGCCCTGACGGAGTATACAAAGCAGCCGGCAGGGTGGGAAATCGCGACCCGCTCTTTACTTTGGCAGCTGCTCTTGTTCCGTGCGCGAAGGGAGCAGGCGGCGGATGACAGCTGTTTTTTTCGCCGGCGGAGCTGAGCAGTCCGCTTCACCGCAAAATCGACGAATTGGTGGAGTACATCAACGCAAATTATAAGCAGCCTCTCACTTTGACGAGGATTTCGAATGAATTTTATCTCAGCACGTTTTATCTTAGCCGTATTTTCAAACAGGTGACGGGTTTCTCCTTTGTGGAATATTTGCAGGCGGTGAGGATCAAGGAAGCAAGAAGGCTTCTGAGGGAAACAAGATGGAAGATCATCGAAGTGGCTGAGGAGTCGGGCTTTGACAATGTGGCGCATTTCGGCGCGTGTTCAAGCAGCTGGCGGGGGAATCCCCCCTGCAGTACCGCAAGCGGCACCAGAGCTGATTTTGCTCCGCGGGCCTTTTTTCGTTACAATAGTAATAAAGAAAAAACGGTTCACAGTCCGTTTAACAAAGCTATAGCGTATGGGGGGGAGTTGGTGGAAATGGACATCCATGAAGCGATAAGGACAAGAAGAAGCATCGGCAAAGTAAAGCCGGACCCGGTTGAGCCCGTTTTGATCCATCGTATCCTGGAGGCCGGCACCTGGGCGCCGAATCACTATTTAACCCAGCCGTGGAAATTTTTTTTGTGATGACTGGCGAGGGAAGGAAAAAAAAGCTGGGCCAGGTGTGGGCTAATCTGGCTGCAGAGGGTTTGGGGGATGTAACCGCGGAACAAAGACAAGAAGCCATGGATAAGGCGTCGTTAAAAGCGGAACGATCGCCGGTTGTAATCGGCGTCGCGGTCTCTCCGCCGGACAATAAGCATGCGGTGGAGGTTGAGGAATATGCCGCAGTGCACGCGGCGATCCAGAACATGCTGCTCACGGCGCACGCACTGGGACTTGGAGCGGTATGGAGGACGGGGGGACGCCGCTTACCATCCCTTTGTGAAGCAGATTTTCGGCTTGTCTGACAGGGAAGCCATGGCCGGTTTCATTTATGTGGGATACCCGGATATCAAGGTGCCGATGCGCAAAAGAGCTGCTGTTGAGGATAAAACCGTTTGGTTTGACTAGAACCGGACACTCATTGTGTTTGGGAGGGTACGGTTCGACCGCCTGATTCTGGAGAGAATGAGGCGGCTTAAGGTGTAACCCCATGGGCTGATGCCCTGAGCCATAATACTTTAGGAGATTTTCCAGCCCGCAATCCATCTGCAGTCGTTCGGTTTGGGCACCTCCGTTCTACGGCAGAAATCCCGCCTGGCTGACGAACAGCCGATCGTCTCCATAGAACTTTTGCAGCCGATTAAGGACGCGCAGGTATGCATCGGGATTATACCATTCCCCCAGTCCAAGCTGCTCGAAACGCTGCCGCATTCCAAGCTTTTCCGTACGTTTGCCGCTGCTGCCGTCCCCCATGAAAAAAATCGTCCAGCACAATCCGTCCCACGCTGGCAGCCAGCTTTTCAGGAAATTCCTCCGAGCAGGGCAGCAGGGGAGAAACCGCCGCTTGCGCCGGGATTCCCGCTTCATAAATCGCTTTTAATGCTTTGAACCTTGCCGCAAGCGGGGGAGCGGAAGGAGTAAAAGCTTTTCTCACCGCCTCCAGATCCGTCTCAATGGTCATGCTTACCCGAACCCGGCCCCGCAGCGGACAGCAAATCCAGGTCCTCATAATCAACGGGCTTCGTGTCTGGACCAGTAAAAAAAATCCGGCTTCTCCTCCGTCATTACGGAAAGAAGCGACCGGGTGATCCGCAGCTCATGTTCAATCGGCTGGTAAGGATCGGTGCTCGAGGACATAAAAAACGGTAACGGGCCCTTTGCGCTTCGCTTTCGCCAGTTCTTTACGAAGCAGTCCGGCTGCGCCCTCTTTTACTTTAATCCAGCTTCCCCAAGGCTCAGGCTGAAATAGAGCGACAGGCATCCGCCGTACATAGCAATAAGAACAAGCGAACGAACAGCCGGCGTAAGGATTCAATGTGTGAGTGTACCCGGTCAAATACCCTCCTGCAGGGTTCAGAAGTCTTTTGGGCTCTGTGTGCTCTACATGTAACTGCACATGCATCACCTGTTCTGTTTTTTTTCTCATTGTAACATACCTGCCCGTTCACCAGTGTTTTTACAAGCCTGCGCGAAAATGTTCCAGCAAATAAATTGCTTCTCTCATAGGACCAGCGATACAATGAAACTATACGTAACATTGCGACAGAAAGGGGGACACGGAATGAGCGAGTTTTCGCAGCACGATGGAGGCATCCTGCGCGTCAAGGTTCCGCTGCCGTTTCCGCTTAGATGGGTCAACTCCTATTTGATCCGGGGCAGCGGCCGTTACACTTTGGTGGATCCCGGAATCCGCACTGCCGAATCCGAGGCCGCCTGGCAATCGGCGCTCGAGCAGTGCGGGATCGGTTATGGCGACATCGACAGGATCATCCTGACGCATCACCATCCGGATCATTACGGGCTCGCCGGCTGGTTCCAGGAACAGACGTCCGCGCCGGTTTATTTGTCCACTCAAGGATTGGTCCAGGCCCGGCTTTTGTGGGGCCCGGAGCGGACCATGAGCGAAGAGATGACCGAGCTGTTTCGGCAGCACGGGATGGATTCCGGCAAATGCGAAAATATTTACGAGCATATGGAAAGCTTCCTTGATCAGGTATCTCCGCAGCCGCAGGTCACTTTGCTGAATCCCGGGGATAAAATCCGGATGGGAGACCGGGAGTACGAAACGATCCACACTCCCGGCCATGCGGACGGCCATCTGTGTTTATATAATTTTGAAGCCAAAGTGATGTTCTGCGGAGACCACGTGCTGCCCCGGATTTCGCCTAATGTCAGCTATATTCCCGGGATGGACGCGAATCCTCTGCAATCTTATCTGGACCATCTCCAGCGGATTGCCGAATATGAAGTCGTTCAAGCGTATCCCGGCCACCGCGAGCCGTTTACAGCTTTTCGCGAACGGGCGCTGGAGCTGGTCGGCCACCATGAACAGCGGCTGCAGCTTATGGAAGAACAACTGCAACAGCCGATGACCTGCTATCAGCTGTGTCAGGCTTTATTCGGCGACAGGCTGTCACTGCACCAGCTCCGTTTTGCCATGGCCGAGACGCTTGCTCATGTCGTCTACTTGGATGCGGAAGGACGCGCCGAGCGGAAAGAAGATAACGGCGTATTTGTTTATCGTTCTATATAGACTGAGAGGGCAGGAAGACACACCGTGAGCCAGCATTCGGACGTAAGCCCGTGCCTTTCCTTTCCCTTTTTTAATATTAAAGCTATACCTGGCCCACGGTTTGTGCCTGCTCCATCTCCGACTGCCTGAGGTGGGCGATTCTCGAACTGGCGGACGCCGCTATCGCTCCCACGATGTCGTCGAGGAAGGTATTTTTTTGCTTGCCCGTCTTGTCGTTCAGCACCTCCAGAATGCCCGGCTTCATTTTATCGATATAGCCGAAATTGGTTAAACCTATGCTCCCGAACACATTCACGATGGACAGTGCCAAGATCTCATCGCAGCCGTAAAGCGGCTCGTCATTCTCGATCATATCCTGCAGCGGGGCGATCAGATTTCCCTGTTCCGACAGGATATCAAGCTGGATGCCAGTCAGGATGGCGTTCTGGACCTCCCTTTTTTTTCCATCACTTTGCGTACATTAATCTCACAAAATTCAATTGTCAAATCCTGCAGATAATCCTTCTGCAAAAAAATAGACGAGCTCAGAAATATCCGACACCTTCACGCCCCTTTTTTTGCAGCCATTCGTCCGAGGCCTGTTTCACTTTGTCGCTGTCCAAATTGTATTTCATTCTCTCACCCCTCCTAATATGCCCCCTAAATTTTCCCCAAAAAAAGGATATTTTCATTAGCTTGCCCCTTTTTTCGGACAAAAAAACAGTTATAAAACAGGCCACGGTTCGTATACATAGTAACAATAAATCGACTTATTCAGGAGGAAGAACGATGAATCGTTACTATTGGACCCGTTGGCTTGCCGCAGGAAGTGTCGTTGTTCTGCTGACTTCGGGCTGCTCGCTCGGGTCAAAGCGCCAGTCCCAACCGATCGATCCGCCGCCGGCCTCGGCGGAGACTATGGCCGCGCTGCCTCAGCAAAAAAATCGGTGAGCCCGGCTTCGGCCACATTGTATTTTAAGGACGCCAATGGACTCGTTTCGCCGATTTCCATGGGCCTGCCCGACAAAGTGGAGATAGCCAAAGCGGCTCTCCAGTATATGGTGGAGGACGGTCCCGGCCAGAAGCTGCTGCCCAAAGGCTTTATCGGTCTGCTGCCGAAAGGCACTCAAGTGAAAGGGATCGATGTCAGGAACAAGCTGGCGACCGTAGACTTCAGCAAGGCATTCAATGAGTACAACGTTCAGGACGAACGCAAAATCATGGAAGCCGTCACCTGGACGCTGACCAGCTTTCCTTCTATCGAGCAGGTCAAAATTCGTGTGGAAGGCAAAGACCTGAAGGAAATGCCGATGGCGGGCACTCCGATTGACGGTTCGCTGTCCAGAGCGATGGGAATCAACATCGAGAAGCCCGACAATGTGGAATACGGCAGGGCTACTCCGGTGACCTTGTACTTTTTTGGCCCAGGGCCGGATCAATACAAATATTATGTGCCTGTGACCCGGCTGGTGAAACGGACGGACGATGTTGCCCAAGCGGCGGTTCAGGAGCTGATCAAGGGGCCGGACCAAAGCAAAGGCTTGACTCCCGTATTCGCCCCTTCGACGGAAGTTCTCCAGGTGAACAAAACCAATGATTTGGTGACAGTGAATTTCTCGGATAAAGTGCTGGGTATGGATAAAAAGGCTCCTGCCGAAGCGCTGCAGGCCGTGGTTCTTTCTTTGACCGAGAACACCGGAGTGCCTAAAGTCCAGATTGAAGTGAACGGAGACGCCAAAATCGCTTCCACCGACAACCAGAATTACAGCAAACCTGTGATGAAGCCTGTGCATTTAAATGAAATCAAGATGTGAAATCCGATCAAGGAACTGAATGTCAACAGCGGCTGGAGGCCATATGCGAATGCAGCAGCTCCCCGGCAGTTTTATTGGATTGCCTTGAATTTCACCCTTTTTTACGACGTTCGGGATGCTTTTCTTCTGCCGCTTTGTTAAAATGATTAAGAGTTTCGGATATCGGGAAAACATTGGTACACAATAAGGGGTAAGCCCTGCGGCGATATCTTTTCTAGGAGGAAGCACGTACATGAGAATCGGTGGAAGACAGGCAGATCAAACGCGGACTATTAAGATTACTCCCCATTATATCAAGCATGCGGAAGGCTCGCTCCTGATCGAGGTCGGAGATACGAAGGTCATTTGCACGGCGACTGTGGAGGAGCGGGTGCCTCCTTTTATGAAAGGCCAAGGGAAAGGCTGGGTCACGGCTGAATACTCAATGTTGCCAAGAGCAACCCAGGTGCGCAATCAAAGGGAGGCTAACAAAGGAAAGCTGGGCGGCCGCACGATGGAGATTCAGCGTTTGATCGGACGCGCGCTTCGCTCGGTTGTCGATCTTGAAGCACTGGGCGAGCGCACGCTGACACTGGATTGCGATGTGATCCAGGCGGATGGGGCACTAGAACGACATCGATCACCGGCGCTTTTGTCGCCATGGTGTTCGCTTTGCGAAAGGTAGCCGCGGATAAAAAAAACTGCCGAAATTTCCAGTGCGCGATTTCCTGGCCTCGGTCAGCGTAGGGATTATCGGCAGCGAACCGCGTCTGGATCTGAACTACGACGAAGATTCCCAGGCAAAGGTTGATATGAATGTGGTCATGACGGGCGAGGGGAAATTCGTCGAAATTCAGGGCACGGGGGAAGAAGCCCCGTTTTCAAGAAAAGAGCTTGACGAGCTGCTCGCTTTGGCGGACAGCGGGATTCAATTGATGATCGAAGAGCAGCGCAAAGTGCTGGGAGAGGCCGCCAAGTTGATTGGAGGAGAGCGGATCCATGCAGGCACAGAATAAAAGCGTGATAATTGCGACACAGAATAAGGGGAAAGCGAAAGAATTCGCCGCCTGGTTCGAGCCTTTGGGTATTGAGATCAGCAGCCTGGCCGATTATGACGAGCTGCCCGCGATCGTTGAGAACGGAGCCACATTCGCCGAGAATGCGCTGATTAAAGCGAGGACTATCGCCAATTATCTGCATGTCCCGGTGCTTGCCGACGACTCCGGACTGATGGTGGATGCGCTGGACGGCAGGCCCGGTATTTATTCCGCCCGTTTTGCCGGACTTCAAGCCACGGATGAAGAGAACAACTCGAAGCTCATCTCCGAACTGGCTGGACTTAATCCTCTGGCGGATATTGCGGAAGCGGAGCTGGCGCTGGCGCCTTTCACGGTGGAGGAAGCTCCGCAGGAACCGCCGCAAATGTTGAGCAGAGCCCGCTTCGTCTGCGCTTTGGCTTACATCGATCCGGTGCAGAACCGCGTCGTGGAGGCGGAGGGCGTCTGTGAAGGTTACATTATCCGGGAACCGCGGGGAGACCAGGCTTCGGCTACGACCCTTATTTTTTTACCTGCCGCACTTCCGCAAAACGATGGCCGAGCTGCCTGTCGAGACCAAAAACCGGATCAGCACAGGCTTTGGCGCTGCAGCAGTTTTTTTGCCGCTGTTTGGCGGGGAGCCGGAATGAGCATATGCGCGCAGATGCAAGAACCGGGGCATAAACTAGAGACGCCAAAATTGAACTAACCCCGGAACGCCAAAACTTGCGGCAATGCGTAAAGCCAGGATAGTCCGAGACGCAAAACCAGTACATATTGCCAGACGCCACACTAGGATAGTCCGAGACGCCGAACCAAGCACATAGGTTGACACCAAACTGGGAACATAGTCCGAAACGCCAAAAAATGACGAGCATCCGCCCGTCATTTTTTTATCGTATGGAGACTTTGTACTTCCGCAGCCACAGGTCGACCTGAATTAAATACGCGAACATCTGGGGTCCCGTCATCAGCTGCCCGAACCAGGGAAGATTGAATTGAGTGGCGTCGCCTTCGGCCAGTTTGCGGATTTTAGCTACATTGATAAACTGCAGCAAAGGCGAAGACGAATCGTTCAGAATAGTCAGCATCCACTCTTTTACAGCGGTTAAGTAATCCGGATTGTGGGTTTTGGGGTAAGGGCTCTTCTTTCTTGTCAGCACATCCTCCGGCAGAATGCCTCTCAGCGCCCGGCGGAGGATTCCTTTTTTTCACGGTCCCCGGCGGTTTTCATTTCCCATGGGATATTCCACACGTATTCAACCAGACGATGGTCGCAGAACGGCACGCGAACCTCCAGACCCACGGCCATGCTCATCCGATCCTTGCGGTCCAGCAGCGTCGGCATAAATCGGGTAATGTTCAAATACGAAATTTCGCGCATCCGGTTCTGTTGTACGTTCTCTCCTGCAAGGCGAGGCACCTCTTGGAGAGCTTGAGCGTATCTCTCTTTGACATAGGCTTCGGGTTTTATCCAGTCCAGCAGATGGTCGGACAATAAACTGACCCTGTCTCTCGTTGCGAGCGACCAAGGGAAAGTATCCGCATTAAGTGATTCTTCCCGGTGGAACCACGGGTATCCGCCAAAAAAAATTTCGTCCGCCGCCTCTCCGGAAATCGCTACGGTGGCATTCTTCTTGATCTCCCGGCAGAACAGGTACAAGGAGGCGTCGACGTCGGCCATGCCCGGCAAATCCCTTGCATATACCGCAGCGCGTAGCGCCTCTACCAGCTCGGGAGTGTCGAATTCGATATAATGGTGCTGCGTGCCCAAGTACTCGGTCATCCTTTTGATCCAGGGCGCATCGGCGTTGGGCTGGAAGGCGCTCACTTTAAAATGCTTGTCATTATCCACGTAATCGATTGAAAACGAATGGAGCGTGCCCTGATTGGCGGCTTTATAGTAGTTGGAGGCAATGGTCGTCAAGGCGCTGGAATCGAGGCCTCCCGAAAGCAGAGTGCACACGGGGACATCCGAAGCCAGCTGGCGCTCGACCGTGTCGACCAGAAGCTCCCTGATTCGCTGTGCTGTATCTTCGAGGTTATCAGGGTGTGCGTGGCTTTCCAGCTTCCAATAAGCTCTAATGCTTAATCCGTTTCTGGAATACACCATGCAGTGGCCCGGTTTAAGCTCGTGCATATTGCGGTAAACGCCGT
Organism: Paenibacillus sp. JCM 18996; assembly: GCA_001313085.1. The sequence continues at coordinate 20,425 of BBFE01000020.1, read as the reverse complement.
GGCCGGGCGTCCTCGCGGGTCCCACGGCGAAAATCTCCGCCAGTCCTTCGGCGCCGATCTGCGCTTTGAAGTTCGGATGCTGCAGGATGCATTTAGGCTCGGAACCGAACAGTAGCATCCCGTCGCTGATGGAGTAAAAGAGCGGTTTAACGCCAAGCCGGTCCCTGGCCATGAACAGCGTTTGCGCTTCCTCGTCCCACAGCGCAAAGGCAAAAATGCCGTTAAACCGGTCAACGCACGACCGTCCCCATTCAATAAAAGCCAGCAGCAGCACTTCTGTATCGCAATTTGTTCGGAACATATGGCCCCGCTGCTCCAGTTCTTTTCGCAGTTCTGGCGCATTATAGAGCTCTCCGTTATATACAAGTGAAAAAAAAGTGTTATCACCGTATTTGCGTGTCATCGGCTGGGCGCCGTTCTCCGGGTCCATGACGCTGAGCCTCCGGTGTCCGAGCGAGCAGTGCTGTGTGATCCATGTGCCGGAAGCGTCTGGGCCGCGGTCCGTTAGTGTTTCCGTCATCGTTTCGAGAATGGATGTATGTTGAGTCAAATCTTTACGCCAGTCGATCCATCCAGTGATTCCACACATAGACTTCATCCCTCTCCTGAAGTTTTTTTCTCCTCTACAGGCTTGCTTTTCAATCAGGCAAAACATGATGATACCAAACTATGCGCTGCGGAATAAGTTAATGTCTGTCCGATTGAATCGTTTTTTTTGCAGTGAGGCGTTGTTTTCAGGCAAAAAATAGAACTCGATAATCCAATAAGATTTAGCGCGCATTCGGCAAAATTGTTGTATTTTTTTGCAGTACTGCCCAATGACAGTGCCAGTTTCCACTCATTCTATTGTAGAAAATACAATCTATAGGGTGAAATTTGTTTGCGGAGGGATACGCGTCGCCATCGGACAAGGGGTCCGATGGAGCTGGCGACTCCGCTTGGTCGAGGCATGAACGGCCCGCCCGGTGAGCTGCGACGTCCCCCGTCGTCGAGGGTTCTCATCAGCTCCCGGAACGCAAAAAAACGCAGACCTAAACGGCCTGCGTTTCTCATTTACGTCCCAGGAGGGATTCGAACCCCCGACAACTCGCTTAGAAGGCGAGTGCTCTATCCAGCTGAGCTACTGGGACACAATTTTTTTGCAGTGAAACATGAGTTATATTATCACAGGGAAATCATAAAAGCAACTGGTAAAGTAAAGACCGAATTTTATGAAAATTTGGTCAGACACCCGCCGTATACGCGGACTGTACTATTCCCGTATGCGGATTGTTCTTTTCACCAATCTTCTATCTCCACATATTTCAATCCATATCCTGCGGCTTCGTCCTCCTTTACCGACATTTTTTTCACTTGCTGTGCCCATAGTTTTGATTTCCTTTCCCCAATGAAGTACACTTGCAGTTACGAACCTCAGGAGAACATTCGCGGGCAATGACTCCTCTACTGGAAGAAGGTGATCCCTATATCGCGCCGCACAGAAGAGAAGATCATACTTCTCCCAAGAACTATAGAATATTACCAAGTGGAACTGACCCGGATGCTGGAGACGGAGAGATACCTCGAAGCGATCAAGCTTCTTCACTTTTTTGCTTCAGTGCAGCGGAGGGGACGTGGAGACCGGGCAGGAATGGCAGGCTTTGCTCAATTGGCTGCAGACCATGTTTCCCGAAAGCCATTTTGTGGCGGGAGAAGAGGAGGAAGACTGGTCCGAAGCCGACTTGTTCCGGGGAATTGTGCATGAGAAAGAAGGAGAGGACGACAAGTATGCCGAAAAAAACTCCTTTCCATGCTTCGCGATCCGACTTCGCCGGAAAAAAACAGATGCTCGCCCTAGAACAACTGATTTACGTCAAGCATCCTTCTATAAACGCGTCCCTCGAACAATGGGTGCAGACCCAGCCGCGTCATCCCTTATTACAATTCAAGGTGCTCCAGACGCTAAAAGCAAGAGGAGCGGCGGAGGTGCTGCAAATTCCCAAACCGGGCGGACAAGTGACGATCGACCTGCAGGACGTGCCGGCACACTTCGATGAATTCCCGTCCCAGATTACGGAAATCATGGCTCGCGTCCAGGAAATCAGCGAAATCAACAATCCCACGCTGGGTTATTTTGCCGGGCAGGTGTGGAATGAATTTCTGGCTTATATTTATGGGACCACGGTTTATTATCAGATTCTAAAACAGCCCACAGACGCCACCGACGCCTGGCTGGGGCGCTTCATCTGGCATTGCTCGAAGTGATGCAGCAGCCCGCCGAACCTGAGGAAATACAGCAAATGTACGGCATCACGGCCGAATTGTCGTTCCATTGGGAGCAAGCCTCGCGCACAATGAAACATTTTCTGAAAACTGTCATGCCTACAATCTGAATTCGTAACAAAAAACATGCCTTGAAAAGCGACGGTCGTCTGGTTATAATATAATGGTTATAATTGCCCAAGGGTGGGTATCGACCGTATAGCTGAGCACGTGAAACGTTACAAAACTTCGAAAGTTTTGGACAATTTCTGGAGGGGAAAGCATAAAATGAAAGCAAGCTGGGAAAAAAATAGAGAAGAACCTCGGGGTTCTAGATATTGAAGTGGACGAGCAGCAAGTCGCACAAGCATTGGACAAAGCTTTCAAGAAAGTTGCGACCAAGCTGAACGTGCCTGGTTTCCGTAAAGGAAAAGTGCCACGCCCGATATTCGAAGCGAAGTTCGGTGTCGAAAGCCTTTATCAGGACGCACTGGATATCATTCTTCCTGAAGCTTATGTCGAAGCCGTAAAGGAAACGGGGATCGAGCCTGTGGATCGTCCGGAAGTGGACATCGAGCAATTCGCCAAAGGACAGCCGCTGAAATTCAAAGCGAAGGTCATGGTCAAGCCCGAAGTCACTTTAGGCGAATACAAAGGCGTGGAAGTCGAGAAGAAAGAAGCTGCTGTAACCGCAGAAGACGTGGAAGCTGAACTAAAGCGCATGCAGGAGCGTCACGCTGAGCTTGTTGTCGTTGAAGAAGGCGCGGCGGCTGACGGCGACGTAGTCATTATCGATTTCGAAGGCTTTGTGGACGGCGAGGCTTTTGAAGGCGGACAAGCTGAAAGATATTCTCTTGAGCTTGGGTCCGGCAACTTCATTCCAGGCTTCGAAGAGCAAGTCGTAGGTATGGAGACCGGGGATCAGAAGGACGTTGAAGTCACCTTCCCTGAGAACTATCACTCCGAGGACCTGAAAGGCAAGGCCGCCATATTCAAAGTGAAGCTTCATGAAATCAAGCGCAAAAAAAACCTTCCTGCATTGGACGACGAGTTTGCACTGGATGTCAGCGAATTTGAAACTTTGGACGAGTACAAGAAAGATATTGAGAAGAAGCTCCAGGAAAGCAAGCAGGCGGAAGCCCTTAGAGAATTTGAAAATGCCGTAGTGGAGAAAGTATCCGAGAACGCACAAGTGGAAATTCCGGACATAATGATCGAAAGCGAAATCGACCAGATGGTCCAGGAGTTCGGCAACCGGCTGCAGGCCCAAGGACTGAACGTAGAGTTGTATTATCAGTTCTCCGGCCAGGATGAAGCCGCTCTGAGAGAACAGATGAGAGGCGACGCTTCCAAGCGTGTGCGCAACAATCTTGTTCTTGAGACCATCGCGGAGAAAGAAAACATCGAGCTTTCCGAAGAAGAGCTGGATGCAGAGCTTGAGAAAATGACACAGAATACAGAGCGTTCCGTCGAAGAACTTCGCGGCATATTCGCCGCAAACGGAAACCTGGACGTTTTGAAAAAAACGACTTTAAGGTTAAGAAAACAGTAGACTTCCTGGTCGAGAACGCGAAATAACAACCATCACAAGAAGCTAACATAAGATAGAAAAGGGCACGTGCTGGACTGCGTGCCTTTGTTTTACCCTAAAAAAAATGGAAAGTGCTTGTGCGAAAAAAAATGACTTTACCTTTCAAACGTGGTAAAATCAATAATAAGCACTTTGCGATTCGCATGGTATTCTTTTGCGGAGGAAGCCATATTCTTTACATTAAAGAAGGGGTTGTAACAATGAGTCTTATACCTATGGTGGTCGAGCAGGAAAACCGTGGGGAGCGTTCCTACGATATCTACTCGCGTTTACTGAAAGATCGCATTATCTTTATCGGTAGTGCTATAGATGACGACGTTGCCAACCTGGTCATTGCCCAACTGCTGTTCCTGGCGGCGCAGGATCCCGAGAAGGATATCCACTTGTACATCAACTCTCCGGGCGGGTCCGTCACCGCAGGGTTAGGCATCTATGACACGATGCAGTTCATCAAGCCGGACGTTTCCACCATCTGCGTCGGAATGGCCGCAAGTATGGGCTCGCTGCTTCTTACCGCAGGTGCCAAAGGGAAGCGTTTCGCGCTGCCGAACAGCGAAGTGATGATTCATCAGCCTTTGGGAGGAGTGCGCGGCCAAGCTGCGGATATTAAAATCCACGCGGATTGGATACTCAAGACCAAGGAAAAGTTGAATAACATCTATGTTGAGAGAACCGGACAGCCTTATGAGAAGATCGATAGGGATACGGACCGGGATAACTTTATGAGCGCTGAGGAAGCCAAAGCCTACGGCTTGATTGACGAGGTTATCACTCGCAGCGATTTGAAATAAAGAGGAGTGATCCAATGTTTAAATTTAACGATGAAAAGGGCCAGCTGAAGTGTTCTTTTTTTTGCGGAAAATCCCAGGATCAGGTGCGCAAGCTTGTAGCCGGACCGGGTGTATATATTTGTGACGAGTGCATTGAATTGTGCACGGAAATCGTCGAAGAAGAGTTAGGCCATGATGAAGAGCTGGATCTGAAGGATGTTCCGAAACCGAAGGAAATCCGCACGATTCTGGATCAGTATGTAATCGGTCAAGACCAGGCGAAGAAGTCTCTCTCCGTTGCGGTGTACAACCACTACAAGCGGATTAACTCCCAAAACAAGCTGGAGGATGTCGAGCTGCAGAAGAGCAATATCATGCTGCTGGGTCCTACGGGAAGCGGGAAAACCTTGCTTGCGCAAACGCTGGCCAAAATCCTCAATGTTCCTTTTGCCATTGCGGACGCCACTTCATTGACGGAGGCAGGCTATGTCGGCGAGGACGTAGAGAATATCCTTCTGAAGCTGATTCAGGCTGCTGATTATGATGTGGAAAAAAGCCGAGCGCGGCATTATCTATATTGATGAAATCGATAAGGTGGCCCGCAAATCCGAGAACCCGTCCATTACACGTGACGTCTCCGGAGAAGGGGTACAGCAGGCGCTGCTCAAAATACTTGAAGGCACTGTAGCTTCGGTACCTCCGCAAGGCGGCCGAAAGCATCCGCATCAGGAATTTATCCAGATTGATACGACAAACATTCTCTTTATCTGCGGCGGCGCGTTTGATGGACTTGAATCCATTATTAAACGCCGGATCGGCAAGAAAGTCATCGGTTTCGGAGCGATATGAACAAAGTGGATTTGAAACCTGGCGAGTATCTCTCCATGGTGCTTCCGGAAGACCTGTTGAAATTCGGATTGATCCCCGAATTTGTAGGCCGTCTGCCGGTTATCTCCACTTTGGAGCCGCTCGACGAGGATGCTTTGGTCCGCATTCTGACGGAACCGAAGAACGCTTTGGTCAAGCAGTACCAGAAGATGCTTGATATGGATAATGTAGCTCTGGAATTCAATCAAGGCGCGCTTGACGCGATCGCCAAAGAGGCGATCAAGCGCAATACGGCGCCCGCGGATTACGGGCCATTATTGAAAGCATAATGCTCGACGTGATGTTCGAAGTCCCATCCAGAAACGACATAACTTCGTGCACGGTCACTGAAGAAACGGTGAAGGAGAAAGTCACTCCGACACTGATCCTTAAAGAAGAACCGTCAGGCAAGAAGAAAGAAGAAAGTGCTTAATAAGTGAATACAACCCTTACACCTCCAATCCTCGGCATGGTTTCCAGACCTGCCAAGGAGCGGAGGATGTTTGGTGTCAGGGGAGAGACTTGCATGTTTCAGAGAACAGAAACGGTTCCGGTGAAGGTGGGGAACTTGACCATCGGCGGAAGCAATGAAGTGATTATCCAGAGCATGTGTACGACCAAGACAGCCGACGTGGAGGCCACCGTGGCGAGATTCACCGCCTGGAAGAAGCGGGCTGCCAAATTGTGCGAGTCACTGTCAACAATAAAGAGGCTGCGGAAGCCATTAAGGAAATCAAGAGGCGCATCTCGATTCCGTTGGTGGCGGATATTCACTTCGATTACCGTCTCGCGCTGGCCGCGATCGAGAACGGAGTGGACAAGGTCCGCATTAACCCGGGCAATATCGGACGGCGCGAAAAAAAAGTGGAAGCCGTTGTTAAGGCCTGCAAAGAGCGCGGTATTCCGATTCGTATCGGAGTTAACGCCGGTTCTTTGGAGAACCATCTGCTGGAGAAATACGGCTATCCGACAGCGGATGCAATGGTGGAAAGCGCCCTGTACCATATTGGAATCCTGGAGGAATTAGATTTCCGCGATATCATCGTTTCTCTGAAAGCCTCCAATGTTCCGATGGCTATCGAGGCTTATACGAAAGCGGCCCAAGCCTTCCGCTATCCGCTCCATTTGGGGATCACGGAAGCCGGAACGCTGTTCTCCGGTACGGTGAAAAGCTCAGCCGGAATCGGTGCGCTGCTAAGCATGGGGCTAGGTTCCACGGTGAGAATCTCTCTAAGCGCGGATCCGGTTGAAGAAGTAAGGGTAGCCAGAGAACTGCTGAAGACGTTCGGACTGATAACAAATGCCGCAACGCTCATATCCTGCCCAACCTGCGGGCGGCTGGACATCGACCTGTTCTCTATTGCCAATGAAGTGGAGGAGTATATCTCCAAACTGAAGGTACCTATTAAAGTTTCTGTTCTGGGATGCGCGGTGAACGGGCCTGGGGAAGCCAGAGAAGCCGACATCGGCATAGCCGGAGCGAGAGGCGAGGGAATGCTGTTTCGCTATGGAGAGATGGTGAGAAAAGTGCCGGAAGCGGAGCTGCTGAACGAGCTGAAGAAGGAAATTGACATTATCGTTGAAGGTTATGAGGAAACTGGAGTTATTCCGGGGCGCAGGCATTAATCCATTATTTCTGGGCTGTTGCTGCGGCAGATCCAATTCTGTCGCAGCAACAGCTTTTTTTTGAAGAACCCGCGCTTTTGTCTTAATATGTTTTGACCGCTACACGGCATCTGCAGGCCTTGAATGCAGTGTCGAATAACGCAGTGGATGGTGATGATCTTGTCCGATGAACACATAGTGCTGATCATACTTCTATTGTTTATATTTGTTGTAAAACCGCTCCTTACTCCCAGAATGCAAAAAAAACGGACAGTGAAATTCCCAAATTTGGAAAATACCTGTTCGTCATTGCTCTTCTGTGGGGACAAGTGCTGCTTGTGCTTACGCCAATGTCTCCCGTACAAATCCTCTATCTGGAACGGCCGGCTTTAAGCGGCGTCCAGGCTGTCATCTATCCTGCAGCGGTCCTTCTATATTTGGCGGTCACTGAGTTTGCTCCCTTATTATTGCTCCGCTCCAAATCATTCCGAAAAGAATTTTTTTGCAGGCGTATCATAAGCGGTCGTTCATCTATCCGACCACCCGAAGAGAGCAGCTTCTGTTCTTGCCGGTAGCCTTCTCAGTGGGGATCGGTGAAGAGGTGGTCTTCCGTGCCTTTATGACTTTTTTATTTGGTCTCGACGCTTCATCTGAATCTGCTGTACAGCTTGGCCATCAGCAGCGTCGTATTCGGTATAGCCCATTATGACCAAGGCATCAAAAAAAATTTGCTTCCTCAAACGGTGTCGGGATTACTGCTGAGCGTGCTGTACTGGTCAACCGGCAGCTTATGGCTGCCGATGGCCGCGCATATTGTGTTGGACGCCAAAGTCATATGGTTAAGCCATTATTGCATAGCGGAGGAACGAAAGACAACACCGCATAGTGAACCCAATGTACCGGACGATTTCCGTTAGAACTGCAATTACAACCAGAAAAGAGAGTTGCTTTTACGGGGAAATAGAGACCTGGAGAATTTCGTTTCTCTCTCCAATCCGGCGTAACAGCTTTTATCCAGACAAAATTCAGTGCCTGTGTTAAGAATGTGATGGGCCACTAGGTGATCGCACACCTTCTCCTGATCTTCCGGCGAGAGGCTCTCGCTGATGATAATGTGGTTTGTCGACAACAGCGGAGTATAGTAGCCGTACACTGTACTCTCAAAATCAAAATAAGTGATCCTGATATTCAAATATCTCGCAAGCTCGAATGGATCAGAGGTATCATAGCTGTCAAAGACGTGTTTAATCTTATCCTCATAATTCACTTTTATCACTCCTGACAAAGAAAAAAATATGTACGCAGCTCCGCAAACAACGGTTTGTTTTTTGCAGGGGAATTCGTTTCATATAGTAAGACACCCCGAGATCGAAAAGTATCACGAAATTCAGGAATCTTTTTTTTCGTCCTCCACAGATTCGTGGAACAGCAGCGTCAGCATATCCATAATTCTTTGGCGTTCGGCCTCGTTCAGACCCTTCCCTTTAAAAAAACCAAATCCGCCCTTTGCAGAACGTTCTCCAGCTCCAGCGTATGTTCGTCCGAAAGCGGAGACAGCGGTCCGCCGGCATCCTCCGCGCTTGTATCGTCAAGATAGCCTGAGAGTTTCATCAGCTCTTCATAGGGGAACCCGTATGTTTGGGATAAAATGCGGAGCGTTTCGGGAGTAGGCTTGATGGGATTTCCGGACCGCGGGTCGACGCCTTTTTTCGATAATGTTCAGGTAGGTATGGCTCAGTCCCGCTTTACGGCTGATATCCCTCAAAGACTCTTTACCTCTAAGCTGTCTTAGTAAACGGCCTAACTCGGACACGGGTGGACTCCTCCTTTTGTCAAATACTAGCTTACAATATGAAAGCAAAAAATGAAAACAAAAGAATTGTAATACATACTTGACACTTTCGTAAACCCTGTGATACATTCCTTTATGTCTAAAAGCTGCTGTAATATTTTTTTAAAGGGGGATAAGATCCATGTCTGTCGATCAATTCGCCAAAAAAGCTTGAATCTGTGCAGAACGCCTTGGATATTCTTGAAAGTGACTGCTTGTCCGGTGCCATAGCCAAAGAGATGGCGTTTAAATGGATGCCCGAGCTGCTGACCGCGCTGAACGCGTTAACTCATGAAAAAAGAAGAGCTTTTGGAAGAAAATCAACGGCTGAGTGAAGAGAACGATGAACTGCTGAGCATGAGCGCGCTCCTTTCCTTGCAGCTGCATAAATAAAAGCATCCTTTAACAAGAAACCGGGACGTAATCGCGTTCCGGTTTTACTTTGTAAGACACCCCGGAGTGACTTCTTTTTTTTGCGTGTTGGCAAATCTTCGATTAACAGGGGGGCGGAGCGGTTATACTACCATGTATTAGCATGTTTAGTGACCATGTGCAGGAGGTAGTGTAAAGATGACTTTAAGCTTGATACTTATGCTGATTCAGGTTTTTTTTCGCTATTGTCATAGGGTTGTACTTCTGGAATTTGCTCCGCAACCAGCAGACGAACCGGTCTGCCGTCGATAAAGAATCGAGAAAAGAGATGGAAAAGCTCCGCAAGCTGCGCTCCGTCTCATTGAGCAAGCCGCTGGCCGAGAAGACGAGGCCTTCCGCCATGTCGGACATCGTCGGACAAAAGGAAGGTCTGCGCACGCTGAAGGCCGCATTGTGCGGACCGAACCCGCAGCATGTGATCATTTACGGGCCTCCGGGCGTGGGGAAGACGGCCGCCGCTAGAGTAGTGCTTGAGGAGGCAAAGAAAAATTCCGGTTCCCCTTTCAGGTTCGACGCCAAGTTTACCGAGATTGACGCCACTACAGCGCGTTTTGACGAGAGGGGGATAGCGGACCCGCTGATCGGATCCGTCCACGACCCTATTTACCAAGGGGCGGGGGCGATGGGGGTAGCGGGCATTCCCCAACCAAAGCCGGGTGCAGTGACCAAAGCTCATGGCGGCATACTGTTTATCGACGAAATCGGCGAATTGCATCCGATCCAAATGAATAAATTATTAAAGGTACTGGAAGACCGTAAGGTGTTCTTGGAAAGTGCCTATTACAATTCCGAGGACACGAATATCCCGGGCTATATACACGATATTTTCCAGAATGGGCTGCCGGCCGATTTCAGACTTGTGGGAGCTACTACGCGCACGCCGCAGGAGATTCCTCCGGCTATCCGTTCCCGCTGCATGGAAATTTTCTTCCGCCCGCTGCTCCCGGGGGAGATTGCCGATATCGCGGAGAACTCCCTTCACAAAATCGGCTTTCCCGTAAATAAAGGGGCCATCGAAGTGGTGAAGAAATATGCTACGAACGGCCGCGAGGCTGTGAACATTATCCAGCTTGCCGCAGGATTGGCTTTGACGGACAAACGCAGTGAAATTTCTGCCGGGGACATTGAGTGGGTTGTCAACTCTTCGCAGCTGTCTCCGAGGCCCGAGAAGAAAATTCCTTCCCAGCCGCAAATCGGGTATGTCAACGGACTGGCGGTATACGGCCCGAACCTGGGTACGCTGCTCGAAATTGAAGTGACAGCACAGCGCACGGCGCTGCCGGGGACAGGGAAAGTGATGATCACAGGCGTAGTGGAAGAAGAGGAAATGGGCGGCGGTTCAAGAACGCTGCGGCGTAAAAGCATGGCCCGCGGATCCGTGGATAATGTCCTTACCGTATTAAAAAAGGTTTGGCCTCCAGCCGGACGATTTCGACCTTCATATCAACTTTCCGGGAGGGATTCCTATCGACGGGCCGTCAGCGGGGATTTCCATGGCGACCGCGATCACTTCCGCAATGTTGAGAATTCCGGTGGACAACCGGGTAGCCATGACAGGCGAGGTTAGCATCCACGGCTATGTGAAACCGATCGGCGGCGTCGTGGCGAAAGTGGAGGCCGCGTTTCAAGCGGGTGCAAGCAAGGTTATCATACCTCAAGAGAACTGGCAGGACATTTTCGCTAATCTGAACGGTCTTGAAGTCATTCCGGTGGCTACGATCGACGAGGTGTTTCACCATGTGTTAAATCTGCAAACGCAGGACGCGCTTGTAAACAATGCTGTACAACCCGATGTGCCGGTTCCGCCGACCATACCGATGCTGCATGCGAATCCGAACGTATTGGACGGTTAATCGCCTTATAGCGTAGTCCCGGCGGAGTAACCGCGCCGCAGGCAGCTTGTTCGGCTGTAATTGGTATTTGGACCCGAGTTTTGATAAAATAGTTGTGCGGCAAACGGAGAGTTCCGATGGAGGTGCTTACGATGGGACCTAACAAGAATAAGACACGGAGACTGCCTTTGCTCCCTCTGAGAGGCCTGCTTGTATATCCGAGCATGGTCCTCCATTTGGATGTTGGCAGGGAAAAGTCGGTTAAGGCATTGGACAAAGCCATGGTCGAGGACAGTATGATTCTCCTCTGCTCGCAATCGGAGGTTAACATCGAGGAGCCGTCCAAAGAGGATATTTACCGGATCGGTACCATAGCGAAAGTGAGACAGATGCTGAAGCTGCCGAACGGAACGATCAGGGTTCTGGTGGAAGGCGTCATTCGGGCCGAAGTCATCGATTTTCTTAATAATGACGAGTATTACGAGGTTAACGTTAAAGAACTGCACGAGCAGGAAGTGACCGATCCCGAAATTGATGCTCTGATGAGAACGGTGCTCAACCAGTTTGAGCATTATATTAATTTATCCAAGAAGGTAACTCCCGAGACGTTAGCCGCGGTGTCCGACATTGACGAGCCGGGCAGGCTGGCGGATGTGATCTGCAGCCATCTCACTTTGAAGATCAAAGACAAACAGGAGATTCTGGAGACCATCGATGTCCGCGAGCGGCTCGAGAAGCTGCTGGACATCCTGGGCAACGAACGGGAAGTGCTGGAGCTGGAAAGAAAGATCAGCCAGCGCGTCAAGAAGCAGATGGAGAAGACGCAGAAGGAATATTATCTGCGCGAACAGATGAAGGCGATCCAGAAGGAACTCGGCGAGAAGGAAGGCCGTGCCGGCGAGGTGGAGGAGCTTCGCAACCAGCTGGCGGAATCCGGCGTGCCGGAGAAAGTGAAAGAGAAGATCGAGAAGGAAATCGACCGGTTGGAAAAGATGCCTGCTACCTCTGCGGAGAGCGGAGTAATCCGCAACTACATCGATTGGCTCTTGACGCTTCCCTGGAACAAAAGGACAGAGGACGATCTTGACATCAATAAGGCGGAAGAGATCCTCAGCAAGGAACACTACGGCTCGAGAAGCCCAAAGAGCGGTCCTGGAGTATTTGGCTGTCCAGAAGCTTGTTCAGAAGCTGAAAGGTCCCATTCTTTGCCTTGCGGGTCCTCCCGGCGTCGGTAAAACTTCTATCGCCCGGTCGATCGCCAAATCCTTGGGGCGCGAATTCGTCAGGATTTCCTTGGGCGGCGTGCGGGACGAGGCCGAGATCCGAGGCCACCGCCGCACTTATGTGGCGCAATGCCCGGAAGGATCATCCAGGGGATGAAGAACGCGGGAACGAGCAATCCCGTTTTCCTGCTCGATGAAATCGACAAGATGGCGAACGATTTCCGCGGCGACCCTTCGGCCGCTTTGCTTGAAGTCCTGGATCCGGAGCAGAACAGCACTTTTAGCGATCATTTTATTGAAGTGCCTTTCGATTTGTCGAAGGTGATGTTTATTACGACGGCGAATGCGGTCCACAACATTCCGCGCCCGCTGCTTGACCGTATGGAAGTGCTGTATATCCCGGGCTACACGGAGCTGGAGAAGCTGCAGATCGCGAGGAATCACCTGCTTCCGAAGCAGGAGAAAGAGCACGGGTTGAAGGAGAACCAGCTGACGGCAGAGGAAGGTACTTTAATGAAGGTGATCCGGGAATATACCCGGGAATCCGGGGTCCGGAACCTGGAGCAGCAGCTTGCCGCGTTGTGCCGTAAAGCCGCAAAGCAGATTGTGACGAGCCCGGAGGAGATCCAGGTCAGCATCAATAAAGACAATCTCAAAGATTACCTCGGGCCGGGCAAATTCCGCTACGGCACGGTAGACGCGGAAGATCAGGTGGGGGCCGTTACCGGACTCGCCTGGACGGAGGTCGGAGGCGACACGCTGGTCATTGAAGTGACCGTCATGCCGGGCACCGGCAAGCTCACTTTGACCGGCAAACTCGGCGATGTAATGAAGGAATCCGCGCAAGCAGCCTTCTCTTATACGAGGTCAAGAGCGCAGCAGCTCAATATACCGCCGGACTTCCACGAGAAAAAAATGACATCCATATTCACATACCGGAAGGAGCGATTCCGAAGGACGGTCCTTCCGCGGGGATTACGATGGCGACCGCGCTGATCTCCGCTCTGACGAATATCCCGGTTTCACGGGAGGTGGCTATGACGGGCGAGATTACGTTGCGAGGCCGCGTCCTGCCTATCGGCGGACTGAAGGAGAAAACTTTGGCCGCCCACCGAGCCGGCATCCGCAAAGTGCTGCTCCCCAAGGATAATGAGAAAGACATTCAGGAGATTCCGGACAGCGTCCGCAATGACTTGACCTTCGTGCCTGTGGGCCACATGGACGAAGTTCTGGAGCAAGCGCTTGTAAAACCTGTAGAAGTGAGATAGAGAGAAAGAGTGAATACACATGAAGGTCAATCAAGCTGAATTCGTTATCAGCGCGGTTGGTCCGAAACAGTACCCGACGGATGCCTTACCGGAAATTGCTCTGGTAGGGCGTTCAAATGTCGGCAAGTCTTCGTTGATCAATCGCATGATTTCGCGAAAAAAAACCTTGCCAGGACAAGCTCCAAACCCGGGAAGACCCAGACTTTGAACTATTACCGCATTAATAACGATTTATTTTTTTGTCGATCTGCCGGGGTATGGGTATGCCCAGGTTTCCAAGTCGCTCCGCGAGCAGTGGGGGAAGTTTATCGAGGAATATCTGCTGAACCGGGAGCCTCTCAAGCTGATACTGCAGATCATCGACCTGCGCCACCCTCCTTCCAAGGACGACATCGCGACTTATGAGTGGCTCAAGCATTACGGTGCGCCGGTCTGCGTGGTGACGACCAAAGCGGACAAAATCCCGAAAGGGAAGTGGACCAAGCATCAGAGAATCATCCGGGAGGACCTGCAGCTCAACAAATCGGATCCGATGATTCTTTTCTCGTCGGAGCTCGGGCTCGGAAAGGATGAACTGTGGGCTGTGATTGAGCAAGCCATCATCCGGGATGCTGCGGATCCCTCCGGCAACGGTGCGGGAGAGCGGGCGGAACAAGGGTTGGAATGACTACAATGTCATAGGGCATAGAACAAGGCCGTTCTGCATAGTTTATATGCCAGGCGGTCTTTTTGGTTAACGCCAAGGAATGCTTTAAATCACAGGTCGTGTGAAAATGACACAATGTGCGATCACATGCGGCAGGGAACCGAGGACATCAAGCAGGGAAAGCGAGGGAAACATGCAAACTTTTGCGCTAATCTGAAATCTCTGCGTTTTTTTTCTGGATTTCGGCGGTTTTTGGGTGGTTTAAATGCAGGAAACATCTTGTTCAATGTTGTATAATACTTTTGTAAAGGTATACGGTTTGAAAAAAAATAGAATTGAGGGATTTTTTATGGCACAACGGTTAGCGACTGAATATGTCAAAACCTGCCTGGAGTTAACGGAAGCCCAAATGTCGAAGTTTATTCAAATGTTCGAAGACCATCAAGTGACTTTGCACGTGAAAGTCGTGGAGAACGGCAACCAAGAGATCGCCTTTAGAGACGATGAGGGAGAAGAAGTTTTACTGTCGTTTGAACGTCAATTCAACAAGTTTGTTTGTGAAAGGAGCTGCAGAATCAGTTCCCAGAAGCTGGCCAACTTGATGCGCAAAGCCATCTCCATCTTTAAAGGTGATGCAGTGGTCAACCGGATTTATCCTACCTTTACAATGGTTTATCACTATCACCATGGTTCTGTCGTGAAGATCGTCGAAGTCATCGGTGCCTCCGAGAAAATTATTTATGAGTACAGAAACAGA
Organism: Paenibacillus sp. JCM 18996; assembly: GCA_001313085.1. The sequence goes on along the minus strand of BBFE01000020.1, from coordinate 5,362 downwards.
GTCGGCCAGTTGGAGCAGCTGTTCAAGAGAAGGCAGGTTGAGCGGGAAATTGCGATCATACAAGATCAGGTCAATCATCTGTTGGATTTGAGAAACTCCGTGCAAGAGCCTGAAATACACAAACAAATCGACGAAAGACTTCAAAAGATGAGCCGCCGGTTATTCTTGCTTGAAGCCTAGAACATAGTGATGAAGATCCCTCTGGAGGGTCTTTTTTCGTTAATAACGAAGGCAGCCCTATTGAGGCCTTTCCTGTCCTGAGCGAATGACGTTCTTTTGTGCGGCGTTCCCTGAATTGCGTTTTAAACGGGCACCCGATCTTCCATAGAATAGTATGGGAATTGTAACCTTTTTTTGCAGAAATTCATATTGTGTTTATTGTGGTGTTCCCATTACTGAAAATTATGAACCGGTTGGCAAAAAAAAGTGTTGCTTTTCTGGCCAATAGATGTTATTTTTTATTTTCGTTGAAAATATTATAGGAACCAGGATTCACTCAGGACATTGAATGTTGCGAGAGATTATTCCCTCGGGAAGTGAATGACGTAGGTCCTAGCGGATGAAATAAAAAAAACAATTTTATTCCTAGGAAGGGGGAACCGAAAGATGGAATACTCGACTTTCGGAAGACACGTTGCTGTTGATACTTGGGGAGCTGACTTCGATCTGCTGAACAATGCGGAATGGTTGCAGGCTCAAATGGTAGAAGCAGCTGAAGTTTGCGGCGCCACCGTTTTATCTGTTCAAGCGAAGCAGTTTGAACCACAAGGAGCTACAGTTCTAGTCATGTTGTCGGAAAGCCACATCTCCATTCACACGTATCCTGAGAGAGGATTCGCAGCATTGGATTGCTACACATGTGGTGAAACCGTTGACCCTCAGCTGGCAATCGATCATTTGATTTCTGTGTTGAAGCCTGAAACGGTATACGCTAAGAAGCTTATTCGCGGATTAGGCGAGTTAAAGGTAGAGACACCCGCAATGCAGCAGGTAGAGCTCGTAAAATAAATCGATGTATGCAGTAACCGCGGCCTCTGGCCGCGGTTACTTGTTTTTTTGACGAGTGAAGAAACATTAAGTCTTGTATTATCCTTTTTTGCCCGCAAAAAAAAACAGGGATATATTCTATCCTTCTCCCATACATTTTAAAGGACGAGTGGTTGTGAAGCTCGCTTTAAAGACGGGGGGAAAGCGAATGGCAAGGCGCCGGGCGGCAAAAGGGATTGTGTGGATTTTGGTCGGTCTTCTGGTCGTATGGCCTTTATACCAGATTTTTTTCCTCGGTTCAGCACCGTTTTGAGAGGAAAGATTCTACGCAGCTACTTTACCAGGTCGCTATGTTTCAAATGGAAATGCTGAACAGCTATTTGCTGGAGGCTCCCAGGATGAAGGGGACACATGAGCTGACCAATACGAAGCAGGCGTTGTTCACGGTCATGTATACCCATGAAAGGCTTGTGCTGGCGGCCGGAGACGGTGGACTTAATCCTCTCGCCTCGCTGTCCTCTCTCATGCAGTATATCGAAAAGCTCCAGATGGGTGGAGAAAGGCTGTTGAAACCCGACGAGCTGCAGGTGCTCGGTGAAGCTGCCAAGCAGTTCGCTCAGATGTACGACGGCTATGGCAAGGTGCTGGATTCCCGGGATAGCGTGATTTCGTCGCAGAATGATAAAATGGCCAAGGCAGACAAGGCGTTGAAAGAGCTGCTGAAGAAAAAAATGGCTGCAGTAGTGCGAAGCCGGCTGTGCACCAAAGCTTATCATTGGTGGAACTTATGATTAGATTGGGTGCCGTTTGGTAAGAATAGCGTTGTACGCTGACAAAACAGTCTGTATGATCTTCAAAAATTGTACAAAATTGTCGCTGGGCTTGTCCGGTTCTTATGCTATAATATATGTTGAATTCAACAACCTCCACAACATGTTTAGGGAAAGGCAGGTGACTTCACATTCATATTATCGTTGTTGGCCTCAATTACCGAACCGCTCCTGTGGAAATCCGCGAAAGATTTTCGGTGGCCCAGGCGGACTTGCCTGAAGCTCTCGCAGAGCTGAAGCAAACGAACAGCATACTGGAATGTGTTATCGCGGGCACCTGCAACCGCACGGAAATTTATGCAGTTGTAGATCGGGCGCATGTTTGCGGTCACTATATCAAAAGCTTTATGGAGAAATGGTTCGGCGTTCCGAGAGAACAATTTTCTCCTCATTTATATATTTATCAAGAAGAGCAAGCTCTGGAGCATTTGTTCCGCGTCGCGAGCGGACTGGATTCCATGGTGATCGGGGAAACCCAGATCCTCGGCCAGATCCGTGATTCCTTCCTGCTTGCGCAAAGCCTGGGGACGACCGGAACTTTCTTTAACACATTATTCAAGCAAGCAGTTACGATGGCCAAAAGGCCCATTCCGAAACTTCCATCGGAGAGAACCCGGTTTCCGTCAGCTATGCGGCTGTGGAGCTGGGCAAGCGGATTTTCGGCAGCTACGACAACAAGACGATCATGCTGATCGGCGCGGGCAAAATGAGCGAGCTGTCGGCCAAGCATCTGTATTCGAACGGAGCCCATAAAGTGATCGTGGTAAACCGTACGCTGGAGAGGGCGCAGGAGCTGGCGGACAAGTTCAATGGAATCGCCTGCCCGATGGACCGGATGTTCGATTATTTGCCGGATGTGGATGTCATTATTTCTTCAACCGGGGCAAAGGAGCTCGTGCTTACCCACGGCATGATACAGCATGTCATCCAGAAGCGCAAATCCCGTCCATTGTTCATGATAGACATCGCCGTGCCGCGGGACATCGATCCTGCGATCAGCGAGCTGCCTGGCGTGTTTCTCTATGACATTGACGATTTGCAGCTGATTGTCGACCATAATCTGGAAGAACGGCGCAAGGAAGCGGTCAAGATCGAAGAGATGATCACGCTGGAGCTGGCTGCTTTTGAGCAGTGGAAGAAGACTTTGGCGGTCAGTCCGGTCATCCAGGCGCTGCAAACGAAAGCGAACGCGATCCACGAGAACACCCTGGATAATCTGCTGAACCGTCTGCCGGAGCTCAGCGACCATGAACGGAAGCTGATCCGCAAGCTGACGAAGAGCATGATGAACCAGATGCTGAGAGATCCGATTCTCAAAATCAAGGAAATGTCCGTTGAGAGAAAAGGCGACGAAGCTCTGGAGCTTTTTTTACACAGGTGTTTGCATTGGAGGACCAGCTTGCGGAGCAAGAGCGGAAGGAAGAAGCCCGGAAGGCTCAGCGTACAGCGGAGAAAGAGATTGACGCAGGGTGGAACACGGATAAGCCCGCAGGCGGCAGGTTAAACCCCGTACCGGAGATATTGATTTAAATTATATGGATATAAGAAGGCGGAATTGTCGGATAAGAGACGGTTTCGCCTTTTTTTTAAAGACTTTGCGCATTTAGGAGATTCTATTTTATGGTCACACAGAGCTGGTTATATGATCTTATCATTTATATTTATGCGCTGAGCTTGCTGTTCTATTTCTCCGATTTCATAGGCAGGAATTTAAAAGCCAAGAGAGTGGGGACGGGGCTGCTTTCTTTTGTGTGGCTGCTGCAGACCTGTTATTTGGTTTTCAACATTATTCAGCACCGCTCCTCCACCGCTTTTACGATGTTTGAGACGCTGCTCTTTTTTTTCCTGGTCACTCGTGACCTTATCCCTGCTGGCGGCGAGGTTCTTTCGGATAGAGCTGTTTGTTTTTTTTGTCAATGTGTTCGGGTTCGGCGTGCTGGCGCTGAATTTTTTTTCGGCAATCCGAATGTGGTTCCGACCTACTCCCGCTGGGCCATCAATGACGAGCTGATGCTGATTCACATTTCCTTGGCCATGGGCAGCTATGCGGCTTATACCGCCGCTGCGGTATTTTCGGGGATGTATTTGTTCCTGCACCGTCAGCTGAAAGAAAAGATGTGGTCTTCAACCATGAGAAGGCTGCCCAGCCTGGAAACCACCGACAGATATACATATTACCTGGTGGTGGCGGGAACCCCGCTGCTGCTCACCTCTCTGGCCCTTGGCATTGTGTGGATCTCTCTGGAGCACAACATGAAGCTGTTGTTCGATCCCAAAGTTGTGAATTCGGTGTTTGTCCTTGGCGCTTACGGCTTCTATCTGTTCCAGCGGACGGCGATGGGGATTACCGGGAAAAAAAAGCTCGCTTTGTGGAATCTGCTGGCTTTTGGCATTGTGGTGCTCAATTTCGTCGTATCCAATTATTATTCCAATTTTCACGGATGGACAGGATGATGAGTGTGAAAACTTACTTTCCGATTATGCTCAATCTGCATGGGCGCCGCTGCGTCGTGGTCGGCGGCGGAACGGTGGCGGAGCGGAAGATCGCTGCCCTGCTGGAGTGCGGGGCGCAAGTCACGGTGGTCAGTCCTGCATGTACGGACCGAATTGGGCAATTGATCGGATCGGGGCTTATCCGCGGACTGTCGAGGGAATACAGGCCCGGTGATGCGGCTGGAGCGTTTATGGTTATAGCCGCGGCGAATGACGAGGCAGTCAACGCCGAAGTCGGCGAGGATGCCATAAGGTGGGCGCTTTGCTCAACCGGGCGGATCGGCCGGAGGCCGGCGACACGATCCTGCCGGCTGCCGTGCGCCGAGGAAAGCTGACGATAGCGATTTATACCGGAGGTGCCAGTCCGGGTGCGGCAGCTGTGATCAAGAGCAGGGTGGAGGAAATGTTCGGCGAGGAATATGAGGTTTACCTGGATTTTTTGCATGAGGTCAGGAGGAAGCTCCGCGAGAAGGTGCATCAATCGGCGCAACGTCAACAGATGATGGGAATTGTGGTACAATGGAAAGTATTAGCGGCTATTGCCGAAGGACGGTTCGGCGGATTGCCGGAAGAGCTGTTCCGCCTCCTGGACGCCGGCCTCTCGCCGGAAGCCCTCATCAGGTTCGGCGAGCGGAAGGGGCTTGCGTGAAACGGTAAACCTGCTCATCCGGGCGTGGATTATACAGTGTTACCCCCTATATAAGGAACAAAGATTTTGCCGTGTGGGGATAGTGATGCATAGAGTGGCGGCGAATGGAGGGATTGCATTGCGCAAAATTATAGTGGGTACCAGACAGAGCGCTCTGGCCTTGACCCAGACGAATATGGTCATTGATCACCTGAGGGAGCTGTGCGCGGCGGAAGGGATAGAGGCCCATTTCGAAACCCGGAGGATCGTCACCAAAGGGGATCGGATTCTGGATAGGACCCTGTCCAAGGTCGGAGGTAAGGGACTGTTTGTGAAAGAGATCGAGCAGGCTATGCTCGATGCGGAGATTGACATGGCTGTCCACAGCATGAAGACATGCCGTGGGAGCTGCCCGGCGGGCTTG